>QFQQ01000310.1 GCA_003243445.1 Citrobacter freundii
TCATGGGGATGTCCTCATGTGGCTTATGAAGACATTACTAACATCGGGGTGTACTAATCAACGGGGAGCAGGTCATGGCTTATATGTTTACCTGGAAAAATCGGCTGGAAACATTATATTAAGAGAAGTAAATACTCCAATTGATAACTCCTTTCAGCCTTACAGGTATATTTACAACATAATCGGTCATGAGCATGAGCTGCGTTTGGCCAGTGAGAAGTGGGGAGCGATTGAGTGTCAGGCAGGAAATAAAGCTATTATTGGTTCATCCGGTTATCTCTTTTCATGGGGGCCGAACTGATGAAGTTTGCTTTACAACGATGCAGAATAAAAATTATCATGTTAATTGGTATTTTGTTGATTTGCATTTTTTTAATCGATTCAGTCGGTCGTTATAATAAGCTTGTTAGCTTCAAAATTTATAATGGCGTGATATATACTTTAGAGAAGATAGATGATGATAGTATCTACGTTCTCAAGGCTAATGTTTATAGCTCAAAAGCTAATTGGCTATTAGGTCGAGTTTGTTTTTCAAAAAATATAGATTCACAGAAAAAAAGAACAATGAAATTGTATCACTGGAATTTTAAAAAAATTGAGAATAAATCAGTTAGCGTAACGAACAAGGGCAGAGAGCTGAGTTTTCCAGTTAGAGATTGCTTGTGAAAAAACAACGCGTAAGGAACCCTGCCAGAGCAGGGCTCTCTAATAAGACTTAGCGACGAACGGCGATCGCTTCAATCTCGATTTTCACGTCTTTCGGCAGACGGGCAACTTCTACGCAAGAACGCGCGTTTACGGTGGCGAAATCGTTCAGGTCTTTAACGAAAACGGTCGTTTTTACGATGTCGCCCACTTTCAGGCCTGCTGCTTCAACGATAGCTTTTACGTTTTCCAGCGACTGACGTGCCTGAGCGGATACGTCTTCCGCTACGGCACCGGTTTTCGGATCGACCGGGATCTGACCGGAAGTGATTACCATGCTACCCAGGTCAACGCCCTGAACGTATGGGCCGATTGCTGCTGGTGCATTTTCCGTCGCGATAGTCTTGCTCATGATTTCTCCTGAATTTACAGCGGTAGTAGAATGTTCCCGCCCATTATACACGTCATCCTTCACACTGCCTCTTCGTTGGCTACGTCCTCTTACCCTGGTCACATAGTTTACTATGCTCCCAGTGATAATCGGACTTGCCGCCTCGATGCATTGCGAATGCTTATGTGTAACGGGAGCCGGGAGCTCATAACCAACCCCAATTAGTTGGCCAGCACCACATAATGCGAAAACTCTTTTTCACAGTATTTGCATTTGAGTGCGATGTCATCGGCACGTTTTTTCACTGCAAAACTGGAAGAAACCGGCTCAGCATGACTGATGCAGTTGCTGTTCGGGCAAACCAGCACGTTATCGATACGCTCAGGCAGGCTCGGACGTGATTTACCCACCACGTCGTAATCGTCAATGCGGTTTACCGTTGCCTGCGGGGCGTACAGGGAGAGCTGGTTTACCTGCTCGTCGGTCAGGAACGTGTTTTCGATTTTAATCAGATCCTTACGGCCCATCTCGCCAGACGGCAGGTTCAGACCGATGGTGATACGTTGGTCAGTTTCCGTCAGTTTGAACAGCGTCAGCAGCTTAAAACCAACCTGTGCGGGAATGTGGTCAATCACGGTGCCACGTTTGATGGCTTCAACCTGCAGTTTGTTATCGTGTGTCATCT
>QFQQ01000311.1 GCA_003243445.1 Citrobacter freundii
TCTTCATTAACCGCTGTTAAACGTGAAAATTCATGATATGTGCCGGGCGCGAAGCATCCGAGCGAGCGTATACGTTCAGCGATATCATCAACAGCAGTGGCCAGCTCATTGTATTGATTTTCAAACATTAAATGTAAGCTGTTAAACATGGGGCCAGTTACATTCCAGTGATAGTAATGTGTTTTTATATACAGGGTATAGGTGTCAGCAAGAAGCCGGGACAGACCGTCTGCAATCTCCACCCGGGATGATTCAGGAATACCAATATCAATTATTTGTTTACTCATAACTACCTCTTACACTGTTTAAGTGGGATATACGATATGCCATTATTCTTTCCGGTCTGAGCAAAACACGCTTCATATTTTTATAATAACCAGTTACACCTGGCGTCTGCCACACTAGCCATGCGCCAGAGCAATATCCTGCGACGGGACAATGAATTTCGCCGTGGCACGAGCCACTTTCTGCTGTCCCTTTGCCAGCCATGCTTCGAGCTGGTAAACCCCCCTGCGTTGCCCAAGCAGTCTGGCACAGACCATCAGCTTGTCACCGGTACAAACGGGTGAAATGAATCTGACAGTCAGTTCAGCCGTCAGGGCCTGCACTCCCTGCATAAACAAGCAGTGAGTCATTGCGGCATCCAGCAAGGTACTCGTCATTCCGCCATGTAAAAGACCCGTATACCCCTGATGTCTGTGATCGGCCGTGTAGTCAGCACATACAGATCCATCCGGGTATTCTGAAAACATTAAGTTCACCGTATCAGGGTTGTTGTCGAGGGAACCACAAACCATACAACAGTTATGGGCATTTCTGGCATCAAGATAACAATTCATCTGTTTCTGTTCAGCGTCCGGTTGTACTGACGGGAGGCATCAGGAATTCAGTCAGCTGAGTGTCTTTCCCGGCATCATTCATTCCGGCTCCTGGTTTATACACAGTACGGGTCTGATAAAAATCACCGCCCGTGATGAAATAAACTCATGAATGGCAACAGCGCCCGTTTCCGTGATGATGCTGACGCCCACCCTGGCACGCATTTTCTG
>QFQQ01000312.1 GCA_003243445.1 Citrobacter freundii
GCTGGCTCTGCCGGCGGGCAGTCGAGCGCGTCCGCCACGCCCGCCTTGCGGGCAAGCCCGACAAGATAGTCTTCCCAGAGGGCGAAGCCCGCAGCGCGAAGATCAAGCTGCAGATTCTTGTCGTAGACGCCCTCGATCCCGGTACGCTTGTGATTGAGCATCAGCTCGGCAATGTCGCGATCGATCCCCAGTTGCCGCGCATTGGACCGGAAGGTCCGGCGCAGGTCATGGAAATGCCAGGAGGGGATAGGGCGCTCCGCCAGCTTCTCCATGCGGGCGTGGACGCGGTCGCGGACCTTGAACCAGCCATCGAGCTTGGGGCCCTCGACCCGCGGTGAAGGGAAGAGCCAGCGCGCATTGGTCCGGGCGAGAAAACGTCCCCATGGGCCGAGCGCCACGAAGTTGGTTTCGCCATTCTTCGAGCGATCGGCAGGCAGCGTCCATAACCCATTGGAGAATTCGCAGGCGCTTGCCCCGAAGAGCTCACCGCGCCGCGCAGCGGTCAGAAGGAGAAGGAGGAGCGCGCGGCGAACGTCGAGCGGTTCGGCCGCCAGCGCCCGGAGCCAGAGGCAGAGCTCGGGCTCATCCAGGAAGCGCTGGTTGGCTACCGGGCCAGTGTCGAACCAGTTGGAATTGAGCGTCGGGGCAGGGTGGGCGGCAAGCTCGATCCCCTCCATGCGTCCCTCGCGTCCCGCGCACCATTTGAGAAAATAGCTGAGCTCGCCGGCCATCTTGTTGGCGCGGTAGCGCGACGCCTTCGCCTTGTCATAGACCGCGTCCCAGCAGTCATTTTCCGTGAGCTCGCTCAACAGCTTTGCGCCGAGGCGAGGACCTATGTCGCGATCGTAGATGCCCTGCTTGTCACTGATCGTGCGGGGCCTCAATTTCTTGCGATCCCCGCGCCTGATGGCGGCGATATAGGCCTGATGCGCCTTGTCGAGCGTCATCGCCGCGCGTGCCGCTTCGGCGCGCTGGATCGACAGAGGGTTTTCGCCTCGCTGCGTGGCTTCATTGAGTTCCATCGCCCATTGGCGGGCCGCCGCTATG
>QFQQ01000313.1 GCA_003243445.1 Citrobacter freundii
GCTGATCGACACCAACCGCCAATGGTTCAAATCCCGCGTGGGCCTGGACATCTCCGAGACGCCGCTGGCGGTCTCGTTCTGCGCCCATGCCGTGGCCGCCGATGCCCCGCTGATCATCAACGATGCCCGCCAGGATGACCGCTTCGCGGACAGCCCGCTGGTGCTGGGCGCCCCTTTCATCCGCTTCTATGCCGGCGTGCCTATCCACGCCGGCAACGGCACCGCGCTGGGCACGCTGTGTGCCATCGGCCGCCAGCCACGTGAGCTGCAGCCCGATGAACTGCAGGTGCTGCATGACCTGGCCTACATCGTCGAGCGCGAACTGAGCTACCGCGAAAGCTCGCGCACCGTCCGCCAGGTCGTCCACCACAGCGATGAGCTGGTGCGCGAAAGCCAGTCCCGCCTCAAGGTCACGTTCGAGCAGGCCGCCGTGGGCATCGCCCTGGTCGAACCGGATGGGCGCTGGCAGCGCGTGAACGCCCGCCTGTGCAGCATCATCGGCTACAGCGAGAGCGAGCTGATGCGCCTGACCTTCCAGGACATCACCCACCCGGCCGACCTGCAGGCGGACCTGCACCTGCTCGAACGGCTGATCAGCCAGGAAATACCCCACTACACGCTGGAGAAGCGCTACATCCACAAGGATGGGCACCCAGTCTGGATCAACCTGACAGTGGCCCTGATCAGCAAGACCAATGGCGAGCCCCACTACTTCATCGCCATCATCGAGGACATCCAGGGCCGCAAGGACACCGAAGAGGCCCTGTCGGCCCTGCGCCACCAACTGGAGATGCGGGTGCTGGAGCGCACCCAGGAGCTGAGCCAGGCCAATGACCGGCTGGCCGTGGCCCTGCACCAGGGGCAACTGGCCTCGCGCACACTGGCCGCCCGAGAAGCCGAGCTGGTGGCCATCCTGCGCAACGCGCCCGATGCCTACATCAGCATGGACGACAACGGCCGGATCACGGAATGGAATCGCCAGGCCGAAGTGATGCTGGGCTGGGAGCGCAGTGAGGCCCTGGGCCAGGCCCTTGACCTCCTGATC
>QFQQ01000314.1 GCA_003243445.1 Citrobacter freundii
GAGCGTCAGCCCGCACGACAGCACCGGCGCCAACCTGGTCGTCCAGGTCAAGAACGGCAAGGTGCTGCGCGTGCTGCCGCTGGAGAACGAAGACGTCAACGAGTGCTGGATCGCTGACCGTGACCGCTTCAGCTACGAGGCCGTCAACAGCGAAGAGCGCCTGACCAAGCCCATGCTCAAGCAGGGCGGCCAGTGGCGCGAGGTCGACTGGACCACCGCGCTGGAGTACGTGGCCAATGGCCTCAAGGGCGTGAAGAACGACCACGGTGCCGCCGCCATCGGCGCGCTGGCCACCGAGCACAGCACCGTTGAAGAGCTGTACCTGCTGGGCCAACTGGTTCGCGGTCTGGGCAGCGAGAACGTCGATACCCGCCTGCGCAACGCCGAGTTCACGCAAGGGCAGGGCGCCCGCTGGCTGGGCCTTCCCGTGGCCGGCCTGTCCACGCTGGACGCCGCCCTGGTGGTCGGCTCCTTCCTGCGCAAGGATCACCCGCTGTTCGCCTCGCGCCTGCGCCAGGCCGCCCGCAAGGGTGCCGCCATCAGCGCGATCGGCGCCACCACCGATGACTGGCTGATCCCGCTGGCGCAACGCGTCACCGTGGCACCGAGCGCCTGGGCCCAGGCCCTGGCCGACGTGGCTGTCGCCGTGGGCGAAGCCAAGGGTGTGTCGGCACCTGCGCAAGGCAATGCCACGCAGGCCGCACAGGCCATCGCGCAATCGCTGATCGACGGCACGAGCAAGGCCGTGCTGCTGGGCAACGCCGCCGCGCAACATCCCAATGCGTCGGGCCTGCAAGCCCTGGCGCAGTGGATCGCCGCACAGACCGTTGCCTCCTTCGGCTTCCTGGGTGAATCGGCCAACACGGTCGGTGCACAACTGGTGGGCGCACAGCCTGGCCAGGGCGGTCTGAACGCCGGCCAGATGCTGAGCGGCCAAGGCCTGAAGGCTGTGCTGCTGCTGGGCGTCGAGCCCCAGTACGACGTGGCCAACCCGGCTGCCGCGCGCGCTGCGCTGGCCAACGCCGAGATGGTCGTGTCGCT
>QFQQ01000131.1 GCA_003243445.1 Citrobacter freundii
TCATCTGAGGCCGGGGTATGGTTATGAAAATCAAATTTAAACCAGCGTGATCCTACCGTCATTGTTTCTTTTCCATGTGGTGCCTAAGGTAATCCCACTATAGAAGCATTCACCTGGTAATTCAGTAACCGTTATGATTGCTGTTGGCATGAACTTCAGTCGGTCTGGCGGAAAAGTCAGAAGGCAAATAAGACCTTCGTCCACATCGGGGGTCTACATATCGACTGCCTTCAGTGGCTTAAATGGCCATGCTCCCCGCTCTCCTCTTTTGCTGAATTCACTCCGGCGTACTTTTACCGTATCAGCGGAGAACACTTCAGTATGATCCAGTGTTACAGTGGCCAGCGTAGCCAGGCTACTGTCCGTCAACGTAAATTCTTTCGGCAGACCCCATGGACCCTGCCTGACGTTCTCGATGCTACTGAATAATTCGCGGAGATAATCGGGGAGCATTTTGCCGCGCCCGTTAATGATGGCCCGATCGCTTTCTGATAGACATCCAATTTCCGGGTGCTCCCTTGCTATAACCTGCAGGACGCCAGGGAGTCCCGGCCAGTATTTTCCGTCATAACGACAGGTCAGGCCATCGAGTGTTTCATGAAGATAATAACGGTAAAGCCCATCATTATCTTCAGCCATCTCCATCAGTTCCACGATGTGCGTGGTTCTCTCAAGTGTGAATGCGTTCCGGTTCAGGATCGCATCTCGGACCAATATCTTCTGTGCCAGTTCACCGGCCTCCTTACTGATAGTCCGGTTCAGTTCTTCAAGCTGGCGATAATCCTCTTTCAATCGGGAAACGATATCAGGTCTACTGAAACGGCCCGCCAGTATGATTTGCTCCAGAAGACAATAGCATTGCTGCCAGGTTAGCGCCTGACGGGCAATATTCTGCCAGACCGACTGCATTTCATTCTCACGACTCAGTAGCCGCTCTATCAGTGGCCATACCGACATCCAGCAAGGACCTGTCAGCAAGTCAGCCTGGTATTGTCTGAGTGTATCAGTGACATCAGTTGCAGTGCTGGTTCGGGTATAACGCATCTTTTTTTCTCCGAAATCTCAGTTGACTCATTATCCATACCAGAGCCAGAACTGTCGGTAACGTAGCGAGATAAATTCCAGTTGGCGTACATTACCCGATGTTTTTCTCAAAACCATCCGTCTGCCTCGCGATCTGGATTTTGAGGGCGTCAGCGAGCTGAAGATTGTTCGGGAGGGGGACTGTATCATCCTGCGTCCCGTCCGGCCGACCTGGTGCTCGTTCGCGCAGCTTGAAAAAGCCGAACCGGACTTTATGGTGGAACGTGGGGACGTTGTCAGCGATGAAGGTCGATTTGACCTGTGAACAAGATCTACATGCTCGACACCAACATCTGCTCGTTCATCATGCGCGAGCAGTCGGAAGTGGTGCTGAAGCGCCTGGAGCCGGCGGTGCTGCGTGACCAGCGTATCGTGGTCTCGGTTATCACTTACTCCGAGATGCGCTTTGGCGCCACAGGTCCGAAGGCCTCCCCACCCCGCGAGCAGTTGGTTGACGCGTTCTGTGTGCCGTTCTGACCTGGGACTGCGCAGCGGTAGATGCGACCACGGAGATTAAACTGGTGCTGCGCCTCGCTGGCACCCCGATCGACATAGCTATCGCCGGGCACGCAATTGTCGCCGGTGCCGTGCTGGTGACGAATAATGCGCTGGAGTTTGAGAGGATATCGACCTTGGTACCTGAGGACTGGGTTAACTAGCGGTTCCTGGTATGTAGTTATGTGAGACTGACTGGCAGAGGTGGTTGCGCCATCAATGAATCCAGCACTGGAAACAGAACAGCACGCGTACATCATGCCTTGCGTTCGCTCAGTGTTTTCAACATCCAGTAATGTATAAAATACAGGTTTTCAGGCAATTAGTGGGAGGTCATCCTGACTTCCCTTTTTTCATATTTTGGTCTTATCCTTAAGAAATATCAGACGGAATCAGATTCCTTCGGGAAACGCTGACGATCGGTGAGTCAGGGAGCAATTCTTGATTCATTCAGAAATTGCCAAAACGGTTTTTCATTTGGTTTGCGGTTTTCTCGTATGTTGCTAAACTTGTCCTGTTTTATCCTCCTGGCGATACAACATTTTCCGGATAACGGTCCCTCAGTCTTTTTTTGTTTAAATAATGAACAACATCATTAATACCCACACAATAATAATCACAATATAATATCTGACATATTTCCGTTACTTCGAGATAATTAACTAATTGCGAACATGTTCTCAAAATGAATATAAGCGTTGATACAAACGCAATATATGCTATTGTTAATATATGATGTTTCTCAGGATACATCTGATATGGTACATACCGTTAAGATTTCAGTTGCTTATATCTAAAATAAACGCCGAAACTTCTCATTGTTATCCTTACGTTTCTTAAGGAGAAGAATATGACAGAGCAAAATAATTTCGGTCAATATATAGGCAGTCACCTTGACGATGACGTCACTCTTTCATTACCTGATTTGCGCCAATTACCAGGGCGTTATTGCACTCTGCAGTTGCTGTCCACCCGTCACGGGAATGACCTCTTCCAGGGATGGCACAGTATAGAGGATTCACGTGACTGGACCTATCTTCCGGATGAAAGACCGCCGACAAAACAGGCAACCCACAGTTATATTCAGCAACTCATTCAACAGAAGGGAGTATATCATTACGCCATTATAGAAAATAATTCAGAAAATGCTGTGGGAACTCTTTCTCTGTATAACCTCGACAATAAAAATGACGTAGCAGAAATAGGAGGCGTACATCTTACTCCAGTTATCAAACGAACTTCAGTCAGTACAGAAGCAATTTTCCTGATACTATCATATGTTTTTGATGTGCTTAAATATCGTCGCTGTGAATGGCAAACCGACAGGCTCAACTCTCAGGGTATGAGATCTGCCGAGAGATTAGGGTTCCAGAAAGAGGGTGTACTGCGTAATAAACAAATACTTAAATCAAGGAGCGTGGACGTTGTAATGTATTCAATCATTCAGGATGAATGGGAAAGAATATCCAGTGCGATAACTATCTGGCTTAGAACTGTCAACTTCGATGACCGGGGACATCAAATACATCCTTTACGGCATTACCTGGCGACAACAGAGCCCTGACTCTTTTGTTATTGCCCCCAGACGTTACTGGAAAAAGGGAGAATCTGAATGAAAATAATGAATGCAGAGATTGAGAGGCAAATCTGGCATCACAATCTTTCCTATTTATTGCTTGCCCAGCGGGTTCTGAATCATTACGAAGACACAGCCCTGTTTCGGCTAGGTATCGACAAGTGTACCGGAGATAAACTCCTGCAGTTGTCGTTGCCCGAACTGGTTCGTCTTGCTGAACGTCCGGAGCTGATTACCGTACTCAGACTCAGGGATCACCACCAGATAGATGTATTACTCAGTCAGTCCACTGGAATGGGATGAGCTCAGCAGGATTTACTTAACATCTTACGGACCATTTTCTTCTTTTTTATTCCGGACTGGGAATTCAGTATGTACCCCAATGAATCAGCGATCTGGATTATTTATCCGCAAAAAAACATGTCATATAAAGTAAGGGGTTTTATTGATTTTATTGATTTTATTGATTTTATTATCGATGAAATCGGAACTACTCCTTACTGGAAGCACGGAAAGTAATTCCTGTGAATACGGATTTCAAGAGGGAAAGTATTGTGTGTATAAAAATCATCCTGATTAATACAGGATGATTTTTATGATGCTGTTACATGAATATAAATTGACGATACAAATCACTCAGTTCTGTTCTTAATTTTTCTATATCCTTCTCCTCACCTGAATTCTCGATCGCCAGTAATTGCTTTTCTTTAACAGTAATTCTTTCACACAACTCTGATAGCGTTGAACAGAATGCCTCTGTATGAGTGGCAGGATAGACGCTTTCATCCTGTTCAGTACTCCGCTTACGAACTGAAGTCACTGGTTTAATATGATGTTCCAGGTTATAGGCTATCTGACGTTCCCTGCGATTGTGCGTTTCATCCATCGCCTGTTTCATGGCCGGAGTGATCCTGTTTGCATAGAGTACGGCTTTACCCTCCACATTACGTGCCACACGTCCAATCATCTGAATAAGTGCGTGTGATGAACGTAAAAAACCTGCATGGTCAGCATCAAGTATCGCGACCAGTGAGGCTTCAGGGATGTCGAGTCCTTCACGCAGCAGACTGATGCCGATTAAGACATCAAATTCCCCGGCCCGTAATCCATTGATAATTTCCTGTCTTTCATCTGTTTTGATATCAGAATGCAGATATCGGGACAGGATCCCATTTTCTGTCAGAAAATCATTCAGTTCTTCTGCGGTCTTTTTGGTCAGCACTGTCACCAGGACACGATTGTTTCTGTTGACGCAATGACGGATTTCTTCAAGTAAGTTCTCCACACACTGGTCTTTGCTTCGGACCTCAATTTCGGGATCCAGTAAACCGGTGGGGCGGATAATTTGCTGAACAACATTTTTCTTTGATTTCTGCAATTCATATTTACCTGGGGTTGCGGAAACAAAGACAGTCTGGGGCTTAATCTTCTCAAACTCAGCAAAACTCAGGGGTCGATTGTTTTTTGAGGAGGGCAGACGGAAGCCGAAATCGATAAGAGTATCCTTGCGACTCTGATCGCCACTGTACATGGCTGAGATTTGCGGGACCATTACGTGCGATTCATCAACAAAGAGCAGGCCATTTTTTGGCAGGTAATCCAGCAGCGTTGTCGGTGGGAGTTCCGGATTTCTGTCGCTGAAATAGCAGGAATAGTTTTCCATACCTGAGCAGTAACCCAGTTCACGGATCATTTCAACATCATTGTTGACGCGTTCGTATAAGCGCTCAGCCTCTATCAGACGATTTGCTTTGTTAAGTTCAGCAACCCGTTTCTCCATGTCAGTAAGAATGCTTTTGGTGGCTGAGGGTATTTTTGCGGTCGGTGTAACAAAGAGTGTTTTGGGTGATATTAAATAATGTTCAATGTCGCCCGCAATTTTCCCACTGACAGGATCAATCCATTTTGCGGATTCTATAACATCATCAAAAAGTTCGACCCTGATGGCCTGATGTTCGGAATCGGCAGGGAATATATCAATAACGTCACCGCGAACCCGGAACATCGCCCGTCCCAGAGTTTTGTCTGTACGGGCATACTGCAGACGTGCCAGTTGATGAATTAACTCCCGCTGGGCGAGTTGTCGTCCCGGGTATACCGGGATCTGGATCTCTCTGTATGCGTCCGGATCACCTAATCCGTATATCGAAGAGACGGAAGCGACGACTATCACATCCTGACGTTCAATCAATGCCTTGGTCGTAGATAACCGTAACCTTTCAAGATGATCGTTGATAGCGGAATCTTTCGGGATAAAGCGGTCACTTCCGGGGATATAGACTTCTGGCTGAAAAAAGTCGTAGTAAGAAACGAAGTATTCGACAGCATTTTCTGGGAAAAACTGCTTCATCTCCAGATAAAGCTGTGCGGTTAACGTCTTGTTAGGAGCCAGTATTAATGTAGGGCGCTGCAAACGGTGTATCACATTCGCCATGGTGAAGGTTTTACCCGAACCGGTTATCCCCTGAAGTGTCTGATGTGTCGCTCCTGCTTCGACTCCCGCTATCAGTCTGGCTATTGCTTCGGGCTGATCTCCTGACGGGATATAGCCTGAATGTAAAATGAATTTTCCTGTGGACATTATGATCTCTCCTGGTTGGAACGCCCCGGACAGCGTTAACACTACTACACTATAGTTTATGACAACCCGACGTAAGGCATTTATGCCTGACTGAAGAAAAGTTATTTGTTCTGTACCAATAAGTTGGCGTTCTGTTCACTTCTATTGTGTACCGTTAAAGTACGAATGTGCCTGATACAACTCTGTCATCTGTCTGGATTTGTACATCGTGGGGTCAACATTTTTTCTTGCATAGTATAGGGGGGTATACTATAGTCTCTTCAATCCTGATTAACAGGGACAATCAATGCCACATTCTCCAGAAGAAAAGAAACAGGCGCTTGTCCGGGTACGACGTATCAAAGGTCAGATTGCAGCGCTGGAACAGGCGATTGAAAACGAAGCGGAATGTTCTTCATTGTTGCAGCAACTGGCTTCGGTACGAGGAGCCGTTAAAGGCCTGATGACTGTTGTTCTGGAAAGCTATCTCAGGGAAGAATTTCCCGATACGAACAAAAGAAGGGGGTCGCAGACGAAATCTATCAACGACGCTATTTCCATTGTTCGCTCATATCTCCGTTAACTCTGCCAGGCAGACGTCTGATGGGGTCAGTAAAAACAGTAATAAAAGGATATGACATATGAAATCACGTGCAGCTGTAGCATTTGCTCCTGGTAAGCCCCTCGAGATCGTTGAAATTGATGTGGAGCCGCCTCGTAAGGGTGAAGTACTGGTAAAAATCACCCATACCGGCGTCTGCCACACTGATGCATTTACCTTGTCCGGTGATGATCCGGAAGGTGTGTTCCCGGCAGTACTGGGTCATGAAGGTGCGGGTGTTGTTGTGGAAGTCGGCGAAGGGGTCACCAGTGTGAAACCTGGCGATCATGTTATTCCGCTTTACACGGCAGAATGCGGCGAGTGTCTGTTCTGTAAATCCGGAAAAACTAACCTGTGTGTCTCTGTTCGCGCCACCCAGGGTAAAGGACTTATGCCTGATGGCACGACCCGTTTCTCTTACAAGGGCCAGCCTCTTTTCCACTATATGGGCTGCTCTACATTCAGTGAGTATACCGTCGTCGCAGAAGTGTCTTTAGCCAAAATTAATCCACAGGCGAATCATGAACATGTCTGTCTGCTGGGTTGTGGCGTAACGACAGGTATCGGTGCGGTTCACAACACTGCGAAAGTACAACCAGGTGACACGGTTGCTATTTTTGGCCTGGGTGGTATTGGCCTTGCAGCGGTACAGGGCGCGCGTCAGGCAAAAGCGGGTCGTATCTTTGCCATCGATACCAATCCGGAGAAATTTGACCTGGCCCGTTCATTTGGTGCAACTGACTGCATTAACCCGAAAGACTACGACAAACCTATCCAGGACGTTCTCATTGAACTGACAGGCTGGGGTGTCGACCATACGTTTGAATGTATCGGTAACGTAAACGTAATGCGTTCTGCACTTGAAGCGGCACACCGTGGCTGGGGTCAGTCCGTCGTTATCGGTGTTGCGGGTGCAGGTAAAGAAATCTCCACTCGTCCATTCCAGCTGGTCACCGGCCGTGTATGGAAGGGTTCTGCCTTTGGTGGTGTTAAAGGTCGTACCCAGCTGCCGGGCATGGTTGAAGATGCGATGAAAGGCGAAATCGATCTCGCACCATTCGTGACTCATACCATGGGCCTTGAAGAGATTAATGACGCCTTCGACCTGATGCATGAAGGCAAATCTATTCGTACAGTGATCCACTACTGATTCAGGTTTCACTGGCGATCTTTCAATATTAGTTTTAAAGGAAACAATCCATGTCCAATCCAGTTATTTCAGGCAATGGCATCTTCTCTCACGTCTTTATCGGTGCTGTAGATGTTCAAAAGTCGGCTGAGTTTTATGACGCCACTTTAGGTGCACTCGGTATCAACAACCTTGGTCCTTTTGGTAATGGCTGGGTGTTGTTTGGCCGTGACAAGCCGGCTTTCATCATTGCCCGTCCTGGCAATGGTGAAGCGCCATCCAGCAATGGTGTGACAATTGGCTTTGCTGCCGCCACGCCTGCTGAAGTTGACGCTTTCCATGCCGCAGGCCTGGCTGCTGGCGGGACTGATGAAGGCCAACCGGGTCCTCGTGGTCATCTGCCAGGTGCTTATGCTGCCTACCTGCGTGATCCGGCTGGTAACAAGATCTGCTCCTATACCTTCATCTGATCGTAGGGTGCATCCGACACAAATGTTGTACGGTTTGCCGATCAGGCGAACGGTATGAGTTGTGCCAGCGTATGAAGATCTGATCTTGACCCGCCATCTCCGGACAGCTTTTGTATCTTAAGTTAACGATGTCCGCTGCCGCCGATATTCCCTCGGGGA
>QFQQ01000315.1 GCA_003243445.1 Citrobacter freundii
CCATTCAATGGGAAGCAACAATGTTTAATTTAATCGCGAAGGCTAAAGAAGCAGGTTATCAATTCTGGATCAGTGCCTCGAAGGTACTGACAGTTACTGCCGTAACCGAGGGAGTACTGACGGTTATCAAAACGGTAACTGATATTAACCCTTGCTTGCTGGTGGCTGAGTTAATGAACCTTGGGATCACTGTATCCCCAGATAATAACTATTTCTGCTGGTTGGATCGCGAAGGTGTCCTTTGGGCCGTTGACCGCCACCATCTCTATCGCGGAAATACAGGAGAGCATGGGATAAGCTGGGAAGTCGTCTATCAGCACGGCATGGTAATTAATACCCCTGAGCAGGCATCCATTCTTTTCAAAATACCGCACGTTGGGCGCTTTACTGCCACTGTTATGTATAGCGCGGGCTATGCACCCGACTGGGTTCTTCCAGCCTTTGTTGATTTTTCTGGTGAACCGGATCATGAAACAATCCTGTCCTGGTTATCCGAGGTAGGTATTCGTAATGCAGGAATGCATCTCGAAGATATTGAGTTTCTTTCTGTTGAAGAAAACCCTGACGCTTATATTTCCCTTTAATGAGGTCACTATATGTCAAACGTAATACCTTACTCTTGGGTGGTTCGCTTCGATGTTGCTCCTCAGTGGGTAGCAGACGGCTTTATCATGACAGATACCACTGCTCTCGAAATGTTATCTGATGTTATCAACTATGCAAACGAACACGAACTTGCCGCATCGGTTATTTCAGCACCCGGTGCAGAACGAATTGCCGAGGAGCAAGGCTATTTGCCATCTAACAATACGGAAATAATGAGTCAGGTGCTAACCGGCTCACCGCAGGCATATGCTAAAGCATCCGTGGCAAATACTCTGCTAAAGGCTATAGCGGCACTTGAGAAAACGCAGAATAATAAGCAGATCGTTAAAGAACTGCATTCCAGCCTGGCTTTACTGACGGGCAATAAGCCTATTTCGGACATTATCTGGTTTCCAACCCCAGAATAATTCTTTCATAAAGAGCTTA
>QFQQ01000132.1 GCA_003243445.1 Citrobacter freundii
CCGCCCCGAAAGAACCCGTGCTGATCCCAGTGACGATGATCGATAAAAACAACGTCGGCAGTTATAAGGGTTGGACGGTGAAATAAGTGCTGGGCCGCCTGATACCTCTCCCCACGGTAAAGACAGTATAAGAAATTGAAGAATAAGCGCCCGTCAGGGCGCTTTCCTCATAAAAATGGAACATAGTAAATACCCATTTCCTGCTCAATTTTATCACTCACGAATATAGAAAAAAACAATACCGCTATAAAAATAACCAATATACCAACCACAAAAGGAACAATAGAATACCAGGGATGAATGTTGAAGGTTTCCTCTGACACTAAACAGAGATACCCAGTACACCATAAAATAATTGAGCATGCGGATATAATTTTCCAATAATTCGAGAAGTCTGCTATGTCAGGAGCAGGTTTACGCCCTGGATATTTAGCCGCGATTATCCCGGATTGAATAGTATCTGCAGATTTACTGGCGAATAATTGGTGTCCTTGCCCGTATTTTGCAGCATCCGCAGCCAACGCTAATACGACCCAGCGCTGAACCTCAGAGCCTTTCCCGGTGACGGTTTCCAGATCATATATGCTATCAGGGAGAATGCCCGTTTTTGCATTTTCTATTGCACCAGATATTACGAATTTTGACTGTTTATCCAGCGAGTTGAACCATAACCTTTTAATTTTATCAATTACCACTTGCTGAGCGGAGAGATATGTATTCACTATTTCATCGAGATAATACGGTGTACTGTCCATCATGCGTAATAAATATAATGGTGTATCTTTACTTTCAAGGAACCTGTCATCGGTGAAAACAAATGCGTTTGCACTTTCAAAAAAATCAGAGTCATTTTCGCTGTGCAATTCAACTGTAACGATTAGATTATTTTCAAACATATTAAAACCAATCCAGTCGTTGATTAAATAATAATCAGGGCATTCATGGAGGATTTTTATTTCCCCAATTTTATCTTTGGGGACGCTCAAGCTTTCAAGCACCGTTTTGAAGCTATTACCTATAGAGTCATCTGCTCCCTTAACATATAGCCAGGTCTTAAAGGGAGAATATTGTCTAACAAGAGAGTTTTTGAGTGGCTCGATCAACTGCCTTAGTACTTTATCAACTCTGATGTCATCCATAGAATCAACTTCAATAGCAATTCTTAACGGCGTTGCGGCGCCTGTAGGTGCCTCACCCTCTAGTTTTTGCATCTTTAGCGCCAGCTCTGATACTGGAAGAATTGATGAGTAATCTAAAAGAGGTAACGCCTGTCTGGCCCAATTTTGCCATCGATTCATACCATATTTTTCAAGGAAATCCGCATAACAAAATGGATAAGCTATAAAACAGTAAGCCATCCCTACAGCGCACCAGATCACTAATACTAGTATCAACGGGGTTGATAATGTAATCGATATCAATTCACCAGTAACTTTTTCTCCCTGCTGCCAATTTAATATACTGTATGTTGTAAAAACTAAAAATATACCAAAGCTAATGACCAGCATAGTAATCAGCGGAAATTTTCCTACATCCTGATACGGATTCTTGTTTGGTCTCTTCCATTTATTCATTTGCTTGTCCCCGCTGTTGGCAGTGTGGTTTTTATTGCACAACCGCATGCAGCCCTACACCCATCCACAACAACACCTCTACCGTCCATTGTCCAGGTTGGTTCAAAATCAAGTATGGGAAAGGTCCCTTTATGCGCAATACAAACAACAGTATCCCCCATTAAAGCGACGGGAATTCCCATAAACTTGCTACCAGAAGCTTTATTCACATACCCACCGTTTTCCAGCGGGTCATTTAGTCTGATTACACCTTTCATATTATTTCCCTGCATCCATATCGCAGTACATCCGGGTCCAGCCCTTATAGCCCACCACTTCTGGTTCTTTGTCCGGCAGGTTTTGATAGTTGGCCTTATATCCCTCCGTTAAATGGGCCAGGGATGCTTTCATAAACACCACTGTTCCCCAGGCAGCACCTGGAGATTCAGGACGGGTATGACCATAATAATATTTTCCTTTAGATTTTTTCTTTCCGTCTGTATATATAGAGAGATAGTCGGTATCATTGAAGTATTGATAATCTATACCCGGACCACCCGGCTTTAAACGCGGGTCGTCAAAAGGGTATGAACTCATATACAAATGATTTTTCGAGGTGGTAATAAACGCCTGGTTATTGACCACCACCACTTTTTTTATTTCTTTTCCTTCAGGATAGTCACGCATAACCCCATCGGAGTTTCTCTCCAGCGCCCGGGAAGAAGCCATATAGTTTGCGACCTGCCATGTTTGCCCATAATCTTTAGATATTTTATATGCCCCGGGTTCCCATTCAGGCACCAGAACGTACTGTTCTGAGGGATGGATAAACTCACCCGAGAACACTCTATAGATTGGATTGCCATAAATTGATTTGTGGATTTTTCTTTTTATGTCATGGTAAACAACATATCCTTCACAATCATATCCGATCAACTCCAGGTAGCGATTATCATCAAACCGATAAATAACCTGTGAGGGTATTTTTTTTGTACAGGCAGCGATAGCGCATAGCGAAATGGCTCCAACAATTACTCTTACCGTATTTCCTGGTTTCATGATTTATCCTTAAACGTTAAGCGGTTTGGGCATATCCCATTGCAGATTGGGAGTCTCGGTATTGTATATTTCATTATGTCTGGCAGGTTGAACCGTTGTTGAATGATAATATTCGTTAACCACACCAAATTGACCCTTTGGTAAAATATCATCCGGCCTGTTCATATAATCTTTTGTGTCAGCTTTATTCAATATCCCTGTATTATAATAATCAACAGTCCTTGGCAGACCATTAAGCTTCATACGCCAGTCCCCACGGCGAAGTAGTTTTACCCAGAACTCACCATTTTCGTAATCAAATGCCCCGCATATCCCCACCGCCAGATCGAAGGCCATCGCTTTCGCGGGGGCATCTTTCGACATAACAATAGAGGAATGCTGGCTGTAACCAACCTGCTCTGATTTCATCCATTCTTTTTCCAGCTCATCCGGCGTTTTTTCATAGATTAGCTTCACGCTCTTATTGTATCCCCCTCCGAGGACAACGCCTTTGGTGTAACGCTTACCATATTTTTTGGCGAACATCGTGAGTTCTGCTGGCGTTAATTCCTGCCCCGGCTGTAAATAATCGAAACCTGCGCCGCTGAGATTTTTGAAATCTGTCTCAGTGCGCGCAATAACCGTGGCTTTTGCCGAAAATGAGATGTCCTGATCGGGTGAACCCGGCGCTATCGAATATTTATACTGACTTCCCGCGCCCTGTAACTGGTGTCTGAAGGTGACGGGGAGCTGCTCACCATTCACAACCACATCCGCAAACGTATATTGTCTGGTCGCCAGCGTATCCTGATCAAAACAATCCTTTTTTAACGCCGGCATTTCAAAAGGCACGCTCAGTGGGCTGCCGCCTATTTCCGGACCATTTTCGCAGAAAACCCGCTGGCGCAGATTGTCTATGCCGCTGGCAATGTCATGAGGGACTCCCCGCCAGCCCAAACCCTGCACGTTAAGTAATGAAACCACGCTGTCATTGGGGCAAAAATAGTTATACACTTTGCCAAAGTTATTACGGGTATAAAGTTTATTCTTGCGCCATTGAGAATTGGTTTTACTCAGACAAATTGCACCTTCTAATTCATCAATCTCGGCTTGCGTGTGATATTCCCCCTTGCCATATCTGGCGTTTGTCGCCATCAAATGACAGAAATTTTTAAACGTCTGCTGGCGGGCGCGATCCGTCTGGTGATGTCCGGGCGTCATCCCTTCAGCAGCCGTTTTTTCCAGGGCGTAGGGAGAATGGTTGAGGATCACACAATCGGCGGGATCGGCACCAGCTGCTTTGACCAGCATATTGGCGAGCATGGTAATAATCGTTCCCTGGGAGTGCGCAATAATATTAATGGGATCGAATTTTGTTGCCGGTTCTCTTCGAATCATCAGAATTAAATCGGCCAGCCGCTGCGCGGCAAAAAACTGATAAATTCGGTGCGGGTTATCATAAATAGGATGCGTAAAATCCCCGGCATTCAGATGAAATGAAGCAAATCCTGCCGCAGCGTTCGCAGGGCCGCCGGAGCCAGGGCCTAGCATATCCGGAATAGTGGTTGTCGCATTGGCAAAGGTCCCCCCGCCTTTGGCGTACACATCGTCCAGCACGTTGCCGAAATTATCATTCTGAAATTTCAACGTGGTTTGAGGAATGTGTCCTAACTTTGCCAGCGTTGCGTTGTCATCTTCCTGGTAGGCGTTATAAGGCAGTTTTGCGGCGTCTCCTGATTTAGCCCGCTCATCGCGATAACGCCGCTGATCGTCAATATACGTTGCATGGTCAACAGGTTTATATCCCCAGTAAAATGGGATCACCGGACTGCGCCCGGGCATTTTCACCTGCTGCTGCTCGCCATCGCCCATATCCATTTTGTACTGATGCCATTCATGCGGATACATATCCGTGCGGCCCATACGTTCATTCAGGCCGGCAATAATCCCCTGCTCCTGATTTTGATACGCCTCGCCCACATCGTTGACGCCATGAACAAGGATCACAATACAGGGCATAGGGTTTTTAACCGCCACTTCGCAGACGGCCATTTTTCCGCCGGTGGATTTAGGTACGCCTTGTACACCTGTCGCCACGACTCGCGGATTAAAGGGACTGTTACTCATTTGGCAAAATCTCCATTTTCATTTCATCCATTTCCGTCATATCCAGTAACGGCGTCATGCCTTCATCGTCGGTAACACCTTCAATGATTTCACCGGAGGCCTTAGTCAGTCTGAATTTTGTTTTTTTCAGAACATCGTCCGTATTTCCATAACCATGTAATTTAATACGGCGGTGAAACTGGTCTTCCTGAAAAACAGGGGATTTATCTTTAACGGATTCCGGCCCGCTCCAGTCAAGCGTGGTGCCTTTGAGCTGCACTTTCGTGGGAGAGAATATTTTTACTGAGCCATCTTCATTTATTCGAATACCGCCGCCTCCACACAGCAACTGAATATTCTTTTTGGCGCTGATGGTTACGTTGCCGTTCATACTCTGAATATGAAAATGCTGATCGGAAAGCAGGCCCATTTCCCCGCGCTGTGCCTGGACGGAAATATCATCTTTTGCGGCGATAATTTTGATCCCGATCGCTCTGCTGAAAAGCGATAACCCCTGCCCGACTGCCATGGAGAGTTTCTTAAAAACGTTAAAACTGCCGTTGTTGGCCGCGTTCAGCGACAGATCTTTGTTTGCCGACAGCGCCATGGTTTCCGGTGTGAGCAGAGCCATACCGTGATCGGCATAGGCCACCAGCCCCGAGCGGGTGAGCTGTTGAAGCGCGGCGTTAAGCTGCTGCTGTTGCTCCATTTCAACGTTTAACGCTTGCGCCGTCAGGGCGCTTTGCTGAAGAGAAGTTGCCAGCACAAGGGCTGCCTGTAGCTGTTGAACGACTGCATTCATGTCGAGCTGCTGGCCCTGGGCTTTTGGCTGCGCCTCTGTCGTCAGCAATATTCCCTTTGCAGCCCTCAAAACAGCCCGGTCATCGGTGCGCAGTTCTGCGCCTTCACCGCGCGGCTTACCACCTGCATCAACAAGATGTCCCATGTTCAGCTGCGTTTTAGCGTACTCGGTACTCAGCTTGACGTGTTCCTGCCCGCGCCGGTCTTCCATCCGCAGCTTATTGAGACCCGCAGTGCGGATGACATTGCGGGTATTATTGCGGCTGGTAACGGGGTCAGGTTTTGGCGCATGATGCAGCGCATGGGCAATGAAAGGTCTTTCCGGATCGCCACCTTCAAACGCAATGGCAACCTCCGCACCCTGAATGAGTGGAAAGTGATGACCATAAGTATCGCCGGCATAAATCCGCGCCAGACGGACGGGCATACTTTCATAGCCTTGCCTATGTTGGTCGAGGTCAAAATCAAACTTCACCCAATAGCGACCCTGCACATCGATATGAGCATATTGGTCATTGTCTATTGGTGATGAAACGATCGCGGGAAAAGTACCTGCAATACGTGGCCGGGGTAGCGGCTGCGGTCGAAAACAAACGTTCTGGCTGTAGGGAATACCGATAAGCCGGGACTGGAGCGCTGCATCGCGCCTCCCCGTCACCTGCATTGCCGTTACCACAAATCCAGAGGCGAAGGCATGTGGAATGGCGCCGTCAATTTCCAGCACCATCCCCGGCACGATCGACGGACTGGTGGTCACACCGGTTAAAATGGATTGATTATTAAGAATAATTTCGTGATGCAGTTTGGCGTAAAACCAGCTGGACTCGCCTGGCTGCGCCTCGGCAATTTGCGATCCTGGCTGATGATGGATATCCGCATAGCGATACTCTGTGCCATATGCCGTAGCCCTTTCCGCAGACACATCGGCGTCAGCGTTTAGCATCTGCGAGTTTGCCAGCCTGTAATCAAAGTTCTTCACTTTAACGCCAGCGGAGACAACGTTGTGCTTTGATACCAGCTGATCGATCGAATACTCATTTGATGTCAGCCCGGCATGGGATGAGTGCATAATCTTTTGATCAAAGAGGTATTGGCATTGTGAATCACTGAAGATAACCACCATAATGTGCGAAACAGCATGATGATTTGCGATCCTGAACCAGATCCCAACTTCTGACAGGATGCGGCTGATAAACGCTAAATCTGACTCCTCCCACTGAACAATCATTTCCCGGTTGGGATAGATACAAACAAGATTATCAAAGTCGATTTCATAATCGGCAAAAGCATGTTCTTTGAGGATCTGCGTGACCAGTTTCGGCACATTTATGTTCAGGTAAATAGCCGAACGCTTGCGTCGTGAGAGTAATGCCAGCTTATGCTCTAACCTGATTTCGTACAGTGACTCATCCGCTGATGTGCTAATAAGCGAAAATGACGTAATGACGCCTTCAATTTGCCGTTCATATAGCCACTTCTCAGAACCTTGAATATATTTATTCCAGTTATGATTAGGTGCTCTGATTTTCAGCGAGCCTTCAATGTTAAGAAGTGAGTCAGGAGGGATGTTTTTTAGTTTTGATGTAAATGTAATCTTATAACTGTATGGTTTACTTAAATTTTCATGACCTTCAATTGTTTCAACATCAAGCCACCCTAACTTACCTTCGCCCCTTACGGAGAATAAATATTTATTTATACTCTCCTCTGAAACTATACCTTCCAGATTATAGAACCCTGAAACTTTTTTCATTATCGCATCCCTTGCCAAAAGAAAGTAATACATAAGAAATAAAGTCCAGTCAGCATATCAATAATAACTAAAAAAGGTTATTTTTTATTGAAAAAATCTGGAAGTGATTTAACTATTATTAGTCAAACACGTAATATAACCCTGGAATATAAATAAACGATTAGCTGGCGAGATTTTATATTCAATGAAATTGATTTTTTAACAAAAAGATTTATAAAACGCCGCATTCGTTTTTTCACCGCGAGGCAACAATCCAGCGTTCATATCCAAATGGTTCCAGAAAACTGAGATGTGACTAAAAAAACGAACGCATTAACCCAATGATTTACAATAACATTTATGAAAATATTCTTTTCATTTATCATTTTATTGAATGAATCACACCACCCCATAAAAAAACACAATAAAATATAACGATTCCCTGTTCTGCTGTGAGGGAGAGGTAACCGGATGGTATCCCATTTGATCCATGGGAAAGCTTTTGATTTTCTCCCTCTCCCTTTGAGAGAGGGCCGCATAAAGGTCATCTTATCAGCCACAGGAGAATCAATGAAACGCTCCGCAATAAACGAGATCCTTGGCCACACGCGCCAGTTTTTTTCTCAGCACGACGTGCATCTCCCCCCTTTTGCCAGTTTCCCGCCGACCCAATGGCGCAAGCTTGATGCCGCTGCCTGGAGCGAAGTGTTCGACCTTAAGCTCGGTTGGGATGTCACCGCGT
>QFQQ01000316.1 GCA_003243445.1 Citrobacter freundii
GACGAAGGCCAGGGTTCGCGCGCCGCGGCGGCAGGCTGCCTGCTGCACGCGTCGGAAGCCGCCGTGCAGGTGACGCTGGAAGCGATCCAGTCGCTGGGTGGCAACGGCTACATCAACGAGTACCCCGCCGGCCGCCTGTTGCGCGATGCGAAGCTCTACGCCATCGGCGCCGGGACCAATGAAATCCGCCGCATGCTGATCGGGCGGGAGCTGTTCGACGGGCGGGGTTGATCCTCCCGTCGTCGCAGGGTGGGCCATGGCCCACCGTCTTCATGGATAGTGATCGCGGGTTGAAGCCCGCCCTACCGCGCGCCAGCCCCTTCCAGGGCTGGCCACGAAGTCGCATCCAGCGTTTCCCGATAGGCGTGCCAACTGGCGTAGGCCAGCCAGGGCATCAGGATCGCCAGCCCGAGTAGCGCGGTGGCGAAGCCGATCGCGGTCAGGGTCACCAGCACCAGGCCCCACACGGCCATCGCGCCCTTGTTGCGCATCACCGCGTGCACGCTGGAGACGGCCGCCGTGACCATGTCGACGTCGCGGTCGGCGATCATCGGCAGCGAGAACGCGGTCACCGCGAACGTCAGCGCGGCGAACACCGCGCCGATGGCCGACCCCAGCGCCAGGAATTCCCAGAACGCGCCCGGATCGCTTCCATCGAACGGGAAGAACGCACTGACCATCATCCCGGCGCGCGACCACAGCAGGATGATCACCCCCTGCCCCAGCGCGAATACGCCCGCCTGCCCCAGCACGCGACGGGCGAGCACGAACGAATCGCGCAGGCGCGGCGTGTGCCCTTGCTCCAGCGCACGGCTCACGCAATACAGGCCCACGCAGATCAGCGGCGCGACGAACACGAATCCCGACAGCAGCGTCGCCAGCAGCGCGAACCGGCCCAGCGCGAAGGCCAGCCACGAGATGCCGGCGCTCACCAGCACGATCACGCCACCAAACAGCAACGACAGGCCTGGCGCCCGGCGCAGATCTCGCCAGCCGGCGCGCAACCAGCGCCATGGAGCGCCC
>QFQQ01000133.1 GCA_003243445.1 Citrobacter freundii
GATGAACCACCAGAAAAAGTTTTACTATTCGGGGATGTGACAAGCAAAAGCTGCCTGGTCTCTTAACTAAACGACATTGCATTCAAATCCTTGGAAGCCACATCCCCGCGATGGCGCCAAAGATGCCGATAGCTATCGCAATAGTAATAAGTAATAAGAACACGGAAAACAACTTCTTCTTCCGGGCAGAAGCGGAGAATTTAGTTTTGAAATACCAGTATACGACGGCCTGCGGAATGATGTATACAAATACATCGAGCGTGTATAAGAACGGCCCGGTAAATGTCTCCGGATCAAAACCCACTGGTGCACGAAAGATCACCATCCAAAGCATAAAGAAAACGCGGAATAGCCATACTCCGCTCATTGCCAAAAGCAAATGAACGGCCCATTGATTATGCATCCGGATATTCCGTTGTATGGCATACCTGATAGAAAAGAACGCACTCATCATAATGACCAACGCATTGATCGAGATCGTTACCATACTAACCGGCCCGCCCACCGCTCCTCTTACCCAGGTGAGATAAAGTCCATCTATAGCCATCAGAAAAGCGGAATATATATAGACCCTGCCGCTGATGCGGTGAAATGCCGGCATCTTCATCCTGATCTTATTGATCAGTTGCAAGGGACCAAGTACAGTCACAATCACCGCAAACAATACATGCACCGCAAAAACAATATTGCCGGTCTTATCAGTTTTTATATAAAAATGCGGGTTAACGGTATTCCATTTTTCAAAATTCCCCGATGCGGTTGACCGCCAATATACCAGCAGGATATACAAAGCAAAAAACAACTGGCCTGTATAGGTTACAATAAACCAGGCGCGGGAGGTATTTCTCAAAAAAGCGGTAGCAGTGGTTCGGGATTTCTGTTTCATGAGCTGATGTGAACGGCTAAGATAATTTCGGCCACTTCATTTCAGCTTAACAATTGTTAAGAACTGATCTCACGCCGGATCCGGCTCAGGCTTTCCGCCTTGATGCCAAGCCAGGATGCGATATACTTCAGCGGAACGTGTTGTACAATACCGGGACTGTTCTTCATCAACTTCAGGTATCGTTGCTCCGCAGTGAGGGTGGCGAGATCATTCATGCGCTGCTTATCTTCTTCCAGTAGTTGCTGGAACAAACGGATTGTATAATCCTTCTGCGTATAGCTGGTCTGATATGTACTGTCTGCATCTGCTTTTGAGATCCTCAGCAACTCACAATCAGTAATGCATTGCAGGTATTCATTGGAAACCGTTTGTTTCATAAAATGATGATACGAGGTAAAAAAGCGCGGACCATCATTCAACTCAACAGTCACCTCCTCTCCTTTTTCATTCACATAAAACTTCCGCATGAAACCTGACACAATAAAATTATGATGAACCGGGATCTTCCCCGGTGATTCAAGCATGGTATCTTTTTGAACAAACAACGGATAAAAAGTTCTCCGGCACGAGATCCTGTCATGCTCGGGAAGTTCTATAATGCGGGAGATATACTCGAACAGCGTGTCGTAATAATGATCCATGAGCCAGTTTTTATAAATGTACGCAGGCGGGGGAAATGAGGGAAGTTTTTTTGAGGGGGGGTGATTAGGGTTCCAGAGGTTTCAGGTGTTCCAGAGGTTCCAGAGGTTGCTACCGCGATTTGTAAATTGCTGCCTGATCAGGACTATACTATTTTTGAAGTCTCTGTTTTAACTTCTGACAGTTGCAAATCCAGGAGATAAGGCCTTTACAAATCGCGGTAGCAACCTCTGGAACCTCTGGAACTTCTGAAACCTCTGGAACCTTTCAATTACCGGTCCAGACCAGAACGATTCCTACCACGGTCTGACAGGAAGTTATACCAAAAAATTGCCGGGCAATTCCGGTGAATTCCTTAATTTTCTGCCTGCCTGCGGGCAACACCACAAACTGCTTTGAGAACCTTAAAACTTGTCACCACTTAAACATTCCATTATGCGTTTTTTATTCGTAGCGCTCACCATGTTTGCATTCAGTAATGTTTTTTCACAACAGAAGGCTGCTACCTGGTGCGGCATGCAATGTCCTGCATTGAAGGTCGAACTGTCAAAAAGAACTGATCGCGGTGTGAGAAATTCAACGGTGATCGATATCACCAACAATCTTGCGGAAACGATCAAGATCAAAGTATTTATAAAAACAGAGGAAGGTCAATGGGTTGATCTTGGCGAATCTGATCCGGTTAAGAAAAAGAAAGCATATACCTTCCATTATAACCGGAATGATATGAGTGATGATTACGTCGTTTACTATATCAATTATCCTTCGGACGAGAAATTTCCAGCCTTAAGTGATCTGAATAAGAAAGCTGAGTGAGGAGTAAGTCCTGAACTGGAAGTTGAGAATGGGGAGCGGGGAGATAATTATTTTATTCAATAGCGCTTTAATAAAAAATGCCAGGGCTGATCCCTGGCATTTTTTATTGATGATAAGATGAGCGCCTTATCAGCCTTTCTTGATACGATAAAGGTTACCGCTGTCCGTAACAATATAGAACATTTCGTTGCTGTAAACAATATCACGGAAACGCTCTTGCTTGTCTGTAAGCAGCCATTCTTCACCTACCACTTTATTATTTTTGATCACCAGCCGGTCGATACGCGCACCGCTGAGCCCACACACGAAGAGATTATTTTTCCATTCAGGGATTGCGTTGCCTTTGTAAAAACTCATGCCGCTTGGAGACAGTACCGGATCCCAATAATAAACTGGTTGCTCCATACCTGCTTTTTGCTGTATGCCCTCTCCTACTTTTTTACCTGAATATTCGAGGCCATACGTGATCGTTGGCCAGCCATAGTTCTTTCCTGCGCGGATGATATTGATCTCATCGCCGCCGCGCGGTCCGAATTCAGCTTCCCACAGTTCACCGGTAGCAGGGTTGATCGCAAGCCCCTGCGGATTGCGGATCCCGTAAGCAAAAATTGCCGGCTGCGCACCTGCTTTATTGAGGAATGGGTTTCCCGGAGCGGGCTTTCCATCTTTCGTGATCTTAAAGATCTTGCCGAGATGTGAATTAAGATCCTGTGCCTGGGCTCTTCCGTTTAACACAGATCTTTCGCCGGCACTGACAAACAGGTTACCATCTTTGTCAAACACCAGCCTTGATCCGTAATGCAGGTCGCTGTTTGTTAACTCCGGTGTTGCGCGGAAGATAACCGCCGCGCCATCCACCGTGCCGGCGGCCTCATTCAGCTTTCCCTTTGCAACGGCGGTCAGATTGCCCTTATTATAGGGTTCGGAGAACGACCAGTAGATGATCTTATTTTTTGCAAAATCGGGATCAAGGGTAACATCAAGCAGACCGCCCTGTCCGGATGCATCTACTTTTGGCAGACCGGTGATCTTCTTTACCCGGCTGCCGTCAGCCTTCAGCAGTTCCATATGCCCGGTTTTTTCGGTGATCAGCAGTCGTCCATCCGGCAATGCTTTTACCGACCAGGGACGGCCGAGACCCTCCGCAAGTTTATCGACCTTGAGCGGGGTTTTGGTTTTCACCACATTCGCGATCCTTGTCTGGCCTGCAAACGCAGGTTTATAATCGCTATTAGGCGCTCTTTTCTCCAGGCCACCAGTCGGTTTAGTAGTATCTGCGGAGATCTCCGTTCCCGGAGCACCGGCATTGCCACAATTCACCAGCGCCAGTGAGCCGATAATAGCAGGAAGAATAAATACGTGTTTGGTTTGCATAACGTTGGTTGGTAATGATTAAGAAAGCAATATACGGAAAGCGGATGGGTTTGAAGTAGCTAATTAACCCAACTCGCTAGTTATAATCCCAGGCAGTTCGATGACCGATGGCCAGTTTCCTCCCTTTTGGCTAAAGATCCTTCATCTTATCGGCCATTTCATCGCTCTATTTCCGTTTGGTTAAGCTCCGTCATGTATTGACATTTTTACACATTAACTGAAGACAAGGTTGCTTTCTTCAGACTTCCTTCCCGTCTTCCCGCCGGTTTAATTTTTACCGGTAAGGCGGGAAGACGGGAAGGGCGGGAACAAGAACAACATCATGATCAGATCGATCATTTGAAAAATGCGTCATATCCCGGAATGATTGTTGTAAAACATATTCCGTAAATAGCTGAATGGCACCCATTATTAAACGATATATACGATATATACAATTTACCATTTCAGCTAATGTCGTACCTTGAAACAGCAAGCGCAATCAATTCTGCAGCACAACTGCATCATTCAAAATTTTACTTTATGGCAACACATAAAAAAGACAAATCTGCCGCTGAACGCAAAGACGAGCAATTTCCATTGCCGATCTATAACAGTAAAGAAGATATTTATAACCAGGAAGAAGAGATCCCGCTGGAAGACAGCGAGAAGACCGACCAGGCCGGTATAAAAAACCAAAGCCGCGGGCTTGGGAGCGACCTGGACATTCCAGGGGCGGAACTGGATGATGATAATGAAGCGATAGGCGAAGAAGATGAGGAAAACAACTTCTACAGTCTCGGCGGAGATAATCATGATGATATGGAAGAAGAAAACACAGACCTGGTAGACGAGGATGACCAGTAATTCTTTCACAACTTCCGGGAATATATACTATAAGCGTGTATGGCTATAAACCTGCACGCTTATAGTATTCATTGCGACCAGACAAGGATGCCTTCGTTATGAAAAGACATCAATGTTGACCTGCATCGTTAGCTATAGTATTTCCTTCAACTTTTACAGGTCTTATCTCCTTTATTCGAGGGTCAAATTCAAAACCAAGTAATCCTTTTTTAAAAGAGATCAGAACGGTATCGCTGATTGCAACTCCTTTTTTCGCCGCCTGTTTTTCCAAAGACTCCATGAGCAGCATATTGTTCTGTTTTTCTTCGCGGAGAATAACAGTATTGTGTTCCACCAAAGATGCGATATAAACTTTCGCCGGCATTTCCCTTTTTATCAGCTTATTCAAGAACAAGGCACCCGATAAAAATATCGGCTCCAGGAATAGAAAACCTGCCAAACCCCAAAAAGCGACCGCCGCGAAAGCAGTGAAGAATGATCCAACCGTCTTTTGATGAACCACTATAATAATGATACTGACAAAAGAGAGCAGCATGATCGCACCAATTACGATCATTTTTACAACATGTTTTATATCGATCAGTTCCTGCCGGCTGTATCGCTCTTCCTCCGCCGGAAGAAAGAAGAAAAGCAGGAAGCATAATGCTGTAACCCAGATGATAGTGTACCGGTATTTCTTAATAAAATCGTTCATTGCTTTGAAAGAAAAACGCAGCTGAGTTACCAAATACCCGGGTGTCGTTTACATACTGTATTCTTCAAAAAACGCACGTTTTGTTTCAGCATCATACCAAAGATATTCCCAGTATTCATATTCCGCGCCTTTTTTATGAGCTTCCAGTGAATCGATCTTATTCTTATCCCACCAGGGAAATTCATCACTAAAAAACAAGCCCCCACCCTTGCGTCCTGCCGGCTGCATGCCTTTTTTGTGAATGATCGTATCGATAGTTGACTGATCACAGCTGAATGATATCAGGACTTTGTAATCTGCTCCAAGGAAATCACCGTAAGCATAAATATTCTTTACATCGGCGGAAGGTACTATTTCCAGGTATTGTGTGAACCGTTTCTTATTATACTTTGTATCCGGATTTGCATAATCGTAAGTCGGATTGAACTTTTCAATCCATTCTTCTTTTTTATCCTGAACGTTCTTTCGTACTTCAGCGATCTTTTCCTTTGCCTGATCAGCTATTTGTTCACTTTTACGTTTTATACGACCACATGAAAGCATACACAATAAGAGAACCGGCAACAGGCTTAATAATCTTTTGATAATAATTTTCCGCATGATCAGGTTTCAGCTGTTTTTTGTGGTCTGATAATTCCTAAGATCAGATTGATGAGAAATGATAACTGTCCCAGCAGGAACAGGATGATCATTGCTCCGATGGAGAGGTAAGTCCACCGGATTCGCTCTTCATCCATTTTCCAGTTATGTTCGTCAATGTTGGAAGCGGGATCATCCAGTAAAGAATTTATCGCAAGAAAAATAAACGGGGCGATCGTGGCGCAGACCTGGAACCAGATAAGAAATTTATTTGGCAGGAACTTATCCAACAACCTGCATATTGTCCAAATAACTATCAGAACGATCACCAGGAGCCAGAAGAGATGCGATATAGCGATGACATACATTGTATCATGCAGGTGGATATCAACTAACCGCCCGGTAGGAATAAATGAAATGAGCAAAAAAGCAAGGGCCGTAAGAAGAAAAAGGTCAACCGGCTGGTGAAATAACTTTTTCATAAATGGTCAGCAAAGCTAATATTTGGGACTATAATGGCATATAATAATAGAGCCATTTATCTGAAACTGAACGGCCGTTATCAAAATCGTGCAATACGGGCAAAGAAAAAAGAACAGACGCCTGAATATCAAACGCTTAAAACAACGGGATCTAATTCTCCGGATCTCAATAACTCATTGCATATGTTCAAAATGAATCTAAAGATCGCCTGGCGGCATATTATAAAGGACCGGCTTTATTCCTCTATAAACATCATCGGGCTTTCTGCCGGTATCGGTTTTACCTTACTGATAGCGGCTACATTCATGGATGATTCTTTAAAGAGCCTTTATCGTGCGGAGATACAATGCAACTGAAGCAGGCTTCTCACATTGCAACGATCTTCTCTTTTGCGATCATCCTTCTGGGTATTCCCGGACTGGTATCACAGAATATCCAGAAGCGAACAAAAAAAATCGGTATCCGAAAATTACTTGGTTCTTCTGTCAGCAGTATACTTGCGCTCTTTATGAAAGAGATCTTCGTAATACTGCTCATAGCAGGTTTGATCGCATGCCCGACCGTTTACCTGTTGATGCAAAAATGGCTGGCAGGATATGCTTACCGGATTGACCTGACAGCGTTTCCATTGGTGACCGCAGTATCCGTGCTGGGTGCATTAACCGCCTTGCTGATCGCGCTGCAAACGAAAGACGGCATCGGCTAATCCGGTGAAGAGCCTGAGAAGCGAATAGTCATTTTGCCCTGAAACCCTTGATAAAATTCATCACGGCTGTTATCTGATCTGGATCGAGCTTCTTTTTCCATGACGGCATCCACTTGCGGCCATTGCTGATCACAGTGAACAGTTCAGCATCTGCCAGTATACTTTTCCGAAGGTTCTTTGCACCAAACTTGCCTTTTGTTCCATCGTCGCCATGACAGGGAGTGCAGTATTTCAGGTAGAGAGCCTCTCCTGTTCCGGGTTGTTTCCTGCTGAATCCGCAGATCACCAGCAAAAACAATGCGATACAAATACCGGGGAAGATCGTGTTCCGTTTCATAAATTTTATTGCGAAACTATCGGACGGGTGACGCGAAAAATAGAACAAAACCGTCACGCGTGAAAAGCCACGATCAGGATCCGGTAAAGATCCTTCAATAAAAAAGTGATGATGGAAATAGCACCCGCGTGCACATTACCGGTAGGTATTGATCATTCACCGCAATATCAGCGTTGCTTAAGTTTGATTTTGATCTTGCCGCTTCTGTACAGGTCAAGCGCCTGCTCAATTAACTTTTCGATTCTCCTGACGGGAAGATCTTTCTCAGGATCCAGCAGCATGATCTTCATGCGTGAGCGCACCTCCTGCAACAGGAATTTTTCTTCAAAGTATTTTCCCTCGACCATATCAGCAGGGAGGCAATCTTTGGCTTTAAAATCAATGTCGTTTAGTTAAGAAGCAAAGAGTATGTCATCCCGGCCGGGCAACCTAAGATTACCTTCTACTGTCGGGCTGCAAGAGCCGGGATCTCTACAATTGAGGGGCTCCCGGCTCTGGCAGCTTCAAATTTGCATCAAACATTAGGTCGCCCGGCCGGGATGACAAAGCGTT
>QFQQ01000317.1 GCA_003243445.1 Citrobacter freundii
CCGACCGCCCCTGCGCCCACGCCGGTGGCCGCACCGGCCCCTGCCGCCCCCATCACCGAAGGCGCGCCCATCGTGGTGCCGGACACCCTGGCCGCGAGCCGCCTGGCCGACCATCTGAGCTTCAAGCCCACCGCCCCCTCGACCGGCACCGGCCCGGCAGGCACGGATGCAGCCGCCCCCACCAACCTCCTCGCGAACGCCAGTGGCAACAATGCCGCGCTGATGACGGGCCTCGTGCCGATCAATGTGAGCGTCTCACCCGGCGACGTCAGCCTGAGCAACACGACAGCCGCCATCCCCCTGAGCGGCACCGGCGAGGATGGCAACAAGCTGCTCAACATGATGTCGGCCGAAACCATGCAGATGAGCGGCACGGCGCTGTCCGTCGGCGCGGTGTGGTGGATCTCGCGCAGCGCCACGCTGCTCACCAGCCTGCTGATCAGCACGCCTGTGTGGCGCCAGCTGGACCCGCTGCCGGTGTTCAACTCGGCCGATGGCGATGCCGGCGATGACGATGCCGACGGTGACAGCGCCCTGCCCGAGCGCGATGCCACACGCCGTGCCGAAGACCTGTTCGCCCGCGTCCATGATCGCGAGGCTACCGAGATCCATTGACCCGCACGGCCAGGCCGTGCACCGGCTTCAGAACAGTTCTGCCTGCCCTTCGGTGCCGCCAGCAGCCCGGCGGCGTGCCGGCGCGGCAAACGGCATAAAAGCCCCGCCATCCAGCACCGGCCCCAGGCCCGTGATGCCGGCCCGCTGGCGCGCGGCCTGCACCCGCTGGCGGATCAGGTCGGCCCAGATGCCCTGCCCCTTCATGCGCACCCCGAACTCCGCCCGGTAATCCGCCCCGCCACGCAGGTCGCGGATGCGCGCCATGATGCGATCGGCCCGCTCGGGCACGTGGTGGCTCAGCCATTCCTGGAACAGCGGGTTGACCTCCCAGGGCAGGCGCACGATGGTGTAGTGGATGCTGCGCGCCCCGGCCTCGGCCGCCGCCGCGATGATCCGCTCAATCTCC
>QFQQ01000134.1 GCA_003243445.1 Citrobacter freundii
AAATTCCAGATTCTTCAATGCGCGGTAGCAACCTCTGGAACCCCTGAAACCTCTGGAACTCCTGGAACTTCTGAAACCCTGGAAGCTTTGGAACCCCTGAAACCTCTGAAACCTCTGGAACCTTTTTAGAAACCTCTCCTACCTTATCAACGTCGTCGTCCCCTTCAACGCAATCTTCTTCCCCGTATAATCTATCGCTTCCACCATCCATACGAATACGTTGGATGTTTGCGGTGTGCCGCTGAGGCGTCCGTCCCATCCCTGGCCGGATGCGGTGGTACTGAAGATCAGCTGGCCCCAGCGATTGTAGATCCGGAAGTGATTGATCTGTTTAACGCCTACTGCAACGGGGATCAGTATATCATTTTTGCCATCTCCATTCGGCGTGAATGCAGTTGGCACGAATACATAAGGATTGGTTTTGAACACTACGACTTTCACCGTGGCCGTATCCGAACAACCCGCGGAGTTGAACACTTCCACTGTATAACGGACACTGTCGATCTCTGCATCGTACTGACCGACCGGATTTTTGATGCCCGGATTATTGAGGCCGGTGGAAGGCGTCCATTGATACGCAACGCCACCTTCCGCATTCAGCTGCAGTGGCTGACCCACGATCACTACCGTATCATTGCCCGCAAATGCGCGGATCCGCGGTAACACCGTCACCAGTACCGTATCATAGCCCGGTTTCGGACAACCACGCGTGTCAGTTGATGTGAGAATATATGAAGTTGTTCTTGCTGGATAAGCAACAGGATTCAATGTTTGCGCATTCATCAGCGAGGCCGTTGGCGACCAGTTGAATGAACTTCCATCATGTGCGCCATGCAGATAAGCCGGCGTGTTATAACAGATGGTTGTGTCTGCACCTGCATTTGCAACAGGGTATGGGATAGCAGTGACCTGTATATCCTTTGTTGTGGTACAGGAACCGATCGTTGCAGTAACGCTGTACAAGGTGGTCGTGCCGGCGACCGCAACCGGGTTTTGAATCGAAGGATCATTCACCGATGCAGCAGGAGTCCACGCAAAACTTAATCCATCACTCTCTATATGCAATTGTGCCTGATCTGTGCGGCAGATAACCGTATCAGGCATTTCATTCAGCGTAACAAAATTTACCACCCTCACTTTTACCGAATCGTCATTTACACAACCCTGTTCATCCAGGTGGACGAAGTAGGTAGTGGTTGCCGGCGGCGTAACGGTTGGTGTGGCTGTATTCGAATTCGTCATATTCGTTGCAGGCGTCCAGCTGAAAATGCCGGATCCTGAAGCCTGCAACTGCACGGCATCACTGCGGCAGATCAGTGTATCCCTGAATGCAAGCGTGATCGGCGGCTTTATAATGATATTGACAGTATCCTTTAATGTCTTGAAGCAACCCTTACTGTTGGTTACCGTGAAGATCACTTCTTTGGGGCCGACAGTATTGTATTTCCAGCTTGTATCTTTTTTATGTGAGGTGTCAGCAAGCGTTGTTTCATCGCCAAAATTCCACGACCAGCTATCAACCACACCGTAATTGGTAGTGGTCGCATCGCTGAACAATACGGGGTTATTGATACAAATACCGTTTATGTTGAAAGCAGGGAAGAAGCCTGGCCATACGCGAACGATCGCCGTGGTGGAATCAGAGCAATCCTGGTTGCGGTTGGTCACAAGTTTGATGGTATAATCACCTGCTGTGGTAAATGTGTGTGTAGGTGTTGCTGAAGTGGAGAAATTATCCGTGCCGCTTGCAGGATCTCCGAATTCCCAGTAATAGGAATTGATCAGCGGGCTGGTGAATTTATTGGCGAAATCCATGGTGAATCCATCACACGATGTGTATACCGGATCGAGCATTGATTTTGCAATATCACAACCTCCTGCTTTTATCTGGAGATCTTTTCGCTGAACAGCGATCACGACACCGTTCCGGATCTCCTCTACGCATACCGTTACTACATAGATCCCTTCGTCAGGCGAAGTGCCCGAGATCAGTCCTGTATTGGGATCGATGCTTACGTTTTGTCCCAGCGGCAAACCTCCTGAATAGGGAAAATTATAGCTTACCCATGAATAGGGTGGTGCGGTCGGTGGATTTGGTGTTGGTGTATTGGGCCCGCCGGGAGGTCCGTTTTCCTGGCCGCCGCCGGCGTATGCATCGCAAAAGCTGTAGCGCAACTGATCACCGGGGTCGGGATCCATCGCGGCAAAGCTGTAGGTGAAAGGATAGCCGCCGCAAACGATCACGGTATCGCGCCCGATGAACTTGGCACTGTTATTCTCCGGAGCGGTAGCAAGAAATGATGTGCCCGGGATGATTGCAGTATACGTTGCACCATAACTTCCTGATGCGGTTACGTTATTGATTCCGTTGATCCGGCAACAACGTTGATAAGCGATCGTATATCCGGAAGCGGTTGCCGGCAGGCTGACATCAAACTGGTAATAGCCGACTTCATAACACACGGAGGGAGCGTTAGTGATACATGGACCGGGATTACCGAGCTGTAATACTTCGTTTCGCTGCATGGGAATAGCATTATTCCACACCATGCTGCGGTTGGTATTGTTATAGATCGCGATAGCGGCATTGGGGTCAAGCGGAGCGCCCACATTTCCGCAGTTACGGAACAGCTTCAATGTGACCGTGTAATTGTACAGGCCATTGCTGACCCCGTTAAAGGTATAATACATTTCCCCGCCGGTAATGTGCTCCGCATAAAGAGCAAATGATGCGAACAGGAAAACCAGCGAAGCAATTATCTTTTTCATGGGCATGTTTGGCCGGGCTATAGGCTATAAAGATATTAAAAAAGCCACCTCGGGGTAGCTTTTTTAATATCTTTTAAAATGTTACTATAATTTAAAGATCAATGGTTTAGGTTGTAAGGCAAAGGTTTCAAATGTTTCAGGGTTCAGAGGTTCCAGGAGTTCCAGGGGTTTCAGGGGTTCCAGAGGTTCTTCCAATAGATGACTCTTTCTTAGTCGCTATACACCGCGATCAGCGGCAGCAACCTCTGAAACCTCTTGAACTCCTGGAACCTCTGGAACCTCCAACACCCCTCTCAAACTCTCGCCCCTAGAAACTCCTCCAACACCTGCTCACTCTTTTCCCTCTCCTCCAGCATTCCCATATGACCGGATTGCTTGAGGACATGTATGAAAGAACGACCGGGAAGATGCACCTGTTTCAGCACATCGTTTGGCGGTACTGCATTATCATGTTCGCCGATCACAAACAGCACGGGAGCCTGTGTTCTTTCCAACACATCCGTTCTGTCCGGCCGCGCGATCATGGCTTCGTAGTAGGCGATCAGTGCATCAGGTGAAAAACTGCGGAGACTTTCGATAAATGTTTTAACCAGTTCAGGTCTTGTTTCCTTTGTGTGAGGAGAAAAAAGATTGGGAGAAGACGTTTGCAGGAATTCAAACGCACCGTGTTGACGGATAAATTCAATGCCTTTGCGCCTTGTTGCTTTTTTTTCTTCTGTATCGGCGTATGCAGTAGAATGAAATAATCCAAGCGCTGATACATGGTTGTAATAATGCTCAGTCAATGCAAGAGCTACATAGCCGCCCATGCTGTGACCGATCACGGGACATGCTTCAATATTTTCTTCGTGTATGATCGTGTGGATAGCTTCCGCCAGGTTCTCCATGCTCATGTCATCCACGGCCCCGGAAGCACCGCTGCCGGGAAGATCGGGTACGATGAGTTTGAACTGAGACGAGAGATAAGCTACCTGGTCATCCCATACCGATCCTGTTTCTCCAAAACCATGCAGCAGGATCACCGGTTTGCCGGTGCCAGTTATCCTGTAAAACAATTTTCTTCCTTCAAAAACGATTTGCTTTTCCATTTTAATAGGGGTTTAACGGAGGGTAGTTTAAATAGGTTTGAAAAGTTTGAGAGGTTTGAGAAGTTTGAAAAGTTGCTGCCGCCATTCGAGAGTTGTCATAAAATACTGAATCGGATAACGACCGGATATTCAGCTGGTAGAGATCCATGTGTTATAAGTTTATTTTCAAAGCGCGGCAGCAACTTTTCAAACTTTTCAAACTTTTCAAACCTCTCAAACCTCTCAAACCTCTCAAACCTCCCAAACCTCCCAAACATAATTCAAACAACGCGCCGCTTATGCCTTTTTTCTTTTCGCGATCCATGTTTTTATTACTGCAAATAACAGCGCGATCAATATAATACCTGAAAGCACCGCAGCAGCTCTTGAAAGCAGATCGCCATGGCGTACAAAAAACGTCTGACGATCATTCACCGGTACATTCAATTTGATCGCTGCGGGTTCATCCCATGGTTGCGGACTGATCACATTTCCCACCGGGTCTATGAAGCAGCTGATGCCTGTATTGGCACTGCGGGCAACCCATTTTCTTGTTTCTATTGCACGCAACCGCCCGTAGTTCTCATGTTGTTTATATCCCGGAGTATCTCCCCACCATCCATCGTTGGTGATGATGGTAAGAATGTTCGCGCCCTTGCGTACATATTCTGTAATGTAATCACCGTAAATGCTTTCATAACAGATGATCGGTGCTGCTTTGAAATGTTCATCCCAGGGAATAAATACTTTTCTTTCCGAATCTCTGCCCAATGTACCGCTGATACCGCCAAAGTCCTCAAACCATTTACCCATAAAACTTAAAAAGGAAGGAAGTGTTTCTACACCCGGAACGAGCTTGGCTTTATGATATAACTGTATGGTTGTATCTGCATCAAAGAAGGCTGCTGTGTTGAACGCATCATAATACGTCTGGCTGTTTGATTCGAAGCGCGATGTTGCAGTGGCATTCTCTTTATTCGTGCCATAGTTTTTATAACTGTCAATACCCGTCAGCAAATTCACCTGCGGATGTCTTTGCAGAAAGGACCAGATGGGGTTGTAGAAAAAGTTTTTCTTGATTCCATCTTCCCAGACCTGCGCGGGAACAGCGGTCTCCGGCCACACAACAAGTGTTGTTTTATTATCGATCTGTTGCTCTGATAAAACGATCAGCTTTTGCACCTGCGATTCTATATCACCGGCAAATTTTTCTTTATAAGGATCGATATTTGGCTGAACAACCACGACATTTTTAACAGCGTCTTTCATAGCCGCCGCCGCTTTCCGGCTTTCTGTATTCAGTATAAAACGGGAGATCAGTATGGGCAACAATAATAAAACTACCCATGATGAAATGCTGATAAAATATTTTTGTGAACGGCCTTCGTTGCGATAGAATTTGAAAGTAGCATAAGCGAAAATATTTCCAAGCAGGATCCATAACGTTCCTCCCGATGCGCCTGTATATTCATACCATTGCACCCATTGCGGATGGGTGGCAAATGCATTGCCCAATGTGAGCCATGGCCAGCTGAGTTCCCAGTTCTGATGTAAGAATTCAAATGCAACCCAGCATACGGCAAGACTTGCATAACCGATCCGCGCACCAAATCTTTTTTTAACAGACCGGGTGAGCATCCATGGAATACTCATCACCAGGCTATTGGCAAAGAAAGCGCCCATCGCACCGGCAGGGCTTGCATTCCAGATCCACCAGGTGGTCAGCACATTCCAGACCAGCATGTGCAGGTATACGATCGCAAAGAACTGCCACCTTCTTTTTGCATGATCTTCCACCCACAGCAATGGCGTCCACGCGATAAATATCAGCAGGGTGAAAGGTGAAACAGGCCACGCGGCCCACAATAATAAAGCGCCTGCAATGGCAACAAAGAGATAAGTGAAACGCTTCACGGAAAATTATTTGTGTAAATGTAATGCATCATTTCGTAGGCTACTTGAAATCTCTTTGCCAGGTTTTAGTACTGTGTCCGGTTGGCGGATTGCTCGCGCAGCTTAGAAGATCTTCAGGAAAAATGTAGAACAAGGTTGCTGTCAGGTGCTGTCATCCCGGCCGGGCAATGGCATTAAGTTAACAGAATATGTCTGCAAATCAACAACTGAAGCCTCCTGTTATCGGAGATTTTTTTTGGCCTCGCTCTCTCCCCGCTCTGTTTCCCCGGGCGATTTGTTTTATTGTTTCTACCATTTTAAACGACCGAAGACCCGGGGTCTCTCTGATTGCCAAACGCCTTCATTGCAGGCAGCACGGGAATTTCAGAGGGAAGGTAGCCTCCGCCACGCAGAGAGGCCCCGGGTCTTCGGCCGCTCAACATCGGCAAAAAAACTAAAGCAGATCGCCCGGGGAAACAGAGCGGGGAGTGTGCGGAGGAAAATGGTACACTCCAGCCAAAGAAAACTTTCTATCTTCTTAACTTAATGCCCTTGCCCGGCCGGGTGACCTAACATATGAAGCAAGTTAAAGATTGCCGGAGCCGGGAGCTCTTCGTTTCGCGAAGTTCCCGGTGAATGCTGAATTACCCGGACATCTTCAGCCCAAGCCTTCTCTGTCAGATAAATTGTAAATTGTATGATGAATCATTTGCAACGTGTAATAGAAATTGAGCAGCAACTGAATCAATTATCGGCCGATATCCAGGCTTCACAACAGGAGCTGCTCCGTTTGCAGCAGGAATTAAGGATGTTGAAACAGCACAGTGGTCTTCCTGTTTCCGCAGCTGAAGAGTTGCCCGTGATGACAACAACACCCAAACAGCAACATGGTCTCGAGAATTTTATAGGATTGAAACTGATCCATCTTGTTGGGATCATTGTTTTGGTGATCGGTCTTTCTATCGGTGTGAAATATGCAATAGATGGTGAACTGATCTCGGAAATGATGCGCATCATACTGGCTTACAGTGCAGGTATTTTGTTGTTTGTTCTTTCTTTTCGTCTGCGAAAAAAATATGCATTCTTCAGCGCGATACTTTTTAGCGGAAGTATGGCATCGGTCTATTTTACTACTTATGCTGCGTTTGCATATTATCATTTTATTTCCGGCGGAATCGCATTCGCGATCATGGCTGCGCTGACAATTTATACTACGCTCATGGCATTGCAATACGACCGGAAAGAGATCGCGGTGATCGGTATGATCGGTGCGTATGGTATACCATTCCTGGTCAGCTCCAACAGCGAACGGTTTGAATTGTTCTTCTCTTATATATTCCTGATCAATATCGGAACCGTGTTTCTTTCCTTCCGCAGGAACTGGAAACTGGTGGGGCAACTTGCCATGCTGATCACCTGGACGCTTTTCATCGGCTGGGCGCTCATGCGTTATGAGCCACAGGATAAACTGATCTGGCTGATCTTCCTGTCTGCCTTTTTTATTTTATTTATGGTAAATGCCTTGTCTTTTCTTTTATTTAAAAAGCAATCCCTGGCCTGGACTGAAGTACAACAGCTACTGGTTAACCAGGCTGCTCTTTATATCGCTTCTTTATGTTTGTTTGATGCTGTATGGGCCTCAGGGATCGTATTTGTATTATTTGCCGCCATCGCATTGATGGCCGTTTATATTTTTCCGGCAGAAAAAATATTACAGCGATCACTCACCCTCGAAGCACTCATTTTGCTATTACTCTGGATCTTTCTTCGCTGGGACGGATTGACCGTTACCTTACTTTGGGTAGCTGTTTCCGTGATCTTATTTGCGTGGGGGATCATCGGCCATCGTGCGTGGTTCAGGCTTGCCGCTGTATTCCTGACCGGCATCACACTTGGTAAACTGCTCATCTTCGATAGCGGAAGATTTACGGCAGTACAGAAGATCATCTGTTATATTGCGATTGGTGTATTGCTGTTGCTTTTTTCGTTTTACTATCAGCGTCTGGGGCTTTCGGTTAGAAGGAGCGAGGATGAGGTAAAGACATAGCAAATTCAACGAATTGAATTGCGTAAGGATCCCGCAGATTATAAGATATACAAGAAAATATAGAACAAGGTTGCTAACTTTTAGCTGGCAGATGGAAGAAGCCTATAA
>QFQQ01000318.1 GCA_003243445.1 Citrobacter freundii
CGGAAGCCTCGCGCGGGCGCAAGGCGATGGCGTTGCTGAGCGAGGCGCAGGAGCAGGCGCTGGTCGACGAACCCACCCTGCTGCTCGCCCTGTTCCTCACCCTCAACCGCTGGCGCGAGGACGACGTGATGGGCCACTTCGGCTTCACCCCGGCGCAGTGGACCGGGCTGCTGGTGAAGCTGGACCGGTTGGGCATCATCGAGCTGATGCCGGGCAACCGCGGCCGCGCGCTGACCGCGCGCAACTTCCGCTGGCGCGCGGACGGGCCGATGGAGCGCTACTTCCGCCACACCCTGCTGTCGGACTACTTCGCCGACGCCTTCGACGGCGAGCAAGACGCGCTGCTGCTGCTCAGCGGCAGCCTCAGCATCGACGGCGTGAAGCAGCTCCGCCAACGCCTGGAAGAAGTGGCGCGCGAGTTCGACGCCCTGCTGGCCCGCGATGCGACCCTGCCGGCCGAAGACCGGGTGGGTGTCAGCCTGGTGCTGGCGCAGAAACCCTGGCTGCTGCAGCTGTTCAACCCCTACCGACGTTCGCGCGAGGCCTGAGCGGCGCAGTGGAGCTCGGGCTCCGAGGGCCGACCGCCGGGCTCGGAGCCGCATCCCCTGTGATTCTCTTCCGTCTGTGAGATCCGGCGCGCATGCCTGTCGCCCCTGGACCCACCCCTCTGGTCCCCGCCATCGGCTGACCGTCCCCCGACGTCGTCCGCGTTCTCCTCGTCAGCGGGACAAGACATTGGTATCATTTTGGTCTGACTTTTCGAGGGTGGCGCATGAACGCAGCGGTCGATGTTTTCAAACGCAACGAATTTCCGGGCAGTTCACTGGCCGCGTTGAACGCCTGGGTCGCCGAGGTCGCCGCGCTCACCCAACCCGACCACATCCACTGGTGCGACGGCAGCGATGCCGAGAACGCGCTGCTGACGAAGCAGATGCTGGCCGACGGCACCCTGCTGCCGTTGAATCCCGAAACCCACCCGCACAGCTGGCTGCACCGCTCCAGCCCGAGCGACGTGGC
>QFQQ01000040.1 GCA_003243445.1 Citrobacter freundii
GTTCCTCCTCCGGCGGACACGTCCCGCAGATTACGCAGATATCTTCAAGTTATCAGAAAATTATCTGCGAGATCTGCGGGCGCTACTAAGACATAGTCGCTTATAGGCGATCATTTCATTTGTCGGACTAATAAATCTGCGAAATCTGCGGGACGTGTCCGCCGGAGGTGGAACCCTACGCCTTTATGGAAGATGACACTTCTTTGTATGCCTCAAACGGGGTATTCAACTAACCGTGGCTTTGTTTATATTCGTTGTGCATTGATCTTTCATCAACTCTGAAACATACAAATGAAAAAGCTTCCCTTCCTGTTCCTCTGCTTTTTGCCGTTCATAGTGGTAAGTCAACAGGTTTCCAACCTCAAGATCACCGTACTCTCAACCATGATGGCGGATCTGAAAGGTGTCGGTGAGTGGGGATTTGCTGCGCTGGTTGAAACAGACAATACGAGAATACTTTTTGATGCAGGATTGAAGCCGAATTCGGTGGTGAATAACGCCGCTGAACTTGATCTCAGTCTTGCGGGCATACCTTCGCTGGTGTTAAGCCATAATCATATTGATCATACCGGCGGCGTGTTCACGCTGAGAAATACTTTCAAAGATTCCGGTTCTTTTACGCAGATCTATACCGGCCCCGGTTTTTTTAACCGCGAAGCTGTACCGGTGGGATTAAGGAAGCAGACGGACTCCTTGCGCCTGAGCCAGTCCGGCATATCGTTCCAAACTGTTGGATCATTCCGTTCGATCGCTCCCGGCATTTATCTTACCGGTCCTACTCCCCGCCGGTACGATGAAAAGAATTATCCTCCGGGAAAAAAACTGAAAACCGCAAATGGAGAGATAGAAGACAATGTGCCGGAAGATATGTCCATGGTGCTGGAAACTCCGCAGGGACTGGTGATCATTTCAGGTTGTGGTCACGCAGGCATTGTGAATACCGTCACGCAGGTGACCGAGCATTTCCCCGGGAAAAAAGTACTAGCCGTGATCGGTGGTTTTCATTTACTGGATACGCCGGAACCAAAAGTGAACTGGACGGCACAGGAACTGAAGAAGACAGGTGTACAATATTTCATAGGAGCACATTGCACCGGCTTGAATGCGTTATATCAGTTACGTGCGGCCATGGGATTACCAAAAGAGCAATGTGTTGTGGGGACTGTAGGAATGACGTTTACCCCGGAAAAAGGAATAAAAGGCGGATGGATGAAGTGAGTGGGATAAAACCTGCACCGTAATTTCTCCCGGTAAAAGCAATCACTCCAACGGAATATATGCCCCTGAAGACTCCCTGGATTTAATCAGCCCATATATTTTTTTCTATATTCCAACCACCGTTTTTAAATGCCTTTACAATTTGCTCTCCCAGGTAGTCGTTTTGCTTTTCGCAGGAGAGATACAGGAAAAACTGATTACCTCTGTTGATGCTTTTTTCGCCGGTTGAAGATACCGTAGTTGAAACAGCAGCCCCATCTTCCGTTTCAAAAAGCACATTAATATCTTTTACCACAGCTTTTATTTTGCCAAGATCCACTTCCTGTTTTACGAAGTAATGATCGGCGGTATCAATACTGCTGACCTTTACCTCAAATGAGAGGATATTTCCCTCAATGGTAAATTTTTTTACAACCTCATATTTCTCGCCGCATGAACCGGAACTGTCTTTCTGTCTCAGCCTGATCTCTTTGTCCTGTTGACTGTTCAGTATCCTGACAATCTTCTTTGGCTGGCCAAATGCCGGGACCGATTCAAAAAATAATAATGCCGGAAGTATAAATATTGGTCTCATATTCAACCAATATCAGCAATTATCTGCGGAAAACAAAACCCATTTTTCCGGCAAGGGTCTATGCAATGCAGATATCATTGAACAGAACAGCCAAAGGTGTCACGTCCGAATGGCAAGGAACCTGTTCAAACCCAGACAGGCCGTGTTTGATCAATGACGTCAATCATATTACTTGTTGACGCCTGTCAACCGGCAACTTTGTCTTATATGTGATATTTAGGTTCTAAAAAAAAAGAGCATGACTTACACAGACATCAACAAGATCGGCATAAGCCTGAATGAACGTCTCGATACCCTTGAATTCTACAAAGACGATCTGGATATTCTCGATAACAGGTTGCTTGAAATATCCCGGAAGAATACGGGAAATGAAGTACTCCAACGTGTAGAGCATTTTCAGAATCAGTTTGATCTTCAGCGTCAGAATATCAGTGACCTTCAGCATAAGATCAGATCAGCCACTCATAGCTGTTCCGAGGATGTGAAATTTCACAATGGGAAGGTCAGTACAGTTGTTACCGACAGTCTGAAAACTTTGGATAATGAGATCGGTCTTTTTGAAAAAAATATGAAGACGTTAAGGGCGGAATACAACGATTTTCTGGCCAAGTGGATGTGAGTTTGATATATGATTGTTCAATCCTCCGGTATGCTGATATCTGCCGGCCTGCTTACGCGTTTTGCGATTCTCTTGCAATTGTCCGTTCTCCTGGGAGCCGTATTTTATATAAACCCTGGCGAAGGCGGGGATATAATAAATGGAGAATCTATTTTATCCATCATCGTATTATTGTCGCTGATCTACTTTTTAGTAAAAGGTGCTGGGAAAATATCCATGGATGGCTTTTCAAGAGAACATCAGCTATAAACATCTGCCATCCGAAAGTACAACTGTTGATGAGACCCGCTCAAGCCCGCTGTCAATATTGTGCCAGCGGGTTCTATTCTTTCTTTATCAATATGCAACAATGACCGGCAATTCATTTTCGGCATCGCCCATTAAAGATCTGTATGCATCGCTGGCAACGTCCATCAGGGGACTATCTCCGGCACTTGCAGAGAAACGGATGAAAGACCAGACTGGTTCCTTCAAAAAAGAAAGCCGGTATAAGAGAGAAATCAAGTTGTTCATCCGCCAGTTTACAAGTCCGCTGGTTGTATTACTGGTCATTGCTGTGATACTCTCCGCCAGCCTTGGCGAGTCTTCGGACAGTGTGATCATTCTGATCATCCTCCTCACTACCGGGATCTTTGGCTTTATACAGGAAGCAAGCGCCGGGCGTGCCATGGAAGAACTCAGTAGTATGATCGAGATGAGGCATCGTGTATTGAGGGATAACTGCGAGGTGCAATTAACAACCAGGGAAATCGTTCCGGGAGACATTATCCTGCTGGAAGCGGGCGATATTATTCCCGCCGATTGCCGCATCATCGAAAGCAATGAGTTGCATGTAAACGAAAGTGCCGTTACAGGAGAATCATTTCCCGCTGAAAAAATGCCGGGGCTCGTCGAAGATACCGCCGCTGTCAGCAAGAAAAATAACTGTCTTTGGCAGGGAACGAATGTCATCAGCGGAACTGCAACTGTGCTTGCCATACATACCGGTACGCAGACTATTTTTGGACAGATGGCGCACAGCCTTGCGAAAGCACCGGAAACAGCATTTGAAAAAGGCATCAAACGGTTTGGTTACTTTCTGTTACGGATCACTGTTATTTTATCGCTCATCATCCTGGTGGCCAATCTGTATTTTGAACGGCCATTATTTGAAGCGGTGCTTTTCTCCCTGGCACTTGCGGTAGGTATGACACCAGAGCTACTGCCGGCGATCATGACGTTCGCCATGTCTGCCGGCGCCAAAAGAATGCTGAAGAAAAGAGTGATCGTCAAAAAGCTGACTTCTATCTTCAACTTTGGCGAAGTGAATCTGCTCTGTACTGATAAGACCGGAACGATTACAGAAGGAAAGATTACTGTAAGGAACATGGTAGATGCAGCGGGCAATGCCGGCGACCGCATACGTTTATATGCATACCTGAATGCTTCTTTACAGCAAGGATTCAGTAACCCTATCGATCAGGCAATCGCATCACTCCAGCTGAATACGGATTGCTATGAGAAGTTTGATGAGATCCCTTATGATTTTATTCGTAAGAGACTAACCATAGCAGTTAAAAAAGAGGCTTCCCGTCTTTTTATTACTAAAGGCGCTTTCTCAAGCATACTGGAAGTTTGTACAGAAGTTGAATTGCAGCAGGGCGAAAGAATGGTAATAGACGAGGCCTTTCGGACAAAGCTGATGAACTCTTTCGTAAACTTTTGTCAGCAGGGTTTTCGCGTTCTCGGAATAAGTTACAAGTATACAACCGCCGAAAGGATCACCCGGCAGGATGAACACCATATGATCTTTCTTGGTTTTATCATACTGGAGGATCCGCTGAAGCAAAGCTCACCCGGTTCAATTCAACGATTAAAACAGTTAGGTATAAATATCAAGATCATTACCGGTGATAACCGGTTTGCCGCCGCACATACGGCGAAAATGATCGGGATCGATTCGCCTGTTATTCTAACCGGGGAAGAGATCGCTGATTTGAATCCTGAAGCAATAGTTGTAAGGACCAAGAATACCGACATCTTTGCCGAAATAGACCCGCAGCAAAAGGAGTTGATCATAAAAGCGCTGCAAAAATCCAACTTTACAGTTGCATATATCGGTGACGGGATCAATGACGTCGCGGCGATCAATGCGGCGGATATTGGCATTTCTGCGGACAATGCGGTTGATGTTGCCAAAGAAGCTGCTGATTTTGTGTTGCTGGAGAAGGACCTGTCTGTTCTCGCTGACGGAGTTTATGAAGGCAGGAGATCCTTTAGCAATTCCATGAAATATATTCTTATCAACACCGGAGCGATCTTCGGCAATATGTTCAGTATGGCCGGCGCTTCCCTTATATTGCCATTCCTGCCGATGCTGCCCAAGCAGATACTTCTCACCAATCTCTTGTCAGATCTCCCCTATCTCACTATCGCTTCAGACCAGGTCGATGATGGGCAACTGACAAAGCCGGGGAAATGGGATCTTAAGATGATCAGGAACTTCATGATCGTGTTTGGTCTCCACAGTTCGCTTTTTGATCTTATTACATTCTATACACTGGTCTATTATTTCCATCTTACGGAAGCCGCGTTTCAAACCGGCTGGTTCATTGAGTCTGTAATCACCGAGTTACTGATCCTGTACGTGATCCGCACCCGTAAACCGCTGGTCAGAAGCAAACCCGGCAGGCTTGTTCTCGTCACCAGTATGATCAGTTTTATCATAACCATACTTCTACCGGTTTTACCGGTTGCAGGAGTACTGGGGCTGTCAAAGCTGGATCTTAAATTAGTCATGACAATAACCCTGATCATGTTGCTGTATGTTTTTACGGCTGATCTGCTGAAAATGATCTTCTTCAGGTTTAATGAAAGAAGGCAGCATAAAGACGCGGCTCTGATCAACCGAAAATAATAGAACCGTCTGTTGTAATCTGCACCTGTACGTTCTTACCGTACTTCCAGCCTTACCGGTAAAAATTAAACCGGAAAGGCTGGAAGTACGGTAAGGAAGTGTGAGGAAAGCATCTGACTTATGCCGCATCATCATTTACCGCAAGACCAGATTGGTCATAGCAATCATCCTGCATGCTGATCCGGATTATCTGACCGTCATGTCTCCTGCTGTAACTTCAACAATCAGCAACTTTCAAAATGCTAAGGATCTTTTTTTCAGTCTGCTCCTGATAATGAGCTAACCGCTGGCCCGTCAACCTTGACACGACAGTGTGCCTCGAAGACCAGCAACCTGTTATTCTTCCTGCCGTGCTGAGGCCTCCGGTTATCGTTTGGTACAATCCCGCTGGTATCAATGAAGCGGGGAATCTTGTGTTTTATGAAGACGTATACAAGAAATGGCTCGATCAGCATGACTGAAATATCAAATGATCGTAGCGGATGACCAATATCAAATCCGTATTTGACGATGCTCATTGTCACGGTGATTATACAGGTATATTTTCGGGTAAATCTATTAACCATGCAAACAGCCAATCATCATCCCGGTCCGTTAACAGCTGTCACGCCGGCTCAACCAGCGGTATCCGTCGTATTGCCATTTGAGCCTCATTTGCGGTCAAAAGCTGAATTGGAGATCCTGTTTCAGACCTGTGTCAGTAAGGTCATTGCCCGGATCGATGAGGAATATGATACAGAACTTGGACGACTGGTCATAGGCCGGCTAAAAAAGATCTTCACGCAACTGAACTTCAGTTCGTTTAAAAAAAGTGTAGCGATTTTTATTTCTCCCGTTTTTGAAAAGATAATTTATATACCCTTTGCAGTTGAACCCCGTGTTTTCGTTTCGCATGCATTCAATATTCAGCACGTCGTCAAAGCCCGGATAGAAAACAGTTCTTTTCTGCTGGTAAATCTCAGCAGATATGCCAGTAATATCTATGTGAGTGATGGTCATACGATCAACCGTGTGAATATGAATATGCGGAACAATAGCAGTCAAGTCCCGGTCTTTCCGAAGGGCGCAGCATTCACCGACCGGAATGAGCTCCGCGAGATCCTGCTTCGCAGTTTCCTGCACAGGACTGATCAGGCGCTGCAACTGTTATTAAAAGCCTATCCGTTGCCGGTTGTGATCACCGGTAGCCCAAAGGTGATCGGCGAGTTCCGTAAGATCTCAGTCAATTCAAACAAGATCGTAAAATATATCAATGGATATTTTACCAATGCAGACGAACGATCATTGAAAGAAGTAGTAAATACTGTATTGAATGAATGGCAGCAGGTGCAGGAAAAGCACCTGCATCAGCGATTGGAAGCTGCAGCCAATGCAGGACATCTTGCCATTGGCATCCGGGAAGTCTGGCGGCATGCGAATACACGTAATGCCAGTTTGCTGGTGGTTGAAGACAACTATGTTCCCGCAGCCATTCTGCCTTCGGTGAAAGCAGATGCTTCGTATGACAACTATTCCCTCATTCACAATACCATCGATGATGTCGTGGAGAAGGTACTGGAAGCAGGAGGCGATATTCAATTTGTAAAACCCGGAACGTTGGCAGGATTTGACCCTGTTGTACTGATCGAACGCTATTCATCCACCTTACAACGCAAACCATGAAAGCGATCCTGGTTCCGGTTGATTTTTCGCCGGCATCCTTCGATGCCGCGCGTTATGCATTGGATCTTGCAAATAAGATCCAGGGACGCGTATCACTGGTGCATATCTGCGATCTGCCCGGCGGAGGAATAGATGTTCCCTACACTGATAAGCAGGTTGAAGATAAGATACAGAAAGCCACGCTGAAAATGAAGCACTTTCTTGCAGCACTGGCGTTGTTGCCCGGTGGCGATAAACTGACTGATACTATTGTTCAGGGACAATTTACAGAAGAGCTTCAAAGGATCTGTGAAACAGAAAGACCATTCATGGTCGTGATGCAGGCTCATCACGAAACCGGGATCCAACAACTGTTCACCGGTGAGGATATGTCCACCCTGCTCCGCACCCTGGATTTCCCGGTATTGATCATTCCTCCGGGTAAAAACTTTGAAGGTATCAGGAATGTTGCATTGGCCTGCGACATGGAAAATATACAGGAAACTATTCCGGTAAAGTTCATCGGCACTTTATTGAAGGCGTTGAATGCCTCATTAAGTGTTATTCACATTGATACGAGAAACAGGTATGACAGTGAATTTACAATACAGTCGCAGCAACTCCAGCAGTTGCTGAGTCCATACCGGCCTTCCTATCATTTTCTAAGTAAGGTGCAGGTTGAAGAAGGTCTGCTGTCATTCATCGATAAAAATAACGTGGACATGCTGATCATGCTCCCGGGCAAACATCACCTGCTGAGCAGGCTGATACACGGAAGTCATACAGCCACCATGGCGCTTTATTCACACGTGCCGGTGTTAAGCCTGCATGAAAATTAACCATTATGGAACCCTTTATCATCCAATACAGCTCCACTGGTCGTCAGGATATCGCCCGGGTCGGTGGGAAGAACGCTTCGATTGCTGAGTTATATAATAAACTGACAGCCTCAGGGATCCTTGTACCTGCGGGCTTCGCGGTTTCGGCGTTTGCTTTTCAAACATTTCTGCAGCATAATCAATTCGGACAGCCATTGCAGGAGCTCATGCAAACACTCGACAAAAAAGATTTTACTAACCTGCGGCAGATTGGCGAGCAAGCCCGGAAGCTGGTGCTTTCCGGTTCCTTCCCGGATGATCTGGCAAAAGCGATCCGGGATGGCTATCTGCAGATGGGTAATGCAATAGCAGTTGCGGTCCGGAGCAGTGCAACTGCTGAAGATCTGCCGGATGCAAGCTTTGCAGGTCTACACGAATCGTATCTGAATATCCGGGGTGCAGAAGCGGTGCTGGATGCAGTCAGGAAATGTTATGCCTCACTTTATACCGACAGGGCCATCAAATATCGTGAAGACAATGGCTTTGAACATGGGAAGATCTTATTATCGGCAGGGATACAGCAGATGGTGCGAAGTGATACCGGCTCGGCCGGTGTGGCATTCACACTCGAGCCGGAATCAGGCTTCCGCGAACTGATCCATATCAGCGGTGTTTGGGGATTGGGGGAAAACATCGTACAGGGCACCATTACACCCGATGAATTCTTTGTATTCAAACCTACTCTGCGCGCGGGGAAGAATCCTGTCATTCAAAAAAAGCTCGGCAGCAAAGCCCTGACCATGATCTTTGCAAAGCCCGGTGAAGCGGTAACAACAAAAAATATCGCAACTGACCCGGTCAACGCAGCGCGTTACGTGCTATCACAGGAAGAAGTGATCTTGCTGGCCAAATGGTGCCTGAAAATAGAAGAGCATTACGGATGCCCCATGGATATTGAATGGGCTAAAGATGGCACCGACGGCAGAATATATATCGTACAGGCCCGTCCTGAAACCGTTCACTCCAAACAAAAAGAACTTTCCATTGAATTGGTCAGTTTACAAAAAAGAAGCCGGCGGCTGGCGGAGGGAAACGCGGTCGGCGCAAGGTTCGCAACGGGAACTGCCAGGGTAATGAAAACTGTCAGCGATGCTGATCACTTCAATAAAGGGGATATCATCGTGGCGGAACTTACAACGCCGGACTGGGATCCGCTCCTGAAGCAGGCCGGGGCGATTGTGACGGACAAAGGCGGCCGGACAAGCCATGCATCGATCGTTGCACGTGAACTGGGAATTCCGGCTATTGTTGGCTGTGGCAATGCTACATCGGCGATCACGAATGGAGAGGAGATCTCCGTTTCATGCTGTGAGGGCAAAACAGGTTATGTATACGAAGGCATACTGCCGGTTACTTCCACCGTGATCCATCCGGATAAGATCAGGATGCCCGTGCGGACCTCACCCATGCTGATCGCCGCAGATCCTGAGCAGGCATTCCGTTATGCAGCCCTTCCACAACACGGCATCGGATTAATGCGGATAGAATTTATCATCAATCATTCGATCGGTATACACCCGATGGCCCTTGCCAGATATGACACCATCAACGATGATTCAATAAAACAACTCATCGATTCTGCAACGACAGGATATAAAAACAAACGCTCTTTTTTTATAGAAAAATTATCAGAAGGCATTGCCACGCTGGCAGCAGCCGTATATCCCAAGCCTGTTATTGTCAGACTTAGTGATTTCAAGTCGAACGAATATGCACGCCTGTTGGGAGGAAGGCAGTTTGAAGAGATCGAAGAGAATCCAATGCTTGGATTCCGCGGCGCTTCCAGGTATGACCATGAGAGATTCCGCGAAGCCTTCGCAATGGAATGCGAGGCGTTGCGTATTGTAAGAAATGATATGGGGCTGACGAATGTAAAGATCATGATCCCGTTCTGCCGTACCACAGCTGAAGGTGAAAAGGTGATTGCAGCAATGGCTGCCAACAAACTGGATCGCGCTAAAGATGAATCACTGGAGATCTACATGATGGTCGAGATCCCTTCAAATGTATTGCTTGAAGAGCGTTTCGCGGAGATCTTTGACGGATTCTCGATCGGATCAAACGACCTGACACAACTTACGCTTGGAATAGACCGGGACTCATCGCTGGTAAGTGCATCTTTCAACGAACAGGACCCTTCTGTAAAAATGCTGATCTCATCGGCAATTAAAAAAGCAAAATATGCCGGAGTGAAAATCGGCCTGTGTGGCCAGGCGCCAAGCGACATTCCATCTTTCGCTGCATTCCTTGTCAGGGAAGGCATCGATAGCATCTCATTCAACCCGGATGCATTGTTACAGGGAATTGCCAACATGGTATTGGCCGAGCAAATGCTGATACCCGAACCGGATAAACAGTTACCCTGATAACCGTCAGCAGGATCAATGATCATTATCCTTGATCCGTGACATCCGGCAAAAGTAAATTCACATCATCATTAAAAACATAAAAAAAGGAGGCCTTATGTCTAACCAATCACTTGTAAAAGCCACAGAACGCTTTCCTATGATCATGGAAGATCTGTTCAAACCATGGAATGAATGGTTCACCAATGGCGATAATTTCTTCAACCGCAATCTGAGTATTCCCGCTGTGAATATTACAGAGAACAAAGATCATTATGAATTATCCCTCGCTGTGCCGGGGATGAAAAAAGACGATTTCCACATTGATGTACAAGGCGACATGCTGACCATCAGTTCAGAGAAAGAAGAAAGCAAGACAGAGAAAGAAAAGAAATTTACCCGCAAAGAATATAATTACTCTTCCTTCCGCCGGTCTTTTACCCTGCCGGAAGAAGTGAACAAAGAAAAAATTGAAGCGCGCTACGAGAACGGGGTGTTGATCCTTTCTCTTCCCTACAAAGCGGAAGCCCGAAAGGAAACAGCTAAACAGATAGCTGTTAAATAGGCCGAATGGCCCGGCAAAAGAAAGCTGTCACGATAAACGGGACAGCTTTTCTTGTTATTATTGCATGACAGGATTATTGCATAAATCTCATACCCGTTAAGAACTCATGACTGATATTTCCTAGTAATGTGCAATAAAAAGAGGCAAAAAAGTTTTGCTCATGAGTACATCGGCGGCGCTTTTGTTGATCAATCTTGAGACGCGGCTTCTTCCATATGAACCCATAACCAGGATTGCATTTTTTCTGGATGCCAGGAAATCCATCAGGATCTCAAGTCTTTTACCGTGTAACTCTTCAAACACGAATGATGTATAGTGCGCCCGCAGCCATTCCTCCAGTTGAGGCGGCAACATGATCTCCGCTTCTTCCCTTTCGCTTGCATTCAACACGATGAGTTTGATGGAAGAAAGTTCCGGAAACAAGTAAGTGAACTGCCGTACCGCAAACATGGATGAAGCGGTCCCGTCATAGGCAAATATGATCTCCTGAACCGGCTGAACATTCTCAGGAACGACGATCACAGGACAGGCGGTAGCCCGCAATATGCGTTTTACGAACGCGGACGGCGTGGATTTCTGTAGTTTACTGAATGCGGTATCTGCATCTGCGATCAGCAGATCCGCAAACCTGCTTTCCCTGATGGCCTCACTGACCGGACTACGCTCATCTCTGAATACGCAGGATCTTGCCCCACGCGTATTGCAGATCAGGCTGAACCTTGCAATGTTATCGTCAATGATCTTTTTCTTTGCAAGAAATTCCGGTGATTCCCTGTCAACTTCCAGCCCGATATAGGTTCCCTCGTAGGCATTTCTTACAGTCAATTGCTCATCTTCAACCAGGTTTTCCAGGAAGATGCCCGTCAACTCAGAATTGGTAAGCCTGGCAAGATCGCAGGCAAAACCGATCGGGTGTTCTTTCATCTCAACAGCATTGATAGCCAGCATGATCCTTTCCATAGTCACAGTTTTATAACAAAATAGAATTACCCGCCACAGGGAAAAATGACAGCAATCAGGCCCATTGTTGAATGTCATCAGCCACCTGATCAATATCAGTTGCGGTGATGACTGTATTCATCAATCTACAACGATTTATCGCACAAATTTGGATCACATGAAAAAGCAATTGCCTATACAGATCTTTCTTGCTGAAGTAGGCGAAGTCGGCCAGTTCACCGCCCGGTTTTTCAGGCAATCGTTAAAGCCGAGATACGAAATGGGAGAATTCGTCCGGCAATGCTTTCTGATCGGTTACAGATCGCTTCCACTCGTGGGGTTGACTTCATTTATTATGGGACTGGTTCTAACAATGCAATTGAGGCCATCCATGATCGACTATGGTGTGGAATCACAGCTTCCGGCAATCGTTGGTATCGCGATTGTAAGAGAGGTCGGGCCGGTCATTACTGCATTGATCTTTGCAGGAAAGATCGGCAGCAGCATTGGTGCGGAACTGGGATCGATGAAAGTGACTGAACAGATCGATGCGATGGAAGTGAGTGGTACCAACCCATTCAAGTATCTCGTGGTCACAAGAGTGCTCGCTGCCACGCTTATGTTGCCCGCACTGGTGATACTGGGAGATGCGATCTCCCTGTTTGGTTCGTATATCGGCGTTAATATTCATGGAGCCACAAGTTTTCATCTGTTCTGGACCCAGATCTTCGACAACCTGCTGTTCAGTGACGTATTACCCGCCTTTATCAAAAGTTTTTTCTTCGGCTTCTCGGTAGCCATTGTAGGTTGTTACAAAGGCTATAACAGCAGCAAGGGAACGGAGGGCGTGGGCCGGTCAGCTAACTCAGCCGTGGTGATATCATCTGTGCTCATCTTCATTCTGGACCTTGTCGCTGTGCAGATCACCGACGTACTCGATATTAACTGAATATGCAAACCGAAACTATATATAAAGACAATGGGAAGACGGCGCCGGTTACCGGGATAGTGATCGATATCCGGCATCTCTTCAAGTCTTTCGGCGACAACAAGGTCCTGATGGATTTCAGCCTGCAGGTAAACAGAGGCGATGCCGTAGTGGTGCTTGGAAAATCAGGATCGGGGAAATCGGTATTGATCAAATGCATTATAGGACTGTTGCAGCCGGATAAAGGCGAGATCGAATTGTTGGGCAACAGCGTCACGGACCTTGATCACGAAGAGATGGATAAGGTACGTGCCAGGGTGGGATTTCTGTTTCAAAGTAATGCGCTGTATGATTCGATGACCGTCAGGGAAAATCTTGAATTCCCGCTCCGCCGGCACTGGATCAGGCTGTCCAGGCAAACAGTGAATGAACGTGTCTCAGCAGCCCTTTCAAGCGTCGGACTCGCACACACCATTGACATGATGCCCGCTGAGCTTTCCGGCGGTATGCGAAAACGGATTGCCCTGGCCCGTACACTGATCCTTCAACCGGAGATCATTTTATATGATGAACCAACCACAGGCCTTGACCCGATCACCGGCAAGGAGATCATTCAACTGATGATCGATATACAAAAGACCTACCAGACCACTTCCCTGATCATTACGCATGATATGTCCTGCGTGAAGATGGCCGGAAGCCGGGTGGTCATACTGATCGATGGGAGATGCTATGCAGATGCTGACTATAAAAAGCTGCTTGGCTACACTGATCCTAAAATCAAACAATTTTTTGAATAAGTAACCATGCCGGGTAAAATAACCAATCATATCAAACTGGGTATCTTTCTTCTTGGCGGATTGCTGTTTCTTGTCACTATGTTATATATGATCGGAAAGAACCAGCACCTGTTTGGCAAAACATATCTCCTGAAAGCAAGATTTGAAAATGTCGGTGGCCTTGTACCGGGAAATAATGTCCGGGTATCGGGCATACAGGCCGGAACGGTGAAAGCGCTCAAATTTCTTTCCGACACGGTGATCGAAGTATCTATGCTGATCGACAGTAAGATGAAAGATATCGTCCGGCGTAATGCGTTAGTGTCTATCGGCACTGACGGTCTGGTCGGCAACAAGGTCGTCAACATTGTGCCTGGACGAGGAACAGCGCCGTTAGCCGTCGAAGGAGATCTGCTTGTATCAAAAAAAGCTGTTAGTACAGAAGATATGTTGCAAACGCTCGACGGAACGAATAATGATGTGGCGGTGATCGCCTCACAATTAAAGACCACCATTGAACGCATCAACCAGAGCAAGGGGGTTTGGGAATTGATCAATGATGGATCCATACCTGCCAGCATCCGTCTTTCTGCATACAACATACAAAAGACGACCGAGCACGCAAAGGAGTTCACATGGCAGCTGAACCATATCATAAATGATGTAAAAAATGGCAAAGGGCCAGTTGGTACACTGCTTACGGATTCAGCAATGGAGCATGAACTTAAAGCGGCGGTTACCGGTATCGGTGAAGCTGCCGTACAAACAAAGTTAATGATCACCCACGTGAACAGCATGATAAGTCAACTCGACCGGCAGCTGAATAACCAACAGGGTGTCGTACATACTTTACTGACCGATAGTTCAATCACGGCAGGTTTCAGGCAAAGCATGAACAATATCGAAAAAGCAACTGATGGACTCAACCAGAACATGGAAGCACTGAAGCATAATTTTTTGTTTCGTGGATATTTCCGCAGACTGGAGAAGCAGCAACGCAGGTCACAATCAAAATAAACACTGGCCGCTGTCGCCAGGCCATAGACAGCCTTATATGAAGACAGGAGCAATTGTAAAGCCGCTCAAACCCGGCGGCCGGATAGTCGTTCTGGTCACTGGTATTATCCTGCTGGTCGCAGGCATGGCCGCATTGTTATATCCGTTCCGATCCTCTATACAACTGATAAAATATCTCGGCCCTGCATTGTTTTTGAACAGCCTTGTTATATTCCTGTTTGCCCTGCGCTTCCCGAAAAATTCAAATAGCAGGAATTGGACATTGCTCAAAAGCGGTTTGGACCTGAGCTTTGCGCTGGTGCTTTCGTTCAATCCATTTCTGACATTTATTGCGTTTCCTTTACTTGCGGGACCGCTGATGGTATGTTCCGGCCTGATGAAAATAATGGGCGGGCTGGTCATCAAACAGGAACAAAAGAGCTGGCCAGTCACACTATCTGCAGGAATACTATTTGCGTTGTTTGGAATACTGCTCACAGGCGCTTCTTATGGACCTGTAACTAATATAAGCAACCTGACAGGCTTGTTCGCTATAGGTCTTGGCGTGATCTATCTGATGGACTCGTTGAGATCATTTATGCCGGCTAATAAGATCCTGTGATGAGGTAAAGAAATCAATGAGTGGAATCAAAACAATAGCTGACATGCATCATTGGTATGGACGGAGCACCTGCATAACTTGATCTTTCAACTATTCTTTCATGAAAAAGATAATGCTTGTATTCGACGGAGATTACTACTCTGAAGGGGCTGCTGAATTCCTCAGAACATTACATGAGCTAAGCCCTTTCCTTCTTACCGGCGTTTTTCTGCCGCCGGTAAAGGTGCTCAATAGCTGGGGATATACAGAAGGTACCGGGGTAACACCCGTAGCGCCCCTCCTCCAGCCCGGCGAACTGGAAGCCATCGAAAAAAACATCTCCTGCTTCGAACATTTTTGCCAGCACAATGGAATAGAGTACCGTGTGCATAGAGAGTTTGAAAACTTTTCGATCAACGGATTTGAGAATGAAAGCCGGTTTTCAGATCTGATCGTACTTGGCTCGGAGCTTTTTTATAAAAATCTTCAGTTGCACTTACGGAATGATTACCTGCGTGATGTGCTGCATCGCGCGGAAAGCCCGGTCATGCTTGTTCCGGAAACATTCAATTTTCCCAATCACATTATTCTTGGTTATGATGGTTCTGAAGATGCAGTGTTTGCTATCAAACAGTTTGCGTATATACTTCCGGAGCTTGCAGGGTTGGAAGCAACAGTGGTATATGCCGATAAAGATCGCGAGTCAGCCATTCCTGAGAAAGACCAGGTCGAGGAGCTGGTTGCCCGTCATTTCATCAACCTCAGTTTTCAAAAAGTGCATATGAGTGCGGCAAGGTATACTGAAGCATGGATCCCCGAAGAAAGATCATCTATGCTGGTTTGCGGCGCCTATAACCGTTCCTTTATATCACAGCTCTTTAAAAAAAGTTTTGCAAAAGATATTATCGCAGATCATCAGATCCCGGTATTCATTGCGCATAAATAACAGCACATTTAAAAAAAGCAGATGACCACCGCAGACATCATGGAATTGATCGGACCGGAACACGAAGAGTTACTTACCCACCGCTGTACTACCGTAACGGGTGAAACACTTCATTTGCCTTCCGCGGAATTTGTTTCAGACATATTCAGCCATACAAACCGCAACGCTCAAACGCTGCGCAATCTTAGTATGCTCTTCAATCATGGGAGGCTTTCCGGCTCGGGCTATCTTTCTATTCTGCCTGTTGACCAGGGCGTTGAACACAGCGCCGGCGCTTCCTTTGCGGCAAATCCCGGATATTTTGATCCTGAAAAGATCATCCAACTGGCAATGGAGGGCGGCTGCAATGGCGTTGCAAGTACCATTGGCAATCTTGCCATGTTGTCAAGAAGATATGCGCACAGGATCCCCTTTATCGTGAAGCTTAACCACAATGAATTATTGACTTACCCTAACAAAGCGGACCAGGTATTGTTCGGCTCCGTCCGCGAAGCCTGGAATCTCGGGGCCGCGGCCATCGGGGCCACGATCTATTTCGGGTCAGCCGAATCATCGCGACAGATCGTTGAAGTGTCCGGGCTGTTCGAAGAAACGCATGCATTGGGAATGGTCACCATCCTGTGGTGTTACCTGCGTAATAAGGTTTTTAAACAGGCTGACAAGGATCTTCATCTGGCAGCAGATCTCACTGGCCAGGCCAATTACCTCGGCGCTACGATACAGGCAGATATAATCAAGCAAAAATTACCGGAGAATAACGGTGGCTACAACGCCCTCAATTCAGGAAATGAGCCGTATGGGAAGATGGATGAGCGGATGTATAGCAAGCTCTCTACCCTACACCCGATAGACCTGTGCAGGTACCAGGTACTTAATTGTTATAATGGACGTGTTGGATTGATCAATTCCGGCGGTGCATCAAAAGGAAAAGCCGACCGCCGCGAAGCGATCATAACCGCTATCATTAATAAACGGGCGGGGGGTATGGGACTGATCGCCGGGCGCAAAGCATTCCAGTGCCCGACGAACGAAGGGATCGCGTTGCTTCATGAAATACAGGATGTTTATCTGAACAGTGACATCACCATTGCATGAGCTCAGTGTTAATTGCTGAAACTACATGTACGATCTAACCAACTGCAGGAGCCATGTCTTTTTCCGGAAGGTTTGTCTTTACCGCACATGGATTCCCTTCATACATTTTTTCATAATACTCCCTCACCATCCTGATGCTATCGAATTGCGGTATGATATCCCGCATCGCTGATTTTATGATCCCACACCAGGCGGGCTGGTCATCATAATACATCGGGATCACTTTTTTCTCAAGCAGATCATACAAAGCGTTCGCATCAGCTTCGTCCTGCTGATGTTCATGCAGCCTGGTATCAGCGGGAGGAATAATGAAACAGTTCACGTTATCCTTTGCAAACTCAGGAACCCATCCATCGGGAATGGAAACATTTACCGCTCCATTCATTGCGGCGGACATTCCGCTTGTACCCGAGGCTTCATGGGTCAGCCTGGGCAGGTTCAACCACACATCCGCGCCCTGCTTAAGCATCCTGGACAACTTCATTTCATACCCTGACAAAATAGAACAGTTGGGATAGCTCTTGCATACATTCACGATCTTATCAAATGATGCGATGCTGGTATAATCCATCGGGTGAGGCTTGCCGGCCCATATCAGCTGGACAGGCCGGTCTTTGCTGGTGATCAACCTGTTGAATCTTTCCATATTGTTCAATAACAATTCGGGTCTTTTATAACCACCAAATCTTTTCGCAAATACGATTGTCAGAATATTTTCATCGTAGATCTCGCCATTCTGATCAGCTACTTCTTCAAACAACTGGCGCTTCAACTCGTGTTTCCGTGCGCGAAGCGCTTCGTCGCTCTGCGTATACATTGCTTTATACAAGATATCATCATGCCAGTATGAGAAGCTCTGGGCATTAGTGATATTGATCATCTGACAGATATCATTATATTCAATCCAGCTATTCTGAAGACTTTGAAGATGAAGTTTGGATACGCTGTTGGCAATCCCGGCAAACCTTAGCGCCGTCAGTGTATGATCGAGCGTATCGTTGGACACACCGGTGATCTTACGCACTTCGTCCATTGGAAGATCAAGAAAAAAGCCGGCCTTGTTAAGGAGGGAAACGCTGCTTTGCTGGTTTCCGCCGGGCTCGGGAGTGTGATTCGTGAATATCAGCCGGCTTTTAACATCTTTCAAATTACCTGATCTTTTATAGAGATGGAATGCAAGAGGTAATGCATGTGATTCATTTAAATGATAGATATCCGGCAACCAGTTCAATGCTTCCAGCAGTTTAGCCCCACCATCTCCCAGCAGGATCGCCGCAGCTAATTTTGTTTCGGGATTTGAATCGTATAATTTATAACAGATCGTCTTCGTCAGATAATCGTTTTCAGGAATATCGGTACTCAGAAAAAAGACGGGCGCAGTGTGAAATACTTCCGGAGCAAGGTAAAAAGCTGTTGCAGTTACATCATGACCAAATACCCGGATCGTGATCTTTATATCGGTCTTCTTCAAAAAACCATAGTTCTTTTCCTGAAACTGCACATCCATCGATTGATCTGCTTTTCTCACCTGATCATAATATCCGTACTTCCATAAGATGCCGATCCCAACGACCGGCATCTTCAATTCGTATGCACTGCGCAGATAAGAACCTGCCAGAAAACCCAGGCCACCCGCATACGTTTTCAACGGCTGATGAATACCAAACTCCATGCAGAAATAAGCTACTTTGGGTTTGAAACCGGTTCCACTATTATATAAAAAGGAAAACGACATATACAGCGTAATTGATTGGCATCATTGCAAGGCTGATCCGCCAGGGCAACAATGAATTAAAGTTTGTACAGTGAAAAGATGGTGGCTGAGATCTTCTTCGGGCTAGATGCCGGCATGCTGCCATCTTTTCAAACGTGGCAGCATCGCTATTGATTGTTGTATGATATTATCCGGTAAATGTTGTTTCTTCATCTCGGATTTTGCGATATCCATCATTTTTTCAAGGGTCATAGCGGGGTCAGTGAAAGCGCCGTCTTTGTAGCAGAATTTGCAATAAGTATCGCTTTTTGATCCATCTTTTTCTGTACCGCGGTCTTCAGGATTATCCAGCGGCATGGTACAACTCTGACAGAATTTTCTTGTTTTCATTTTTTGTTATTTAGCATATGTATTTAAAATCGAAGGATTTCTCAGGGATAAATTAGTGTATTCAGCACTGCCGGAACTGACAGCAGGTGAACAAGCTCGCATACGATCACCACTAATGCTGAAAGTTGTTGTTTTCGCGTGCAAATGTTTTGTTCTTATATTGGTCTATTATTTTCCGGATCGGCTTATTTTTTTATCCAGGATATGTGTTCAACTATTGCCTTCTTATCCCGCCTGCCTCATCTCCCTCAACCTGTTGAGGTAAAAAGTAACATCAATATCACTGACCTGGGAGAAGTCTTCATAGAAGGAACCTACGCCCGGGAAATGCTCGGGGCATTCAACGGTTATGATTTCATCCACTTCCCCGGAGAGTTTGCGTATAGCGGTTCTCGATGCTACCGGAACGGCAACAACTATTTTACGCGGCCGGCTTTTGCGAAGCAATTTCACGGTTGCAAGCATTGTATTTCCTGTGGCGATCCCATCGTCAATCACTATGACTGTTTTTCCTTCGATTGATTCAGGCTCATTCGTACCCATAAAACGTCGCTGCATTTCCCTTAATCTTTTCCGGATGCCGCTGAGCTCTTCTTCAATGTATTCATCAGAAACATATATGCCCTGCACAACAAAATGATCATTCAGGCTTGCGGCTCCGATTGCATATTCCTTGTTTTCGGGATGACCGATCTTTTTAGTAAGAACAATATCGATAGGTAATCCCAGTTCCTTTGCCACTACATAAGCCACGGGCACTCCCCCACGCGGAACTGCCAATACAACACCATCCTTATTAGCATACTTTTTCAGTCTGGCACCCAATAGCAGGCCAGCTTCTATCCTGTTTTTAAACATATGTTTTTCGTTAGCGTTAGCGAATAAGTATTATCAAAGGCATCATCGCGACCTGGTCACTTTGTGATAACGACCGGTGTTCTCGCTCTCAGATTGATCTCATGTTCTGCAAGCTGCGATAAGCGGTCATCGATATGCTTTTCGTTTACTTCCATTTCATGAAAAGCAGCAGCCGCCGCTCCGAGATCTAGCTCCCTTGAGAATGCAGCAGAAGTTCCAAATATGCTGATCTTATAATGGTTGATGCATTGTACCGATGACAGCAAACAAGCGTCTTTCACTTCCGCGTCAACACACAATTTCAGCCTGGCATCCGTTTCATGAATGAACGATTGCATTACACGGTCATTCAGATTAAACAGATTACTTTCTTCGTTTTGCAGAAAAGTCTCAAGTTTTTCGATATGCTGCTGAACAAAACCCGCATACTTTAACAATACCGTTTTCAACGGCAATGAATTAGCCTGACTGATCCATTTGTCAAGATGATCTTTCAGCTGTATTTCGGCTGTCATAAAACGGTTAGCCTCATATTGAAGTAAATGATGTAGTGTAGCGATCGCTTTTTCATTCTGCTCCATAGCACTTAATTTTTTGTAAATCTAGCCGCAGGCAAACAGTTAAAAGAATGACTGCTATCAAAGGCTTGTCTGACGGCTATCATTTTTCTTTGCCTGGAAAAGATCTTTCTTTGAAGAAACTATACGCCGTATGAGCTGTACGGAAATCATGTTTCCATCCGTCCGTTCAGGTATGCCAGAGACCTGTCCATTGGGTGTATAACTTAAAAACATCATGATGTCAAAGACAAATAAATCAGCGATCATCCGGAAACCCAGGTTGGACGGGCAACAAACTGAGCAGGGGTTGAAAATAGACCAGGACGGAGAAGATATTCCTTTTATAGACAGTCCCGATCCGGAGATCGTTCCTCCTCCGGAAGAAGAGCTTCAGATCACCCCGCCTTATGAAGCACCACCTGACGGTGAAGGCCCGTAAACAAATTAATATGAAACATACTGCATTCAGCGGCGATGCCGAAAAAGCGATCAGCTATAAAGAGCTGAAAATATCCAGCAGCGCTTTCAGCGATGGAGGGGTGATCCCACTGAAATACGCCTGCGATGGCGACAATATAAGTCCGCCGCTGAGCATTGCACATGTTCCTGAACAGGCGCTCAGCCTGTTGATAGTAATGGAGGATATCGATGCGCCCATTCGCTCCTGGACGCACTGGCTTGCCTGGAATATCCCCGTGACACATCATATCAATGAAGGCCGGCTACATGGGACACAGGGACTGAATGATTTTGGTCACCTTCACTATACGGGACCATGCCCCGCTTCGGGAACGCATCGGTACGCATTCCGGATCTATGCGCTTGATATGGTACTTGACATGCCTTTTCATACACACAAATTCAGATTGCAAAAAGAGATAAGCGGACACGTGATCGCATTCGGCGAACTTACCGGACTATATACAAAGAAGGAAAAGCATTTTGCAGACACAATGATATAGCGTCGCCGCTGCGGGACCATTTGATCGCTGTCCGCCCTGCTCACCACTGAGTACGCTCACTGTACAGGGTGACAGGCATCATTGTAATGTGTTGTGCATCCGGAATATCTTCAAATTCATTTCCCGGTTGCAGTCGATCATTGAGCAAACAAGGATCAGGAATAATATTTTTTATATCTGTCTTCCCCTGATAACCCAGTATATCCCTTTGATGTTCGCGCGCCAGCGTTTCAGCATTAACACCAGGATGATCTCTTCGATCAGATCCAGTGCTGTAAGAATGATAGTAAGACGGAAGAACACATAGGGCGTTTTTTCGCAGAAAAACAACAAAATGAAAAATACGCCCTGCATTACAGCCGCCATTTTAGCAATGTATGTATGAAAGCTCGTCATCTTCCTGTAGCGTATAAAGGCAAGCACCAGTTGAACCAGGAACAGCGTTGCCAGTGCGATCATTACCGGATATTCCTGTTTAACAAAATCAGGCCTGAATATGATCATTCCCGCAACGGCAGCTAAAACTGTAAGGTCATCACCTATTGAATCAAGCCTGGACCCAAATATACTTGTCACGTGAAAATGACGTGAAAGAGCTCCGTCAATGGCATCCGTAAAAAAGCTTACGGCAAGCAGCCATCTGAATGCTACAGATTGGCCGTTGATCGCAAGCATAATGAGTACCGGCGCCATAGTAAACCGGTAAAATGTCAATGCATTGATAAAGTAATAATTGCGTGTGTGCATAAGATAACGTGTTGTCAATTGCCGGAAAAGCAACACCTGTTATGCAATCTGCCGTGTTCAGCTATTTTCAGTGATGATCTCCTGCGAGGATAAGTACAGGCAGGCTGGAATGCTTCACAACAGTCTGTATGGTAAATCACCAGAAATATCTCCATACAAAAGGATGATGCCTGGCAACCATTACCCGCAGATCAGTCGGATGATTCTGGGTATATTGCAGTACGGCCAGGCCCGTATCATCATTTTCAAGAGTAACGTACTGATAAGATACTTTTGACAGCATCCGGCCGATATCCAATTTTGCAGACACCTGCCCCTCTGATCCGTCAGCTCCCCTACCTTCCACGTGGATCACATCCAGTGAAGCGTTTTGTGACTGTACGATTTCAAACAACGGGTCAAAGCATGCATAATTGGAAAGATAGCTGAACTCAAGGGCCAGTACAATATGTTTCAGATCGACCAGCGGTGAATCTTCCGGAATAACCAGTACCGGTTTGTGCGCACGCCTGATGATCCTGGATAAAGTATTTCCCGTTATATTCGATCCCTGTTTCAGACCTACGATCGTGAGATCGAATGCCTCATCTTTCAAGATTTTACGGATAGTGTTTCCCTTAAATCCAACCCGAACCTGTCCTTTCACAAGCGTATTATATCTGCGGGACAAAAAATCAATTTCTTCCAGCATCTTTCCATCTTTTTCTTCCCGCTTGCCACTGACAGTCACTTTCCAGGGTTCTGGCCCAACGGTTGCAGGAACCGCGTCTGTATATACATGCAGAAGTTCTACTTCTGCACCAACTGCAGCTGCAAACCTTACTGCAAACTCTGCAGCATGCCGGGATGCATTGGAAAAATTCACCGGTACAAGTATTTTTTTCCATAGATCAATATTTGATTAATGACACCATTGAACAATTTGATTTCAAGCGCAAACCTTGCATGCAACCTCATCTGTTTCCAGTCCCTGGTTCATGACCTGCTGCCCCTTTGACTTATTTCTGAAAACGGTAAGTCCTTTTGCTTTTCCGTGCCATGCCTCCACCGCTTTGCTGGATCAATGCCGCCTGTTTCAATGTATCAAATATTGCCGCAAGATTGTCTTCTACAGGAAGAACAAAACATGCACTCAATTGATTGAGAGCGGTGCCTGCATTTATCAACTTCGGCGAATTGGGAAGAAAACGCAGCTCTGTCATCATCTCCGTTGCCCCATTTTGTTTCTGCTGAAGCAACCTTCGTAGCTACCCGCTTAAATAGTTGTGCAGGCGCTTCCCGCCGGCCATTATTCAGCAGGTAACGACTTTCAAGCACTTTTATCGCATTAACGGACAGTTGAAGCATATATAAGCGCGTTTGGGACAGAATAGAAAATTAGTCCTTCGGCGTTGTTTGCATGCTGACCGGCATCAACGAAAACCGTGACTGTCCTCATTTGCATTCATCCCGTCATTTCGTTTTTTTGGCGCTGATTTTAATAGGCAGATTATCCCGATAATAGGGGGTTAGGCTGACACCAACTAAAATAAATTCTTATGCAAAAGAATAAAACCAGTATCGGAGAGATTTCCCTGCTTCGTGGGGAAAGAGGCGGCATTTGCGTCACCATCATAGTGCCTGTTTATCCCGCTTTGCCAAAAGCAAATGCTGTTAGCATGCACAAATTGATGCGAAGAACGCGGCAAGTACTGCGCAACAATTATAAACCGGAAGAGGTCGCTAATCTGCTCGGCAAACTGGATGAGCTATTGGCCGCGATCCACTATGGTCCGGGCACCGAGGGCATAGGCATTTACCTATCTGAAGCCATCAGTCATTGTGCCTATTTCCCGTTTGCAGTACGCGAACGCATTATGGTCAGTGACCGTTTCGAGTTGCGCGAATTGTTATACAAAGAAGATTATGCCAATCCATATTGTGTATTATTGCTTACCGAACAACATGCCCGCCTTTTTCACGGTGTATGGAATGTGATCAATGAAGTAAGCGACCATCATTTTCCGCTGACAAACGACGCCGAATATATTTATGCCAAACCTTCCCATAGTTCGTCCGAAGCAGGTTATGCGCACGTGAAAAGCTTCGAAAAAGATAAATCCGAACTTGAATCGATCCGGCTGAAAGAATTTTTCAGGACCGTCGATAAAGGACTTGATCAATATCTTATTTCCGGCAGACCGCTGATCGTTCTAGCAGTACGAAAAGAACTTGCTTTTTTCTCTGATGTAAGCCACCACAACAAAAGCATTATTGGTAAAGCGGAAGGCGACTATGACAAAGCAGACCTGAAACAGCTCGTTGAGATCGCATGGCCGCTGATGCGCAATCATCTGGATCAACAGCATCTCACGTTGTTAAAAGAACTGAATGAAAAGGTCGGCGCAGGCATGAGCATTCCCGGCGTACAGGATACCTGGGCAGCTGCTCATGAAGGCAAAGGCCTGAAGCTGCTGGTTGAGAAAGATTACAGGCAGCCTGGGTTTCTCGCCGAAAACGAATTCCATTTATTTCTGCGTCCGCCTAAAAAAACCGTCCGCATACTTTCGGACGCTGTGGACGATCTGATTGATACTGTTCTGGAGAAGAACGGGGAAGTTCATTTTTTTGAAAACGGCGCACTGCGGGAATACCGCCATATTGCAATGATCTCACGCTATAGATAAACAGTTGGTTGACTTTTGATAAATCAGTTTTATGAAAAAGACAAGATCGCGAAAAGAAAATAAGCCGCCCCAGTTATTGGAGAAGTGGCCGGGCGGGCATCAAAGAGGAAGGCTGGATTCTCCTGTAAGCAACAAACTTCCAGTAAAGCCTGAAAAGAAAAAACGGAATTAAGCCTGTTTGCTTTACCCGAAGCAGGTTGCTTTCCGGCGGATAAATGCCGCCGGTCAGGCAGCGTTTCATCTGTCTTTATCAGTAATTTATTTTATATCACGCTTCTATCAATATCCGTATACCGCGGTTGTTGACGAAAAGCTTCCTTACCGTTCTCTCCTTCTTACCGGTTTATTTTTTACTGTTAAGTCGATAGAGGTTGCAAGGGAACATTCAATCTGATATTTAACTTTTGATGGCCGTTAGATGTCGGCACAACAGGCGCACAAAAATGCCGCCTAATCAGGCGGCGGGAAACACAGGTGTTTATATCCGGAACTTCATTAATCTGTAGCAACAAATTGCGGCACTTCAACCGTCAGTAAATTGTCTACCCGCAGGATGCCGGGTGCAGACCAGGCAGCCTTTTCGGCATCTTCTTTTTCCGCCAGGGAACGGACAGTACCTTTCAGGGTCGCTTTACTATCCCATATATCAACTGATATTCCTGACGCGTCAACCGTTGCGCTTCGCAGCAGTGCGGCACTGATGCGGTCCTTGAGATCTCCTGCCGTGATCTTCGGCTTTATTGTAATGTAATTATTGACCTGTTTTACACCCACCAGATTCATAACCGCTTTGCCTGCAGTATCTTTTTGATAAGCCCACTCAACCTGGCCTTCGAGATAAACCGCGCCGTGATCTACTTTTACACTGATCCTGGTTTCATCCAGCTCACAATGCCACTTGATCGTATCCAGTACTGCCTGGGCGATCGCTTCATCTGTTCGCTGATCTGAAGTGGGGATACCCACTTCAAGTTCTTCTACCACCGCTTTTACACCGTGTACGCGCTTAGCGGCATTGCTTGCAGCCAGTTTCTTCGCGTAATTACTTACTTCGCCTGATAACGTCACGACACCATTTAAAACCGTAACGCCGATCCTGGCTGTATCGAGGTGTGGCTCCCAGTCGAGCTCTTCCTTTACCCCTTGCTGTATTTGGCGATCTGTAGTCATATTATTTGTCGGTATTTGATGTATTGCCACTAAGCTAAGTGCCGGTATGATCTATTCAAATGACAGCCGTCATCGGTTCCGGTGACAGAAATTCCGTATCCATCACAAGTACGGCCGCTCCTTTTACCTTTCCTGCGCGGAGCCGTTGGACGGCATCATTTGCCTTGTCCAGCGGAAAGAGTTCCACCGAAGTATGCGGCGGGTGCTGTAGAGCTGCCGACATAAATTCCGTTGCGTCTTTCCTGGTAAGATTCGCTACAGACCGGATTTGCCTTTCCTCCCATAATAGGGAATAAGGGAACGAAGGAATATCAGACATATGTATTCCTCCGCAGACAACAACACCGCCTTTGACGCAGTCCGCAAGCGCTTTTGGCACGAGTTCCCCGGAAGGTGCAAAAATGATTGCTGCGTCGAGCTTCTCCGGTGGTGCTTCATCCGATCCGCCCGCCCAGCATGCCCCTAATGACCGGGCAAATTCTCCAGTTGCCGCATCTCCTTTACGGGTGAATGCAAAGATGTTTTTTCTCTGCATCGCCGCGATCTGTGTGATAATGTGAGCGGCAGCCCCAAACCCATACAAACCGATATTTGAAAATCCAGGTGGGATAAAACGATAAGACCTGTATCCGATCAATCCCGCGCAAAGGAATGGCGCGTATCGCGGGGCAGCGAATTGATGGGGAATCCTCACACAGAAAGCACTGTACGCGATCATAAACTCTGCAAAACCGCCATCCATTGTATAGCCCGTGAAGAGGGCATGATCACAAAGGTTTTCCTGTTCTCTCCTGCAATACTTACATTCACCGCACGCATGCCCAAGCCATGGCACACCGACGATATCGCCCGGATGAAGATCCGTCACCTTCCCTCCTGTGGAAATAACTTTGCCGATGACCTCGTGACCAGGTATAAGCGGCAACTTCGGCGAAGCAAGTTCGCCGTCGATGATATGAAGATCAGTTCTGCACACCCCGCAGGCTATTACACTGATCAATACCTGGTCCTGACCCGGAATGGGAACAGGGATAGACGAAAGTGACAGTGTTGAATTACGCTTATGCAATACCATTGCCTTCATCATTTGCTGAGAATGGATCGATGACATGCTGAATCCGTTTATTGTTACGTCAAAATAACAGCAGTCAACCTGACTATCGCATGATAACGATCATCTTTCATACCCTGTTACATCATGGATGGTTCTGCATGTTCCAGTTAATTTCCGCACAAAACTTTCTTACATGCCGTCCGTCATTACGATCACTTTTAGTCCCTGTATCGACAACAATATCGAAGTTCCCGAACTGGTCCCCGAGAAAAAACTGAGTTGTTCAGCGCCAGTCCTGACACCGGGCGGTGGAGGCATCAATGTGGCACGGGTGCTCCACCGGTTTGGGAAAGAAGTGGTGGCTATTTATCCTTCCGGAGGTTATACAGGAAAATACTTGAATGACATGATGAATGCACAACGTGTTGCATCTTTTATCGTCAGCACTGCGCAGATGACCCGCGAAAATATTATTGTCACCGAGTCCTCCAGCTGCAATCAATACCGGTTAGGCACGCCCCCCGTACCACTTGAAGCAACTGAATGCGAACAACTGCTGGCCGAAGTTGAGCGAATGGTCTCGTTCCAGTATCTTATAGTGAGCGGCAGCTTTCCTCCGGAGATGAACTTGGATGTGATGCCGAGGCTTTCACGCCTTGCCGCAAAAAGAAATGCAAGACTGATCGTCGATACGAAGGGGGAACCGCTGAAACAGGCCCTGCTGTCCGGTGTATTCCTGATCAAACCCAATATTGGAGAACTGGCGGCGCTGACCGGCAGGACCTTTCTTGAAAAAAATGAAGTTGAGACTGCTGCAAAAAAACTGCTTGAAGAATTCAATTGCAAAATGATCACCGTTTCCATGGGAGAAAGCGGCGCCATGCTGATCACAAAGAGTATGGCTCAAACGATCCAGGCACCGCAGGTAAAAAAGATGAGCACCGTTGGCGCGGGAGACAGTATGGTGGCGGGGATTGTGGCCGGACTCATAGATAACTATTCAATCACCGATGCGGTGAAGTTTGGCGTTGCCTGCGGAACAGCAGCCACGTTAAAGAAAGGAAGTTCACTGTGTGAACAGGAGGATGCCATTCGCTTGTTCAGGGAAATGAAATAGCCTCATCCGGCAATTTCATTCAACACGTCCGCCGTCTCATAACGACCGGTTTTATCTTCGATCTGTATCCGGAAGAAAACTCCTTTGAGATTTTCGGCACCATTGCCGGCAAATGGCCAGTCCGGATTGATCTGCATTTTCTTTGAAGTACGAAACGTGAAATTTCTTGCATTAAGAACAGCAAGCGCTTCCCGCTTGTCCTCTTCCGTAACAAGTTCTTTGAATTCTCCCCAGCAGATCACACTTTGCCAGTTCGACATGTCCCTGGTATTGTCAACCTGAAAACAAACATTCCTGTTCTTCCTCAGCATCGATAATTTCAGCCCCTCCTCACTAAAGCAATAAATGCAATTTTTATTGTAGGCATAACTGATGGGAACTATATATGTCAGCCCGTTAGTATGACATCCCAACCTTCCTAAGATCTGCTGACTGAGCAGCTGGTCCATTTGTTCATTGTTCAGTGCCCCAAACATATTGATGTATTTTGTTGAAGATCGTAGATCCTATGTCATCTTATCCAGCTTTGGAGGTAATCTCAGAGGGTCTGCTGTATTAAACGGAAAGCTTCGTTACTCTCCACCTGGCCAGGTGCAGAGACGCCGACTTAGTAGACAATGATCTGATGATCACCGCATGGTCGTTTATGCTCCATCCTGGACAGACAAATCTCCAGGTTCTCCTGTTTCAACTCCGCTGAGGAAAACTCTGCATCCGCATCCTGCGGCAATGAGACGACATTAAACAGATAGCGGTCAACTGGTGTATGACCTGATTTACTGAGCTTTGCTGAGTGCTTTTTCTTCAATGCGATCATTAATTGATCGTCATGCGTGTAAACCACAATATCTTCCTTCAAGGTGCCGGTCAAAGGCACCACAACCTTATAATGATGTTCAAACTCGCTGAGGCGGACCCGCAACCGGGGATACTTCTCCATGTGAAAATGATCCAGATCATGTAAAATATTGCTGACTTCAGCAGACGGCGAATACCAGCCGGGATAAGATGTGCAGTTGTTGAATAAAGTTGACGGTGTCATAACAAAAGGATTTAGATCAAGATAGAATTATCTGCGGCGAAGAAAAATGACCGGCATAACCCGGATTACTGATCCTGGTCAGCCGGTCCGCTCTTTGCAGGTTTTCAATCGATCATAGAGAATTCAGGTTCAATCACCATCAGATTACTCTCCAGTGTTGTAACGCCGGGAGCGGCCCAGGCGGCTGTTTCCGCGTCTTCTTTTTCAGCAAACGAACGAACTGAACCACTTAGGGTAACTTTGGTGCCTGATACCTCAACCCGGATCTTGCCCGCATCCGAATTGGCGCTTCTCTGTAAAGCGTCTTTAATTCCCTGGGCAACATCTGCGGATCTCACTTTTGGTTTAACGGTGATCAGGTTGATCACCAGCTTTACACCGGTCAGGTTTTCAATGGCTGATTTTGCACTGGTCCGCTGATAATCCCAATCAACTTCGCCGTCCAGTGTGACCACACCATCATCCACCTTGATCTTTATCTTCTCTTCCTGAACTGCTGAATGCCATTTCAAGGCATTAACAACTGCATCAGCAATTTCGGCATCAGTTTTTACCTTATTGCCATAATAACCAACCTGGATATCTTCAGCCACAGCCTTAACGCCACCGATGCGCTTGGCAGCTTTCTCAGCGGCAAGCTTTTTTGTATAACTGTCTACTTTACCGGACAATGTGACGATACCATTCTTAACCGCGACACCGATCTCGGCTGCATTCAGCATCGGTTGCCATTTCAGTTCCTCCTGTACTTCTTTTTGAAGAGTTGCATCGCTTTTCATATAGAATGTTTTTGATGAGATAAAAAAGTTATCAGTCAAAGAAACTTATTGCCATGCCTCAAATCAATGAAGGAGATCAGTCAAGATGATGAGGGTGATCAGTTCCGGAAGAGCCGGCGGGGTTTGCCATAGCTTTTATGATCATTCCAATCATTACCACATTGATCGTCAAAACCGGTGTTTCCTTTTACGGAAACGGCCGCGCTGCCACCTGGATAGAAAAAAGTGAATGATAAGGATGACCGTCCAGATCAACGTGATTACGATGATCCATTCAGTGCCCAACGAATTCCTGTACACATAAGAGATCAGCCACAAGATCAGCACGGTAACAATATACACAGCTAAATGTACATTGAACCGAAGCCATTCATTTGTATACCGCTGATACAGCTTATTCAGTGTCTTTTTCATTTTCAGTGGATATATAACGTATTTCCCTTCCGGAAATAAATTGCCAGACCTGCGCACACGCCACCTGCCGTTAGTAACCATGGCGAAGCCACCACCAGCAATCCGGTGGAAAACTGAGGATAGAAATAAACGAACATCGCCACTACCGTCATTACAACATGTGCGATCATCAGTCTGCGCAACCAACGCGCGGTATCAATATCCTTTAGCGCAGGTACCAGGAAAAGCACTGCAATTCCCATACATAAATAGGCCAGTGCGTCCAGCGTCCAGAACAGGGAATGTGGTGACATGCGTAAAATATCCAGGCGGCTATCTTTTGCATCGGCAGGGAGTACGACCATCAGCTGAACAACATATACCATCAACGCAAATACAACATACGCCGTGGCTAAAGCGGCGGCTATTCCCGACCACATTTTTTTATAAGACGGCAGGGTCTGGTGAAGTGCTATGATCGTAATAAGAAAAGGAATAGCGATGCATAGGGAAAATCCGTAAATAAAAAGTTCATCCCAGGGATATGAAATAAGGTTAAACACCTGCAGGATCTGAGCGATCCCATAGCCCGCCACGGCTGTAAAAGAAAAGATGGCTGACAGGTAACCGGTCCTGAATATAAGCGACATGTTTTTCAGAACAAGTTACGCGTATCATCATCCATACATACTGACCAATACCCATCCCACAGTATGAGTGTAGTCATATGATCAACCGCGGAATGGACCTATTTTACCTGTTATTATAAACTATCGATCATGGTCCTCACTTCGCAAGAAATATTTTTACGTCTGTTACTTTCGCTTTTATGGGGTGGGCTGATAGGCCTGGAGCGCCAGTACCATCATAAGCCTGCGGGCTTCCGGACCATGATCATGATCTCGATAGGCTCCTGTCTTTTTTCTATCTTATCGCTGCTGCCCAATAATGCGGAAGCAGGGAACAGGATCGCTGCCAATGTAGTGACGGGCATAGGATTTCTTGGAGCGGGTGTGATCTTCCGTTCTTCAAACCGGGTAAATGGCATCACTACCGCTGCGGCAATCTGGTCAGTAGCTGCAATAGGTATGAGCATTGGTACCGGCTTTTATTTTATTGCTTCAATGGGGTCATTACTGATATTGTCGGTGCTGGCAGCCTTGCCGCTTGTTGAACAACTAATGGAAAGAAGACATCTGTACAGGGAATACCACATGGTTTTTGAAGGAAGTGCCGGGCAAAAAAAATATTGCACGGATCTGCTCGGCAAGCATCAACTAAGATCAAATATTATAAGAGAAAGCTGGTCTTCGGAATTGATCATTACGCTGGAAGCCTGGGGCAGGCCGTTGGATCACGAAGCATTTGTGGAGGAGATCACTCATTATACCTTTCTCAAAAAAATAGATTTTGTCAGCTGATAGCCGGACCCGGACAATCAGTGCTTAAGCTTAACCTTCATCTTCCGTTGTTTTCTGAACACATAAATGAACTGTATCATCAACAACAAACCCCAGCCGGCAGCTGCATAGAAGGGCCAGACCGGTGGTGAAACGATCGGCTCCAGGTACATCAGGCCGAGGAAACTGATCGTCACAAAATAGAGTTGGAAATGCAGGTTGAACAAGCGGACTGAACGACGGTCAGGATTTCTTCGCCCATAATTGCGTTGCCGTATGAAATTTCTCGTTTGCATATTGGCCTGTCATCACAATTTATTATCATTAGCAGGTGCTAATCCTTCTTGATTCTTTTGATCAGGTAAATGATCCGCCAGATATGAAGAATGAGTGCGATCGCCCACATGACCACCACATAGATCACCCAATCCGGAACAAAGGGTCTTTTAAGCAATCTCCAGATCAGCCAGACGCCCAGAACGATCAGCCCGAAGCTCACTACTTCAAATTGAAAGCTTTTCCAGTTCCGCAGGATTTTCTGATAAAGAGATGGTGATGACATGGTCTGTTTCTTATTTCACAAAGAAATTGTTTACGGTGTTTTTGAACCATGACGGCCGTCATGATCAGCAGTGATATGACCCCAAAACCCGGATCCGGACCTCCTGACCGGTATCAAGCGTTGATGTGCCCGCGATCAGGAAATGAGCGCCATTTCCTTGCTAATTTGTTTCCGGAGACGTTGGTAATATTAACGTAAGTGTAAATGCCTTTAACTATATCCGGATCAACGCCGGTCATGGGATTACCCGGCGCATCGATTGCTTCCCTGCAGGCGAAATATGGCAGGAATGAATTCATCTACCGCAGACACGGGCAATCAGCCCGGCTTATCTGGAATACCATAAAAGATCCAATGGTGATCCTGCTGGTGGTAAGCGGTATCCTGTATTTTCTATTGGGAGAACAGGCAGAAGGAATGATGATGCTTGCAGCCCTGCTGCTGGTTTTGGGCATAAGTTTTTACCAGGAATTCAGAAGCAGCAATGCGATCGATAAACTGAAACAACTGATCACACCAAATGTAATGGTAATACGGGATGGAGTTCGTCTTACTGTTCATTCACGGGAGCTTGTACCCGGTGATGTGATATGGCTGGAGGAAGGTCAGCAAATACCTGCCGATGCAATGATCATCGACGCGCACGACCTGAGTGTAAATGAAGCCATTCTCACAGGAGAGTCAGTACCGCTGACTAAAACTGCTGATGCGAAGAACAGTGAACTTTTCCAGGGCACGCTGGTCAGTTCCGGAAGTTGTTTCGCAAGGGTAACAGCGACCGGCAATCAGACGCGCCTCGCGGCTATCGGGCGGCTGGCAGATGATCCTTCATCACAAAAAACATTGCTTCAGCGGCAGACCGCTGAAATTGTCAAAAGACTGGCATTGCTTGGCCTGATCAGTTTTCTGCTGATACTGGGGATCAACTATCTCCATTACCGCGATATCGTCATCAGTCTGTTGTTCGCATTGACGCTTGCAATGTCAGTGATCCCCGAGGAGATACCTGTCGCATTCTCGTCGTTCATGGCGCTGGGCGCCTATAAGCTAAGCCGGGCCGGCGTGTTTGTACGGCAGCCTCAGATCCTTGAAAATCTCGGATGCATGGATGTGATCTGCCTTGACAAAACGGGGACCATCACAGAAAACAAAATGGTCGTCCATACCGTATATAACTATCACAGAGATGAACTGACCTGCCAGTTTGAACATGCCGAGGATCTTCTGTATTACGGCACCCTTGCTTCAGAATACAGTCCTTTTGATTCGATGGAAAAGGCGATCACCGACACTTATATTTCCCTGTCCCCCGCATTTACACGACCACATATCATCTATGAATATCCCATCAGCGGCAATCCGCCGATGATGACCCATGTTTATAATGATGATTCAGCGATCATTGCCGCCGGAAAAGGTGCACCGGAACGGATCATGGGGGTTTGCCGGCTCGATCACGAAACACGAATGAAACTCCAGGGTTACCTGGAACAGATGACCGGTAAAGGCTTACGGGTGCTTGGTGTTGCCAGTGCCAGGCATACAGGTGAGTTTCCTGTAGAGCAGGATGACTTTAACTGGCAGTTCGAAGGATTTATCGCACTGTTTGATCCGCCTAAAAAAAATATCCCTGAAGTGATACGCCAATTCCTTGCTGCGGGCCTTGAGGTAAAACTGCTTACAGGGGATTATCCCGAAACGGCTATAACGATCGGCGAACAGGCCGGTATACAGCACCGGGCGATCTCTTACACGGGAGAGCAGGTAATGCGTATGACAGAAGAGCAACTTGGTGAAGCCGCTAAATCTGCCAATATATTTTCACGCATGTTCCCTGAAGCGAAATTACGGCTGATCAGGCAACTCAGTGCGGGAGGGCATACCGTTGGCATGACCGGTGATGGAGTGAACGATGCCCCGGCCCTGAAAGCCGCTGCCATTGGTATTGCGATGGGTAAGCGCGGAACAGAAATGGCTCAGCAATCAGCCGATCTCGTCATCGCAGACGATGACCTCTCAAAAATATCCCTTACGATCAATGAAGGCAGAAGGATCTTTCACAACCTGAGAAAATCGGTCCGCTATATTATCAGCATACATATACCCATATTACTCCTTGCAACGATCCCGTTGTTGCTGAGCTGGAAATTTCCAAACATCTTTACTCCGGTTCACATTATTTTTCTCGAACTGATCATGGGACCGACCTGTTCTATCTTTTTTGAAAGAGAGCCTGTGGAATCAACAGCCATCCGTGGCGGTCCCCGGAAAAGAGATACGCCCCTCCTTCAACGCGATGATGTTCTTATCAGCGTGATGCAGGGTATTATTATCGGGGCAGCCTGTCTGCTGCTCTACTATTTCTTTATGCGAAGCGGTGCACCCCTTGAAAAAACAAGAACGATCGTATTCACCACATTGATACTATCCAATATTTTGCTGACTTTTTCAGCGAGGTCGACCTTTGAAACAATCAGGAAGAAGATTCATTATAAAAATTCACTGGTACTGCCGGTGATCGGCATGTCCGTCATTTTCCTGAGCCTGATATTGTTTCTTCCGGCGGCGAGATCCCTGTTCGGGCTCATTCCATTATCACCTGCGTTGCTGATCGTCTGCACGTTAACAGCTGCTGTCAGCGTGCTATGGTTCGAGATTTATAAAGCCAATCTTCCTGTAAACACTGGAGAAACCATCCCGCGTAAGAAGCGTGGAGATCAACTTTAACGTTTAACCTGCTCACCATGCGAAGTATCCTGCTTATAATCCTGGTACTGGTTGCGCTGTCATCCACAGCCGCCGGTGTGCTGTTGTTGTATCCTGCAATAACAATATTCGACATCCGGTCGGTTTTAGCAGGATTGACTCCTTTCAGCAATTTCATTTTATCCGGATCATTCCTGCTGATCACTATCAGCGCCAGTTCACTCATTGCCTGCTATTGGATGTGCATGAAAACAAACGCACAATATAAATGGACTACAATAACAGGCGTGATACTGTCAGCCGTGGCCCTTTTGCAGGTGCTTCTGATGCGGCCTGCCGGTCCGGTACACCTGGGAATGGCCGCTGCAGGCACATTAATAATACTTATCTCCTATCAGCTCAGAGGCAAATGGGCCGTATAAAAAAAAGTGATCAATATCAACGCCGGGATTGACCGCCATCATTCCGCCCGAAGCCGGCCGGCTTTATCTTCAGCACTGAAATTTATGCATCATGAAAACCATCATTGTACCAACCGATTTTACCGCTGTATCTTCCAATGCCGCCCGCTATGCGATTTCGCTGGCGGCACAGTTGCACACATCTGTTACACTTTTCCATAGTTACCCTATACCTATGGCACTCTCTGAGGTGCCAACGCCTCCGCAGGTGTTCAATGCATTGCAACGGGATGCCGAAGAATTCCTGGAAAATGCAAAGAAAGATCTCGGGCTGGTAACGCCGCCAAACGTTGAAATAAAGACAGATGCCCGCCCGGGAACATTTCTGACCGGACTTCAGCAACTGTGTAACGAACTCGAGCCCGAGGCTATCGTAATCAGCTCCCATGGCCGCGCAGGTGTCGAACACCTGGTAATGGGCAGTGAAACGGCCGCAAGTGTAACGCATCTCAGGTGGCCGCTGATCGTGGTCCCACGTGGCGCAAAATTCAAGGCACCTCAGCATATCGCCATCGCATGCGACCTGCTCAAAGTACATTCAACCGTGCCGGTGAATATGATCCGGAAACTGGTGGAAACATTCAAAGCTGATCTGTCCGTATTGCATGTGCACAATAAGCAGTCCTACAGCGAAGCAGTGATTGAGGGTACAGGAGACCTGCAGGAAATGCTGGCGGATCTTCATCCCTCCTATCATTTCATCGAGAACGCAGATGTTACAGAAGCTGTGCTTGATTTTGTGGATCACCACAATATAGACCTGCTCATTGCATTTCCTAAAAAACACAACCTCCTCCAAAGCCTGTTCCGTAAAAGCGAATCAAAAATAATGGCGAAAGAAACCCTGGTGCCCTTAATGACCGTTCATGAAAAATAATAAGACGTGTAATCCCCGGGGCTTGACCTGCCCGGTTTTTCATAAGGGTTCTTTTAATTGCGGATGAATGGCAGAACTAAGTTTGTGGCTGGACAACTATGACGACATCTATTCTGATTTCGATGTGCGGACATTGCTTAAAAGACGTGTATCTGAAGATTCCGTTTATGAACTGGGAATGACCTATAAACGTAAAGAAGAAAACACGGATTTGCTGCTGAATACTTCTTTCCAGTGTCAGGCGGAATTGAATAAAGCAAAATCCTGGCATACCATCGCCGCCTGGAAGATCCTGTTCAAATCTTATTGATCAGATAACCGCATTACCGGTAAATCCTATACAACACGTCACGATCTGACCTGCGTCTTAAAATGGCAGCCGGCATTATTCTGTATCCGATGCCAGGGACCAACCTGCTTACCAATTACCCCTTCCAAGATCAAAATCATTCTCTTTAGCATTTACAAGCTTATTGCTCAACTCCCGTCCATGGTCATTTTGCTGCTGCAAGGTCCAACCATCTGTCATCACTGTTTCCAGCCAGATATTTCCTGACTGGCGGAATACCTGTACGTTCAAACCAAATCGATCTTTGAATAGTGATTCTAGACTTCCAACGGTCATTTCTCCGTCAATCTCAATCTCTCCTTCCTGCTTCAAACCGGCAGCGGCCAGTGAAGAGGAATTCGGCACTGGTTTAAGCAGCATTCCGCGATCCTGCGTCTCCTGGTTCCTGTAGAAAGTCAATCGCAGGAATGGGAAAACAGCTGAAAACTCTTTCTGCATTTCGTGTATAAGACGCTGACGCGAAAGGATGGATACGTATTTCATACTGATAGTTTAAGATCAAAGTTCCCTCCCAGAAGGCCTATGTAAAATGATAGCGATCCTGTATTAAGATGATCTTACTCACACGTTACCGATTGAAGAGTATGTATTCGGCATCAGCATGTATCAATATTATTGCTGACGGATATCATTGACCTGCATAATACTATCAACTAGTTTTATCAGAACATAAATTATCTAAACTGATAGAAATGATAAAAGCTGCTGTTTTGTCTTTTGCGATCCTGTGCGCTTCGCTGACTCCTTTATACGCTTTCAGCCAGGATACCCTGCCGGGAGTAACTGTTATGTCAAGAAATTACAAATACCTTAATGCCGTGGATAGCAAAGAAGCATCACAGCCGGTCAGATTGCTGGAGCATATGGCAGCAGCTTATAAGCTCAGCGAATCTGAGATCTATAATGATGACTACGACACTTACTATATCTCTTTTTATCTGCCTGACGGCTACCTCCTCGCTGCATATAATGCCGATGGCAGTATTCTTTATACGGCCGAACGATTCAGGGACGTCGATCTGCCTGCAGCAGTAAGAAAAGCCGTACTGAGTAAATACCCGGGATGGGCAATACAGAGAGATCTCTATCTCGTAAAGTATAATGATGAAGCCGGGCCAAAAATGATCTATAAGATCACGGTGAAAGCCCGCGATAAGCGTGTGCGGATAAAAGTGGATCAGCAAGGAAATTTCAAGTGAGATCTTCCTTAACCTGATGTTGACCGTACCATATAGCAACAGCAAGTTGGATCTCTGGCCTCATTCCAGGAATGGGGCCTTTTTTTGACCTTAACTGATAATATTATCCCTTGTTTTTTATGCCCGGAACAGTTAACTTTAATTATGACACGCCAAGATAACTCCAACACCTTTCACTGCTAAGAATAACAACCGGTTGACAGTAATCAAAAGGCCGGGTGAGATCGCTCATATAATTTATCTGTTTTAAGAAAGATTTTGCAGCAACAACAGAAATAGACTACCCCCTTTGGAAATTCAACTTCTTGTCCCCATGGAAGCATAATGCCGCATTCCGTTCCGGTTTGCATGTTAGCACGAATTTCAGGCAGATTGGTGTAAGGATCACTATCTAATATCATGTAAGTATGAAAACGGGGGACGTTTCAGCGAAAGACCCTAAGAATGACTTCCTGGAAGCGGTATGCAACAGCCTCCAGGAGGGAACTGCCGTCATCAGCGGATCAAATGGCAGGCTGGTGTTTTGCAATCAGGCCTGGCTTTCACTGTTTGGGCTGATCAGTCATGTAGGTATGGACATGGATGATCTTAGTCTTTTACGAAAAGATCATCTGTCAAGCGAAGCCTGGCAAAAACGTTTAACCGCCGCCAGGGACAAGGGCGTTTTCAGGGAACGCGTGGAATATATTTCGAAACACGGTCACTCCTTCTGGGCTGAATCCTCCATACGCGGCTTTGCAAAGAATGATGTTATATATTTCCTCGTGGTGATCGAAAAGATCGATCAGTTGAAACAAAGCGAACTGAAGATAGCGGAAGACAAACAGCGCTTCACAGCACTGCTCGAACATGCGAGCATGGGAATACTGGAAGTGAATCAGCGCGCGGAGATCATAGACATAAACCTGTCGGCATTGAATCTTTTTGGTTATGAAAAATCGGAAGTACTGAACAAAAAGATCGAAATACTGATACCGGCACGCTTTCACCGCAAGCATGAAGAGCATAGAAGCAGTTATCTGGATCATCCTAAAAACAGGCCCATGGGACTTGGCATGGACCTATATGCTGTAAAGAAAACAGGCGAAGAATTTCCGGTAGAAGTAAGTCTGACGAATTACATGCTGAATGATCAGTCTTATGTGGTCGTATTCATAAGCGATATAACGATCAGGAAAAAAAATGAAATGGAAATTCAAAACCTGAATGATGCATTGGAAGAAACTGTTGAAGTCAGGACCAAAGAATTGAAAAACGCGATCCATCAACTGGAAGATTCACGCGAAGAACTTTACAGGTCCTTACAAAAAGAAAAGGAACTCAGTGAGCTAAAATCACGATTCGTATCGATGGCTTCGCATGAATTCCGTACGCCGCTGAGCACTGTCTTATCTTCTGCCTACCTGCTTGAGCAGTATAATACCGGAATTGACTCAGGCAGACAACAAAAACATATACAGCGCATCGTTTCCTCTGTGAACATGCTTACAGATATTCTCAACGATTTTCTGAGTGTAGGTAAGATCGAGGAAGGAAAGATACACGTAAAATACCAGCAATTTGATATCTATAAATTTATGCTCGCTGCGATAGACGAGATCAGGATCAATCTCAAGAAAGAGCAATCCTTACAATATGAACATACCGGCGACCCGGAAGTGAGGCTGGACGTTTCGCTGCTAAGACATATTGTGATGAACCTGATCTCCAATGCCAGTAAATTTTCTTTTCCTGACAGCGCCATCAATGTGACTACCTCAAACGGAAACGGCATACTGACATTGGCCGTTAAAGATCACGGCATTGGCATCTCTGCCGAAGATCAGCAACACCTGACCGAGCGTTTCTTCCGCGGAACGAATGCGATCAATATTCAGGGAACGGGGCTTGGATTACACATTGTCTCAAAATATGCCGAACTGATGGACGGATCAATTTCCTGCGAAAGTACCCTGCAACAGGGAACAACTTTCACTGTTTCATTCAAACAAAACCACAAAACGTATGAAAAAAATACTGTTGATTGAAGACAATGCGGACATCCGCAGCAATACAGCGGAGATCCTGGAACTGTCAAACTACCACGTGATCGAAGCTGAGAACGGTAAGGTGGGAGTAATGAAGGCGATTGAAACCAAACCCGACCTGATCATCTGTGACATCATGATGCCAGAGCTAGACGGATACGGAGTGCTGCACGCTATTCAGCATAATGATGCAATCAAGAACACGCCGTTTATATTTCTTACAGCCCGTACTGAAAGAAATGATTTCCGCAAAGGGATGGAACTTGGGGCGGACGACTATCTGACAAAACCTTTTGATGGAACTGAACTACTCAATGCAGTGAGTGGGCGGCTAAAAAAAATGGAGATGCTCAATGCCACATTTCAATCCGATCTGCGAGGACTGAAGCAATTGATGGAAGTCAGTTCTGGTAAGGCTGCACTTGAGCAGCTGACAACAGACAGGAATATCAATCATTACAACAGAAAGCAGCTCATTTACTCAGAAGGGAATCATCCGAACCGGCTTTATTATGTGATCAAAGGCAAAGTGAAAGCTTTCAAGACAAATGAGAATGGAAAAGAACTGGTGACCGACCTGTTTCATGAAGGTGATTTTGTCGGGCATACTGCATTGCTTGAAAAGGCTGTATATAAAGACACTGCCGAAGCATTGGAGGATACAGAACTCGCGCTGATCCCACGGGAGGATTTTGATGAGTTGATCGACCGTAATCCTGAAGTGGCCAGGAAATTCATTCAATTACTGGCAGGGAATATTGCTGAGAAAGAAAAGCAGCTGTTGAAACTCGCCTACAATTCCCTCCGGAAAAAAGTGGCTGATGCCCTCCTGCTCATCAACCGCAAATATGCAGGCAGTTCGGATCAATTCAGGATCGATATGAGCCGGGAAAATCTCGCAAATGTTGCAGGCACTGCAACAGAATCTCTGATCCGCACATTGAGTGACTTCAAAAACGAGAAACTGATCGATATAGACGAGGGAAGGATCATTTTGCTCAACCTGAAAAAACTTGAAAATCTTTGTAACTGACCTGTTAATGTCAATGTTCGTCAAGAATATGTTTATTAAAACGGATCTTCAGTTCTTCAAATTTTTTCTTGGCTACAGACAGGTCATCTTCGAGATGTTTGTGCTTGACAAATACCGCATTGACCAGCATGCCATCTTCAAACCTTTCTCTTTTCAGTAGACGGTCAAATTCGGCAATACCGTTTTTCAAAACACTGATCACACTATCCTGTTCGATGAACTCATTCTGAAACCCCTCCGCGGCCTCCAGGGAGGACCTCCGCTCCTGTTCACGCAAGATCTCCACCAACCTCGCCTTCATATAAATATTTTCATCAACCATTAATGCAATCTGCCTCTTCCATGTATTACTTTCATATTCGAGCTGACGTATTTTAGATCTCGACATCATCTTATTCTACCTTATTTACTTGGATCAGTTTGGCGTCCCTCAATGGGTCAGGTCCTCACATAAATGTAGCAACTCGGGCAGTCCGTGAATCCATCCCTGATCATGCCGGTGTATGATTATGATCAGCCAGAAAAAGCCGTGAGGAACAAACAGTGTTGATCCAGGGCAGCAGAAAATTTCAACCAAACCGTTTCATGACCTCGATCTCAAGTTCTTCCCTGTGTGAAGGATGCGCGATCTTCGTCAACGCTTCTGCCCTTTGACGCAGGTTTTTTCCAAAAAGATAAGCAACGCCAAATTCCGTCACCACGTAATGCATGTGCGCGCGCGTAGTTACCACACCCGCACCTGGTTTGAGAAACGGAACGATCTTGGACATACCCTTACTGGTTGTGGAGGTCATCGCAATGATCGGCTTTCCGCCCGTTGAGAGCGCTGCCCCACGCATAAAGTCCATTTGCCCTCCTACTCCTGAATACTGATAAGTTCCGATCGAATCTGCGCATACCTGACCAGTTATATCAATTTCGATCGCTGAATTTACAGCCACGACTCCGGGATTTGTGCGTATGACACTAGTGTCGTTCACATAATCGATCTCCAGGAATGAAACAGAAGGATTATCATTCACAAAATCATACAACACTTTTGAACCCAGGCAAAAGCTGGTGATCACTTTCCCCTTATGTTTCTTTTTGAAACGGTTATTGACAACACCTTTTTCGATCAAAGGCAATAAACCATCCGAGAACATCTCTGTGTGCACTCCCAGATCCTTATGATTACCCAGGCAGGACAGCACAGCGTCCGGGATGGCGCCAATACCCATTTGCAAACAGGAACGGTCCTCAATAAGTTCCGCACAGAACCTTCCGATCATCAGTGCTTCCGGTGTGATCGCTTCAGCGTAATGAACTTCCGGTAATGGTTCATCAGCACTGACCAGGTAGTTGATATCATTGACATGTACAATACCATCACCCAGTGTGCGCGGCATATTCACATTGACCTGTGCGATCACCAGCTTTGCATTCCTTACTGCCGACCGGGCAATGTCCACAGATGTGCCCAGTGAACAAAACCCATGCTGATCAGGTGGCGACACCTGTATCAGTGCAGCGTCCAACGGCAATATGCCTCTTTCAAATAATTGACTCACTTCGCTCAAGAAAACCGGAACATACTCTCCGCCGTTTGTATTGACAATTCTTCTTACATTTTCAGACACGAAAAGGGAATTCATAAAGAAACTTCCTTCAAAATCTGCTTCCCTGAAAACATCCTTGCCAAGGGTGGTAATGCTTACCAGCTCAACTGCATTTAACTCTTTACTCCGGGCAAACATGGCTTTCAACAAATGTACGGGGGTCGCCGCACTGCCATGAATAAAAACCCGGTCGTTGCTTTTTATATTCTTTACGGCTTCATCGGCCGATACATAGATGGGATCCAAATTTCGAAATTTAAAGATTAATGAATTGCAGTTGCTTTACCGTTCTCTTTATCAGTTGCGTGATCCTGTAAAGATCTGATGTAAGCAAGCATTTCGTTCAAATGTTCTTTTTTCACATCATCATATCCTGAAAGCATTTGTGCCCCTGTCGTCCTGCCCGCGAAAAACGCTCCTACCCGTAACATGAACCGGTCTTTTCGGGACAGACGGTCATAGACCAATCTTCCCGGTAAAAAAAATACACGACATTGCCTGAAGATGTTGGGAGGGAGTGAATTCTTTACATAGGTAAAGAGTTTGGCCGTTTGATTCACGGGCGTTCCACTTACCACAAACAATACCAGTCTTAGCTTTAGTAACCGGCTTTCATTTTCACGGACCCATTTTGCTATCTGCAGCTTGCCGATATAGACGCTGCTGCCCATAATAAGCAGATTTCCGTCATTCAATTCTTCCGCATCAAGACCGGTGCTGTCAGTCGCTGATACATGCAGATCCGCTGAGATCCATTTCGCATACTGTTCAGTGGCGCCATATTTTCCCTTGTATACTATCAGTGTTTTCATTTTACTTGTTTTTTATTTTACGCGGTGTATTGAAAACATACATAAAACGGAACAGCTCGATCGTTAATAGCAGCGCCCACACTCCGGCCAGGTAAAAGACCCAATCGGGCACTACCGGCTCTCTCCGTATCTCCCAGAGTAACCAGATGCCCATGACCGCAAGGATGAACGCTGAAATATGGAATTGAAAGCGCTGATACAAGCGGGTTATTTTTTGTGCCGAATATATCTTTCGCATGATATAAAATTTTGAAGCAGGTCTGTGATCAATCAAATCCCCTGTGTATACCCGGATACACGGAGATCCGTGCAAACTTTATTGCTTTACTTGTTCTGATATCGGCAATAAAACGAAAAAGCTGTTGACGGAAGAATTCATCTGTCAGCGCCCAGTCATGACAAAGGACAACGATATGGTTCTTTTCAAAACTGCTTTTCATCCTTACAACCTGTTTGATATGATCGGCCATTTCAGCGGCGGAATAGTACCTGCATAAGCTTGTATCGAACCGCCATTCAAGATCCCAACCGACCACCGCGTATCCAAGCTTCTCCAATGAATCAGCGGCGGGGCCAGCATCGGGAAGGTCTGTACGTCTCCGGCCGCTTATCCGCCAGGTATTCCGCCCGGGCAGGCGCGCGATCCGGCCAGACAAATGAAGGGTATCTTCATTCCGGGTAATATCTTCAACAACTTTTTCCGGCGCGGCATAATACAACCGGTAATGATCTGATGCATGTGTGTAACTATGATTACCGATACTGAATAATGGCTGGCTTTTGTACAGGACCAAACGTTGTTGCATTTCTTTCGTGGCAACAACGCGCGCACCGATAAGAAAAACACTTAACGGAATGCTGTCCTTCCAAATGACCGAATCAAGATAATGACTTTCTACCCTGGGACCGTCATCAAAGGTCAGATAGACAGAGATCCCCCCGCTGTCAGAAAGCTGCACAGTCTGGCAAAAAGAACTATAGTACTTCAGGATGATAACTAAAATGACCAACGGGCGGTATACAAATTTCATGGTCTGTATTGAGTTGCCTTAGCTTGCAGCGTCATTTATGATCAGCACTTTCAATGACCTGGTTTCAGCGGCACGCGAAAATGTATCATATGCGTCGAGTATATTATTCAATGCAAAACGATGGGTGATCAGTTGTGATGGCTTGAGTTTTTCAGCCTGCACTGTCTTCAGCAGCATAGGCGTTGTTACCGTATCGACCAATCTTGTAGTGATGGTTATATTCCTTGACCATAAGGTTTCGAGATGTAAGGGAGCGCTTTTTCCGTGCACGCCGACGTTGGCGATCCTTCCGCCGGGAGCGATGATATCCTGGCAGATCTCAAATGTCGCCGGAATACCTACTGCCTCGATCGCAACGTCCACTCCTTTATTTTCTGTCAGCTTGTTTACCTCGTTGACAACACTTGACTGAGCATTGTTCACTCCGTCTGTAGCGCCCAGTTTCAGAGCGACATTCAGCCTGTTTGGATCCGGATCGATCATGATGACCCTGGCAGGTGAATAGAATTGCGCTGTAAGCAATGCGGCCAGGCCGATCGGACCAGCTCCCACGATGGCAACGGTGTCGCCAGGGTTCACTTGCCCGTTCAGGACGCCACATTCAAATCCTGTTGGAAAAATATCGCTCAGCATAACAAGCGCCTCTTCATCAGCACCTGCCGGAATACGATATAAGCTTGTATCGGCAAAGGGTATACGAACATATTCCGCCTGTGTGCCGTCGATGACATTACCAAGTATCCAACCGCCATTCTCGCAATGGGAGTACATACCTTTCCGGCAGAATGAACACCGGCCGCAGGAAGTGATGCAGGAGATCAGCACATGGTCTCCCTTTTTAAAAGTACTTACGGCGGAGCCTGTTTCTTCAATAATGCCGACACCTTCATGCCCCAACGTCCGTCCAGGGTCTACTGTAGCGACATCCCCCTTTAAGATATGAAGATCTGTTCCGCAGATCGTTGTCTTGGTAATGCGCACAATGGCATCCGTTGGTTGCAGTAATACTGGTTTCGGTTTGTCTTCCCAGGATTTATTTCCCGGACCGTGATAAACAAGAGCTTTCATTCACTAAATTTTAACCGAAACTAGGGGTTCATCCGGCTTCAGAAAATGACGCCTGTTTGCCGCCTGTATGATCCCGATCACGTTTTATCTTTCGATACAACCCTGAGCGATATCACCGGCGGCAATGATAACCGTCAATAGAATGCTAACATGCCCTCTTTACCTTGCTATTGATTATTGTATCAGTAAAATGACCCTGTATGATAAATCGTGATACATTAGTAAGTACCGTGGCATTTATCGTGGCCATTCTGGGTTCTGTTGCGCTGGTCGTAAAAGCTGGCGCCGCAGGAATCAGGTATTTGTTCCTGAAACTGTATCACGGTCTCTTCCCGCATACCCATTCTAAAATCAAAATGAATAATCATGAGCAAAGCGGGAACACCGCGTGATCTCGGCCAACTGGTGGATAACCTTAGATCGCTCGCAACCGGATACATCACGCTACAAAAACGAATAGCCAAACTTACCTTCATCCAGTACCTGGCAAAAGCCGGAGGGGCATTGATCGATGGCGTGATCAGCTTCATCCTGATCTGTATCGTACTTGTATTCGGGGCGATCACCGGCGCGCTTTGGATCAGCAGCAGAACAGGTAGCTATGTCAGCGGGTTTGGTTGGATGACGGTAATTGTTGCCGCGATCGTCTTTATTATCCATTTACTGAGAAAACCTCTTTTCGTTGACCCTATCATCCACCGGCTGGTAAGGAAGATGCATACAGAAACCGAACAGATAAATAAAGAAAACAGTGAAAGAACCGATCCATATTAACGGACTTGCATCGCTGCAGGCTGAATTGAACAGATTAAAGCTTGAAGCCCGTGCAGTTGAAAAGGAATTATTGCAACAAGGCAATTATTGCAGGAATCACTTTATCAGCCTTTGCTGGAATTCAATGAAGCGACGCAACAGAAAAGAAGAAGAGTCAGATAGGGGTTGGAATAAAATAACCGGCCCGATCATCAACAGCATCATCAACTGGATTGCAGGCAAGTCAGGCAGAAAATGATCAGCCATCGCTCCCGACTCAATCACCCAACAGATTCGGGAATACCCTGGTTATTACAAAGCAGTCCGATCCTCTCATTAAAATTCAGGTTCCTCTTATTGGTTTCCTGACCGGGGCCGCCGGCATGTATTAATACCGAAAAGGCTGTAGAGCGGACACATGCCGAACAAACTTGTAACGATGAACACTCCTGCTACGATGAGGAGAACAATGTGCGCCGCGCCGGTTTTGAATGCTGTAAAGCTGAGAATGATCAGCACTATAGCGGTGACAATCCGGATCATGCGATCAATAAAACCCATATTCTGTTTCATGCATTGTTAATTGAAAATTTGAAATACCTGTTTATCTTGGAGCAATAAAAAGTACCGATCTCAGTTCCCGCATCAGCAGATCAGCTTTGCTTGGTTTCAGCCATCGGGATAACCGGCTGCGCCGGTACGCGCCAAGCACAACAAGAGAGGTCTCTTTCTGTTGTCTGAGAAAGTTAACGATCTCCTCCTCCGGATCACCATGCAGGGTAATGTATTCAACGCTTTCATGATGCCGCTTCATCCATTCCTTCAGCAGATGATCGTCAGGCACATGATTACTCACGCCGGTCCAGTTCACAAAAAGTGTTTTCATTTTAAAGGGTATAAGCGCCGGCATTGCATAGTGGAACGATTTCAACGCACGAACAGACGCGGACTCTCCGTCATAAAGAAATACTACCTGCTCTATCGCCCGGTAGAGATGCGGCACGATCAGCACGGGGCAGTTTGTTTTGATCAGCAGCTCCCTGATGAAATCTGTTGGCGGCTTTTGTGTATTGTGTTCTAAGGTCTCGCGCATGTCAATGATCAGCAGGTCAGCGAAGGTCGTTTCATGGACCAGGTCCTGCAGGGCGAATCCGCGATCATGGTGTATGGTATATTCAATTTTTGCCTGTACACAGGCTTCTTCAAATTTTGAAGCTGATTGAGCCCGTGTTTTAGCGTCTTTTTTATCCATGTGCTGCTTTGCTGACCCGATCACTCCTCCCTCTGCTGTTATCAGGTCGTATACCCGGTAACTGGTATAACCTGGATCGTCCAGAAGTACGACAACCAGGTGGGCCTGATTTGCCTTTGCCGCTTCAATGGCATAAGTCATTGTGCTCATGGAAGGTTTCAGCGCATCAACCGCTGCAATGATCTTATTCATAGATGATTTATTCAGTAGTGTGAAATGAAGATTGGCTGGGTCATCAGGTTGATAACAAAATCCGCTTCGCTATGCCGGAAGAAGTTGGATAAAGCACTTCTGCCATATGCACCCATTACAATGAAACAGTTTTTTCGTTTAAAGAGGTAATCGAAAAGCCTGTCATCGGTATTACCTGCCATGATATGGAATCCCACAGATGAGTAATGCATCTTCATCCATTCCAGGAATTTCTCTCTTTCAATCCCTTCCCAGCTTCCTTCCTTACTGATATGCAGCACCACTACTTTTTCGTCGTTCAGTTCAGGAAAAAGATTCGTGAACTGCCTTATCGCAAATGCTGAAGAACGGGAGCCGTCAAAAGTGAATACGATCTCATCAATACCTTCAAACGATCCGGGAGCGATCAGCACAGGACACTCGGAGCCTTTCAACACATCTTTCACAAAATCCGTCGGTCTTCCCTCGTATGCTTTATTAAAAGATGTAGCTGAATCGACGATGATCAGATCAGCATACCGGCTTTCCGCGATCATTTCTTTGGAAGGAACGCCCGCTGCGCGATGGACGGAACTCCTCACCGATTTACGCTCGCAGCAATCTCCGAACATTTCAATATTCTTTTCAATCAGTGCTTTCTTCTTCAGGTATTCGGGTGAATGTTCATCCAGGTCCCAGTCAAGATAAGGCGCTCCTCTTGTTCCCCGGATCACCGGCGTTTCATCGGCAACCAGGTTTTCCAGGAATACACCTGTAATGATCGATTTGGTAAGCCTGCCGATATAACAGGCAAAATCGATTGATTGTGTGTCAGGATCGGTGGCATTAATAGCGAGCAGGATCTTTTGCATGATGATTATTTTTGGTGTCGACTATTTGTGTGCGATAAATACCGGCAGCTGATGTTCATCAATCGCGTCGGCGATAAAACTTTTTTTGAGCAACATGGATATCCCGCTCCTTCCAAAAGATCCGCTGACTACGATCGTATCCCGGTGTTCCATTAACCATGCTGAAAACAGGTCTTTGGAAGCCAATACCAGCAGTTCCCATTTAACCTGTGGAAAATGTGTTTTGATCAGTTCGCGTATCCGGGATTCATGCGGCCATCCGGATTCCGTTGAAGGAGCTGTATGCAATACGGTTGTTGGATTGCGGGCGAGATCAGGAAAAAGATAGGCAAACTGACGGATAGCAAACACTGAGGACGCCGACCCGTCATACGTCAGAATATTCGCGGAAGGAAAACATTGTTTTTCCGGGATAATGACCAACGGGCACTCGAGTCCATGCATGATCTCTTTCAGATATGCATTAGCGGAATCCGTTCCCGCCTGTTTGTAAAACTCCTGGCTGCTAACGATCAGCAGGTCTGCAAAGCGTGACTCCTGCTTCAACTCCGGTATGGCAAAATTGAAAAATTCACTGTGTGTATTAAACCGGATCTTATTCTGCCGGCAATATGATTCGAACCGCTGGATATTGTCATGTACTTCTTTTGATGTGCTGTCTTCCATCAATGGTACTGAGGCCAGCAGTGGGCCATCGGCACCAGTCATGCTCCATAAACTTGCAAAGTCAACCTGCGGCAAAAATGCTCCGGTGAGTACGACTGGTTCCTTTTCATTCATCCTTCTGACAAAGTCAAGCGCTGCGCCGGAAAAGTGACTTCCATCAAACGCGAGCAATACTTTTTTCATGATCAATAATTTCCATGAAAATAGGCTTCGTGCCCGGTAGCATCCTATGAGGCACAGCAGCACAGTTGCTGATTTCCGTCATCCTGCCGCAAGATCTATGGGGTTGAAGAAAAGTCCGGCACCCACGATTACTACACGGGCACTTCATCATTAATTCTGCTGATTGCCGTCATTGCTCTGCGGCAGGCTTTGTCTTTAAGTTTGGATCCAATTTAATTATTCATTAAACTTTTTACCATGAAACCTGTCTTCAAAACCGTCTTTACTGGTCTTATCGTTGCAGGCATTGCTGGTCCATCCGTCGCACAGGTACAGACCCTGCCCGAAGTGACCGTTATCTCGCGGAATTATAAATACCTGCGCGCTGTGGACAACAAGGAATCTTCACAACCCGTAAAGCTGCTGGAGCGTAAAGCCGCAGTGTACGACATCAAGAATTCGGAATATTATGATGAAGATTACGAAAACTATTACATCACATTTTATCTGCCCGACGGCTATGTACTGGCAACCTATGATGAAAATGGTAAGTTGCTTCAAACTGCCGAACGCTTCAAGAATACTGCCCTGCCCTCTGCGGTGCGAAAGGCCGTAGCTAAAAGATATCCCAATTGGGCGGTGACTGATGACACTTACGTCGTTAAGTATGACGAATTAGATGGGGCTAAAAGAAAATATAAGATGACGCTAAAAAATGGCGACAAGCGGATCAGGATAAAGGCCGATGAAAACGGCAATCTGGATTGAACCAGCAAGGTCAGTATCTCCGGCTTACTTACGAACCCCAGGGGTTTCAACCAACAGGAGAAACCCCATTTTTATTTTTATAGGCCGACCTGAGCCACCGGCGGTAAAGATACATTCCAACCGGTATGGGGAACCAGAAAGACAACAACCGGTATACCATGGTGACAACTATTGCCAACCCGGCGGGGCTTCCGGACTGTGTAAAAAAGAAACTCATGCTTCCTTCATACAGGATCAACCCCCCGGGGAGAAACGGAACGATCGATATTATCTGGCTGCTTACCAGGGCCAGCAAGGGGATCAGGGGATTGATTGGATGCCCCAGGCCGAGAAAGAGCACATATAATGTAGCGGCATCTGTAATAAATAAACATAACTGTAACAACAGCGCGTGCAATGAGGCAGTTTTATGGATTCTGAAAAAAGAACCGATCCTGACCGCCTCTGAAGTATTATCACTTGATCCAGCGACTCGCAGTCCATTCTCCATTAAACGCCTTACGATCTTTACCCGCGATAAATGTTTATACAAGCGGCCAAAGGTTTTGTTGCCGCAGGCGTGTATCACAACGGCAGTAAGAATAAAATAAATGCCCACGCCCGTGACCAACGCCGACCGGATCCAATTGAACGAACCGGGCATGAAGAGGGTAATGATCAAAAGCAATACCATCAGCATTTCAACTGCTACGTAAAAAATAACCAGTTCAATCAGTATAACCGATACGATCTGGTGACGGGTAAACTGATAGCGAGTAAAAAAGCGATAAAAAAATGCATTCCCGCTTATGCCAGCGCTTGGCATAGTTTGATTGAACAACAATGCAATAACAGCGGCTTTTACAGTATCGGCTAGTGATGGCAGATTTTCCCTGTTAAAACAACGTAACAATCTGCGGTAGATAAGTGCCGAAATGATATACGTCAACCATTGCGACAGGAATGCTATTGAAAGCCAAAATGGATTTATTTCATGTAAGAAGCCCAGTTCTATTTTAATCGACGAGAAATAATAGATCACCACAATGAAAACAGCAATGAACATCAGGAAAAACCAGCTCAGATATCTTGTTCTCCCCTTTGAATTCAGCGTTGTTCGCATGCCACGATTGTTATGATGATTGATGGGATTAACAAATCAAAATGCTCTTTTATCTTCCTTAACGGTGTTCTTCGCGATCACTTTCTCTTTTATAAGGTCGTTTACGATGATCTTTCCATATTCGCTGCTCAGTTTTATAGATGAAGATGGGTCGAACGATTGGCTTTGCGAGGAATACAGTAACTGCGGGCTATCTCCCAGGATATAAAAATTACTTTCCCAGAAGTACCGCGTATCAGTCACATAATAACCGGGTGAGTACACCCGCCCGTACATAGTTGAATAATATCCCCAGAAATAATTATGGTACATCGAATACGGAGAATAATAGACCCGCGCAGGTATATAGCTTCGTTCTTTCTTTTTGTCGAGCAACACAACTGTCAGTACCGCATCGAAGCCGTTGTCGTTTAACATTGCCAGCGCATCCTGTTCGCTTATGCTCTCAAAGGCTTTCGGGCCAAATTCTTCACAGGCGCATACGGCTTCATATCCCAAATTCCGCAGATTGTTGACCAGGCTGGTCTCCATTTCTTCGCGGATACGTCTGTCCGGGTCGGTCATGAGGCCGAGCACAAGTATCTTGCTATACTGGGGTGAATGATGTTCTTTTGCTGTCCAGGAACTGGTCAGTCGCGTGCTTGAACAGCCCGGCAATACCAGGCAAACAGCACAGAGGAGTGGAAGCCAATGTTTCATTTCAGTAATTTCCGGGAAGTTCGGGTTGATGGCTAACCAGGCAAATGATCTTGATCAGTTGAACACCCTATTCAGATCAATGATCGAGTTCTTCGCTGATCGAAAAAGATAACCTGACGCTCAGCAGGCAAATAATGCAGTTGGCGCCTGACTCTTATAAAGCGTGTATTGTATCGGGACATTAGTTTTACTCCATCGTTCAAAGCGATCCCTGAGTGCGCTGATCTTTGCAGCAAGAATGAGGTCACTGTGCTACACCTACGACCTTAGTACCCCGGTCTGTCTTCGATCTGAGTTACGCGGATATTGTTTGATACCTTAAATACTCGAATCCGCATTAAGCCATTTAACGTCAATCGCCGTGATAAACATTGCTACGCAATATGATTTCAATCATTAGACCGCTTTCAATAGCACATTATTTTTGGGCGAGATAAAAACAAATTAGAGATGAGCAAAACAACTGCAAAAAAACAAGTGAAGCTGTGCTATGAACATGTGGGCGGGAAGATGGGGAGCCTGCTGTTGGAACGATTTGTAGCCAACGGATGGCTCGCCAAAACACCCGGTAAAAAAGAACTGTATATCACAGAAAAGGGAATGCAGGGGTTCAACGATCTCGGCATTGATCTGTCAAAGATCGAAGGCTGACAATGGCGAACCCCGTCGCCGGCTATAATTTCAGTTAATCATAGGTTTCCTGTCATTTTCCCGGGGTAAGCCAGCTCATCAGCGCGGCCTCCGCGTATACGTAAATCGTGCGTGCATTCATTTACCAGTAAATCCTGGATCCCTTATTCAAGGCTGATAATGGTTTTGATAATTCCCCTCGCCGGATCAAGCCACCCTTTGAATTCATCTCCTACCCTGTCAAATGAAACGGTTTGAGAGATGTAATTAAGCGGCTTCACCTTTCCGTTCCTGATGGCGGACAGCACCTGTTCAAAATCAGCGATAGTTGCATTTCGGCTGCTCATTAACGTCGCTTCGCGTTTATGAAATTCCGGATGACTGAAAGATATTGCTTCTTTCTGCAAACCGATCAGCACATATCTTCCGCCATGTGCCAGATAAGTAAAGCCTTTGTTGATAGCGCCGAGATTTCCGGTGGCATCGATCACCACAGTGGGCATATCACCGTTTGTGATGGATGACAATGCTTCGGTTACATTCTCTGATGCGGCATTCACGGTATAAGGAATTCCAAGTTTTTCGCGGCAAAACGTTAACCGGTTTTCATTCACATCGAGCGCGATCACTTCTCCTCCCTGTGCTTTTGCAAACTCCATTGTACCCAATCCGATGGGTCCCGCTCCTATTACCAGTACGAACTCTCCTTTTTCAACGCCAGCCCTCCGCACACCATGTGCGCCGATCGCCAGCGGTTCGACAAGCGCCAGTTCGTCGAAACTGAGTGATCCGCCATGAAGCAGGGCTGATGCGGGAACAGATAAGAACTCCCTCATTCCGCCGTCCACATGCACACCGCAAACTTTCATCTGCACGCAACAGTTTGGTTTATTATTTCTGCAGGCGATGCAAACACCACAATGGTAATAAGGAATAAAAGTGACCCGTTCACCCGGATGAAAATCAGGTGCACCATCCACTTCCACCAATTCACCCGAAAGTTCATGACCAAGGATGCGCGGATAGCTGAAGAATGGCTGCGTCCCTTCAAAAGCGTGAAGGTCTGTTCCACATACACCAATTCGTTTTATTTTAATGATCGCCTGCCCTTTCTCCAGCACCGGCCTTGCAGTTTCAGTATACTGGAATTTGCCGGGCTCTGTACAGATCAATGTATTCATTGTGACAATAATTTATAAAAGACAAAACAACTGAAAATCCTGAACTTTATCAGCTTAACATTTTAGGATAGAGGCTGCTGATCAACTGCTGCGATAGTAATTCCTGCCAGAAAGCAACCGGCAGGCTGGTCTGTGCCAGCGCAAGGTTTTGCCTGACCCTCTTTTCGTCCGTTGTATTCAGGGCCACGCTGCTTACACCCGGAACGTTCAGACCGAATTGCACAGCCGCCGCAGCAGGGCTGACATCATACTCCCTGCACACCAGGTTGAAGCGTTTACGCCATTGATACAACTCAGGATGCGTTGAATCACTGACCCTTTTGTAATCATAGTAATCACTTCCAATAATAAAACCTGAATGGAATACCGCACTGTTGATCACCTGTATTCCCCTGCCGTGCAACTCTCCGATAAAATGAAGCAGCTCCATTGGGTGCTCCCTGATCGTCATACTATTTGCGATCATGACCCAATCCAATTCAACATCGCCGGCGATCCGTTGGATGATACGCCAGCTTTTAGCGCCGACGCCAACGCCGGTTACAACGCCTTTTCGCTTCAGTTCATGCAAAGCCTTATAGGCTTCAAGGATGTCTTTATACAATTGATCGGCATGACGCTGATCTGTAGCTGTGTGCATATATTCGTCCGGATCGTGTACGGATACCATCTGCGGAATATATCCATTCAGCAGACCATTTCCCTGTTCAAAGCACCTCATGATGCCTTCATAGCTGATCTGCTGAACAGCATCATGTTCCAGGTTTTTCCATACACCCGGCTCGAATGTTGGTTCATCAGATTGCAACGCCGTGCGGAACCAGCCGAGCTTATTACTTATAATGACCTTATCAGCAGGAACAGATAGCTCCTTCAAATATTTACCTAACACCTCCAGCGCCAGACCTGCACCGTATTTTCCAGCCGAATCAAATACCACAGGTGATGGAGAAAGCCGTACGGATTCAGCGACGATACCCCGTTTTGTATCATCAGGAAGTGTTACGAATAAATTTCCCAGGCCACTTGTGCCAAAGACTACGGGTGGAAGAGTTAACATGGAATTATTCATTAAAGAAAAATGATTAGCAAGTTTAAAATCAGATTGCTGGTCTCAGTGATGATCGGCGTAGGGCCCCCTCTCAATGTCCCCCTTCTGGCTATAATCGTTACCCAAATTTTCGGACTTGCGTAAGGTTCCTCCTCCGGCGGACACGTCCCGCTGATTCCGCAGATTTAACGCTTACCTCTGTTGAAGCGTCCTGAAGAAATTGGATATTTTTCTATTTGCCTGCGCAGATACGCAGATGACTCCCTTGTTTAACACACCATCTGCGCATCTGCGTGTTTTATATCCGCGTAAATCTGCGGGAACCTTACGCCATTCATAGATTTGGGTAACGATT
>QFQQ01000319.1 GCA_003243445.1 Citrobacter freundii
GATGAGGAAATCGCTAAAGTAAAAAAATCTGAGGCAACTCTCGCGCTGCGTCGTGTGCAAGACCTCGTCTCCGAGTTTGGATTTACGTCTGAGCAAGTCTTCCCGCTGCTTCCCTCGAAAATCAAAAAGCAAGGTGTTGCAAAATACCGAGATTCTGTGACGGGTGCTACATGGACAGGACGCGGAAAGCCTCCTGCTTGGATTGTCGGCAAAGATCGCAACAAATTGCTTATTGAGCAAAACGATCAATACGAAGGTCCATATCTGGCAGAGATGGCGGCAGCTGCAGGTCGCCGCCACGTCTGAAGTCGATAAAGTTTGTCTGCATTTTGAAGAGCATTTCAAGTTTGTTGAGGCTCGCTCTCTAAAATTCAAGCTTGGCTAACTTCTACCGCAGCCGATTTCGACGACACCTCAAGGAAATCGTCGAAATTTATGTGGCCACAATAGAAAACGCCCCTTGCGGGGCGTTCCAAAGTGCCTAGTTGTCTTTCGTGTGATACTCGATAAAGCTGTCCAGATCTTCCTGCTCTTCATCATCTAGATCAAACTCACCGCGATGCTCAGGGCACAAGCCATGAGCATCTAAAGCATCAACGTGGTACGCCGTATGCCCTCCACACAGAGGACAGAAAGCGTAATCAGAGTAGTCATTCCTAGTTACGCTCGGGTGAATCCACTGGCAGTCATCGCCTTCCTGGGGATCTCCAACCGGAATGTTGTTATGGCTCTTAATTCCACTTTCGGCGCACTCAGGAGCAAGTCCATCAAGGATGACGCGGCCGATAGAATTAATGTTTTTCGTCAACTCCGCTTGGTCAACACCATGCATTCGGTTAATAACCAACTCCATGGTTTGATGGTCAGGTTCATGACGATGAAGCCACTGATCCTGCGGATACACACCATCTTCGATGGCGGCTTTCTTGCTCTTATAGCCAAGACTTGCCGCAACCAAGTCATGAGCTTGTGCCATGCCAAGACCAAAGTCTTGCTTGACCGCCTTAGCCGCGTTGT
>QFQQ01000320.1 GCA_003243445.1 Citrobacter freundii
AACACTCGTAAGCCTCGATCAGCGCACGAATGCGTGAGCGCCCGGTCAATCCGCCCGGTCGCCCCGGATTGAGGTTGTGCGCGCCGAGGTCCTTGAGTGAGGTGGTCAGGCTGCGCAGATCCGCGAAGTGCAGCACCTCGGCCTGACGCTGTAGCGTCAGCGGCTGTAGGCCGCTTGCCGCGCACAGCTGCTGGTAATCCTCGAAGCGGCGAAAACGATTGACGTGGACGAAACCATCGACCGCCAGCCAACTGTCACGCAGCTCCTGCAGGGTACCGACGCACAGGCTGGAGAACGCCAGCACACCACCGGGGCGCAACACCCGCTGTGCTTCGCTCAGCACACGCGGGAAGTCGGCACACCATTGCAGCGCCAGGCTGGAGAACAGCAGTTCGACGTTGTCACTTTGCAGCGGCAGAGCCTCGGCATCGCCAGCGATGAAATGTGCAGCACCGCCCTGCGGGCGGGCGTGGCGCAGCATGCCCTCGGCGATATCCACAGCCAGCCCTTCGCCTTGTGCATAACGCTCGGCCAGGGCGCGGGTGAAATAGCCCGTGCCGCATCCCAGGTCCAGCCAACGACGTGGCTGCAGCGAGGCCGGCAAACGCGCCAACAATTGCGTGCCGACGTTGCGCTGCAACTCGGCCACTGCATCGTAACTTTCCGCCGCGCGGGAAAAGGACGCCGCGACCTGACGTTTGTCCGGTAACGCCGCATCACCGTAGGGTGCGCTGTGCGCAGCAAGGGATTGGTAAAGCGGGTCCATGCCACGCACCCCACGCAGCTCAGACATCGTTGGCCTCGCAGATGAAATCGAGCATCAAGGCCGCCAGAGCATCCGCCTGGTCAAGTACGAAGGCGTGACCACAAGCTTCCAGCACGTCCACCTCACCCGTTGGCAACAGCGCCAGCACCGCGTCACCCGCCGCAGCCGGAACCAGCGCATCCTGCTCGGCCAGCAGGTGCAATTGCGGCCCGGTGAAAGCCGCCAGCGCCGCGCGATTGTC
>QFQQ01000321.1 GCA_003243445.1 Citrobacter freundii
CGTAGCCGGTGATGGAGCACACCACCAGCTTGGGGTTCAGGGCCTTGAGGCTGTCGATGTCCAGGCCCATGGCCGCCATCACGCCGGGGCGGAAACCCTCCACCAGCACGTCGGCATCCTGGATCCACACGCGCAGCCGGTCCTTGTCGGCCCGCTGCTTGAAGTCGATCGTGCGGACATCCTTGCCCGGGTTCAGCGCCGCGTACAGCGGCGGCAGGCCCCGGGCCGGATCGCCCTCGGGCGGCTCGACCTTGATGACCGTGGCGCCCAGGTCGGCCAGGATGCGCGTGGCGAAGGGCCCCGGCAGGTTGCGCGTGAGATCGACCACGCGCAGGCCCGCCAGGGGGCTCGCGGCTGAAGGCGTGCCCAAGCTCATGCTCACACCGCGTCGGCGAAACGGCCATCTTCGGCGGCCAGCTTCACCACGATGGCGGCCGGCTCGAAGCGCGAACCGTACTTGGCGGCCAGTTCACGCGCCCGCTCGACGAACTTCGCCGGGCCCACCGCGTTGATGAACTGCAGCGCGCCGCCCTGGTTGGGCGCGAAGCCCCAGCCGAAGATCGAGCCGATGTTGGTGTCGGCCACCGAGCGCACCACCTTCTCCTCAAAGCAACGCGCGGCTTCGTTGGCCTGGGCGTAGAGCAGACGGTCCACGAGCTCCTGCTGCGCGGGCTGCTCGGCCTTGGGCGGGTACACCTTCAGCAGACCGGGCCACAGGCTCTTTTCCTTGCCGGCGTAGTCATAGAAGCCCTGGTTGGCCTTCTTGCCGATGCGCTTGTGCTCGCCGCCCACCTTCTGCACCACGGCGAAGCCCGGGTGCACGGCCGGCAGCGGGCCGCCTTCGGCGATCAGGTCCTTCTTGGTGGTCTCGGCGATGTAGAGCGACAGGCTCAGCGACACCTCGTCCTGCAGCGCCAGCGGCGGCATGGGCATGCCCGCCTTCAGGCCGGCGACCTCGATGGAGCGGGGGTGCACGCCCTCGCCCAGCATGGCCATGCCTTCCATG
>QFQQ01000322.1 GCA_003243445.1 Citrobacter freundii
GAGTACAACCGCCTGCGCCGCCACGAGGCCGGAATTGCCTCGGCCCGCAGCCTGGGCGAGGTCGATGGCTTTGCCAAGCAGGTGCAGGACCGGCTGCAGACCATCGGCGAGCACGAGACGGCGCTGCGTGCGCTGATCGACCAGGAGGGCCTGCGCGCGGCCTTTGACGACTACCTCGGCTTCAAGCAGCAGTTCCTGGCCATGCATGCGCGCCTGCTGGAGCGCGCGCGTGCCGGCAACTATTCGACCACCGAGGAGCAGGCCTTCATGGCCGACGAGATGGGGCTGATGTTCGCCGGCGAATCCGAGGCGCAGTTCGGCAAGCTGGCCGAAAGCGCCGGCCGCCTGCTGACCCTGCAGCGCGAGGCGGGCGAGCAGGCACGCCAGCAGGCGCAGGCAGGCTTTGACCTGGCCCGCATCTGGGTGCTGGGCACGCTGGCCGTGGTGGTGGCCATTGCCACCCTGGTGGGCTGGGCCATCACGCGTGCCGTGACCGGCCCCGTCGCCCAGGCCGTCCATGTGGCGCGCAACGTGGCGGCCGGCCATCTGGAGACGCCGGTCACCAGCCGCCGCCGCGACGAAATGGGCCAGCTCATCAACGCACAGGAAGACATGCGCCGCAAGCTCGCCGAGCTGGTGGGTGAGGTGCGCGGCAACGCGCAGGGCGTGGCACTGGCCGCTGGCGAGATCGCCCAGGGCAATGCCGATCTGTCGGCGCGCACCGAAAGCCAGGCCAGCGCGCTGGAGGAAACGGCAGCCTCCATGGAGCAACTGGGCGCCACCGTGCGGCAGAACGCCGACAGCGCGCGCCAGGCCAACCAGATGGCGGCCTCCGCATCGGGCATCGCTGCGCGTGGCGGCGAAGTCGTGGCCCAGGTGGTGGACACCATGAAGGGCATCAACGACAGCAGCCGCCAGATCGCGGACATCATCGGCGTGATCGACGGCATTGCCTTCCAGACCAATATCCTGGCGCTGAACGCCGCCGTGGAAGCGGCCCGCG
>QFQQ01000323.1 GCA_003243445.1 Citrobacter freundii
CAAGCGGCGGCCCAGGCGCTGGACACCGCCACGCCCACCCAGCCCCCTGAAGCCGCCACGGTTGCCGGCACGGGCACCACCGTGAGTGCCGCTGGTGAGGATGCCGCTGTGAACGCCCAGCCTGACCAAGATGCGGCCGAATCCAGTGATGCAACACCCCCACCCGATGCACGCTGGCTCAGCACTCCGCTGGTAGACACCATCAGCACCGCCCTGCCCGCCTCCGACGCACAGGCCGCTGATGCCCAGGCCGCCCTGCAGACCGCCGTGAACCGGGCGCTGGAGATGCAAGCCCCTGCGGACGCCCTGCAGGGTGAGCTGCAGGACGCCTGCACGCAGGCACGCCGCGTGATCGAGCACCGCCACCACGTGATGGACCAACTGCTGGAACTGTGCCGCTCACTGACCGACAGCCTGGTCGACCTGGCCGAGGACGACAGCTGGGCCCAGGGCCAGAGCGAGGCCATGCGCGCCGAGCTCTCCGAAGGCTTGACCAGCCGGGGCGCACGGCGCATCCAGCAACTGCTGGACGACACCCGCCTGCGCCAGCAGGCGCTCAAAGGCGAGCGCGATGCCGCGCGCCAAGCGCTCAAGCAGTTGATCCAGCAGATGCTCAGCGAGATCGGCGAGCTGGGCCACACCACGGGCCGCTTCCAGGACAACCTCAGCCGCTACGCCGACACCATCGGCCAGGCCGACACGCTGGAAAGCCTGACCGGCGTCGTGCGCGAGATGGTCACCGAAAGCCTGGCCGTGCACGGCGTGATCTCGCAGGCCCAGGAGCGCCTGCACACCGAGCACACCCGTGCCACCGAGCTCACGCAACGCGTCAGGGATCTGGAAGACGAGATCCGCAAGCTCTCCGACGAGGTCTCGACCGATCCACTCACGCAGGTGGCCAACCGCCGCGGCCTGATGCGTCTTTTCGAGAGCGAACGGTCGCGCGTTGACCGCCAGGGACAACTGCTGGCCATCGGCCTGCTGGACGTGGACAACTTCAAG
>QFQQ01000324.1 GCA_003243445.1 Citrobacter freundii
ATAAGTGCCCGCTGCCGGGCCATGCTTTTGCAAGGATTCGAGCGCATAAGCTGAACAGGTGGGCGTGAAACGGCAGGCCGAGCCCAGCCAGGGGCTCAAAAAGAAGCGGTAACCGCGCACCAGCCCCATCAACATGGCGTTGACCAGGCGGGACAGGTAGCGCAATGCCATCACCAGCGGCGTCCAGAAGCGGTTCATCGCTGGCCCCCTGGGTTGAAGCCGGTCTTGAAACCGGTTTGCACACAATGGCGCAGCATGGCCTGCAGTTCGGCGCGAACCGCCAGCTTGAGCGGCTCAGAAGCCGCGCTGGGGAAATCCTTGACTGGCCAGGGCGCTTTCAGGCGCAGCACCCAATCACCCACCGGGCGTTCGGCACACAACCAGCCGGCCTGCTCCAGGGCATCGGCATGCTCGCGCCACAGCTGGCGCGCCTGGTGCTTGATCAGCGAGCGGGTGACGGAACGGCGGGCCATGCGCTTGGGCAGCACCAGCCCGAGCCGCCAGACACGGTGGTGAGTGCGCACTTCATCCACAGGCTCGACCACCTCGAGGGCGGTGCCTGTTGACAAGTCAGGTTCATGCAAGGCTTCCCCCACGGATCGGGGAGCCCGCCGTGCCAGCGAAGGCAGGGCGAAATGCACGGTGAAATGCGCGCTGCGCGCCACGGGCTTTGTGCCCAGGGCCTGCTGGAAATCGGCCGCGCGCAGGCGGGGCCTCAAAGCCAGGGGGCTGAGCCAGGAGCTGGTCACGGCGCTGCTGCGGGGTGTTCGGGGCCAACCAAAAAGTTCAGGCTGCGTGGGCTGGCCCGGAGTGTGTCCGGGCACCGCCATGCAGCCTGTCGAGGCGAGGCCGGCATGCGTGCCGCCCACGGGCAAGGCGTGGGATCGGCCCGTCGGCCTCATCTCATCGTCGGGCGACGATCAGACGGCCAGACGCTTGCGGCCCTTGGCGCGGCGGGCGTTCAGGATGGCGCGGCCAGCGCGGGTCTTCATGCGCACGCG
>QFQQ01000135.1 GCA_003243445.1 Citrobacter freundii
CCCCTTCAGGGGAGACTTTAGGTCGCTTTTTAAAGATGTGTCATTTTATATCGAATACAGATGTACGATTCAAAAAAGGAGTGCCTTATGTCGGAAACCAAAGTCTCCCCTGAAGGGGGAGATTTAGAGGGGGCTCCTACGCCAGTTGAGCGAATATCTTTCCGTCAACTAAACAGGTGGCCTGAAAGCTGACGAATCTTTATAGCGCACCCCGACCTTTTTTCGATTGATCTCCCGGTAAAGATCTTTTGGGGCTGTGACAAATATCACCTTCATCAAATTACCTGCGGTTAACTTTGCAGCAAACCAACCCTTCGCGGTATGAATGCACAACAATTGTCAACCCTCTTCCCCGGCCTCGAAACGGAGTTATATACTGAATTGGAGCAGACAGGAACGATCAAAGAAATCCCTGCAGACTCTACCGTCCTTCGTAAAGGACAAACGATCCGGTCTGCTATTCTTTTGCTCGAAGGCGTTATCAAATTATACCAGGAAGACGAGGATGGCGGTGAGTTCTTTATGTACCATATCAATCCGGGTGAAGCTTGTGCCGTATCAATGGTTTGCTCGTATCAACCTGAAACAAGTAATGTTCTGGCTACAGCCGTTACTGACGCAACAGTGCTGCTCATTCCGCTATCTGCCATGGATCAATGGATGGCCAAATACAAAAGCTGGCACTACTTCGTGATACAAAGTTACCGCTCTCGATATAATGAGCTGTTGAACACCATTGGAGAGATCGCTTTCAGAAATATGGATGAGCGTTTGGAGTTCTATATCCGAAAACAGGTCAAGCAATTTGGCCATCAGATCCGCCTCACCCACCAGGAGATCGCCAACGATCTCAACTCTTCCCGTGAGGTGATCAGCAGGCTCATGAAGAAAATGGAAAAGAATGAATGGATCATTCAACACCGCAACTCCTTTGAGTGGATCAAGGACGATCGTTCCGTTGCGTAACTTCTGTCACTGACAGACTGCAACACTTCCTGCAATTTGCATCCAAATCAATGTATGGAAATAACAGGTTATGCTGCGGCGCTGGCAATAGGCTTATTACTCGGATTGATCGGTGGCGGAGGCTCGATCCTCACCATGCCGGTACTGGTGTACCTATTTGGACTGGCGCCGTTGCAAGCCACGTCGTATTCTTTGTTGATCGTGGGAGTGGTCAGCTTATTTGGATTTATCACACATTACCGCAGAGACCTGGTTGATATCCGGACAGGATTGTTGTTCGGACTGCCATCGGTACTGACCGTTTTTCTTACACGGCATTTTCTGCTGCCAGCTTTACCAGATGTTCTTCTCACCATAACCGGGAAACCTATTCACACAAACTTTCTGTTGATGATGCTATTTGCCATTCTGATGATAGCAGCATCGATAGCAATGATCAGGGATCGCGGGCAAACTGTTGCGTATAGTCATGCGATGGCTCTCTCCCCTGCCCTGCTTGCTGGTTATGGCGCTTTACTTGGCATAGTCACTGGCTTGCTCGGTGCGGGAGGAGGCTTCCTGCTTATACCGGCTTTGACCATCTTCGCGAAGCTACCGTTCAGGACAGCCGTCGGAACATCACTGATGATCATCACCCTTAATGCAGTTATAGGCGTATTGGCAGATGCGGGCCATATGAGCTTTAACTGGTCGCTGTTTGGCGGGATCATTGCGATAGCGATGGCTGGTATGTTTGCCGGTCTGCGATTCTCCCGCTCGATCCCAGCAGCTGGTCTCAGGAAAGTATTCGGCGTCTTTGTGCTTGTCATTGCAGCTTACATACTTGTATCGGAACTGATCAAATTATAACCCCAATGTGACTTAAGTCATAGATAGGGCCACGCGTACTTCAGACATTTGAATAATAAAACACATCATCATGAAAATCGAACAGATCTATACTGGTTGCCTGGCACAGGGCGCTTATTATATCGAAAGCGAAGGAGAAGCGGCGATTGTTGACCCGTTAAGAGAGGTCGCACCATACATCAAAAAAGCGGCTGAAAGCGGTGCAAAGATCAAATATGTGCTGGAGACCCATTTCCATGCGGATTTTGTTTCCGGTCACCTTGATCTTGCCAAAAAGACCGGGGCAAAGATCGTGTATGGCCCCACTGCAAATCCCGCTTTTGATTTTTACCCTGCCTGGGATCAGGAAGAATTGCCGCTCGGCAAAATCAGGATTCGCGTGCTCCATACGCCCGGTCATACCATGGAAAGCACCTGTTACCTGGTCCTGGACGAAAATGGCAAACCGGCTGCCTTGTTCAGTGGCGACACCTTATTCATCAACGATGTTGGCCGGCCAGACCTGGCGCAAAAGGTAAATGCGGCGTTGACACAGGATAAACTCGCCGGCCTTCTTTATGATTCTCTTCGCGAAAAGATCCTGCCTTTGCCGGATGATGTGATCGTATACCCCGGTCACGGTGCAGGAAGCGCATGCGGAAAGAATATGAGCACCGAAACATCGGACAGGCTCGGACATCAGAAGAAGGTGAACTACGCGTTGCAACCGGAATTGTCACGTGACGAATTCATCCGTCAATTGAATGAAGGACTTGTTGCCCCTCCGGGTTATTTCCCACTGAACGTTCTTATGAACATCAATGGCTATGAGAGTATCGACACTGTATTATATCGCGGACTGACACCGCTTGACCCGGCTGCATTTGAAGCTGCTATACATGAATATGATGCGTTGATAATAGATGTTCGTTCCCCGGAAACGTTCGCAAAACAGTTTATCCCCGGTTCTGTGAATATCGGACTGAATGGTTCTTTTGCCCCCTGGGTTGGCACACTGATCACAGATATCAAACAATATATTCTTCTCGTAACTGACAAAGGAAATGAAGAAGAAGCTGTGACAAGACTGAGCCGTGTAGGCTATGACAATGTGATCGGTTATCTCGATGGTGGCATTGAGTCCTGGAGCCAAAGCGGACGGGCAATGGATCAGATCGAAAACATCTCTGCAACGCAACTGGCAGAAGAACTTGCCGAAGATCCGTCTATTCCCGTCATTGACGTCAGGAAGAAGAGTGAATATATCAGCGAACATCTGGTTAATGCTATTAATGCACCGCTGGATTTTATCAATGACGCGATGCCGCTGATTGATCCGCAACGGAGAACATACATTCACTGTGCAGGTGGATACCGTTCGATGATCTTTATCTCCATTTTAAGAGCAAGAGGATATAAAAATCTTATCAATGTTGTGGGTGGCTTCAGATCATTAAAAGAAAGCAGGCTTTTTAATTTAACCGAATATGTTTGCCCCACAACGATGTTATAATACGAAGGAAGGTTGCTCCTTACGGGGCAAAACCTTCCTTACCTTTACACTTGAATTTCTTGTATGACCGAAATACTCAAAAATCCGTGGCCCTGGTATGTTGCCGGTCCGTTGATCGGCCTGACCGTCCCTTTATTACTGTTATTAGGCAATAAGTCGTTCGGCATTTCAGCCAATCTCCGGCATATCTGTGCGGCGTGTTTCCCGGCGGGCATCTCTTTTTTTCAGTATGACTGGAAGAAAGAAGCCTGGAACCTGTTCTTTGTGGCCGGCATTTTTACAGGTGCATTAATAGCCACGCATTGGCTGGCAGATCCTAACCCGGTTGTTATATCGCCTGCATTGGATAAGGAGCTTGCGTTGTATAATATCCACGGTGATACGGGACTTTTACCGGCTGCTATCTTTTCCTGGAGCAGCCTGCTTACGCTGCGCGGGTTGATATTACTGGTGGCAGGCGGTTTCCTGGTGGGCTTTGGCACCCGCTATGCGGGCGGCTGTACATCGGGACATGCAATCATGGGATTAAGCACCTTGCAATGGCCTTCACTTGTTGCTACTGTCATGTTTATGATCGGTGGTTTTATCACAGCCAATCTTTTGCTGCCATTCATTTTAAAACACTGATCATTATCATACACTCTATGACGAAGAATATTCAACCAGCGAATAGCAACCGAATGGCTAATACCGATATGGAGGTCCGTTCGTTGGATACGATCTGCATCAATGAATCGCAAAAAACGCATCCGTGGTGGCACAACCTGAAGTACCTGGTTGCGGGAGCTTTGCCCGGGATCGTATTTGTGAAAGCGGAGATCATTTCCTGGTTCCGCATACAGGAAATGTTCAGGCTGCAGAGTTTTCACATGTACGGCGTGATCGGATCGGCTGTTGTAACAGGCATGGTGTCTGTTTGGCTGATCAGGAGATTCCGGATCAAAACCATTTACGGCGAACCTATCGTGTTTCATAAAAAGAAATTCAATAAAGGACAGATCTATGGAGGATTACTGTTTGGTGCAGGCTGGGGATTGACAGGTGCTTGTCCGGGGCCATTGTTTGCGCAAATAGCGACGGGAGCAACGGTAGTGAGTGTAGTTTTGTTGAGTGCTATTGCGGGAACATGGGTGTATGGATTGATGAGGGAACGGCTGCCGCATTGATGGGGATCGGGTAATGGAGCTAACCGATGGTTGGAGGTGATCATGCGTAGTTGATGAGCTGCTGATGAAGATCAGGTAGTGGTTCAAGCGCGTTTTTTAAGGGAGGTTGTATTATATCCGGTGAATTCATAATAGCAGCCCGTTGGCAGATCGCGCACTCCTACCCCCACAATTAAAATTGTGGGCTAGCCGCACCTCGAAATAACAGATCATTATTTCCATCGCAACATGCTTCGGATAATTTTCCAAATTCAGAATTTCGTTTAGCCCACAATTTTAATGCAATGTCGTTTAGTTGAGGAGCAAAGAGTATGTCATCCCGGCCGGGCAAATTCAGATCACTATCGAACTTAGTGTAAGCCAGAGCCGGGATCTCTACAATTGAGGGGCTCCCGGCTCTGGCAGCTTTAAATTTGCATCAAACATTAGGTCGCCCGGCCGGGATGACAAACCCTCGAGGCCTTAACTAAACGACATTGCATTAAAATTGTAGGCTGGCTGCGCCTCAAAATAACAGATCATTATTTTCATCACAACAATTTGACGCAAATGTGTCAGGTCTCCCCTTGATTTGTTTTACAGCTTTGTGTTATCAATTTAAAACGATACACAATGGCAACGAACATACTGCTCATCCTCGGTCATCCATCTAAAAATTCCTTTAACAAAGCATTGCTGGATGCTTATCAGAAAGGTGCAGAAAGATCCGGCGCGGTCTGTAAAACCATTTATATCTCCGACCTGGATTTTGATGTGAACCTTGCAGACGGTTACAAAACCGGTAAGGCCGGCCAACTGGAAGAAGACCTGTTGACAGCACAGCAATCCATTCAGTGGGCCACCCATGTAGTATTTGCATTTCCCAATTGGTGGGGCGCCATGCCCGCCATCGCCAAAGGATTTATCGACCGGCTTTTTCTTCCGGGTTTTGCATTTAAAAATCATTCAGGTAAAAACTTCCCGGAACAATTGCTGAAAGGAAAAAGCATAAGGATGCTGGTAACGATGGATACACCTAAGTTCTGGTTCTACCTAGTTCACCGGGCTTCCCTTTATCTCATTCTCAAAAAAGTGGTATTTGGATATGTCGGCTTTAAACCTGTCAGCTTCTCCACTTTTGGGTTTATGCGGAAATCAACCGATGCACAACGAAAGAAATGGCTGAACAGAGTTGAGCATTTAGGAACGCAATTCATCTGATCAATTTCATCAAATAAAAATTTACAACAATGACACGGTCAATCAATGGGTACAAAGCTGCCCACATCGATCCCAAAAAAGGTTTCAGGATCCACTTGCTGGTATTCCTTTTAGTTACTCCTCTCATCTGGCTATTGTGGTTTTTAACAGACAGAACATACCCCTGGGCATTATGGAACACACCAGTATGGGCAACGGGTTTATTGTTCCACTATCTCGGCGTATTTGTGTTCAGTAAAAGTAAATGACAAAATCTGTCAATAGAACCTTCAATTATTAAGACACTTAACATTCAAACAAAATGAAACAAATTTTTGTATCGCTGCTGTCTGCAGCTATGACGATCGGCTCATCAGGATCTTTTCAAAAAAATGATGACAACACTATGGAAAAAACAAACACTTACGTTCTTGTGCACGGCGCATGGCAGGCGCCATATGCATGGAACGTTGTACGCGGCGATCTTGAGCGGAAGGGCAATAAAGTGATTGTTGTAGAATTGCCCGGCCATGGGGCTGACAAAACCCCGGCCCATCAATTATCGCTGGATGTTTATCGCGACAAAGTAATTGATGCCATTTCAAAAACAGATGGTAAGGTCATCCTTGTGGGACATAGCATGGGTGGCATGGTAATCACCAGTGTCGCTGAGAAGATCCCCGGCAGGATCAGCAAGCTGGTCTATATCGGAGCTTTTCTTCCTGCCAACGGGCAGGCACTGGTCGATCTGGCTTTTTCGGATCCTGGTTCAAAACTCGGCCCTTCACTTATTGAATCAGCCGATAAGTTGACCCTGGATGTAAAAGCAGATAGCCTGACCTATCTCTTTATCAATGATGGCAGTGCCGCCGCAAAACAACAGGTGAAAGACAACTACCGTGCAGAGCCGGCCATACCGTTCACGAACAAAGTCATATTGACCAATGAAAATTTTGGTACTGTAAGCAAAGTGTATATCAAAACGCTACAGGATATTGTGATCTCCCCGGGTTTGCAGGATAGAATGATAGCAGCGGCTGGAATAAGATCGATCTATACAGTTGATACGGGACATTCACCATTTCTCTCGAAGCCTGAAGAAGTATCGGCACTGTTGCGTACAATCGGAAACAATTGATCAATCTATTGGGTGTAATAAGTTGGAACGGTCAATCGATTATTGATTGACCGTTTGCTGTTATAATATTTCGGCGCAGCCAAAACATATTGAGTAATTTTAAACAGAAAAAATGAAAGCACTTATCATAGGCGCCACCGGCGCTACAGGAAAAGACCTGGTTAATACTGTATTGAAGGATGCCTTTTACACCGAAGTGACAATATTTGTACGGCGTGCGAGCGGCATCGTCCATCCTAAACTGAGGGAAATAATCACGGACTTTGACAAATTGGAAACGATCGCCGGATCGGTTAACGGTGACGTGTTATTCTCCTGCCTCGGCACAACATTGAAGGCAGCCGGTTCTAAAGAAAAGCAATGGCATATTGATTATGAAATCCCCTTGCGGTTTGCTGAAATAGCCAGGCAGAATGGGGTTTCAAAAATGGTATTATTGTCAGCTTATGGTGCGTCTGCCACAAGCAAAGTGTTTTATTCCGAACTAAAAGGCAAACTGGAAGATGCAATTGCCGGATTGGGTTTTCACAATTACATAATCTTCAGACCGGGCTTATTGTTACGAAAAGAAACTGACAGGTCAGGAGAAAAGATCAGTGCTGCGATCATCTCTTTTCTGAACAGGCTGGGAATAATTAAGAAATTCAAGCCCATGCCTACTTCGCTGCTTGCGGAAAAGTTAGCCAAGGCACCCAAAGTTTTCTCAGAAGGAAAGCACGTCATTAGCCTTGATAAGATCTTTTCCTTTTAATCTCAGCAGGAACAAAATCTCATAGATTGATCAGAACCCAATGTCGTTTAGTTAAGTTAAGAAGCAAAGAGTATGTCATCCCGGCCGGGCAAGCTAAGAGTACTTTCTACTGTCGGGCTGCGAGAGCCGGGATCTCCACAATTGAGGGGCTCCCGGCTCTGGCAGCTTCAAATTTGCATCCCGGTTGAACTGACGCTGCATGACGTCTGCGTTACAGGCATCAACTTACTGATATTTAAACATCAATGATGTCTTATTAAAATTTTGAAGCAAGTGCCTTTATATCTTCCAGCGCACCATTCCATAGGGCTACCCTCTTCTCCAATGCCGTTTTCACTGCGGCCTCAGCTTCATTCCATTTCAGGCTGTCTTCTCCGCATAAATTAGCGGTCATCTTCAATGCCAGCTGACTGTGGTGATCTCCGTCCACTTCAATATGGCGCTCCAGGTAGTACCTGAATCGCGATAGTTTTTCCGGTTCGTCAGTGCGGATATCTTCAAGGATGGCCAGGAACATGGAAGGAATCAGGTCTTCCCTGCCGAAAGTGAATACGGCTGCCTGTATCCATGGTTTATTGAGGCGAATCACATCAAACGTCGAAGTCACGAAGGCCGCGGCCTGTGCTGGCGTGCCAGCCTCGCGGAATGCTGTCTGCAGGTCGCCTTGTTTTTGTAATGAGGCAATGAATGCTTCGATACCGGCCGTGCTTGCACCACATTGCCGCATGGCATCGAGATACAATTCAAAATGACTCTTGCGTTCACCAGACGGGTCGACATCAGATTCTTCACCCGTCACGATCTCATTGATCAGGTAACGGGTCTCGCCATCACCCACAGGAAACCAGGGCAGTGAAGTACAGGTCAGTCCGATCTGAAGAGACTTCAGCAGTGACATAAAATCCCATACGGCATACACATGGTATTCCATAAACACCCGTAGTGAAGAAATGTCTTTGATGAACGTGTATACAGGGTGATGCACCACTTGTTCGCGGGTAGGGCTGCTGGAATCTGTAAGCCGGGCAATAGACTGATTCATAAAGAGACGGAATATTTAAAGAGCGCAAAGATAGCCGCCGGACATGTTAACTGAACAAATTCCAGCAACAGAAATTGATCCCACTCAAAAAGTCAGCAGCCTCCGGAAATCTCCCCGGTTAATGAATTCTAAATTAACACCGGGCGCCAGACAACTATTGGCACTTTTGCAACGTTTATGTAACTTATACAACGAATGAGGAAACCGGTCGCGATAATATTATTGTTGGTTTACCTGGCGGCAGTGATCCAGCTCGAGCAGCTTGCGAAACTGCCTGTCCTGTTCCAGCACTACCATGAACATATCCGTATGGAAGGCCGGATATCTTTCCTCGCATTTTTGCAAGAGCACTATTTGCTGGATGATACTACCGATGCAGATTATGCGCGGGACATGCAGCTTCCTTTCAAAACGGCACATCACTTTTTTATCCTGATGTCCGTAGCTGCGCCACGGCCTGTTGTTGATTATGTCACCGCGGATATTGGTCATCGAAGCCGTTATATCAGCCCGTTTGATGATCCGGGCCCTAGTAATCCTTTTACAGACCATATTTTCCAGCCTCCCCGGCAAACAGCTTAATAGGGAAACTACATGGTTTATCGTTCAATTGCCAGTCACTGCTGCATGAACTGTGATCCTGCGTTGTGCATGTAAATGATGATCAACCAACCGTTTCTCGTACCCGATAACAGCATCCGGAGATCTTCCGGTAAATCTTCATTCACTCATGATATTGTCTTAAAATATGAGATATATTTTAATGGCCTGGTTATGCCTCGCCCTTTCCGCACCCTCTTCACAGGACTGGATGACCGATATGCATAAGGCGACCACTGTAGCCCATGATCAGAAAAAGCTGATCCTGCTGAACTTCTCCGGCTCAGACTGGTGTGCACCCTGTGTAAGATTGAAAAAAGAGATCTTTCAATCACCGGAATTTGCAGATGCAACCGGATCGCTCGTATTGGTAAACGCCGATTTCCCGCGTAATAAGAAAAATCAGCTCAGCAAAGAGCAACAGCGCCTCAACGATGAAATGGCTGATAAGTACAACGCAGAAGGAAAGTTTCCCTATACGCTTCTACTAAACGCCGAAGGAACCGTATTGTATGCATGGGACGGATTTCCTTCAGCAGGAAAAGCGGATTTTCTAAAGGAACTGAAAACGAAATGCGCACAAAATGCACCCCGGTAAAATGGAAGAGTATAAACGATCAGCGAAGCTGATGGGCAATCATTTCGAGATCACGATCCTGACGGATGATGCTTCATCTGCTGAACAGTTGATCAATGCCGGATTTGAAGAGATCCGACGCATTGAAAAACTGCTGACCACTTTTGATGAGGCAAGCCAGGTGAACCGCATAAACGCGATGGCGGGATTACAACCTGTTACCGTGGACCGGGAAGTCTTCGATCTCGTAGCGCGCTCATTGCGTATTTCAGGTCTTACAGATGGCGCGTTCGACATCACCTATGGTTCGATCGATAAACGTCTCTGGAACTTTGACCGGTCACTGACCTCTTTGCCCGATGCAGCAACCGCCCGTGAAATGATCAGGCTGATCGATTACCGCAAGGTTGTAATGGATCCGGTAGCCTGCACGATCTTCCTTGCGGATAAAGGCATGCGCATCGGGTTCGGCGGTATTGGCAAAGGTTATGCAGCTGAAAAAGCAAAGGCGCTGCTGATACAATCCGGTGTTACAGGTGGGATCATTAATGCATCCGGCGACATTGCCGCCTGGGGCCTGGATGCTGCCGGCAAACCATGGACGGTTGGGATCAGCAATCCGGACAACGCATCACAGGTATTTTCCTGGCTCCCGTTAAAAGATATGGCTATCGCCACTTCAGGCAATTATGAGAAGTATGTGATCATCGATGGTCAGAAATACTCACACACCATCAACCCCAAAACAGGTTTGCCGGTAACAGGGATCAAAAGTGTCACGGTGATCGCACCCAATGCGGAACTCGCCGATGCAATGACCACGCCGGTAATGATCATGGGCATCAAAGCGGGTCTTTCCATGATCAACCAGGTAAAAGGCCTGGGCTGTATCATTATCGACGACAACAATCATATTTATTCATCTTCAAACATTCATTTACAATGAAACACTATAAACATTTTGGAAATGCCCTAGCTGGTATGGCGTTCATAAGCCTTATGGCATTCACTTCCTGCACCACCGTAAAAGAGTATCAGAAGAACAGACTGAACGATGGTGAAATGACATTGGGAAACCGGAAAGTGGAGAAAACTGAACTGAGCTTTCAGTCATACCGCGAAGGCGCTTCCGGCGCTAATGCCGGTAAGTCCGGTGGCGGCTGCGGCTGTAATTAACCCAACCTGCCAGTTATAGCGTCAAAGCAGTTCGATGACCATGGCAGATGGTTGACTTAACGCCATAGAAGGGACATAAACCGGTAATAGAGCGATGAAATGGTCGATAAGATGAAGGCCCTTCAGCAAGAAGGGAGGAAACCGGTCATCGAACTGCCCGGGGTTATAACCAGCAAGTTGGGTTAGTGAGCTGCTGCTTTGCTTGTTCTTACCGCCTTCCAGCCTTACCGGTTTAATTTTTATCGGTAAGGCGGGAAGACGGCAAGGGAGTCTGGAGAAAGCGACCTGGCCTTCAGTTAATGAGTAAAAATGTCAATACTTGACGGAGGTTAACCAAACGGAATAGAGCGATGAAATGGCCGGCAAGATGAAGGATCTACACCCAAAAGGAAGGAACCGGCCATCAGCCATCGGTCATCGAACTGCCTGGGGTTATAACCAGCAAGTTGGGTTAATTAGTTGACCAGGAACAGTGCATCTTATTTTAAACACTATTTGAATTATCATGAAAAGAATATTTCTGACGGCCGCAGGTCTTTTCGCGTTGACGCATCTCTTTGCACAGCAAAAAGACACTACGGGTTTTCAGGCAAGAAAATTAAAGGTGGACGAGATCAATCTTGTGTCCAGTTATTATCATCAGGATGGCAACAATGCCGCCGTAACCGGTGGAATCGGATCACAGAAGCTGACGGATATCGCCAATGTCTTTGATGTAAAGCTGGTTGGTTATGATAAAAAAAGACGCAAGCATTCGCTGGATCTGGAACTGGGAATCGATCATTACACCTCAGCATCTTCGGACAGGATCGATCTGAAAAGCAATTCATCGGCGTCACATGCCGATACAAGATTCTATCCTTCGGCTGTATGGACGATCGAGAACGAATTGAAAGGACATTCATTTTCCATAGGGCTCTCCTCTTCTACTGAATTCGATTACCAGTCATTCGGGGGTAATATCAGTTATTCAAAGAAAACGAAAGATAAGAGTGGAGAATTCACCGCAAAGGCACAGGTATATCTCGACCAGGTCAGGCAGGTCACACCTGTGGAATTACGCCCCGGTGGCGAGGACGATGAACATTACCCGGGTGCGAACCGCAATACATATGCCGGTTCACTGTCTTACACCCAGATCATCAATCAACGACTGCAGGTAGCAGTTCTTGCAGATGTGGTGCAGCAACAGGGTTTCCTGAGTTTGCCTTTTTACCGTGTGTATTTCAATGATGGCTCGGTTCACCAGGAAAAACTTCCCGACAGCCGGTTCAAATTGCCGCTTGGTTTCCGCGCCAATTATTTTATTGGCGATAATATCATACTGAGAAGCTATTACCGGTTCTATACTGACAACTGGGGGATCCGCTCGCATACAGCAGAACTGGAAGTTCCGGTAAAACTCAATGCATTTTTGTCGGTAAGCCCCTTCTATCGTTACTATACCCAGACGGCCGTTAAATATTTTGCGCCGTATCAACAGCATACCGCGCAGGATGTCTATTATACAAGTAACTATGATCTTTCCAGGTTCACTAGTTCCTTTCTTGGCGCCGGTATACGATGGTTGCCACCGCAGGGCGTATTCGGTTTGCAGCATTTTAATATGATCGAGTTGCGGTATGGACATTATCAGAAGAACATCCATATGCAGTCAGATATTATTTCGTTGAACCTGCGGTTTAAGTAGATAGCCTGCACCGGACTTGATGCGGTGGCGGGGCGATGGCATCAAGTTAAGAAGTGTCATCTTCTGTGCTGGCGTAGGGTTCCTCCTCCGGCGGACACGTCCCGCAGATTACGCAGATATCTTCAAGTTATCAGAAAATTATCTGCGAGATCTGCG
>QFQQ01000041.1 GCA_003243445.1 Citrobacter freundii
CAGAGGTTGCTACCGCGCTTTGAAAAGGAATTTATTAAAAGAACCTGGTTTATTTTCAAGAGTGATAATTGTCTTAAACCTTTCAAAACTTTTCAACCATATTGGTCTACAAAACTTCGCCAGACTTTTCAAAGCGCGGTAGCAACCTCTGGAACCTCTGGAACTTCTGAAACCTCTCAAACCTGCCCTCCAACTTTCCCCTCTCTTTCTTACCTTCCCGCTCACAACATCACATATGAAAAAAATCATTGAATGTGTTCCCAATTTTAGTGAGGGAAACGACTTGCTTGTTATCAAACAGATCACTGATCAGATCGAAGCTGTTGAAGGTGTACGCTTATTAAATGTAGATCCGGGTAAGGCGACCAACCGTACGGTCGTCACATTTGTTGGCGAGCCCGAAGCCGTTGTAGAAGCGGCTTTCAGGGCCATCAGGAAGGCAGGTGAACTGATCGATATGAGCAAACATACAGGCGAGCACCCACGCATGGGCGCTACCGATGTTTGCCCGCTGATCCCCATCGCCAATATTTCCATGGAAGAAACGGCCGCGTTTGCGCGTAAACTGGCTGAAAGAGTTGGAACGGAGCTGACACTGCCTGTTTATCTTTACGAAGCTGCACAACCCGATAAATCACGCAGCAATCTCTCCGTGATCCGCGCGGGTGAATACGAGGGATTCTTCAAAAAGATCACACAACCGGAATGGAAACCTGATTTTGGTCCCGCCGTATTTGATGCCAAACGTGGCGGTACCGTGATTGGTGCCCGTGATTTCCTCATCGCCTATAATATCAATCTTAATACAACTTCCACACGCCGCGCCAATGCAGTCGCGTTCGATGTGCGTGAAGCCGGCCGCGTAAAAACCGAAAACGGAAAGAAAGTACTTGACCAGGATGGCAAACCTGTTTCTATTCCCGGGTCATTGAAATCAGTCAAAGCCATCGGCTGGTATATCGAAGAATATGGTATCGCGCAGATCTCGATGAACCTGACCAATATCAACGTTACACCCGTCCATATCGCATTTGATGAAGTATGTAAAAAAGCAGATGCCAGAGGTATCCGTGTGACGGGAAGTGAATTGGTCGGACTCGTTCCGCTTCAATCATTGCTCGATGCAGGCAGATATTTTTTGCAAAAGCAACAACGCTCTGTCGGCGTATCCGAAAAAGAACTGATCCGGATCGCTGTTAAGTCAATGGGACTTGATGAACTGACGCCATTCAAACCGGAAGAACGTATCATAGAATACCTGTTGAAAGATCCATCATCAGGCAAACTCATCAATATGACGCTGACTGATTTTGCGGATGAAACGGCCAGCGAAAGTCCCGCCCCCGGCGGCGGCTCCATTGCCGCTTATGCCGGCGCATTAGGTATATCACTGGCTGGTATGGTAGCAAACTTATCTTCCCATAAAAAGGGCTGGGATGACCGCTGGGAGGAATTCAGCAACTGGGCCGACAAAGCCCAGCAATACAAAGCAAGATTGATCGGGCTGGTGGATGCCGATACACGTGCGTTCAACCGGATCATGGATGCATTCGGTCTGCCCAAATCAACCGATGCTGAAAAAACAGCGCGTCATGCAGCAATCCAGGATGCAACAAAATTTGCGATCGATATTCCATTCCAGGTAATGCAAACTGCATACGAGAGCATGAGTGTGATCAAAGCAATGGCGGAAACAGGAAACCCAAATTCTGTATCCGATGCCGGCGTTGGCGCGCTTTGCGCAAGAGCTTCCGTCATGGGCGCATTCATGAACGTACGCATCAATGCCGCCGGATATGATGATAAGAAATTTGTAGAAGATATTGTTAGCCGCGGTAAGAAGATCGAAGCAGATACGATTGCGCTTGAAACAGAGATACTGAAGATCGTAAATGATAAAATAGGAGTGTAGGGACTTGGTTTGACTGGCGTAGGGGCCCCCTCTAAATCTCCCCCAAGGGGTAGACTTACCGCCGCCTTAATAAGAGAAGTCAAATCGTATTGAATATAAGTTTCAATACGATTTGACTTCTCTTTTATAATGACTGGTCTAAGTCTTCCGCCGCGGCGGAGAGATTTAGAGGGGGCCCCCACGCCAGTCAAATCAAAATGGTATCCCCAAATTAATATACGTCGACACCTTCCCCGTCTGATCACTATACATCAAACTAAGATCCAGCGGTCCCAATGCAAAATTATAAGAGAACGTCAGCGCATATCCCGAATAAAAATCCCTGCTGGGAAAGAATTTACTCTGACTGATAAAATTATTCATGAGAATATTTGCCCTGCCCGTAATATAAGTAGAGTTGAATACCTGCCATCTCAATCCTCCCTGCATCGCTGCATAAGCTGCGCTGTACACAGAGCCTTCCTGTAATCCTGCAAACAATACCTGTCTTCTGAAAAGCTTCACCATTCCACCGATCACAAATTCGTTCATTACATTGTCGCCATAATTAAAATTGATGCCACTCTGTGCTGTGATGAAACCTGTTGCTTTTTTTGTCAATGGCAGATAACCCTCCACCGTTCCCGTTGTATAAAAGAACGGTTTATTGGTTGTTCGGAAAGAGTCCGTATTATTCAATGGTTGCCCGTTCCGTAAGAATGAGATCTTCAGATCCTGCCGCACGATACGCCCACCTTCGATCTCCAGTTTCAAACCTTTGTTCGGAAAAATGGCACGGTCGAGCGTATTTCTGTTAAGATAAGTGAAGAGGGTTGAGAACTGACTTCTTCCGTTGAATCCAAGCTCCGGTGTGATCGTCGGTTTGAATTTTAACCATTCAAAACGATGACCTACACCAAGTGTGAGATTACGCTGACTGGTGTAATGGAATTTTTCGGAAACTTCCCAGTAGTTCTGATTATAAAGCCCGGTCTGTTTGAACTGATCATAAGCGATAAAATCAAGCCGGTCAAATTGTGTTTTTAAGGTAAAACCAAAGTTCTTTAGTCGTCCTAAATATTGCAGATGTTCCGCACGCAAACGCAGGCTCTCGCCCAGATTCAGTGTAACAAGGCTTCTTGAATTCGGCGTAAAGAAATTACGGGCGGTAATATTGCCCACGATGCTGATGCCCGAAAATCTTGTATAATGAATGCCAAGCTTTGCAAATGTCAATGCATTCTCTTCCACGTCAAAATTGATATGGCAGGTACCATCGGCTTTTTCTTCCAGCGCATAGTTGATGCGTTTGTAGTAGCGTGTACCAAATGCACGTCTTACCAGGTCAGCAAGTTTTTTTGCCGTATAGGTTTCGTTTGTGATAAACCCCATCGTATGAACAAAGAACTCCGGAGATGTTTTTTCCAGGCCTTTTACATTATAAGAACTGATCTTTACTTCTGAAACTTGTGGCAGCCTGTTCTTAACGACCTCCTGTTTTCCATAGATCGCATCCAGTGAATCGGCCATGCGTTTGAATGTTGGATAAAGCTTTCGACCTTCTTCCATTCCTTTTTCAATGATCGCTGCAGCTTCAGCAAAGCTTCCCATATTATAGTTCTCCAACTGGAAAGGAATATAGATATCGCAAAGCGGGATCTCTTTTTTCGAATCTTCACTTTCACGGAAGAATGCCACCTGCAATAAGATCTGGAACACATTCCTGATCTTATCAGAAGGAAGCAATCCACCCGCCACATTACTGCCGATCACAATATTGGCACCCATTTCACGCACATCCCTCACCGGAAAATTGCGAACAATACCACCGTCCACCAGCTTTCCTTTTTCATAGTTCACTGCTGTGAAAAAGGAAGGGATCGCCATGCTGGAGCGGATCGCATTCGTGATTTCTCCCTTTGCCATCACCACCGCTTCACCACTGCCAACATCTGTGCTGATACAACGAAAGGGAATATTGAATTTGGAAAAATCTTTTACATTATAAACCGGGAAGAACAATTCGGAGAATTTCAACCATAATTCCTGACCTTCAAGCAAACCGGTCGACAAATGGAACCTGTTATTGATCCAGGGCAGCTCAACGATATATTTCGAAGCTTCTTCTTTTTCTTCCATCAGCAGGCTGCGAAGATTGCTTCCGTTGCGGAACAGGGCATCCCAATCGATCACTTCCACCAGTTTCACCAGCGTATCTGCTGAATAACCCACAGCATACAAACCACCAAGGATGGCACCCATACTGGTGCCCGTCACATAATCCACTTTCAATCCGGCAGAATCGATCGCTTTCAGGATACCCAGGTGCGCCAATCCCTTGGCTCCGCCACCACTAAGCGTCACACCGATCTTTGGCCGCTGCGCAAATGAATAAATGGGAACAATAATAAGGAGCAGAAGGATTATCCTGGGTTTCAAAGGTTGTATATGATTTGGACGGTTGATACGATTGACCACAAAATAACAAATAAGAAGGAAACGGGGTAGAAGTTCGATGTTGGATGTTCGATGTTCGGATCCAGGTCACAATTACAAAATAAAAACGAAACCCGCCACAAAAGAAAGGTTTCGTTTTTATTAAAATATCTCAAATCAAAGTCGACCATCGACTGTGTCCGCCGTAACGAAGTGAAGGAGGAACATCGACCATCGAGCATCCAACATCGACCATCGAACATCCCTTCTCACGCTTCCGGCGTCAAATACTCCGCATAAGCATATCCTTCTTCACCTTTCTCCGTTCTCACCAGCCACCACTGATCATTTGTTTTGCTGACCAGAGTAACCGTCGAGTGATGCGCCGCTTTTCCGATAACAGGCTGATCGGTGCCCGGGCCTTTACGGATATTGAGATTTGATTTCTCTGTGGTCACTTTTGCTTTTGTGCCCGGAGCAGCACTGCTCACGTTTACATTCATTACCACATCGCCGGTGAGAAAGTTAGGATCGATCTTATTGTAAATCTCCCATAGCTGATCTTTCACCGCTCCGGAAGGCGCTTCGCCATCTATATACAACACGCCATCTTTTTCAATCGCCTGCAACCCGGTAACGCCGGATGCTTTAGCAGCATCCAGCAGTTCTTTGTATTTATCCTGAAGTGCCATAAAATTTGTTTTTCGTTACTTGACTTTTAAACCTTTCGCATCCACTTTCTTTGGACGCAATCCATCCAGGGCCATTTTCACTTTTTTCCATTCCGCAGCGCTTGCTTCACCTGTAACGGTGATCACTCCATCCGTTACAGTAGCTTTTATACCGGGATGATCTTTTAATGCATCGGTAACACCTTTTGTAAGTGGATCATTATCCGAGATCACCGGCTCTGCAGGAGCGGGAGGCGGTGGCGGTGCGACGCTTGTATTATCTGTTACTGATTTTACGCCTTTAACACCGATCACATGAGAATTCAGTGATGTCTTTACTGAAGGATCGGCCACCATCCCATTTACCGTTACCACGCCATCTTTTACCTCAGCAGTCAGGCCTGCAAAACTTGGTTCGGATGCAAGCACCGCATCCACTTCCGTTTTAATTTCTTCATCTTTTGGACCGCTTTTACATGCCGGTAAATAGGAGAGTGTAGCGATGAATGCCATCGCAACAAATAATCTTTTCATATAACTGAGTTTTAGATTTACAAATACCTGCCGGTTCACAGGCTTTGACATGGCAATGTGACAATAGACGTGCCATAAACACCGTCCAACAGTATAATTCAATGTCGTTTGATTAGCAAAGCCTGCCTGAGTTGCCTGGCATAGGGCCCCTCTAAATCTCTCCGCCGCGGCGGAAGACTTATCACCGCCCGAAATATGAGAAGTCAAATCGTATTGAATACTTATATTCTATACGATTTGGCTTTTCTTTTTTAATGACTGTTCAAAGTCTTCCGCCGCGGCGGAGAGATTAGAGGGGGCCCTACGCCACGCGAGCGAATGGCTTTCGTTTAACTAAACGACATTACATTATAATAGTTAATAGCTTTTATTTTTTTGTATAAAAGCAATAGCCGGAAAACTCCGGCTATTTAAGGATATAACAAATAATAATGGATTGTCTGCGGTCCGCGGTGGGTGGTCAACCCTTCTCCATCTCCATTATTTTTTCAAAAGTTTGTTCGTATTCAGTATTTGCCCGGGATAATTCTGTCTCCGCTGTTTTATAAGCATCCTCCGCCTGTTTAAATTTCGTTTTATCTGTATACGTAGCAGGATCGGCTAATGCTGCTTCCAGTCTTGCTTTTTCTTTATTCAGTTGCGCGATCTTTTCTTCGAGCTGTTGAAAATTCTTCTGCAGTTTCTGCAATTCTTTTTTTGCTTCTTTATTGATCGGCGCAGAGACAACAGGCGCTGCCGGCTGTACAGGTTTGACTTCAGGTTTTGGCTCCTGTTTCTCCTGTTGCTTTCCCGCTTTGGTTTCTGCTTTTTTCAGTTCAGCTTCCTGTTTGGCCATACGTTCTTTCCAGGCAACCCATTCATCATAAGTTCCCTTGAATTCTTTTACCTTTTGATCAACGATCTCCCAGATCTTATTGGCTGTTTTGGAAACAAAATAACGGTCGTGGCTGACCAGGATCAGGCTTCCTTCGTACTTTTTCAATGCGTCGATCAGCAGATCACAGCTATGCATATCAAGGTGGTTGGTAGGTTCGTCAAGCATCAGGAAATTTGCTTTACTCACCATTGTTTTTGCGAGAGCAACTCTTGCTTTTTCACCACCACTCAATACGCGGATCTTTTTATCGGAGTCATCGCCGCTGAAGAGAAAACATCCCAGCAGCGTGCGCAGTTCCTGTTCTGTCATCTGGCTGCCGCATTCTTTCATTTCATCCAGAATGGTATTGTTGATGTTCAACGCTTCCAGCTGATGCTGCGCGTAAAAGCTTTCTTCAACATTGTGTCCCCATTTGCGTTCGCCCTCATAACTCTCTACACCTGCGATGATGCGGAGCAGGGTAGACTTGCCCTTACCATTTGCACCGATCAGTGCGATCTTATCCCCGCGATCGATCTCCGCGGATGTTTCTTCAACAATGATATTTTCACCGAATGATTTGGTGATATCTTTCAATTCCACCAATACACGTCCCGGCGTTTTATCCACGCGGAAGTTGATCTTGATATTGGGTCTTTCGATCTGTACGTCTTCGATCCGTTCCAGTTTATCCAGGCGTTTCTGTATACTTTGCGCTTGTGCGGCTTTACTTGCTTTGGCTTTGAACCGTTCCACGAAACGCTCCTGCTGACGGATATAATCCTGCTGATTTTCGAAAGCCTTTTGCTGCAGATCTATCCTTACAGCTTTTTCCTTTTCATAAAAATCGTAATTGCCATTGTAGATATGCAATTCCTGCTGATATAGCTCCACGATTTTCGTCACCATCCGGTTCAGAAAATATTTATCGTGGCTCACGATCACCACGGAACCCTGGTAATGCAGCAGGTATTTTTCCAGCCATTCGATAGACGGAAGATCAAGGTGGTTCGTAGGCTCATCCAATAATAACAGATCCGGTGCCGCCAGGATCATCTTTGCCAGCAGTACACGCATTCTCCAGCCACCACTGAATTCTTTATATGGTCTTTGCAGATCAGCATTGGAGAATCCAAGTCCCTGCAGCACTTCTTCAGTGCGGTGATGAATATCATAACCGCCGCGAGTTTCCAGTTCGTGCAGTTTATCCGAGTATTCGTGCAATATTTTTTCGTCGCCTGTCTTCTCCAGTTCCTTTCCCAGTTCTTCGATCTCCTTTTCCAGTTGCAGCACTCTTTCAAATGCGCTCAATGCCACCTGGTGAATGCTTTCATTCGTGTCAAAGCTCAGCAGATCCTGGTGCAGATACCCGATAGTAGTAGTCCGGCTTCTTTCTACTGTTCCCGCCGACGGTGTATACTGCCCCACCAGCAATTTCAACAAAGTCGATTTTCCTGTTCCATTATATCCGATCAACCCGATCCGCTCACCCGGCTGTATATGCCAGGTTGCATCCTCCAGGATAACTCTTGCTCCAAATTCGAATGTGACGTTTTGTAGGCCTGCTAACATGCTATTCTTATGTGTTGTTAATTTCTGTTTTTCACCCGATGTTGGATGTTGGATGGTCGATGGTCGGGTTCCGGTCAGATGCCGACCATCGACCATCCAACATCCAACATCGGGCGCCTTACATCGATACCGGCCGCAAAAATAAAGCATTCCCAATTGCCGTTCCGGCGATTATCTTTGTTGAAATGCTGATTCCATGAAAAAAGTTTTCCTCATTTTGCTCGTACTCATACTGATAGCAGCGGGTTACCTGCTTTGGGTGTTCAAATTGCGGCCGTCTTCGCACGGGCCGAAAGGACCCGCCCCGGTACCGCTGGTGGTCAGTAAACACAGTGACGCGTTCAACTCTTCCGTTCAGTCAATGCTGCAGGAATACTATTCCCTGGCTGGCGCACTTGCAAAAGCCGACACAGCCTCCATTTCCAGGTTCGGGACTCAGCTTAAAACCGCATTGGACAGTGTACGGATCGACGAACTGAAAAAGGACACGACCGGGATCTATGAATCAGCCCTTGACCCACTCAATATGGCGCGCAGTGAAGCGGGCAACATCCTGTCCAATCCCGCGCTCGATGCCAAACGAACCGCCTTCAATTCCCTTTCCGAAAACCTCCGCCTTCTCTTTATCGTTTCCAGGTACGACCGCGAAAAGATCTACTGGCAGGAGTGCCCGACCGCCTTCGGCGAAGACCAATCCGGTTTCTGGCTGAGCAAAGCTGATACCGCCATAAGCCCTTATGCCAGCGGAACAAACTGCGGGGGAGTGAAGGATACGATCAATTTTATTGGAAAATGATTGATGGAGGGAATCGATGGTGGATGTTAGATGGTCGATGTTCGATGTTCGATTTTCATTTTGTAAACACTCCTTACCTGAGCCCGGCCATCCAACATCGACCATCGAACATCGACCATCCACCCCCGTTTATATAAAAAATCACCCTCTCCAACAGGTTTTTCCTCAAAACTTCGTCTAAACGACGTGTTTTACCATATCTTTCACACTTATTCAAAATCATTTTAACATGAGAAAACTAACTGCGGTGTTTTCGATCATGCTCGCGGGGCAATTGCTGAATGCCCAGGAGAAGATCAATCTGGATGTTATCAACAAGATCAAAACTGAGGGGACTTCCAAATCACAGGTGATGGACATTGCCTTCCATCTTACCGATGCGAACGGTCCGAGACTGGCCGGCTCTCCGGGTTATACGAAAGCCGCCACCTGGGCAAAAGAAACGCTCGCTAAGTGGGGACTCAGTAACGCCGCACTGGAGCCATGGGGCGAATTTGGTAAAGGCTGGGAACTGAAAAAAAGTTACGTGGCAATGACAGCGCCCTATTACAAGCCGATCATCGCTTACCCAAAAACATGGACCAAAAGCACTGCGGGATTAAAGAATGCTGAAGTACTGCTGATCGAAGCGCAGGATTCAATAGGCTTACAGAAATACGCCGGTAAAATGAAAGGCAAAGTGCTTGTCATTTACCGCGCCGATACACTTCGTCAGACATTCAAAGCGGACGCTGCGCGTTATACAGATGAAGAGCTTGATAAAATGGCCGCTGCTACTCCGCAGGCTCCACGCCCGCAGCAACAGCCACAGGATACGGCTCAGGCACGCAGAATGCGTGAGCAGTTCCAGCGCAACCAGGGCCCTGCTCAAATGCTGAACGTATTGAAAGCGATGGGCGAGAAAGAAGGCGCCATCGCTATCCTCAGCAGCAGCCCGCGCGGTCACGATGGAACGTTATTCGTTCAGGGTGGTGGCAGCTATGCTGTTGGTTCACCGGAGAATTTCCTCGATATCATGCTCGCCGTGGAAGACTACATGACCATCTGCCGTCTGGCAAAAAATGGTGTGCCTGTAAAGCTGGATGTGGACGTAAAATCTGAATTCAACGAAAAAGATACAAAAGGATATAACGTAATTGCTGAGATCAAAGGAACTGATCCTGCGTTGAAAGATGAGATCGTAATGCTCGGTGCTCACCTTGACAGCTGGCAGTCTGCAACAGGTGCAACAGATAACGCTGCTGGCAGCGCTGTAATGCTCGAAGCTGTTCGGATCCTGAAAACATTGAATATCCAGCCACGCCGCACTATCCGCATTGCACTGTGGGGTGGGGAAGAAGAAGGCCTGCTGGGTTCAAGAGGCTATGTGAAAAATCACTTCGCAGATCCTGCAACAATGGAGCTGAAACCTGAGCATGCAAAAGTTTCTTCTTATTTCAATATCGACAATGGTACAGGTAAAGTAAGAGGTATCTATCTCCAGGGCAATGACAAAGTGAAAGACATCTTTGCTGAATGGCTTGTTCCGTTCCACGACATGGGCGCAAAATGGATCACTATCTCCAACACCGGCGGTACCGATCACCAGTCATTCGACGGCGTTGGCATCCCGGGCTTCCAGTTCATCCAGGATCCGATCGAATACAACACAAGAACACACCATACCAACATGGATTCTTACGATCACCTGATCCCTGAAGATCTCCAGCAGATCTCCGTCATCGTTGCTTCTTTCGTGTATAACGCAGCAATGAGAGATGAGAAACTGCCAAGAAAAGAATTGCCAAAACCTCGTGGTGCTGGTGGACGGGGATTCTGAGGAGAAACGATGGCTGATGACCGATGGCCGTTGGCCGGGTTCCGCACGTTGACGTCTATTATTAATAAAAAAGAAACCTTCCGATTGAGGAAGGTTTCTTTTTTATTATGTTATTTCGATGTGCGGAGCCCGGCCAACGGCCATCGGTCATCAGCCATCGACTCCCTACTTGACTGTCCCCAACGGAAACAATATCCCCACATTCACACCAATATTCCTGTTCTTCGCATCACCGTTCTTCACAACATCTGTGAGGCCGTGATAATAGGCAATATCAGCGTTCAGCCAGGTAGCTTTTGCAACGCGTACATTAAGGCCAGCGGCACCGGTTAAACCGAAATCAAAACTTTCTGCATAGTCCTTTGTCTTGACTTTGTTTGTTTCGGTACCATTCACGTACTGTTTGGATTCACCACCTACAAGAAAACCAAATGAAGGACCTACGGAGATCTTCGGACGGACTTTGTCGCCGTAGTTACCGAAGAAGTAAATACCCTGCAACGGAACACGGATATAGTTTGCCCTGAACACTTGTTTGTTGTCATTATCAGGTCCCAAAGTTTCCCCTTCACTGGAAAATTTTGCATCAAGACTAAGGCCCCAGTGCGGAACAATACTGTAGACTAATTTACCACCTATGTTATACGAGGGATGAAATCTGCCGTCTGCATTTCCATTGTCTGAGCTGGTCCAGGCATGCCCGAAACCAGCAGTAGGGCCAAGCGAAAGATTCTGTGCGCGTACGGCAACCGCAGATGTAGCCAGTGCCAATACAATCATTACTCTTTTCATAATTCGAAATTTTAGATGCCATAAGGATAATAAAATCATGCCAACCAATTGCACGAATTATAAAACGCTGATTGCGCGAATTAAAGAGTGTCAAAAAATGGGGATCACCTGTTCGTTATTTTTACTTCAATCATAGATTGATCAATTCGCGAAATTCGCGTCATAAAATTCGCGTCCTCACTTCGGCTTCTGATAAAGAAACCTCACCATCGAATTCTTCTTATTATCCGAAGTCAGCGTCAACTGATACCGTTTATCATTTGCATCCACGATCATCAGTGCGGTATTGGGGGGAATGGTACCGAGATTCTCGCCCATCATGATCACATCCTGTGTTTGTTCATCCAGTGTAATACGGACAAACGCGGTGACTGGTTTTATGCCCAGCAGTTTTTTTGATACGATCGGGAAGTTGTTTGCATAAACAGAGATCGTATCACCATCGATCTGGCCGTTGTCGTAAAAATCAAGTCTGATCAGACCTGTATCAACATAGATCTCTCTGATCATTTCGGTTTTCTTGGCGGCAACTTCAGGCGGCAATTCGGGCTTGAAGGCAGGCTTGTTGATACGTGTCATCACGATCGTACCGGGCGGGCAGGTAGTTTTGCCATCCATGGTTTTGCCGGACCAGCTTCCGCGAAGTTGCTCTTCCTTGCCGTCTGTATGAAAAGTGAGTGTATATTTTTTGATACAGGGAACACAATCTGCCGGGATCTTGAAAACGGATACGCGTTGCTCTTCGATGGTAAGCGCTTTGTCGGTTGTGTCAAAGCTTCCTTCAAAGATCTCCTTTACATAATTGGTGGTATCAGAATAGTGGTAAGAATTACCATTTACTTTCGATCCGTTGATCTGCAGTTGAAATTCGATATTGTATACAGGGAAACATCCACCCGGCTCCATCATCAGGCGGCCTTTCCAGAAACCATTTAAATCCTGGCTATAGGAACAGATAGTGATCAATAAAAGAAGGAAAAGTCCGGTTGTTTTTCGCATGTAAAATGAAAATAGCGGAAAAACCGTAAGCTATTATAAAAATTACAGAAACGGTTAAAACAGCTATGGTTTTTCATACCTGAACCGAATAAGTGCGTTCTTCTGTTCGGTTGATGTGATCATTACTTCAAACCGTTGCTTACCCGCTTCAACGATCATCAGCGATGTGTTCGGTGGGATCCTGCCAAGATTTTCCGCAACCATCACCAGTTCGTGCTCGGGGTCTTCCTCATTCATTTTTATCTTCAGCGTGAGCGGTGCTGCTGTGAGTAGTTTATTCGACAGAACAAGACGGTTGTCCAGGTAAACAGAGATCGTATCCCCATCGATCTCGCCATTGTCAAACAACTTAACGGTTACATCAGGGTCGTTCACCACAAGCGCCTTCATCAACTCATTCTTTCTTGTCTTTAAGATCTCCGGTTTTGGCACAACGGGTTTCACCACCGGTATTGATGGTTTTTCCACCTGGGGAAGAGCTGTTACACGCGCACTGTCTTTAGGCGCGGCAACTGGCTTTTGTACAGGGGGCAATTTGTTTGTTCCCGGAGATTTCGTTGTTGTCTGCGGTTTGCCAGTGGTAGTGGTCTTCGGCTTTGGTGTTGTTGATGGCGGTGTTTTTTTCGGAGGATCAGTTTTTGCAGTGGTCGTTGCAGGTTTTTCCACCAGCGGATGGTTTACCGGCGGTTTTGGACTGGCTGTTGTCCTGTTATCACGTAAAAAAGGTTCAAGGTAAAATTCTGTGGTTGGTACTTTGCGGAGCATTACGCGTCCACCACCGCATTCTCCCCATTCGTAAGGGTTCTCGCGGCCTTTTACTTCGGTCCTGCCAAGATATGTTCCTTCTAAAAATTCTTCTTTGCCGGAGCGTGAATAAACCAGGTCATAATTCATGATACAGGTCCCGCCCATCGGATTCTGCACCTCAACCGTCTGGATCTCGTGGATACGTAAATTGTGCTTGTCTATAACATAACTTCCCGTCATGGTTGCCTTGCCATAAAAGCGCTTATCATCCTGCCAGGAATAGGATACACCTTTCATGGAAACCTTTCCGTTGGCGTTTTGCACCAGCTGAAATTCCAGCCTGTAGATGTCACCACCATTGCCAACAAAGGTACCACGCCAGATACCCGTCACTTTCTCTTTTTGTGAAAACGAATTGAACTGAAAAGCCCAAAGAAATAATAAGATGAGGAGTCCTTTCTTTTGCACTGTCCTTTTCATAAAGAATCAAAACTAACGAATCTGTTCGTAATATGGCCGGCCCGAATGGAGCAATAGTTTGTTAATTTTAGCTACCCCAGGCATCCGGGCAAACATAAATCCCGATGTGGAAATTTATGCGAGACCGGTTAATTTTTTTTATCTTTTTTACCAGCACCCTTATCTGTCTGCCTGCCGCTTCACTGCGGGCACAGGTAAGTGCCGGTGAACTAAAGTTATTGCATAAGTTGGATTCCATCAGTGCTTCGGCTTCTGTTTCAGCTTATTTCGCAGATCTCTACTTTGTGACCATGGTCAACTCCATCCGGTTCTTTGAAGATGCTGATGATTCATCCCGGCTTAGCATCCGGCGTATGCAGGCTGGGTTTGCCGAATACTTTTTTGCAGCGGCCGATTCATTCAAGCAGCAAAAAAAAATCCCCCCAGAGTGGCAGCGCTTTTACGCTGATACGTCTCATACGGACCTGCGGCATATATTGATGGGGATCAATGCACATATGAACGGAGATCTCTGGCCGGTGCTGGCACAGTCATTTTCGTATAAAGAATTAAAACAGATCTGCCCGCTTTATTTTTCTTATTATCACGGGCTGCTCGATATCTACGAAGATGTTTATGAAGCGGCATACAAAAAAAGCCCACCGCTTCGGTTTGTGCATGCAATAAGTTTGGGTTTGGATAAATGGTATGGAAAAAAATTGCTTCGCCGGTGGTTGAAAAGACAGATGAATATCGCATGTCTTTTTTATCGTGATAAAAAGAGGTTTCAGAGAAAAGTGAGGAAGCTGAACAGAAGGGTCAAAAGAATGGACGAGGCTATCGGGCGTCACTTCTGAACGGGGATTTATTGGATTCTTAGGATTAGGAGGATGAGCTGTTTAGGCGTGAAGATTTCTTCCTGCTTTATTCGAAATGTATTCCTTTGTCTGGCTTTTCCTCAGTTCAGGATTTTTGGGATTTTAAACCAGCTTTTGAACTGAAGTGTTCTATCATTTGAGAAAAAATCGCCAAAAAGTTTCAAAATCTGAAAAGCATTTTAACCTGGCAGATCGTACCCATCCAATCCTAAAAATCCCTGACCGGGAAAAAGCTGAACGAGAAAATACATTTCGAATAAAGCAGGAAGAAATCTTCACGCCTAAACAGCTCATCCTCCTAATCCCAAGAATCCAATAAATCCCCGTAAATTTGCACTCCAATTTAAACGTTAACACGCTAGATGATCAACATCACACTACCCGATGGTTCAGTGCGGCAATACGACAAAGGAGTTTCTTCACTGGATGTAGCAAAATCAATTTCTGAAGGCCTGGCGCGGAAAGTAATCGCGGCCAGCGTAGACGGACAGGTTTGGGACCTTACGCGCCCCATTGAGAAAGACGCTGCCGTGAAGTTGCTCACGTGGACGGACAAGGAAGGAAAAAGCACATTCTGGCACTCTTCTGCCCACCTGATGGCAGAGGCCGTGGAGAGCCTGTTCCCGGGCGTGAAGTTCTGGGTAGGACCAGCGATCGAACAAGGCGGGTTTTATTATGACATGGATCTCGGCGACCGCAAGATCACCGAAGAAGACCTCACTAAGCTCGAAAAGAAAATGAACGAGCTGGCGAAGAACAACAGCATTTATATCCGCAAAGAAGTGCCCAAAGCCGAAGCCATTCAATTCTTCAAAGAAAAAGGCGATGAGTACAAGATCGATCTTTTGCAGAACCTGAATGACGGCGAGATCACTTTCTACACACAGGGCGGTTTTACCGATCTGTGCCGCGGACCGCATATTCCCAATACCGGTTTAATCAAAGCGATCAAGCTGACCAATATTGCCGGCGCATATTGGAAAGGCGATCAGAACAACAAACAGCTTACACGTATATACGGTATCACATTCCCGACGCAGAAAGAGCTGGATGAATATCTCGCCATGCTCGAAGAGGCAAAGAAAAGGGATCACCGTAAACTTGGAAAAGAACTGAGCATCTATACCATGGACGATGATGTTGGACAGGGGCTGATCATGTGGATGCCCAACGGTACCATCATTATCGAAGAACTGGAAAAACTGGCTAAAGAAACCGAGGATGACGGTGGATACAAACGCGTGGTCACGCCGCATATCGCCAAGGAAAGTATGTACATCACCAGCGGACACCTTCCGTATTATGCGGATAGCATGTATCCGCCAATGGAACTCGATGGTGAAAAGTATTACCTGAAGTCGATGAACTGCCCGCATCACCATAAGATCTTTAAGGCGGAGCCAAAGAGCTATCGTGATCTTCCGTACAGGATCGCTGAATACGGCACGGTGTACCGGTATGAGCAAAGCGGTGAGTTATTCGGTCTGATGCGTGTGCGTTGTCTTCACATGAACGACGCGCACATCTATTGCACCCGTGCACAGTTCGCGGATGAGTTCAGAGCAGTGAATGAAATGTACATGAAGTATTTCAAGATCTTCGGTATTGAAAAATATGTGATGCGCTTAAGCCTGCACTCTCCGGAGAAACTGGGTAAGAAATACGTGAACGAACCTGCGCTCTGGAAAGAGACAGAAGATATGGTGCGCCAGGTATTGATCGAGTCCAACATTCCCTACGTGGAAGTACAGGATGAGGCGGCTTTCTACGGACCAAAGATCGACGTGCAGATCCATAGCGCGATCGGTCGTGAATTCACCCTCGCCACCAACCAGGTCGATTTTTCGCAAGGTCGCAGTTTCAAACTGGAATATACCACATCAGATAACCAGACCGATATTCCGCTGATCATTCACCGTGCGCCGCTTGGTACACATGAACGGTTCATTGGATTCCTGCTGGAACACTATGCGGGCAAACTGCCACTCTGGCTGGCTCCGGTCCAGGTAAAAGTGTTGCCGATCAGCGATAAATTCCTTGAGTATGCCAATTCCATCGCAAAGAAATTGCGCAGGGAAGGAGTTCGTGCGGAAGTGGACGACCGCCAGGAAAAGATCGGTAAAAAGATCAGGGACACAGAGTTGCTGAAAGTTCCTTATATGCTGGTGGTTGGTGAAAAAGAAATGAATGAAGAAGCCGTTTCCGTGAGAAGACAGGGAAAAGGCGATCTCGGATCAAAATCTGTGGCTGAATTTTTGCATGAAGCCGTGGCTGAGATCAAAGATCGGAGGGAATAACGTATATTTAAGGGGCTTTCAATCCTGCGGAAAGTCTTGGAAGTCAAAAGCCAAAATTAAAAAGTAAAAAATACAGTCATCACGAAGGCATTTTTACTTTTGACTTTTTACTTTTGGCTTCGAGTTAATTTTTAATCTAAAACAATAAATACTCTTGCAGGAAGAGTTCACTCAAAAAAACTAAATGGCAGTACCACAAAAACCCGGAGGCGGGTTCAACAGGCCACCAGGTAGCGGAGGCGGAGGTTTCAGACCTGGCGGTGGCGGTTTCAACAAGGGCGGTTTCAGAGGCAAATTCATGCCACGCAAGGAAGCCGAGCACCGCATCAATCAATTCATCAGAGTGCCCCAGGTGAGATTGGTTGGAGATAATGTAGAAGTGGGCATTTACAGCACACAGGACGCGCTGAGAATGGCGCAGGATCAGCAATTGGACCTCGTGGAGATCTCTCCCCAGGTAGATCCGCCTGTATGCAAGATCATCGATTACAACAAATTCCTTTACGATAAGAAGAAGAAAGAAAAGGAGATGAAAGCGAAAAGCAAAGTCTCCGAAGTGAAAGAGATCCGTTTTACACCAAATACGGATGACCACGATTTCGACTTCAAAGCAAAACACGCCGAATCTTTCCTTAAAGAAGGTAATAAGGTGAAAGCCTACGTACAATTCAAAGGACGTGCAATCCAGTTCCAGGAAAGAGGGCAGCTCCTCCTCCTCAAATTCGCTGAAAGACTTGGCGAAGTAGGTGTATTGGAGAACATGCCGAAGATGGAAGGAAGACGGATGCTGGCGATGTTTGCGCCGAAAGGCAAGAAGAAATAATCTAGAACACAGAACCCTGGTAAAAGGGTTTCATAGGTTCCATAAGTTTAATAGGTTTCAAAGGTTGGACTCCCGGCCTCTGGGACCTATTAGGCTTTTGGACCATGGCGAACTTACTAAGTAGCCAAAGAGAAATAATGCAGAACTTGGAAAGCTGCTAACGGGTTTTAGAGACTTTATAAGTTTAATAGGTTTCAAAGGTTGGTCCCCTGACCTCTGGAACCTATTAAACTTATAGAACCTCTGGAACGTCTCCCGCCATTTATATAAAAACTCCAATCGATTAATGTTGAACCATTGCTTTCCGTATATTAGACCACTTTTTTTATCACCAAAAACGCAATAATGCATCAATTTCTCAACCACCGCTGGCTGGTAGCGATCGCTATCTGTGCCTGCTCTGTTGTTTCCGCGCAAAACAGACCAGACACCACCAGGCCCGCAGGCAACGCGCCGGGCGGCTTTGGCGGAGCCAGACCTTCTACTGGTCCAAAACCCTACAAAGAAGTTATCACTTCAAAAGCTGTTTCCGACGCTGGTCTTTTCACCGTTCACAAAGTAGAAGACAAATATTATTTCGAGATCGGAGACTCAGTGCTCGGTCGCGATATTCTTGTAGTAAACCGCATCACTAAGGCTGCAGCCGGAATGCGCAGCGGCTTCTTTGGATTCGCCGGTGACCAGATCGGTCAGAGTGTGATCCGTTTTGAAAAAGGACCCAATAATAAAGTGTTCCTGCGCAATATCTCTTTTGCAGAGTATACAAAAGATTCAACCTCTCCGATGTTCACCGCGGTGAACAACTCAAACGTACAACCGATCGCTGCCGCGTTTGATATAAGAGCTTATTCAAAAGATTCTACCGGACAGGTGATCGATATCACTGATTATATCAGTGGTGATAACGATGTATTGTTTTTCTCCAGCAGCATCAAGACATCCGCACGGATCGGCTCACAACAAACAGACAAGTCTTATATCGTTGGTGTGAGATCTTTTCCTTCCAACGTGGAAGTTTCCACGGTGAAAACCTACTCACGCCTCCCCGCGATCCAGGGACAGGGTGGGGGTGGCTTTGCTCCTCCCGCAGGTGGTAACTATACGGTTGAACTGAACAGTTCATTTGTATTGTTGCCTAAAGTGCCTATGCAGGCGCGTTACTTCGATCCGCGTGTTGGGTACTTTGCAGTTGGTTATACTGACTTCGATGCAAATCCGCAGGGCGTTGAGTCCATGCGTCTCGTAAAACGCTGGAGACTCGAACCAAAAGATGGCGATGCAGAGAAATATAAAAAAGGTGAACTGGTTGAACCAAAGAAGCCGATCATATTCTATATCGATCCCGCTACTCCAAAGAAATGGATCCCTTACCTGATCCAGGGTGTGAATGACTGGCAGGTTGCCTTCGAGAAAGCTGGCTTCAAAAACGCGATCATGGCGAAACTCGCTCCAACCAAACAGGAAGATCCCGAATGGAGCCTGGAAGATGCACGCTACTCAGCGATCGTTTACAAACCATCGGATGTTGCCAACGCCAGCGGTCCAAGTATCAGCGACCCGCGCAGCGGTGAGATCATGGAAAGCCATATCAACTGGTATCATAACGTAATGAAGCTGATCCACGACTGGTACTTCGTTCAATGCGCACCTGTGGATCCGGAAGCACGCAAACTGCAGTTTGATGACGAACTGATGGGACAACTTATCCGTTTTGTATCTTCTCATGAAGTTGGTCACACGCTTGGCCTCCGTCACAACTACGGCTCAAGCTCTACTGTACCGGTGGAGAAACTGCGCGACAAAGCATGGGTTGAAGCAAACGGCCACACACCTTCCATCATGGACTATGCACGTTTCAACTACGTGGCACAGCCGGAAGATAAGATCAGCAGAGCCGGGCTGTTCCCTCGTATCGGCGACTATGATAAATGGGCGATCGAGTGGGGGTATAAACTTTTTCCGCAGTACAAAGACGCGGACGCTGAGCAACCCTACTTGAACAAATGGGTGATCGAGCGTTTGAAAAACAACCGCCTTTGGTTTGGTACAGAAACCAACCAGGATGATCCGCGTTCACAACGCGAACAGGTTGGCGACGACGGGGTGAAAGGTGCCGGCTACGGTATCAAAAATCTGCAGCGCATCATTCCGAACTTGGAAACCTGGACAAAAGAGCCGAATAAAGACTATACCGGGCTGGCCGAAATGTACCGTCAGGTGACTGGTCAGTTCCGTATGTATATCAGCCATGTTGCAAAATATGTGGGTGGTATCATGGAAACACCAAAAACTGTTGAAGAAGCTGGCGTGGTGTATGAGGTTGTAAGCAAAGCAAAACAAAAAGAAGCTGTTGAGTTCCTGAATAAACAGGTTTTCGCAACACCAACCTGGCTGATCAACCAGGACATTTTCGGCAAGACCGGCATCAACGCTACATCTACTATTGGCGGTCTGCAGGATGCGGCGCTCAACAGCCTGCTGTCTGTGCGCACCATGGGCAAACTCATCGAGGCGGAGGCTGCACAGGGAGCGAACGCCTATAGCCTGCTTGATCTGCTTGCAGATGTGAAGAAAGGCGTATTCAGCGAACTGGCAACACGCGCCAGGATCGACGTATACAGAAGAAATCTTCAGAAATCTTATGTGACTACGCTGGCAAACCTTATTGGTTCGTCCCGCGGTGGCGGTTCAGATGTGATCCTGATCATTCTCGGCGGAAGCGGTTCTGCTGCCAACCCGGACAAGTCTGATATCAAAAGTGCCGTAAAAGCACACCTGTCTGCCCTGCGGTCCGAGATCAAGGCGGCGTCAGCCGGCACTACGGATGCAATGAGCCGTTATCATCTGCAGGATCTGGTGTCACGTATTGATAAGGCGTTGGATCCCAAAGAATAAGAAAGGTTTCAGAGGTTCCATAAGTTTAATAGGTTTCAAAGGTTAGGGCAGGGCGTCCAACCTTTGAAACCTATTAAACTTATGGAACCTCTGAAACCTTTTCTCTCCCGCTTTGCTTTTTCAACCGGGTTCTCTTATCTTTGCACCCCCAAATAAAGTTCTTTCCAAAGAACTTTGTCCGAGGATATTTCCTGAAGAGGCTCCACAAGCATCCCCCCGTGGGGAACGCCTCAAGGGTATAATTAATAATACTGGGTAAAATGCCTAAAGTAAAAACGAATTCCAGTGCAAAGAAGCGCTTTAAAGTGACAGGTACTGGAAAGATCACTCACCAGAAGAGTTTCAAGCGTCACATCCTGACAAAAAAATCAAAAAAACGTAAACGTAACATGAGAATCGATGGTCTGGTTGCCCAGCCAAACGTTCACTTTGTAAAACGTCTGCTGCGTTTGAAGTAAGCCCGGCTTACCGATTTTATTTCTTAAAACTCTTAAACTAATTAAATATGCCTCGTTCAAAAAATGCTGTTGCCTCCAAGGCCCGCAGAAAGAAAATATTAAAACAAGCCAAAGGCTTCTATGGTAAACGTAAAAACGTTTTAACGGTAGCCAAAAACGTTGTAGAAAAAGGTATGACCTACATGTACGTGGGTCGTAAACTGAAGAAAAGAGAATACCGTTCACTCTGGATCGCACGTATCAACGCTGCAGTTCGTGCTGAAGGCCTGACTTATTCTGAGTTCATCAACAAACTCCAGAAAAAAGGCATCAACCTTGACCGTAAAGTCCTGGCTGATCTGGCAATGAACAACCCGGAAACATTCAAGAACCTGGTTGACTCTGTAAAATAAGACAGAGCAAAAGCTATAAAAGAAAGCCATTCCGCATTCCGGGATGGCTTTTCTCTTTTCCTGTCACAACACAAAAAATGAATGTTCACACAAAGCGGGATGCCTAGTCTCAGGCCACGGCATGGACCTGGTTGACAGCAATTGCCTTCCCTGACACATACCTGTATTTTCAATACGAAACTTCTTATCTATAGAAAAGCCTCTTTTCGTTATTCTTTCTTCCCGCCTTACCGGTAAAAATTAAACCGGTAAGGCGGGAAGACGGGAAGAAAGAACGGTGTTCGATGCCTGGCAGCGACAAAATCTCCTGTCCGCCGGACATGGGAAAACCGACAATTTTAACCATGCCGACCCGCTACAAAAACAACTCTTCCAGTTATCTAAGAATCTTATAATTTTGTCCCGTCAAAAAAACGGGACAACCTAACCCTCCAGTTGTTAAATGAATAATACGTACAACGACCTTGTAAGACAAACCTTCAATTTTCCGCAGGAAGGCTTCGATACAGTAGACGGATATCTGCAATTCAATAATCTCGACATCAAAGCGATTATAGACAAATACGGGACACCCCTGAAGCTGACCTATCTGCCCAAGATCGGTATGCAGATCAAAAAAGCAAAGACGATGTTTGCCAATGCTTTTAAAAAGCATAAATATGAAGGCAAATACTTCTATTGCTATTGCACCAAAAGCTCACACTTCAGCTTTGTAGTGGAAGAAGCACTTAAGCACGAAATTCACCTTGAGACATCTTACGCGTACGATATCGAGATCATCAAGAAATTGTACGAAAAGAAAAAGATCAATAAGGATATTCATATCATCTGTAACGGCTATAAGCAAAAGCCTTATACCCGCCGCATTGCCAACCTGATCAATTCGGGTTTCAGCAATGTGATCCCTGTGCTGGATAACAAGGAAGAGTTGAAAGAGTACGCCAAGTCGGTGAAAGTTCCATTCAAGCTTGGGATCCGTGTAGCCGCAGAAGAAGAGCCGAATTTTCCTTTCTACACGTCCAGACTTGGCATCCGCGCAAAAGATATCCTTGAGTTTTATGTAGACCGCATTGAAGGGTACGAAAGCAAATTCCAGCTGAAGATGCTCCATATCTTCTTGAATAAAGGGATCAAGGATGATATCTATTACTGGAGTGAATTGAACAAGATCATCAACCTGTATTGTCAGCTGAAAAAGATCTGCCCTGAACTGGATTCCATCAATATCGGTGGCGGTTTCCCTATCAAGCACTCACTTGGTTTTGAGTATGATTACCAATTTATGATCAATGAGATCGTAGGTAATATCAAGTCTGCCTGCAAAAAGGCAAAAGTTCCCATGCCGAATATCTTTACAGAGTTCGGAAGCTTCACTGTTGGAGAAAGCATGGCGCATATCTACAGTGTGATCGGGGAAAAGGTGCAGAACGATCGTGAGAACTGGTATATGATCGACTCTTCTTTCATCACCACACTTCCGGATACATGGGGCATCGGCGAAAAATTCCTGATGCTGCCGATCAACAAATGGGAAGAAGAATACCAGCGTGTAGTGCTGGGCGGCATTACCTGCGACAGCCATGATTACTACGATTCCGAAGAACACATCAACGAAGTGTTCCTTCCAAAAATAAACAATGGCGAACCGCTCTATGTAGGCTTCTTCCACACAGGCGCCTACCAGGATCAGATTAGCGGCTACGGTGGTATCAAACACTGCCTGATCCCATCGCCCAAACACGTTATCGTCGGTCATGATAAGAACGGCAAACTCGTCGATTGGCTGTATGCAAAGGAGCAGACAGCACAGAGTATGCTCAAGATACTGGGCTATGTGAAGTAAAGTAAAAAGTCAAAATTAAAAAGTAAAAAATAGAGTCTTCGAGGCCGGTCATACCGCTAAAATCGAATGCTTCTATTTTTTACTTTTGAATTTTGACTTTTTACTTTATCGTCTCCTTCCATGATACCTGTCCCAATCCCTGTACTGCGGATAGGACCTATATGAGCGCTGAACATATCTTCTGTCAAGGTAATACCTGTTATCATATCCTCTCCAGTAAACCCAGCCTTGCGGGTTCCTGTAGTAGTACCGTCCGTCGTTATACCGGCTGACCACCATTCCCGGACCGGCGTTAAGGATCAATGATACGGATGTGCGGGGCGGGGGAGGTGGGTAAGGATCGTATCTGCTGCTCGCACAGCTTGTCAGGACCGCCGCTATGGCAACTATCGCAACCGCTTGTACAATTCTTGCTGTTTTCATAATGAATGAGTTTATTTTAGGACGGTAATAATTATCCCAGGTGCACTTAAACAATGTTAATATGCGCGTTCTTTTCTTATTGTTAACAACTCTGACGATCTCTTCCGTAAAAGCACAGCAGTCAACCGAAGATTCTGTTAAGGCTGCCGTCAACTTATTATTTACTGCGATGAAGAATGCAGACCCGGTTGCGTTAAAAGCTGCCTTCGGGGAAAAGGCGGTTCTTCAAACCATCTCCCGCACAAAAGAAGGTAACACCGTGGTTCAGGATGAACCGGTTGCTGAATTTGCCGAGTCTGTTGGTAAGATGAAAAAAGATTCTGCAGATGAACGGATCACTTTTGAGACGATCAAAATAGATGGACCACTCGCCATGGTTTGGACCCCCTACAATTTTTACTTCAATGGCAAATTCAGCCATTGCGGGGTTAATTCATTTCAACTCGTGAGGATCGATGGCATCTGGAAGATCCAGTATATTATCGACACGAGAAGAAGAGCGGGATGCAAGCCGTAAGCTATGCCTGAGTTTTTCAGGACCTGCCTGGAATTTATTAAGAAGTTGCAAAAAAAATAGAGGTGGTTATGCGCAGTCTTTGACTCAACATAACCACCTCCTATATAAAATAAAAATCTCTATTCTACTCTCAAACCGGAATTCTTCCTTCCTAACGAAGGATACCGCGGTCCGCGGTCTGTCGTCCGTGGTCCGTTCTTAATTCCCTTTATTACTCACCCTGTATTTCTTATTGACCTTCGGATTATTAAAGTATTTATTCAACTCTTCTTCCGACATATCATCCAGCGTTACATCCAACGGCACATCGATCACCTGCATCTGACTTTGCTTCAACTCTTCTTTCAACTTAGCCGTCTTTGACGCGATCAGCGGGTCGCGGTCACCAACGAGTGTATATTCAAACAGCATATAGTCCAGCCGCTTGATAGATGAACGCAACACTGCTGCCTGGTTTTGTTCAACCACTTTGTTCGGAGCCGTTGCTTCTTTCACGGGCACCAGCGCAACGCCTGCGCTTGGCAATATCTTACCAGCTGTTTCAGCAGAAGATCCCCCCGAGGTACTCAGGATCGTTCCGGTGAGGGCAGAAGTGGCAGAGGTCAGATCAAAAGAAGTACGTGCACCTTTGTTTTTCCGGATCTTTCTGTCGATCTGGAGAAAAGTGGCTTTAAGCACCATCGAATGTCTTCTTACCTGCGCATACAATACATCGTATTCCTGTTTAGCGCGCGGGTAATTTAATGCATCCTTGACCGTGATGCGTACGTTGGCTGTATCCCTGATCTGGAATTTAGTGGTAGAACCAATAAAACTGAGGTTAAGCACCTTTGTCTTTACAGTATCCGTTTCCTTTACAAAATCAAAAGGGATCGTCCAGGAAAATTCATCGCCGCATTTCCTGACGGTCTTATAGTTCGAAATGGAAATGTTGCTGGTGAACAGGATGTCGTCAATGGTGAAATTCCCGGCTTCGCATTGTACGCTGAAACTGATCGTTTCGCCTTCTTCGGCAATAAGCGTTGTGCCCACAGAAGGCTTTAATTTAGGCAGGATCACTTCGGTATTGTAAAAAACCAGTACGAAACTCGTGTCTACCCGTTCCCTGGGGTTGGAAAGATTTTGCACGCCGAGTTTCACCGTATATTCTTCATCGTATTTCAGTTTACCCGAAAGGAAGAAAGATTTTTCAGCCTTGAAGGTCAGCATCCCATTGTCTTTATTGATCTTCAACCCAACCGGAGAATTTTTCAGGTACCAGTAATATTTCGATTCATCCCTGTTAATGGATAACTGATAAGATAAAACAGAGTCGACATGCAGGGAAATATACGGGTTGAGATTAGTGATACGCAAGTTGCTGTCCTCCACCGGAACGGGCCTGTGCTGAAGACTGTCAGTGGTGACGTCCTGGCCATTCGCTACGGTTACGGATAATACAAATAGTACAAAGAAGTAAATGAGCTTCTTGAACATAGATTGTGTAATGTTGGTAATGTGAACGCAAAAATAACAGATTTTAGACAATGCTTGTGCCAGAAAGGTTGGCAGTAAAAAAGAAAACCCCGTCGTAGAAACGATGGGGTGTAAACCAAAACCAACTGCTTATGAGAAAGATTCTTACTGAATATTTATTTCTTGTGCTGATGCTTTGACTACCTCTTTCTTTGGAAGGTTTAATGTCAGAACACCATTATTGTATTTTGCTTCAATTCCGGCTGCATCGATCTTTTCATCAAGCGTGAAAGATCTTTTAAAAGAACGGAAGCTATACTCACGGCGGATTTGCTTGTCTGTTTTAACAGCGTTATCTGCATTCTCTTTCACTTCTTCTTTTTTCTCTGCAGAAACCGTCAGCACATCCTGGTCAATGTTCACCTTAAAATCGGTTTTCTCAAATCCTGGAGCAACCACTTCAAGGCTATAGCCCTTTTCAGACTCTTTAATATTTACCGGGGCAAAACCTTTAAATACCTGATCTGTTCCATTTCTGTATAAGACGGGCAGCTCTGAAAAAAGGTCGTCCACTAAATTGTTAAAGCTTCTTTCAAATGGACGGCGGCCGAATTTTACGTGTGTCATAATCTATTTTTCTTTTTAGTTTTTATTGTTGATTACGACAAGTACTTTTCAAACCACGTACCACCAGCTTTTTACTCCCATTTTCCTGCCAGAGCTGCAAATCATTTCATTTTTATGTGCCATTATGTCCTTTTCGATTGAAAAATAATGACATAGTGTCTGTTTGAGGGTAATCTCTTTCGCGTTCATGTGACATGATAATCCCGGTTCACCGTAAATGAACAATTTCAACGAATCTGCGTTCTGATTGCGTGCATCCGTGCTAATTAGCGCCTATTCGTTTTAATTTCGCACATTGCTTAATTTCGCGCATAATTTATAAATATCAACAAGCTATGTATCCAGCAGAAATAGTTACCCCGATGAAAGAAGAGCTGACAGACAACGGTTTTACCGAATTACTGAGTTCAGCTGATGTAAACACTCAACTTGCTAAAGAAGGAACCACCCTCGTTATGATCAATTCTGTTTGTGGTTGCTCTGCCGGCAGTGCCCGCCCAGGCGTATTGATGGCGGTAGTAAATGCTAAAAACAAACCTGATTTCCTGACGACGTCTTTCGCAGGTTTCGATCTCGAAGCGATCAAAACCCTTCGTGAGCACCTGTTGCCTTATCCTCCATCATCACCGGCGATCGCCCTCTTTAAAAATGGCCAGCTCGTTCACTTCATCGAGCGCCACCAGATCGAAGGCCGCCCTGCGCAGATGATTGCGAATAATTTGATTGGTGCGTTTGATGAATACTGCAACTAAAAGGATGTTCGATGGCCGATGTTCGATGATCGAATGCTTTTGACATTATATCGCTTTTACAGAAGGAATTTCTATAACAGGAAATTCCTTTCTTTTTTACAAGAGTCGAACCGGAGCCGAACATCGACCATCTACCATCTACCATCGATCATCAACCATCGATCATCCGCCATCGAAACTATAAAATGCTGCCTGCTGTAAGCTCGCTTTTTGCCCGTATATTCGCCTGCTCAAAACCATCACGATAAATGTATCCCAACCTATATTTCGCTTTCAGAGATCTTTTTGGTGTAGAATGGCCCTTTTTAAGGTTTGTCAATTCGTTTGGTTTTTTTGTGGCTATCTCGTTCATACTTGCTGCGGTGATACTGACGGCTGAACTGAAGCGCAAGAGCCGGGAAGGTTTGTTGCAGCCAACTGAAATGCAGGTAATGGTAGGGCAGCCTGCTACCGCGGTAGAGCTGATCCTGAATTTTCTGCTGGGTTTCCTGCTTGGCTATAAAATACTGGCTCTTTTTATTATGGATAATTCCGCTACGGAAGATCCGCAACAATTTATTTTTTCCGGTATCGGAAGCTGGCCTGCAGGCATCCTGCTCGGTGCCCTGTTTGCCGGAATGAAATGGTGGGAAAAGAATAAGCAGAAACTCCCAAAGCCGGAAAAACGCGCTATCCGTATCTGGCCGCAGGACAGAGTGGGGGAGATGACCATTCTTGCCCTGATCTTTGGTCTGATCGGCGCCAAGCTGTTCGATATTTTTGAGAACTGGGGCGATTTCCTGAAACACCCTTCCTCTTATATCCTTTCTCCTGCAGGTTTAACATTTTATGGAGGATTGATCTGTGCCGCTATTGCGATCTGGGTCTATGCCCGCAAAAACAATATCGGTTTCTGGCACCTGAATGACGCCGCTGCGCCTGCCCTGATGCTGGCTTATGGCACCGGCCGGATCGGTTGCCAGGTAGCAGGTGATGGTGATTGGGGGATCGAAAACCTTAATCCAAAGCCATTTAGCTGGTTGCCCGACTGGATGTGGGCCTACACTTACCCGAACAATGTAAACGAAGCCGGTCGTCAGATTCCCGGCTGCGTTGGAAAATACTGCAACGAACTGCCCGTTCCCGTTTACCCCACTCCGTTCTATGAGGTGATCATGGGCATTCTTCTTTTTGTCCTGCTCTGGTCAGTCCGCAAGCGGCTCAAAATCCCGGGCACCCTTTTTGCGCTTTATCTCATGGTGAATGGCGTGGAAAGGTTCCTGATCGAAAAGATCAGGGTCAATACGCACCTCGATCTTTTAGGTTTTCATCCAACGCAGGCTGAAGTGATCTCGACCTTGCTTTTCCTGGCCGGTCTGGTTCTCTGGATCGTGCTGAACAGAAGGGCAAAGACCGCGAAATCCACATCCTGACAAGGCTTGAACCGATTTAGGGAATTTTTGGCGAAAGCCTCCAAACGCGCCACCAGCAAAGCTTTCAGCATTGAAGGCCCGGAATATAATTACTTACAGTCAATTTGCAGATAATAATTATGCACATCGGCTATGAGATTCCGGGATTGCAATGTATTTTTGCAGACGGTTCGGGACGGTTTTATTTCACTACACTTTGCATATCCTGCAAACAAAGACTGTCTATTATTGTTTTTATTTAAACAGACAGATTCATTATGAGGCAACTCAAAATTGCTACCCAGATTACCAACAGGGACTCTCAGGCGGTTGAGAAGTACCTTCAGGAGATCTCGAAGATTTCTATGATCACACCTGAAGAGGAAACCACGCTTGCTCAGCGTATCAAGATGGGAGATCAGAAAGCATTGGACAAACTTGTTCAGGCTAACCTCCGCTTCGTGGTATCTGTTGCAAAGCAATACCAGCACCAGGGTCTTTCGTTGAGTGATCTCATTAACGAGGGCAACCTCGGCCTTATTAAAGCGGCACAACGCTTTGATGAAACCAAAGGTTTCAAATTTATTTCTTACGCTGTATGGTGGATCCGCCAGTCTATCTTACAGGCGTTGGCAGAGCAAGGCAGATTAGTCCGCCTGCCTCAAAACAAAATTGGCACGTACAACAAGGCTAACAAAGCTTACATGGCTTTCGAGCAGGAGCACGAAAGAGAACCATCAACAGAAGAGTTGGCTGAATTACTGGAAATGAGTGAGACTGAGATCAACAACATTTTCCAAAGCAACACCCGTCACACTTCACTCGATGCACCCGTGCACGAAGCGGAAGACGTTGCAATGGGTGACCTGCTGGAAGGTGGTGATGATACAGACGATGACGTGATGAAAGATTCGCTGCGAAATGAGATCCGTCGCGTACTCAAATCACTCAGCCCAAGGGAAGCTGAGATCGTGAACGCTTATTTCGGCCTCGACGGCGAACAAGGCGTTACTATCGAACAGATCGGGCAGAAATACGATCTTACCAAAGAACGTATCCGTCAGATCAAGGAAAGAGCGATCAAGCGTTTGCAGAAAGCCCGCTACAGCAGCGCGCTGAAAGCATACCTCGGTTAATCCGGTAACCAATTCCTAACCAGAGGAGAAAGATCAACCTCCGCCTTCGCCCTGGCGACGGTGGAATAAAATAGCAGCACTCCGGCTTCGGCCGGAAAATCCTGCCAGGCTAATGCAAGGGCAATCCGCCTTCGCTGAAGCTTCGGCAGACAAGTCGGTGGGTTTATTTAAGAAGACAGCTCCGGGCATATTTTTGACCGGGGCTGTTTTTTTTGTTGTCTGTTGACCGTTGTCGGTTGCCAGGTACAGGTGTTCAATGGTGTTAATTGCATTTTTCTTCGGTACCCACTCGGTGTTTCCCCGGTCTCGCGGCAGTCTTCCTATAGTCTTTCTACAGTCTATAGGCGTTTCTGGTTCTGCCTGCTCCACGAATCTGCCCCGACTTGCCAGTAAAGTATTATAGTAGTTCGATGATCGATGGCTGATGGCCGACTTAACACCATAGAAGGGACATAACCCGGTAATACAGCGATGAAATGGTTGATAAGATGCAGGAGCTTCGGCCAAAAGAGATGAAATCGGCCATCAGCCATCAGCCATCGGTCATCGGCCATCAAACTGCTTTGAGGCTAACCAGCAAGTTGAGTTATCTAACCCAAACTTGCTGGTTATAGCTTTTTGATTGTTCGTTGTCCTAAAGGCGTCATCTTTTAGATGCTGTATATTCCCGGACCATCATTCAGTCCGTTTGATTCCCTGAAACTTCCTCTTTCCCTCCCCAGATTCCGGGGACCAACAGAGGAGCTTTCGAGGAGGCAAAGAGGAGAATCCGGGGAGAAATTACCGAACTCAAAGGGTTTTCGGGGAGCCCGCCAGGGATTTTAACGCTTACCGCAAAATAGTTGGCGGATTTTGAAATAAGATTGGCCATTCGGCCGTCGAACAAATCAGCGACCCTTAAAAACCTGAGATAATTATCGACCATCGACCATCGAACATCCGCCATCGATTCCCTCCAACACACAGAAATTATACAATTGTTTAACTCCCTTTTTGCATTTAATTGATTTCTAATGGTATCCGTTACCGCTCATCCAAAAAAAATAAGATTTCGCCGGGTCGGGTAGCAATTTATAATAATCTTTCCCCGTACATTTGCATGCCGATCCTCCATTGATTCCCATATTTTTAATCCGCCTTCATTGAGGCGGAACTGCTATTACCACCACCGCAGGTGAATAACGATTGCATTGCCCGAAGCATGTAAAATAAACTTGTTATATCTATAGATCAACATTATGAGAAAGAGTCGGTCCCGTTTTTCCCTTAGTTTACTGGTCCCTGCTTTTCTGTTTTCTGCCGCTTCGTTTGCACAAACACAAAGCGCAGACAGCCTCCTGCAGGACGCCAGCCTCCCGAATGTGATACAGTATGCACTTAAAAGACAACCCCTGATCCAGCAGTCACTGATCGATGAACAGATCACCGATCTGCAGGTGAAGTCGAAACTTGCCGACTGGTATCCACAGATCAATTTCAATTACCTGTTGCAGCACAACTTCGAGGTTCAAACCAATATCATTGGTGGCAACCCCGTAAAGCTTGGCGTGGACAATACCTCCGCTTTCCAGTTCGGCGCAACACAAACGATCTTCAACCGCGACGTGTTGCTGGCCTTGCGCTCACGCAATGATGTGCAGTTGCAGGCGAGACAACAAACCACCTACAATAAGATTGACCTGGTGGTGAACGTCACAAAAGCATTCTATGCAGTGCTCGCCACACAACAACAGATCAGGGTTGTGCAGGAAACCATCACCAGGCTTGAAAGAAGCCTGAAAGATTCCCGCGCAGCTTATGATGCAGGCGTTGCCGATAAAACGGATTACAAACGTGCCACCATCGCGCTTAACAATGCGATCGCAACGCGTAAGTCGACAGAGGAGTCACTGAAAGCAAACCTCGAAAACCTCAAAGCTGCAATGAATTACCCGGTAAGCAGCCAGTTGAACATCGCTTATGACAGCGCCGCCCTGGAGAATGCCATCCCACAGGATACGCTTGCCATCGTTGATATCAGCGGAAGGATCGAATATCAGCAATTGCAAACCCTGAAGAGATTGCAGGAAGCGAACCTGAAGTACAACAAGTGGAGCTTTATTCCAACACTCTCCGCCAATGGCGCTTACAATTTCAACTACCTGAATGACCGGTTCTCCAAACTGTACAGCACTTCTTATCCAGCTTCCTATATCGGTCTGACGCTTGGCCTGCCGATCTTCCAGGGCGGAAAAAGAAAATACAACATCAAGCAGGCTGAATGGCAATTGAAACGGGTAGACCTGGATATTGTAAATCTTGAGAATTCTGTAAACGCGGAATACACATCTGCACTCGCTTCCTACAAAAGCAGCCTGGCCAATTATCTCGCTGTAAAAGAGAATGTGCAGCTTGCACAGGAAGTGTACGATGTGATCGATCTGCAATACAGGAACGGTATCAAAGCCTACCTGGAAGTGATCACCGCGGAAACAGATCTGCGCACCGCACAGATCAACTACTTCAATGCACTTTACAGTGTACTGAGTGCAAAGGCGGATGTGCAGCGTGCGTTAGGAACGGTACAATATTAAATTTGAAAAATTAAGTAAAAAGTAAAAAGTCAAAAGTAAAAAAATCACACTGTAGATAAAGAACAGTCATCCTTTAACGCAGAATTTTTTACTTTTTACTTTTGAATTTTTACTTATTCTCCTTGTTAACAATCGAATACTATAATAGAGAATTATGTTATCATCAATCAAAACATGGTCTGTAATTAGTTGCGCCGCTTTACTGGCTGCCTGTGGCGGAAAGCAATCAGCTCAGCAGGCTGGTCCTCCTCCGGCCGTTCCAGTTACCGTAACCGAAGCTCAGGCAACTAATGCCGTTTATTACGATGAATATCCCGGAACAGTGGTCGCATTGAATCAGACAGAGATCAGGGCACAGGTGACAGGTTATATTACCGGTATTTATTTTAAAGACGGCGATAAGGTGAGCAAAGGCCAGCGCCTCTATTCCATCGATCAGCAACTTTACAGCGCCAACGTGGATCAGGCAACAGCAAATCTCGCGGTTCAGGAAACAAATCTTCTGAAAGCGCAGAAAGATGCTGACCGCTATCATGAACTGGATAAAAAAGATGCGATCGCCAAACAACAGGTGGATTATGCAGATGCTGCATTGGAAGCTGCAAAGAAACAGGTGGCTGCTGCTAAGGCAAATGTAAACGCGGTAAAAGCGAATGTAAACTTTGCTACCATCGTTGCACCTTTCTCCGGCACGATCGGTATCTCACAGGTGCGCAGCGGTACTTCCGTGATCGCGGGCTCAACTGTGTTGAATACGATCTCAACAGATGATCCGATGGCTGTTGACTTTTCTGTAGATCAGAAATCATACTACCAGTTTGCAAAACTGCAGACTTCCAAAAAAGCAGGTGATTCCACTTTTTCGATCGCATTCGGTAAAGATGTGTATCCATTCTTTGGATCAGTAAATACGATCGACCGTGCAGTGGATCCTCAAACAGGAACCATCAAGATCCGGTTGTCTTTTCCTAATAAGGACAAGATCCTGAAAGCAGGTATGAACACAACGGTGAGGGTATTGAACAGTGGCGCCGGTGAATCGATCCTCATTCCATACAAAGCGGTTACAGAGCAGCTCGGTGAATTCTTTGTATACGTAGTGGGTGACAGCAGCAAGGTCTCTCAGCGCAAACTTGTTCTTGGCAATCCCATTGGTGCAAACATCATTGTAAAAGATGGCTTGAAGCAAGGCGAGAAGATCGTGGTGGAAGGTATGCAGAACCTGCGTGAAGGTGCAAAGATCCAGGAAAAACAACCGGGAGATGATCAGCCGGCAGGAGCACAGCCTGCAAAAAAATAAGCTGATGCCCTTCGTGGTAAGTATTGGCCCAGGCGAAAAGACATAGCCGAAAGATCAGTTGAATAAATTTTTTGACAGTTGCAGGTTTGATAAAACCTGCACTTACCAGACAGAATCATGATAGCAGAAACTTTTATAAAAAGACCCGTTACAGCGATAGTGATCTCTATTGTGCTGGTATTGGTTGGGGTGATCTCCCTGATCAATCTCCCGGTAGCACAGTACCCCGAGATCTCACCGCCCACGGTGTCCATTGCCGGTAACTTCACCGGTGCGGATGCGCAGACTGTAGAGCAGACCACCACCACCGCGATCGAAACACAGGTGAACGGTACGCCGGGCATGACCTACATGAGCAGTAACAGTACCAGCAGTGGTCAGAGCAGCATCACCGTGAACTTTGAGGTTGGTACTGATATTAATATTGCTACTCTCGACGTACAGAACCGTGTGAGCGTTGCCGAACCAACTTTGCCGGATGCGGTAAAAAGACTGGGGCTTACGGTACGTAAACGTAACCCAAGTATCATGATGGCCCTGGCGTTCTATTCGCCCAAAGGCACTCATGATATCACGTTTATCGGCAACTATGTGAACCTGTATGTAAAGGATGCCCTGCTTCGTGTAAAAGGTGTTGGTGATATCTTCTCCCGTGCGGATGATTTCAGTATGCGGATCTGGCTGAACCCAGAAAAAATGGCTGCGCTCGGCATCACGCCACAGGAAGTGAACGCAGCGTTGCAGGAACAGAATCTGCAGGTTGCTGCAGGTACTGTTGGTGGCAATCCCCAGCCAGGTGTACAGACTTTTGAATACAGTGTGTTAACGAATAGCCGGATCAATACAAAGGAACAGTTTGAAGGGATAGTGGTGAGAACGCGTCCTGCAGATGGAAGTATTGTACGCCTCAGTGATATTGCGCGCGTGGAGTTAGGTAAATTCGATTATACCGCCAATGCATTTGTAAATGGTAAGCCTGCCGCCTTTGTGCTGGTGTATCAGGCTCCTGGTGCAAATGCACTGGATACCTATGAAGGCATCAATAAGGCATTGGCAGAAATGCGAAAAACCTTCCCTCCGGATGTGGACTTCCTCGTGCCCCTGGAAACAGCAACCGTGGTTGAAGTTTCTATCGATGAAGTATTGCATACACTGGTGGAAGCGCTGATCCTTGTGGTACTGGTGGTGTTTCTCTTCCTGCAAAATTGGAGAGCAACATTGATCCCGGTACTTGCGATCCCTGTATCACTGATCGGTACATTCATTTTCTTTGGCCCGCTTGGCTTTACCATCAACACCCTCACGCTGTTCGCCTTCGTACTGGCGATCGGTATCGTGGTGGATGATGCGATCGTAGTGGTGGAAGCGGTACAGCATAATATTGACCATGAAAAGATGTCGCCCAAAGAAGCCACGCGAAAAGCGATGAAGGAGATCTCCGGTCCCGTTATTGCTATCGCGTTGATCCTTGCAGCGGTATTCGTGCCGGTTGGATTCATCCCCGGTATCGTGGGCCGTCTTTACCAGCAGTTCGCGATCACCATCGCGGTATCTGTACTGATCTCGGCGTTTGTGGCGCTTTCGCTGACACCGGCCTTGTGTACCATCATGCTGAAGCCGTCAAAAACACCGGATGCAAAAAAGAATATACTGGAGAAATTCTTTGCGTGGTTCAATAAACATTTCGGTCGTCTGACCAACAGTTATACACGCGGTGTGGGCGGATGGATCCGTCGCACTCCGTATGTATTGATCATGCTGGTAGCGCTGTTTGTAGGATTGACATTTCTCTTCAAAAACAAGCCGACAGGCTTTATTCCAACAGAAGATGAAGGCCGCATGTACGTTACTTATGAAATGCCGGAAGCTACTTCAACCACACGAAGTATTGCGATGCTGAAGAACATAATGAGCCGTGTGCAGAAGATCGATGAGATTAATGTAGTTGGTGGGCTTGCAGGGTTGAATATTATAACCTTTTCGAATAAATCAAACTCAGGTACCATGTTTGTGCAATTAAAACCATGGGACCAGCGGAAAGGCGACGAACATCACGTGCAGAATGTGATCAATAAGATCCGCGCGGCGACAGCCGATATCAAAGAAGCGCGTATTCTGCCAATTGCGCCCCCGGCTATTCCGGGACTTGGTGCTACCTCCGGTTTCACTTTTGAATTACAGCAGACGGGAAGCACAGATGACGCTAAGACCTTTGAGCGTGTAGCCATGGAGTTCCTCGGAAGATTGAATCAGCGGCCGGAAATAGCGATGGCCTACACTTTCTTCAACGCCCGCACTCCATCCTACCAGATCGATGTAGATAAAGAGCAGGCAAAGAAGCAAGGGGTACTGGTATCGGATGTATATGCTACATTGTCGAACTACCTTGGTAGCAGTTATGTAAATGACTTCAACTTATACGGCCGTAACTTCCGTGTAATGTCACAGGCTGATAGTTCCTTCCGTGGAGACCTTAGCAAAGTCAATAATTACTATGTGCGCAACAGTCAGGGTAATATGGTGCCGCTGGGGTCATTGATCAGTACGAAAGTGATTGAGGCGCCTTCAGTGATCTCGCATTATAATATCTATCGTTCCATTGAGATCAACGGTTCTCCTAAACCAGGTTTCAGTAGCGGACAGGCGTTGGATGCATTGAAGGAAGAAGCGGCAAAACTGCCGGCAGGTTATGGTTATGAGTTCTCCGGTATGAGCCGTGAGGAGATCGCTGCGGGCAACCAGCAGTCCATCATCTTCGCCATCTCGCTTGTATTCGTGTTCCTGTTCCTTGCAGCCCTGTACGAGAGCTGGTCCGTTCCGTTCTCCGTACTGTTTGCTGTTCCGATCGGTGCCTTCGGTTCGATCCTTACACTGACATTCCTGCCCAATCTGAGCAATAACATCTATGCCCAGATCGGTCTGATCACCCTGATCGGTCTCGCCGCCAAAAACGCGATCCTGATCGTGGAGTTCGCCAAAGAGCGGGTTGACAGAGGCATCGATATCATACATGCGACCTTGCAGGCGGTAAGACTTCGTTTAAGGCCAATTGTGATGACCTCCCTGGCCTTTATCCTCGGTGTACTCCCGCTCGCTTTCGCCAGCGGTGCTGCCGCCGAAAGCCGCAAAACCATCGGATGGACCGTATTCGGCGGGATGATCGCCGCAACCACGCTGGCCATCTTCGTGGTGCCTGTATTGTTCGCCCTGATCACTAAACTGGCGTACGGCAAAAAGCTCAAACGCCTCCAGGAAGAGAACCGCAAAAATGCAGAAACAGACAAGAAGATAATAGACGAAAGATTAGGGTAAAACCGGTCCTGTAGTAGAAAACTTAAAGGCTTAAAGGTTTGGAATGCTTTCCGGACTTTTAAGCCTTTGATGTTTCTGCATTTCTTACCCACAATTAAAATTGTGGGCTAAACGACCATCCTGAATTTGAGAAATTTATTCGAAGAGTGTTAACGCTCATTACACCGCCAGCCTTCAAATAATTCGTCGAACCTCAACGGCCCGCATAGCCCACAATTTCAATTCAATGTCGTTTAGTTAACGGAAAACTATTCGATCGCCTGGCGTAGGGCCCCCTCTAAATCTCTCCGCCGCGGCGGAGAGATTTAGAGGGGACCCTACGCCAGGCGCTTAACTAACCGGCATTGAATTAAAATTGTGGGGTGGAGGACATCCCGAATAAATGGTAAACCTCCCAAACCTCCGAAACCTCTGGAACCCCTGGAACCTCTGGAACCCCTGGAACCCCTGAAACCTCCGCAACCCCTCCCAAACCAAACCTCCCTTCCGTTGTTATATTACCAGTTTTACACACGCTATTCAGATAAGTCATACCGCAGATTTTTCAAGCGTAATTAGGCTTATTTTTGACGATTAAATTCCTCTGTAAGAATGGAAAAGACGACAGACATCGAAAAAGTTTCCCTGCTGATCATCGGCAGCGGACCGGCAGGATATACAGCGGCCATCTATGCATCGCGCGCAAACCTGAAACCAGTGTTGTACCAGGGTATTCAGCCTGGCGGGCAGCTGACCATCACCACGGAAGTGGAGAACTATCCCGGCTATGCCGACGGCGTGCAAGGCCCGGAGATGATGGTGGATTTTGAAAAACAAGCCAAGAGAATGGGCGCGGATATCCGTTTCGGCCTGGCTACCAGCGTGGATCTTTCCGTGCGTCCCTATAAAGTGCAGATCGACGAAGAAAAATGGATGGAAGCTGATGCGATCATTATCGCAACCGGCGCTTCCGCGAAATGGCTTGGCCTGCCGAGTGAAGAACGCCTCAACGGTTTTGGCGTCAGTGCCTGCGCCGTTTGTGATGGGTTCTTCTTCCGCAATAAAGAAGTAGCGATCGTTGGCGCAGGTGATACCGCCGCTGAAGAAGCTCTTTATCTCTCCAAACTCTGCACCAACGTGCACATGTTCATCCGCAAAGGCGAAATGAGAGCAAGCAAGGTGATGCAGGATCGTGTACTGGCTACGCCGAATATCAAAGTGTATTGGAACACTGAAACAGATGAGATCCTCGGCGACAAAACTGTTACCGGTGTCCGCATAAAAAATAATCAAACCAATGAAACACAGGAAATCCCTATCAATGGTTTCTTTGTGGCCATTGGTCACCAGCCGAATTCAGATATCTTCAAGGGCCTGATCGACATGGACGAAGCTGGTTATATCCAGACCGTTCCCGGCACATCCAAAACAAATGTGGAAGGCGTATTCGCCGCAGGGGATGTGCAGGACAAGATCTACCGCCAGGCGGTGACAGCTGCGGGTAGCGGTTGCATGGCTGCGCTGGATGCGGAAAGATATCTTAGTTCGAAAGGATTGCATTAAGAAAGGTTCCAGGAGTTCCAAAGGTTCCAGAGGTTCCATAGGTTTTTTCCCCGGATGAAATTTTCCAAAATTATTGGTATTTACAATTCGCGGCAGCAACCTCTGGAACCTCTTGAACTTCTGGAACCCCTGGAACCTGCTAAACACCCCAAACCTTCCCCTTATGCCCGGCCTCATCACCATCTCCCTCAACAACGTCCGCTTCCGCGCTTACCACGGTTTATATCCCGAGGAAAGGCAGAAGGGGAATGACTTTGTAGTGAACATGGAAGTGGCATACGAACCGGCCGAAGGCGTGATCATGACGCTGGAGAATACGATCGATTATGCATCGCTTTTTGAAGTGATCAATCAAACGATGCAGCAACCCGTGGACCTGCTGGAGACATTGGTGCAGACCATCGCCTATGGCGCACATCATAAATTCCCGCAGATCAGATCTGCAACGGTCTCCGTGGAGAAACTGAACCCGCCGATCGATCGCTTCTCGGGAAGCGCAGCGGTAAAGTTCACTTATAACTTTTGATTGGCGGGTGTTGCAGGAAACACAATGCTGAAACGGCTTCCATTTCCTTCTACCGAATTCACTTCAATCGTGGCGTGATGGTAATCCGCAATGGATTTCACGATCGCCAGGCCCAATCCATAACTTTCTTCACCGGGATTACCTGATTTTTTGAAACGGTCAAAAAGGCCGGCGATCAGCTCTGGCCTGATCCCTACGCCTGTATCTTCTATATTCAATACAATTCCTCCGTTAGCCGTATTGGATGTATGAATAAAGATCGATCCGTTTTCTTTATTATACCGGATCGCGTTGTTTACCAGGTTATAGACAAGTTGGAATAACAGATCACGATTGGCATGTTGAATAAACAGAGAGGAGGGGAGTTCGCTTGTGAACTGGATATTCTTTACCTGCATCCGGTCCTGCAACTCTTCTGCCACTTCATTGATCACCGTTGTAAGGTTCATTGTTTCCGCCCTTGCAAATTGTTCATTCTCGATCCTTGAGATCAGCAATAATGAATTAACGATCCGCTTCAATCTATTTAGCGTCTTCATCATCCCTATGATCTTTTCCTGGGCATCATCCGGCAGTTCCTCTACCAGCAGGTTCTCCATTTTATTCTGGAGGATCGTGATCGGCGTCATTAGCTCATGCGATGCGTTGGAGGTGAATTCGCGTTCACGCTCAAAATCGATCCTGATCTTGTTCATCAATTCTATCAGTGACTGATCAAGATAACGGAAATCCGATGTACTCGTTCTGATCGGTTGCAGATGTTCTTTAAAAGGAAATTGCTGATTGATCAGTTTGCTGTTGATGATCACCTGAAGCGGACGCAATACCAATCTTGTATAGATGAGATCTGCAATGATCGTCAGCGCGATCAGCGCAGACAATACATACAGCGCAACCCGCTGAAGCGGTTTGTTGTACTGGCTGATCGTGGCGATTGTCTTACCAACTTCAAGCATGTATCGCTTGCCGCGGTAATCAAATTCATGAGTGAGGATCCTGTAATTAAGTGTGTCTCCTTCAACCAGGCGCTGAGAGGTCTGGATGGTATCCGGAAGACTATAGGCCACCGGCTCCAGTGAGATATATTCTTCTTTCAACATCGTATAGCTGCCGTAGCTTGAATCGCCCTGGAAATAATAGTCAATACCATTCTGATTGATCACGCGCAATACCTTATCCTTCTGCTGACGCAAATAAGAGTTCGTATACTGAAATGCGATCTTATCCACCAGCATTGGTAATAGTAATACAAACAATATTACAATGACCAGCTTGGACAGTGTAACGAAAAGCGTGAGTTTGGTAAGCAGTTTCAAGTTCAGAGCTTTACTTTATAACCAATGCCCCGGATCGTTTGCAACCATTCAACAGGCGCATGCACAGATAATTTTTTCCGGATGTTCTTGATATGTACATCAATATAATTTGAATCATAATCATCCGTGTCCATACTTCCCCAGATATGTTCGCTCAGTTGCATGCGGCTCATTGGTCTGTTCTTGTGAAGAAGTAAGTAACTCAGCAGGTCAAATTCTTTTTTTGAAAGATCGATATCTTCTTTGTTGAATGATACACTTCGCTTGTTCAGGTCAACCACAAAGTCTCCGAGTTCTACCAATGAATCATTCAGTCCGGATTTTCTTCTTGCGATCGCATGCATCCTTGATTGCAGCTCCAGCAGGGAGAAGGGTTTTGGAAGATAATCATCTGCACCGAGATCAAGCCCTTTGATCCGGTCTTCGATCTTTCCTCTCGCCGTTAAAATGATATAAGAAGCCTGCGGGCAATTCCGTTTGGCTTCTTCCAGTACAAGCAATCCATCTTTATCCGGCAGGCCAAGATCGAGCAAAATAAAATCATACTGGTTATCGGCCATCAATGTCATTCCCTGTCTTGCCGTAAAAGCAAGATCACAGAGGTAGGTTTTTTTCAGGAAAGCCTCCATTTCCAATGCCATCGATCTTTCGTCTTCAACGATCAGTACTCTCATAAGCTAGAACTGGTAATAAAAACTTGCGGTAAAAAATGAATTCTTATCGTTTGCTCCGGTCTGTGCTTTGTTGCTCAGGATAGATAACTGGTAAGCCAGCTCCAGCATATAGTGAGCCCTGTTATATGCCAGCGGGAATTTCAAGTTATATGACAACAGGTCAAAGCTTGTGGTGGTCTTTGTCGTAGTTGTAGGCGTACTTCCCGGCTGTCCAAAGATCGGTCCGATGGGAAAAACACCCAGCAGGCTGTCCCTTAGTTTCTTCTCTTCGATATATGTCTCCACAAATCGCTGCGTACCCGCTGTCACATCGATCACCGGGTTGATGGTGATCACATCTTTGGCGCTGATGCTTCCCAGTGAGATCAGCTTCCCGATTCCCGCGGTAACAAACACATCATTTGTTTTTCCAAATGCATAATCCGCGCCGAGCGTTGTACTCAGCCAGCCATTATGTGTAATACTGAAGCTGGCATTGTTCGCGTTGGCTGCCTGCAGAAATGGTGATAATGACGGATAGAAAGTATGACTGTAGCTCATATCAACACTCAGGTGTTTACCGAGGTTGAATGCAAAACCTGCGCCGAGGCTTGATGCGGAAGCCACCGTCTGTGAATCATTCAGCAGACGATAGGCCATTGCGGTGGCATACAGGCCCGATTTATGGCGATAGCTTGCCACAGCCGCAATGTACGGGGTCTTTTCTGCAGCTTTCTGACCGTAGTAGTTTGCATTATTGGAATAGCTTGTCCCGATCGTAAAAGTGGAGCGGGCTGGTTCCGTTGAATCGGCAACCGCAGTGCTATCCTGTGCCTGGCAATAACAGGCGATGAATAAGCTGATTATAAAAATGACCTTCTTCATAAGGTGGTAGTTACAGGGTTTATGGGATCAGTGATCCGACTCGTTTGATAATCGGTTTAACAATGACTTTCACGGGTTTTGCGGGTACCGTTGGCAATGCCACGGGTTTGATCTGCTTTCTTGCTTTCGGAACTTCCTTGATCACCGGAAGACCTGTGGTCGCCGGTTTATCTTCAGCCGGTTTTTCCTCTGCTGGTTTCTGTACAGGCGGCACGGTATCCATGATCACGTAACCAGGGGAGTGCACCAGTAAAGGCGCAACCGGTTTCCCTTCATCCGCCTTTGCCTGTGAAACAGAAAAGAAAACTGCCAGCAGGCAGGCGGTCCGGAGCCGAATTAAAGAATAGTTGGTCATTCTGCAAGAAAGGTTTGAACGGTTCAATAGTTTCAAAGGTTCCATAGGTTCCAGCTGTTCCAAATGTTTCATGGGTTGTTCCCGATGAAAACTTACCCAAAAATAGGAAGGTCTTCGTTCCGCGGCAGCAACCGCTGAAACCTCTGGAACTTCTGAAACCCCTGGAACCTTTTAAACAGCGTCCCGCTTTCCACGGGGCGCCATTGTTTACTATCTGAGTTTTAATAGGGTGCTGTTACTTGCACTTGTCACACTTTTCACTTTCACCGGCCTTGGCTTGATCACTGTTGTTTGCTGAACCGCGGATGTGGTTGTTGCACTGGCTTTGCTCGTTTTTACCGCCAGTTCCTTACTCACCGCAGCGGTTGTTTTCGCTGGTTTTACCGATACAGTGTTCGAATTATCCAGTGATGTCGCCGCATTCACCTTATTGCCTGCGGCAATACTGGCTGATGACTGTGTTTGTGTACTGGTATTCACTTCTGTTTGCGAAACACGCTGACTTGTTGTGCTCACGGCCTTCTCTGTTTTTGCCGCCACTTCAGCTTTTTTCTCCTTTACTTTTGCCGCTGTTTTTGCCGAAGCCTCTGCTGCAGTCTGACCCGTAGCACTTACGTTCGATTGCGTCGCATGGATTGTGTTGGCACTGTTCGCGGAACCACTGGCATTCACTGCTGCTTTATCACCGGCATTCGCCGCTGCTTTCACTTCAACAGATTGAGTAGCATTTACTTTAGCATCCTGACCAAATACAGCTGGTGACATGAACAGAGCTGCATATAAAAGCGTTGTTTTCATAATGTTTGTTTTAAAATTTTATTGTGTTTGATTTACAAAACAAACATAGAACCCGAAGATGAAGCGAAGATGAAAAATGGAAAGTGGGGGACAACAGTCTTGATTTTCAATCAGTAAATGTTCAAAGGTTTCAGAGGTTTCATAGGTTCCAGAGGTTTCAGAGGTTGCTGCCGCGATTGGTAAAAACTTCATTTCCTCATCCTGCCGCTATTAGAGGTTAAAACCGGATAGTTCGGATAATAGGCTTGTCATGATCAGGCGACAATTTACTGATCGCGGCAGCAACCTCTGAAACCTATTAAACCTATTAAACCTATGAAACCTCTGAAACCTTACTGTCCCCTTCAAAGCCCAAACTCTATCTCGTAAACCACCGGCCACATCTTCCCCGTCACAAACACCGTCTTCGTTCGCGGGTTGTATGCAATGCCATTCATCTCCATTGATTGCGGGTACATTTGTTTTACTTCATTGACCAGGGTGCTGAGGTCAAGCTTGCCGACTACATTGCCGGTGGAGGGATCAATTTTTACAATGGTGGGCGTTGTATAAATATTGGCGTAAATGAAACCGTTGATATATTCAAGTTCATTCAACCGGTCGATCGGGTTGCGTGTATCAGTAACAGAAATGCTTTGTTTGATCTTGAATGAGTCCGGATAAAAGTAAGTGAGCTGGCTGGTGCCATCACTCATGATCAGGTAAGTGCTGTCTGTGGTAAGCCCCCATCCTTCGCGGTTGGGAAAATTGAAATCTCCAAGCGGTTTGAAAGTTTTGGCATCGTAAATAAAACCTTTCTGAGTGGTATAGGTAAGCTGATAAACTTTATCGCCAAAGAACACAATGCCTTCCCCGAAATATTTATTGCGGTCAAGTTCAGCTTTTACATTGATGCGGCCGGTCTGCAGGCTCATCGCACCGAATAGTGAACGCGTACTCAGCAGATCAGGCTGGGCACCGGTACTTTCATATAATATGCTGTCATGAAAAAGAAACCCCTCAGTGAAGGAAGTGGTATCATGCAGGTAAGTTCTTTTAACAGCATAATTCACCGTTGGGATCTTTGGCGCGTCATCATCTTCTGTTGGAGCCTTATCTCCGTTTTTGCAACTATATAAGAATAATAATGTGCATACAGCAATAGATAATAACTTTTTCATAGAAGCCATAGATCTTTTTATTTTATATCACTTTATTTTTCCAGCGGCCGCTGCGCAGGTAGGCAACGGAGAGCAGCAGAATAACGCTCCAATATACAAATTCTGATGCCCATGCGATCATTAACGATAATTTCCACACATCCAAAACGAGGTAGATATACAACCCGTAAACAATGATGGCAATGATCTCTATACCAAGATTGATCTTTGTATTCGCGGTGCCCGTCACCGCATTCAGGCAGACTGCTGCTATGGACATCATCAGCGGCGCGATGGATACCATTCTCAATACAGGCGTTGCCTCTGCAATAAACGCCGGTTCTTTGGAAAAGATACCCAGAAACAGTCCCGGAACAAGATTGAGAACAAGACTGATCATTGCCGTGCACATAATACTCAGCTTCGCGATCTTTTTCACCAGCAGCAACACTTCTCCCTGCCGTTTCTGACCAATGATATTGCTGACCATCGCATTGCTTGTATGCGCAAATGCCCATACCGACACTCCAAAAATGGCAAACACCGTTCGCATGGTATTGCTGATGGCCAGCGGTCGCTCTGAATGATCACCGCTGCCGCTGTTTTCTATCAGGATGTAGAACAGCAGCCATGCTCCGATACTCAATACGTATTGTAAGATCAATGGGGAAGACTGGCGGAAGATCAGACCCGAAAGACTTTTATTGAACCGGAGGTGTTTGAACAATTCAAACCTAACATGAAACTTTTTCCCGATGATAATGGCAAAAACGATCACGGCGCCCATTGCTTCTGCACACACGGAGGCTACCGCCGCCCCATTGAAACCAAGCAATGGCAGACCAAATTTTCCATAGATCAATCCATAATCCAAAAACACATTCAGCACCGCTTCTGCCATAAAGCCATATTTCATATAGCGGCTGTTATTCGTGCCAACCAGCAGTGCATTGCCCATCTGAAAAAGATATAGAAAGGGCAGGCCGGAAATGCGGATACTGATAAACAAGGAAGCTTCCCGTTGTATCGTGTCATTATTCAATACCGATGAAAGGAATAATGAACCCAGCAGATAAGTGACAACGATATTGATAAATGCAAGACCAGTGGCGATCCAAAGTGACTGGGCAAACATTTTACCGATCTCTTCCGGGCGGTTCTCACCGGCCCGCCTTGCGATCAGGGCCTGCAAACCGCTGTTCAGCCCGCTTCCCACCAACGCAAACACGAGATAAAAAACGCCGGTGATCCCGGCCGCACCCAATTCAGTTTCTCCAAGCCCGCCAAGAAATACCGTGTTGGCCACAAAATTCAACTGCGGCACCAGCAATGCCAGGGAGATGGGCAGCGCTATTTTTAAGATTTGTTTAGTTGATATCTCAACCCGCAGGTCGCTATTTGGAGCAATGTTTGCCATTGGAACGGGCAAAGTTAGCGAAAGGTGTGGGAATCAGATGGTTAAAAGTTTAACAAGGGGAAAAGGAAGGTTCCAGAAGTTTCAGAGGTTTCATAGGTTTCATAGGTTGCTGCCGCGGGTTGCAGATGCTCTATACTCTTCGAAAAAAGTTCATTCGGGGAAGAACCTATGGAACTTCTGGACCCCTTAAACCTTTCCCCCACAAGGGGAGAAGAAAGGTTCCAGAAGTTTCAGAGGTTTCATAGGTTGCTGCCGCGGGTTGCAGATACTCTATACTCTTTGAAAAAGTTCATTCGGGGAAGAACCTATGGAACTTCTGGAACCTATTGAACCTCTGGAACCCTTAAACCTTTCCCCCACCTTTTCCTCTTATTTTCCTAACATTGCACGAATTAAAACGATCAGGTGAAACAGGTTTTTCATATCTTATCCGAATCAGCGACTCAATCCGACGATAAAATACTGGTGGTGCGCACCGGCGAAAAACACTTTGGTTTCGCCGTTACTTCTCCCGGTGGACAGGAGCTTTACAGGCTTGCCTGGTATACCGATGAAAGCATGGAGCAGGATGCATTACAGGAGATCTACAAGAATCATCCTGAGCTGGATGGTGAATATTCACAGATCCTTGTTTGCTTTGATCATCCGCAAAGCGTGCTGGTGCCACAGGTGCATTATAAACAGGAGGAAGCGCCTGCATTGTTGCGCAGCATTTACGGCATCATGCAACAGGATCTGCTGATGACGGAATATGTGGATGACTGGCAGATCCAGAATGTTTATTCTGCGCCAAAGCCAACAACTGACTGGATCAGCGATCATTTTAATAACAGCAAACGCTGTCATACATACACAGTCGGTTTAAAAAATGCTGGCTTTATCGATCCGCAGGGATTACTGGCCGTTGATATCAGACCTGATAATTTTTCGTTGCTGGTAACAAAGGCCAACAGATTGTTGCTTGCACAGACATATGCATACTCTACCCCGGCAGACGTCTTGTATTATCTGCTGAATGCCTGCAAGCAATTCGGCTTTACACAGGAACTGGTGCACGTGGTATTATCCGGGCTGATCACACAGGAATCCGCACTTTATCGCGACCTCTATAATTATTTCCTGCAACTTAAATTCAGAGAATCCGAATGGAGTGTGCAGGGAGATCAGCAATACCCGTCTCATTTTTTCACATCGCTTAATGACCTTGCAAGATGCGCATCATAGCAGGAGAATATGGCGGCCGGAAGATCAATCCACCCGCCAAAATGCCTTACACAAGGCCTACGACAGATATTGCCAAGGAAGGACTGTTCAACACACTGCAGCATAAACTCGACATAGAGGAACTGAAAACCCTCGATCTCTTCGGGGGAACAGGAAGCATCAGCTATGAACTTGCTTCACGCGGGGCCAGGGAACTGACCATAGTGGAGAAAGACAACGCGATGTTTGATTTCATCAAAAAAACAGCCACTTCACTTCATATCGAAAACATGAAGTTTGTAAAGATGGATGTATTCAAATTCATCGAACAATGCACGGAGAAATTTGATTTCATCTTTGCCGGTCCGCCTTATGCGCTCACCACCATCGATGATCTGCCAAAGCTGATCGTGGAAAAACAATTGCTTAATCCGGGTGGTTGGTTTGTATTGGAACATACTCCAAGAAACGATTATAAAACATTTCCGCTTTATAAAATGGAGAAGAACTATGGTACTACCATCTTCTCGATGTTTGTAAATGAATAGCGGGCGAGGGAAGCAGACGACCGACCGCCGACCGCGGACCGCCGATGGTCGTTTAACGATTGAACATCTGCAACCGCATTGATCAATCAGCTGGGAAAACTTCATTTGCAATAATTGATCCCGCGGTCGGCGGTCGGCCGTCGGCCGTCGTGGCCGCAGGCCATCTTAACTTTGGCAAATCTTTTGTCCCTCAATTCTTATGCAGAAAAAACAAGCCCGCAAACTCTACCGCGAAAAACGCATGGCCCTTTCCACACAGGAAATGGTAAAGATGGATGACCTGATGCTGATCCAGTTCCAGTCAGCCGGCATTCCATTCATCAATTCATTGCTGTCATATTGGCCAATAGAGGAAAACAATGAACCGGATACGCATTTATTCACAGAATATCTGAAATTTCACAATCCCGAGCTGAAAGTTTGCTATCCTGTATCAGACTTCAAAGCGCTCACCATGCAGGCTGTGGTAACCGATGTGGATACGCCTTTTCTGAAAACGGAGTTGAATATTCACGAGCCCGATAGCAAAGACATCATTCTGCCCATGCATATAGATCTTGTATTTGTTCCCCTGCTCGCATTTGATCAGCAGGGCTACAGGATCGGATATGGTAAAGGTTTTTATGATAAATACCTGGCTTCTGTCAGACCGGATTGTCTCAAAGTTGGCTTCAGTTATTTTGAGCCGATCGATAAAATAGACGGCCTCGATGAATTTGACATATCTTTAGATATCGTTATTACACCAGCGAGTTTGTATGTTTTCTGATTTTTTCCTGAAGTCGTTCCGGATATTGTTGCTTCCTTTTGCGTTGTTGTATTGGTTAGCCATTTCTATCCGCAATTGGTTGTTTGATAGAAATATTTCCCGTTCTTCCTCTTTTGCATTGCCGCTGATCTGTGTGGGCAATCTCTCGGTTGGCGGCACCGGCAAATCACCTATGGTAGAGTACCTGGTGCGTTTGCTGAAAGACCGTTTCCGCGTGGCAACGCTCAGTCGCGGTTACAAGCGCAAAACAAAAGGATACGCACTCGCCGGTCCGCTCACCACAGCGCTGGAGATAGGAGATGAGCCGATGCAGTTTCATCTGAAATTCCCTGAAGTGCCCGTTGCCGTCGGTGAAGAAAGGATCGTGGCAATTCCACAGTTATTGCATGATAAACCGGACACTGAAGCGATCATCCTTGATGATGCGTTCCAACACCGGAGTGTGAAAGCCGGCCTGAATATTTTGCTGACCGATTCAAGCAATCTTTTTACCCGCGATTTCTATTTGCCTACCGGAGATCTCCGTGATCTGAAGTCTTCTTACAAACGTGCACAGATCATTGTGGTGACCAAATGCAATCCGGACATGAATCCAGTCGAGAAGCAAAAGATCATAAAAGAAATAAACCCGCAACCCGGTCAGCAGGTGTTTTTTACAGCGATCGAATATGGTCGGCCCTATCATATCCTTGACAGAAGCGCGAGAGATGTTTCAGAAAACACTGAGGTCTTGCTCGTAACAGGTATTGCCAACCCGCGACCGCTGGAAAACTGGCTGGAGAAACACAGCAGTACTTATCAGGTGAGCCGTTATTCCGACCATCATATTTTTACCATTGATGACCTGAAAGACATCCGTAAAAAATATGAAAGCCTGATGGCTGAAAATAAAATTATTCTTACGACGGAGAAAGATGCCGTCCGTTTAGCTAAATTCAAGACTGAGATCGCAGACTGGCCACTGTATGTGATCCCTGTCAGGCATCATTTTTTATTCAATGAAGGAACCAGGTTTGATGAGTCTGTCGTAAATTATATCCGCGAATTCAGCAAACCCGTGAAAAATTAAGTTATGGGAAGAAAAAACAGTACAAAGAAAAAAAATAAAAGCAACGGATCGGCAGGAAAAACTTTCAAAGGCACGCTTGATATCACGCGTTCAGGAATGGGTTTTGTGATCGTGCCTGACCAGGAAACAGATATCCTGGTCCGCCCGAATGATTTCAATACAGCCATGCACGGCGATACCGTGATCGTACGTGTGTCCGGAGGTGGCCGCCGCTTGCAGGGTGAGGTGGTGGAAGTATTGCAGCGCAAACGGACCGAATTCATCGGCCAGATCCAGATGAATGAAACATTTGCATTCTTCATTGCAGAATCAGAAAAGCCAATGCCGGATTTCTTTATTCCATTGGGCAATCTGAAGAAAGCAAAAGATAAGGACCGTGTGCTTGCGCGCCTGGTAAAATGGGAAAAAGGGGATAAGCGCCCTGTGGGAGAAGTCGTAGATGTACTTGCGGAAGAAAATTCGAATGATGTTGCCATGAAAGAGATCCTCCTGGAAAATGGCTTCCCGCTTGGATTCCCGGATGATGCGCTTGAAGTGGCCGCGCGCATTCCCGACGAAATTGCTTCATCAGAAATCAAGAAAAGAAAGGACGTTCGCGAGATCCTCACTTTTACCATCGACCCGGTTGATGCAAAAGATTTTGATGATGCCATCTCATTCCGCACATTAAAAAATGGCATGTTTGAGATCGGTGTACATATCGCCGACGTGAGCCATTATGTAGAACCCGAAACACCGCTAGATAAATTTGCCTACCAGAAAGCTACATCCGTTTACCTGCCAGATCGCGTTAATCCCATGTTGCCCGAGCATATCTCCAATGTGCTTTGTTCGCTTCGTCCGAATGAAGATAAGCTGACGTTCTCCGCTATCTTCCAGATGAATGCAAAAGCAGAAGTAAAAGACTACTGGCTCGGCAGAACAGTCATACATTCCGATCGCAGGTATACATACGAAGAGGCACAGGATATCATCGAGACAAAAGCCGGCGACAATGCTGAAGTGATCCTGACGCTGAATGATCTTGCGCAGAAGATGCGTAAGAAGCGTTTCAATAAGGGTGCGATCAATTTCTCATCGCAGGAAGTCCGCTTTAAACTGGATGAAAAAGGTGATCCTATCGGTATCGTGGTGAAAGAAAGCAAGGAATCACATCAGCTGATCGAAGAATTCATGCTGCTGGCAAACCGGTATGTGGCTGAACATATTTCAAAAGTAAAAGTGAAGAACAAGCCATTGCCTTTTCCTTATCGCGTGCACGATACGCCGGATCACGAAAAGCTGTTGCCATTTATTGCATTCGCAAACAAGTTTGGTCACAAGTTTGATGCGTCCTCTCCTGAAGCGATCGCTGTATCTTTTAATCAATTATTAAAAGATGCACACGGAAAACCTGAGCAGCATGTGCTGGAGCAATTAGGTATCCGTACCATGGCAAAGGCGAAATACACTATTGAGAATATTGGTCACTACGGTCTTGGATTTATTCATTATTGTCATTTTACTTCACCTATCCGCCGCTATCCGGATATCATGGTGCACCGCGTATTGCAGGAAGTGCTGGATAATCATCCACAGGTAGATAAGAAAATGGAAGACCGTTGCAAACATTGCAGCGAACGTGAACGTGCCGCGATGGAAGCAGAACGCGCCTCCAATAAATACAAACAGGTCCAGTATATGAAAAATCATGTTGGCGAAGATTTCGACGGCGTGATCAGCGGTGTTGCAAGCTTTGGTTTCTGGGTAGAAACCGTGGACACCAAATGCGAAGGCCTTGTAAGCGTGAACACCTTGCTTGAATATGATGAGTTCCGGCATGTAGAAAGTGATTACGCGCTTGTGGGCATGCGAAGCGGCAAGAAATTCAGGATGGGAGATAAGGTGCGCATCAAAGTAGTGGCGGCAAATCTGCTGAAACGCCAGTTGGATTATGATTGGGTGATGACGGAAGAGGAGGAGAAGCCGAAGACTGCTAAAAAGTCAAAAGCCAAAAGTAAAAAGTAAAAAGTTTGTCCTGGTCAAAAAGGACTTCAATTTTTAATTTCGACTTTTTACTTTTTACTTTGTCTATCATGCATTCTTTCGAACAGCTATCCAAACAATTCGCCGATCACTTTAATCAACCTCATTTTCCGGCAACCCCTGAAACTTTGTATGGCCCTAATGTATATTTTTTGCAGATGGGCGGAAAACGGGTAAGACCCGTACTGTGCCTGATGGGAAATGAATTGTTTGAGGAAATCAGTTCCAATGCCTGGCATGCCGCCACTGCAGTTGAACTCTTTCACAATTTCACGCTGATCCATGACGATATTATGGACAAAGCACCGCTCAGACGCGGCTTTCAGACGGTTCATACCAAATATGGCGAAAGCACTGCCATTCTTGCCGGAGACGTGATGCTGGTAGCGGCATATGAACAGCTGAACAAGATCCAGCCGGCCGTTCTTTCTCCTATATTGCAGTTATTCAATACTACCGCAAGGGAAGTATGCGAAGGCCAGCAATGGGACATGGATTTTGAGACACAGGATTCCGTTGCCCTCGATGCCTACCTGCACATGATCGAATTAAAAACCTCGGTACTGCTTGCCGCCAGTCTGAAAATGGGAGCAGTCCTGGGAGGCGCCGGTGAGCGCAATCAGAACCTGATCTACGAATTCGGCAAAAAGCTCGGACTGGCCTTTCAGGTACAGGATGATTACCTGGATGCATTTGGCGACCCCGCGAAATTTGGCAAACAGGTCGGTGGTGATATTATCGCCAATAAAAAAACATTCCTGCTGATCCATGCCCTTGAAACAGCAAAAGGAAAACAGCTCAGCGAACTTCAATCGCTGCTTGCCACGAACGGCAACGATAAAGTGGAAAAGGTTCTCCAGCTTTTCCGAGATTGCAAGGTGGACGACTGGGCACTTCAGCTCAAAAACAAATTTCTCGACGAAGCTTTCACTCACCTGGAAGACATCGCGGTCGTTTCCAAACGTAAAGAACCACTGAAAGAACTGGCGCAGTTCCTGGTGCAGAGACAGTACTGAGGAGGCGATGTTCGATGTTCGATGATCGATGGTGGATGATCCTCCTTCACTTCGTTACCGGCGGACTCAGTCGATGTTCGAATAGCAGTCCGGAAATTGAAAAGGTTTTGGCGACAGGGATCGACCATCGACCATCGAACATCCACCATCGACTGAGTCCGCCGGTAACGAAGAGAAGGAGGAACATCGGACATCCGCGAATTAACCCTGCGCCTTTAACAGGCGAGCGACTTCTCATTCAGAAATTTTCCCTATTTTGAACCCTTCAATAAAACCACTCACCAATGGCTAACTCGTTATTCAGGAAGAAAAAGATCGAATCTATTTTGGCAGAAGGAGGGGATGATGCGCATGGTGGGCTGGGGCTCGATTCGCTGGGGGAAGGAACGCATGGTGGTGGCAACCTGAAACGCGTGCTGACGGTGCGCGATCTGACTTTTTTTGGGATCGCGGCGATCATTGGCGCCGGTAGCTTCAGCAGTCTTGGTGACGCCGTATTCAAAGGCGGACCCGGCGTGGTGGTGCTGTTCATTATTACAGGTATCGCCTGCGCATTCACCGCTTTTTGTTATTCTGAATTTGCCAGCCGTATTCCTGTGGCGGGCAGCGCATACACTTATTCTTATGCGAGCTTTGGCGAGTTGTTCGCCTGGATCATCGGCTGGGCACTGATCATGGAATATTCGATCGGCAACATCTATGTGTCATTCAGCTGGAGCGATTACTTCACATCCTTTTTACATAAGGTCAATATTCATATCCCTGATTACCTCTGTACGAGCTACAGGGAAGCGCAAAAAGCAGTGGAAGGCGGTTCGCCCAATGCAGAATTGATCAATGCATGGAATACCGCACCGGTGATCGGCAGCCTGCGGATTATCTTTGACCTGCCCGCACTGGTGATCAATATCCTGATCACTTATCTTGTATTCCGCGGCATCAAGGAAAGCCGGAATTTCAGCAATGCCATGGTGATCCTGAAACTGGCGATTGTTGGCCTGGTGATCATCGTGGGTGGAAGCCTGGTATTTTCACATGGGCTTACGTTCAACTGGACGCCTGCCAACGATGAAGGCATTAAATCATTTATGCCAAATGGATTCAGTGGTGTGATGGCGGCGGTGAGCGGTGTGTTCTTTGCCTATATCGGGTTCGATGCGGTGAGTGTACTGGCGGAAGAAAGCAAAAACCCGCAGCGCGATCTGCCAAGAGGCATGATCCTGTCACTCGTTATCTGTACGATCGTATACATATTACTTTCACTTGTACTTACCGGAGCAGTTAACTATAAGAATTTTGAAGGCGTGGGTGATCCGCTTGCATTCATTTTTGAAAAACAGAATCTCAACCTTGGCTGGATGCAGCTGCTGGTTTCTATTTGTGCCGTAGTGGCCATGACGAGCGTATTGCTTGTTTTCCAGATGGGCCAGCCGCGGATCTGGATGAGCATGAGCCGCGATGGTTTGCTGCCACCGGTGTTTCAGAAGATCCACCATCGTTTCAAAACACCTTCTTTTGCTACGATCGTAACTGGGCTTGTGGTGGGAATTCCGATCCTGTTCACTGATAAATCATTCGTACTCGATTTCACCAGTATTGCTACACTGTTTGCATTTGTGCTGGTCTGCGGCGGCGTATTGCTGATCCCACGAAAAGAAAAAGTACCGGGCAGATTCAATATGCCCTATGTAAATGCGCAATTCATTTATCCGCTGATCATTGCACTTTCCATCTTCCTTTTTGCAAAATATGGCGGCAGTTATTTCCACGATGCATTCAATTTTGATTTCTCGGGTAACAGCGAATATGCAGAAGGCAAGGTTTCATTTATGGATCTGGCTACGCCAAATATTTCGATCATTGCTTTCTGGGGGATCTGTATCATCTTATGCATACTTGCTTTTGTAAAAAAATACTCACTTATCCCATTGATGGGTGTAACAACCTGTCTGTACCTGCTTACCGGCATGACAAAAGCCAACTGGGCCTGGTTCCTGGGATGGCTGCTGCTTGGCCTTGTGATCTATTTTATTTATGGTGTAAGAAAAAGTAAATTGGCTACTGTGCAGGCGTAAAGGACCGTTGTGTATAGTTTCATCACTGTTGGTGTCCGGTAAATAGATCACGTCACCCACAATTACAATTCAATGTCGTTTAGTTAAGGAGCAAAGAGTTTGTCATCCCGGCCCCGGATCAAAGTCCGGGGCAGGCCAGGCAAATTTAGATCACTATCGAACTTGGTGTGAGCCAGAGCCGGGATCTCCACAAATGAGCTACCGTGTACCCATAACTTTGACTGGCGTAAGGTTTCCTCCTCCGCTTCGCTACGGCGGACAGAGCCCGCAGATTTCGCAGATTTATCTTCACTATTGATGAAAAATATTTTAATGCGGGTTCAGATCTCTATTGGATACGCAGATTTCGCAGATTAGTTGCTGATAA
>QFQQ01000042.1 GCA_003243445.1 Citrobacter freundii
TTGTCTTCAGTTAATATGTAAAAATGTCAATACATGGCGGAGGTTAACCAATGGAAATAGAGCGATGAAATGGTCGATAAGATGAAGGATCTTCAGCGAAAGGAAGGAAATCGGCCATCGAACTGTTTGGTTATAACTAGCAAGTTGGGTTAAATAAATCAGCTCATGACATAAACTTACTGTTTATATCATGAGCTGATTTTCGTTTTAGTTGAGCTTTCGCATTGCGTTTATTTATATACAATGGTATATGACCCGCTGTATCTTGTAGTTGTACCTCCGTAATAAGTAGTATTGATATTGACGGTGGTGGGATATCCGTCTGTGTCATAGGTATATGTAAAATCGTTCTGCTCGGCGATCTTATAGGAATTGCTGGTCCGATCATACGATTCGATCACAATCTGCGTAGGGTTGTTGCGGCAGAATGCAAAGGAATAATCTATTGCATAAGACTGAGGGTACGATAACCATTGATAACCGCGTACAGCGCTAAAGGGAGAGGGTTTATCATCAACCCCTGTTACTTTTAAACGGTTGAACGGCCGGCTGGGCTCAGTAGATTGAAAGAATTCTATTTGCTTGAGATTCTTCTTGTCATCATACGTGTAGTAATTGGTTTTGGTTGGGTCCGGAACATACAAAACGGTTTTATCACTTTCTATCCGGCCATCTTCAGTGCTCGTGAAAAGAGGAATCCCGCGTTTATCCGTTCGTGTATTGCCATTTGTGAATTTGTAGGTGGTTTCCCATAACATCTTGCCGACTGAGCCACCCTCGTAGATGTTTTGAGTGGTCTTATATTCAAAATCCCAGGTACTGATCGCCGTAACCGTCAATGAAGGAACGGTCTCCACGATCTGCGCAGTGCCGAAATCGCGCCTCACCCCGTCTTCCCTTTTATGGCTGATGAGTTGTTTCTTGTCGTTGTACTCATACGTAGTGGTTATCCGGCCCGCTGCATCCGTCTTTGTTATGGTAGCAGGATATTTCGTTGTTCCTGATCCGGGGGTATCAGGGTCATTGGGACTTTTGTTTTTGCTACAGCCTGAAGAAAAAGCAAGGGCGAATATCAGCACCAACGGCAACAGAGGAGTGTGTTTCATGCGTTAGAATTTTTAAGCCTTTAGCGGCACACCAAATTAAACGGCTTCGGGATAGGGATTTGCCCGGATTGTGTGAGCGACAGGATAACCGGGCCGAACGACGGGTCTGTTGTGTAAGGGAAATCAGTCTTGCTTGGGGCCGATCCATTACATGGATGGGTTGAATCGCTCTTAGCCTGCTTGGTTTAAATTTTCAACATCGTGTGAAAGAGTGACATATATGTTTCGACCATTCATGTTTTTCAAAAACCGGTAACTAGCCTTTGTAAAAGCAGAGATCGAATGCAACAAAAATTTAGCTTCGCGCCATCTCTTCCGAAAAGCTTGTCAGATCCGTAATACATTGGACGTCAAACTAAAAGCCAGGTGAGGGCGAAAACACCTTTTTCTTCGTTGTAAAAACCGTGTAAACACGCTGGTTTATCTGCCATTTGTATTATATTTTTAATTATCGTTTCTCCGGGTCCATCCCTATAATTTACCAGCCTTCGTAAATCCACACCAATTGACCAACCACAGCGTTTGCGCCATTTCAACCAATAATCATCTTTAGCATTTTATAACCACCAAAACTGTTTATGAAAAAACTGACCGCCTCAGTAGTGGGCCTGCTGTGTTCTCTATTCACACTTAATGCCCAAAATGATCTTGACAGAGCAGAGCTTATTTTCGGAATCTATCTCGGTGCAAACAAAGCAGAAATAAAAGACCTTAAGGCCACAATAATGCCGGAAACATTTTTTACAGGATACACACTCGATCCAAGTAAAATGACCGGTTTCTCCGGTGGCTTCTTTGTAAATAGACGTTTCGACCAATCGCTTTTTGGATTGCAACTGGAGCTTAACTATGGACAGTATGGCTCCTCTCTTCATTTCAATAATTCTGTCCAGGATTTTTATTACGATATGGATTTCAAATATGAGTACGTCAGTATTGCTCCGATGGGGAAATTCTATTTCGGCCGCCTGGATAATGGCATGACCGGGCTGGGTCATTTATATATCGGGGCCGGCGCTCAGTTTGGGACCAATATAGCATCCGACAATATTTTCTTCACGGGAGGCGGTAATGGCTGGTCAACTTTGTTTGGCAGTAGTATAGAACAGCAGCAACAATTGAGAAATGTGTTGAAAGGCAGAAGCAACTTTGGATTGCTTGGCAGTGTGGGATATGAATTTGTCAGAAAAGAAAAGGATACAGGTTTTACATTCGATTTTCGCTATCATCGGGGCATAAGCGATGTATTGGAAACAATGCCTAATAGCTACAATTTCGCTGAGACCAAATTCAACCGGATTAATTACCTGCAGGCTGCAATCTCATTTTTCTTCTGATTCAATTCATTTAATTAACAGGCAATATGAGACGGTTCTTACAAATTACAGTTACCTGCTTATTTTCTTTTGCTGCCAACGCGCAACAATTATCACCCGGTGGTGTGAATGCTCCTGTTCGTTGGTTGATCGCAGAGGCTACAGCATCTCCTGCGATGAGAGATCAAATGCCGGGTAAGCAAACAGTTCCCCTCGAAGGGCAACAGAGAGGTATTTCACTTTTAAACGGATATCCTGCACTTGCATTCAATGGCAGAAATTTCCTGCAGGTTGATTTGACGGAGAAAGATCTCAGCATGGCCAGCTATTTTACAGTATACCATGCGGCAAGATCTTCTTCTGAAAATATAATATGGCATCTGGATAAAAATCATACGCCGGAACTCGTACTTACCACCAGCCGGATGGCTGATCTGGCGGCTGTACGCTATATGAGTTTTTTCGACCAGATGCCACTTTATCCTAAAGTGAATAGTTATGTTCAGCAAAAGCAGTCTGACAGCACACAGCCGACATCTCAGATCTGGAAGATCGGAGATTTGCCTTCTTCCCCTCAACTTCCGGTCGCTGGTTTTAATGGGTTGATCCCTGAAATCATTGTATATGATAAAGCTTTGACGGTGCAGGAACAGATCCGTATATCATCTTATCTCGCGCTCAAGTATGGGATAACACTTTCTGAACCCAACGCCACTTACCTGGATAGCAGGGGAACTGAGATATGGAATGGAGAGCGGTATAGCCAGTATCATCACAACATTGCAGGTATTGGAAGAGATGACTCATCAGGATTGAATCAGCTGATCAGCAGCAGTGGCAATACTCCGGGGCTTTTCGTGTTGTCAGTCAATAGATCACACACTAAAGACCGGAGCTTTCTTTTGTGGGGTGACAATGGGCTATCATTAATGAATGGAGCAAAGATCCCGGGAATACCCTTGTTGGTGGAAAGAAAATGGCGAATGGTAACAACCAATATGAATGCGCCACTACAGACTGGAATTGCGGTGGATGTCAGTCAATTGGATGTTCCGCTTCCTCATCAACCGGTTTACTGGCTTGCAGTGGACCGGAGTGGTACCGGTAAATTTCCCGCAGCGAGCACCGAGTTTATCAGGATGAAAAAGCCGGTAGACAAAGGGTTGGTCAATTTTGAAGGAATTGAAGTCAATCAAACTGCCGGGATCAATGAAGTGATTGGCATTTGCATTGCGCAGGAATTACTGGTTTCACTTGACATAGAGTCTCCCACTTGTTCGGCACCTGATTCTGGTAACGTATCTCTTAAAGTCTGGGGAGGAAAAGCTCCGTTTCAAATAAGGTTATGGAAGGATGATAAAGCTCTTCTGACGGAAAGCTTCATTGACGCACCAAGATTCACGGCCGGCAGTCTTTCAATAGGAAAATATCTCTTGAAACTATCTGATGCAAATGGAAATAGATATACCGATGAATTTGTTATCACCAATAAAGACGCACCGGCTCCTGTTGATATTTCCTCAAACTATATACTGCAGGAAGGACAGCGCCTTAACCTGAATGCTTCAACAAATATGCCTGCCGGGTTGACCTATGAATGGAAAGGCCCGGATGGTTTCGGGTCGTCAGCGAGTTCTATAGTTGTGATGAAAGACGGTGTCTATGACCTGAAGATCAGCAATGACAACTGTTCGTCTCTCCAGCAGTTCAGGGTAAGCCGCCCGCCGAAGAAAAGTCTTAAATCAGTACAGGCATATCCTAACCCTTCGTCCGGCGCATTCACGGTAAAAGTGGAGCTGGATTCTCCCGGACCTGTACGTATGAATGTAATAACTGAAGATGGTAAGCTTATAGATGCCCGCACTTTGACTGGTTTTGCTAACTACACTTTTTTGCATCAACTACAGGGAAACGGTGTCTACTATCTTGTTTTTCATTCCGGCTTGTCAACAATTACTGAGAAGATGATCATCGTGAAACCTTAGCCACGGAAATTATTAAGAAGATTAAATTTTATCGCTGTCATGATAAAGTTACTGACCCTTGCTGCTTTTGCAACATACCTCCTGTTATCGTTCACGGATAACAGGCAACAGTCTGTCTATAATGACCGATTCGTATTCCCGTTAAAAAAAAATACATCGGCTTCGCTCCGGCAAGAATTAACGGATGCAGACGAGAACGATCGGCATCGGCTGATCAGCGAATACCGTGCTGATCTTGATGCGGGAAGTATTGGGTCAATTGGTGAGATGCCCGACGATCCTTATGATAATGTATTTCATATTAAGGTAAACCATATCCCTTCCACAAAGACAATTGCGTGGTTGAGTTACGAGGTGTTTGGAGTTAAAGGATCGGGATCCGTTGGTCGCAGTATTAATGATGGTCAGGCAACCGGCGGCAGTTACATACAAAAAAATGCCGGGTGGACTTTTCAGAAAGAACAGATTCCTGTTTCAACTCTCAAAACCGGTGATAACGTTATCCGCTTTGGGATACAGGACTCAGCCAGGCATAACTATTCTGTAAGGAATATTACCCTGACCATCGAAGAGCTACGGGTCGATGCCGTAACGGAAATCATTGCAGAGCAACCTGTATTCGATCAAAGGAATAACCAGGCTTACATCAAGGGGCTTATCAGGTTGCCACAAGGCGAAACACTGGACGGCAAACTTTTCTGTAACGGTATAGAAGTGCCGGTTTATGACGCACAGTTTGAGATCATCATGCCCGGCAGTGCTACTTCATTCAGTTTGGAATATATTTCGGCCAAACAAGTAATAAAAGAGATAATCAGTGCTGAGGCAAAACGATTTGCAGATATTGTGTACGATCAACCTGCCAAGACAGCAAAAGCGGTAAAACAGTTCTTGCCAGGCAAAAATCTGGAGTTGAGCAACTTTGGAGTTTCATTGAATGTTCCCGCTCATGCACTTTCGCAAGCAGTAGAATTTTCAGTTACAAGGCTGCGTAATATTGATATTCCCGCATTGAATAGCGATCTTGTCAATGTGACTGCGGGTGGATCCGGCTTTCGTTTTTTGCCGCATGGCACCCAGTTCAAGCAGCCCGTACACATAACCATTCCGTTCGACAGCACCCTAATACCAGAAGGATATAGTTTTGATGATATCCGGACATATTATTTTGATGATAAGGGAAGGCAATGGGTTCCGCTGTCATTAGACACGATCATTGCCGGAAGTAAAAGGGTAATTTCAAACACTACTCATTTTACAGACATGATCAATGCGATCATTAAAGTGCCGGAATCTCCCCAGACACAAGGCTACACTCCTACTTCCATCAAAGACATTAAAGCAGCAAATCCCTCACAGGGCATTACGCTCATTGACCCGCCAGCAGCCAATAATACCGGCAGCGCCTCTTTGGGATATGCATTAAAGCTACCTGGAGGAAGACAGGATATGCAGCCTTCACTGGCAATCCGTTATAACAGTGAAGGCGGCAACAGCTGGCTCGGAAAAGACTGGAATTTATCAGTGTCCTCTATCGGCATTGACACGCGACGGGGTGTGCCAAGGTATGATGCAGACCTGGAAACTGAAGCGTACACGCTGAATGGAGAGCCACTTGCACCAGAGATCCGTTATGGTAGTTTTCTTCCGCGTTCCGCCGAGAAGGTATTTCACTTGCGGGCTGAGGGCAGCTTTAACAGGATCGTACGTCACGGAAATCACCCTTCAGGCTATTGGTGGGAAGTAACCGAAAAAGATGGTACAAGTCATTTTTATGGAGGCACGCCAGAAACAGGGTTCGATAATAGCTCGGTTCTAAAAGATGATGCCGGAAATGTTGCCAACTGGGCGCTGACAATGACGCGTGATCTTAATGATAATTTTGTTCGCTATTCCTATATAACCATAGTTGATAGTGGTCTTGCTAATGGCACTGTGCCGGGCCGGCAAATGTATTTGAGAACGATATTGTACACGGGACACAGAAATGCAGATGGAGGTTTTGAAGTATACTTTGAAAGAGACCGCGATCTCCGCGAAGCAAAACGAAAGGATATAGAGATCAATGCACGCCTGGGATTCAAGATGGTCACAGCAGATCTGCTACGTCGGATTTACATCAGGTATGGAAAGACGGTGATCCGCTATTACGACCTGCAATACCAGACAGGTGTGTTCAATAAAACACTGCTCAAAAATATAAGTGAATACAACGGTTCGGGAGGCATCTTTTACACACATGAATTCAGCTATTACAACGACGTAGACGAAAATGGAAATTTCTCGCCTCTTGGAGCAACTGAAAATTGGAGTCCGGCAAATGATAATATTGAGAATACGAATATTTCACTAACTCCTCCATTATTCAGTAAAGGTACAAGTGCATTGGGTGCATCAAGGTCTTCCGGGGCAAGCAGCAGCATCGCGATAACGCTTGGTATCTGGGATGGTAACGTCAGTAAATCAAATACGGTCGGTGGCAGTTTTGGCTCAGGCTCAAACACTACTGAAGGTATGTTAGCGCTGATAGATATTAATGGCGACGGTTTACCGGATAAGTTATTTAAGAAAGGTGGAGCTCTGCAATATCGTCCAAACCTTGGACTGGCCCGTCGTCAGTTTGGAGACTTAAAGCCTGTTACCGGGATCACCAATTTCAGCTATAGCAATTCCCGCAGTACCACCCGGGGTATAGAAGCAAACCTTTTTAGCTTTTTCCTCGGCAGGGAAACGAATACGACCTATACTACTACAACACAATTCCTGACTGACTTCAATGGAGATGGATTGATCGATCTTGCTGATAATGGAAAAGTTTTGTTTAACAGGATGGATGCAAACAGAAACCCGTTGTTTTTGCAGGGCAGCGACCAGACTCCCAGTCCCATCTTTACCAGTAACCTTGTTGATCCGGAATTACTAAGCCCGGATACAGCTTACCAGGCTCAACTTGAACGAGACCATCCTTTACAGGATGCAGTCCGCTACTGGCAGGCTCCGTTCGATGGGAAAGTTCATATCGAAGCTCCGGTTCGGCTATTAAATATGGCTCAACCAGGTATAACTGACAATAAGCTCGATGGAGTCCGACTGAGTATACAATATCGTAATAGTGTTCTGTGGAAGACGGTGATCAGCCCGGGAGATTTTTCAGATAAAACGCCGATGATCGCTGATTTTGATGTAACCCGTGGCCAGAAAATCTATTTCCGGCTTCAATCAATCTACAACGGGAATAATGACGTTGTTCAATGGGATCCTTTGATCACTTATCTCTCTAATGATACAAAGCATGATGCCGACGGACGTTCTGTTTACAGGTATCGGGCTTCTGAAGATTTTATCTTACATAATAACCGTCCTTATGCCCTTGCAAAAAAAGGAGAAATTGAAATAAAAGGGAGCTTTCGTAAAGGCATTACGTCCGATTCAGTGAAAGTGATGATCGTTAAGAAGAGTGCCGGGATCAACATCGTTGTCAGGGAATACGCATTCGCCGCAGGAGAAACTGTCAATTTCGCTATCAGTATACAAGAGGCGGTGGAAGCTGGTGATAGTCTGCGTTTTATTTTGCATACGGATTCTCACATAGACCGTAAAAAAACCGAGTGGCGCCCGGAGTTTCTATATACATCTTTTGCAGATGGCAATTCCGCAGTGGACGGAAACGGAGACCCCATTATCAGAGAACTGGCAATTCCGGATCACACCAATTTTAATGACTGGATCGGGCAAATATCCGGATATCCGGTGCGGTCAGCAGATTCGCTCTCAATCTGGCCAAAACTCAAATTGTCTGCTTCCGCAAGCGGAACCCTCACTTTTACTGTTAAAGGGACGGATACAATTTACGGCAAGCGGCATTTAATAATCTCCGGCGGTAATATTGCAGGTTCACCGGACAGTATAAGGATCAGGCCGCAGATGGGGGAACAGCTTTTTTATGAATACCATGCCGCCGACAGAAAGTTGATCGATCAATGGGAGATCCTTGCTGCAATATGCCACAAGGACACAGTGATCACCCGCGATAATAAACAAATAGACACAATCATCAGCCGGGATTACAATGCAGGTCTTTATGCGAATCCGGCTATTGACTATATGGGATCGCTGTTTCGCGGATGGGGACAATTCTCTTTCAAAGGTGATCAATCAAATGCGGCTCTTGATGAAGGAAAGCTTAATCTGGATAATTTTGAAAGTTTTTCTAATGATCCATCGCTATATTCTGATCCGGAGCAACTGGGAAACGTAGCCGACGTATCTCAAACAGAATTCATTCCAATGTACGCCTACCAACCCACACGGGAATGGAGAGGATTTGATACCAGCGTTTATGTAAGAGACTCGACAATGGGCTCAGCCCGCCTTTGGGTTCATGACGTAAAAGTCGACGCATTGATGGAAGGAGCTTCGCTATCTGCTGTAAATAAAATAAGCAAAAGCAATTCGACGAATATATCCTTTGGTGTTGATGTGTTGGTAACAAATGTAAGTGCCACCACTTCGTCTACGTCTACGAAGAATGTGCTTGACATGATGGACCTTAACGGTGATCGTCATCCTGACATCATTAATGGACGTAGTATTCAGTATACACTGCCGAATGGAGGTCTGGAGTCTGTAAGCCGCCTGTTAAATACAGGCGAAGCTACATTTCAGGGAACTGCTACGGCTGTTTCTCTCGGCGGCGGAGGTTCACTCGCGCAGGCTAACGCCAAGAATAACCCGCCAGCCAATGCATTGAATATATCAGTTAATACAGAAGCATCAATAGGATTGTCCGGCAGTATTAATTCCACAACGAATAAAGACAATGTTGAAAATACGTGGATAGATATGAATGGAGATGGGCTTCCTGACAGAGTATATGCTAATGGAATGGTTGCTCTTAATCTGGGATACCGGTTCGCACCGATCGAAAATTGGGGTTTTTCCGAAATAAACAAAAACACATCTCAACAGTATACCGGTGGCGGCGGCTTAGGGGGAAATCTTTTCTATGGATCTTTTCAGTTTGGCCTTAGCCTGCTTCGCAGCGAAAGCAATGGGGTTACCTCATTTGAAGATCTCAATGGCGATGGTCTTCCTGACAGACTCACAATCGGGTCAGGGCAGGTTTTTGTTCAATTGAATACGGGTACCGGCTTTGGCCCGATCATTCCGTGGAGCGGGCTTGGCAAGATCAACTACAATACTTCGATGGGGCAATCGTCTAATCAGTCGTTTACTATTGCAATACCGATCCCGATCATTATAGCAGTATTAAAGCTTTGCATTAACCCCGGTTTCAGTTCCAGTAACGGTGTCTCAAGAGAAAATCAATTGATGGCGGATATTGATGGAGATGGATATCCCGATCTCCTCCAGTCAGATAACGATGGTAACCTCACGGCAAGAAGGTCTACCATGCGGCGCACTAACTTATTGCGCAATGTGACACGCCCGATGGGTGGGTCGTTTTCATTAGACTATGAGCGTGCAGGTAATACGTACGACATGCCGCATAACAAATGGGTGTTGGCTTCAGTTGAAGTTTTTGATGGACTGAGGGGTGATGGCGTTGATATAACGAGGCAACGTTTTGTGTACGAGGATGGATACTATGATCGCGATGAGCGCGAGTTTCTTGGTTTCGGAACTGTTGTCAGCCAACAACTGAATAGCGCGGCAAATGACCTGGTTTACCGATCCAGCACACGTAAATTTCTCAACCGGAATTTTTATGCAAAAGGGCTGATAACCCAGGAGTTCATAGCAGATGCTAATGGCCGGAAGTATACTCAAACGGAATACGTTTACGAGTCAAGGACCATCATGCCTGGAGTTATTTATCTGCCACAGGTTGAAACACGTAAACAGTTTTTTGAAAGTGCCCCAACCGCTGGTGCATCTACATTCACCCGGATCAATTATGACAATATTGGAAACCCGGTACAGATAGCTGATGCCGGAGATGGCAGTCAGCAAGACCTGCTCATTGCAAATATTTCCTATCACAACAATGATCAGCGTTATATAAAGAACATACCATCAAGGATTGAAGTGACTACCAGTGAAGGTTTGAAACGGAAAAGAGAAACCGACATTTACGACAATGGCAGCATAAAACAGATCAGGCAATACCTGGATGATTCCATTGCCGTCTATGATCTTAAATATGATACTTATGGTAATCTGACTGAAATAAATCGGCCTAATAATTACCGGGGACAGAGAATGTGGTATCGCTACCAGTATGATCCGGCTGTTCAAACTTATGTCACCAAAGTAGAAGATGCTTTTGGATATTCCAGTTCGAGCTCATACGATATACGTTTTGGAGAGCTGCTGAGCACTACCAGTATGAATAATGAAACCGTTCGTTACCAGCTGGATGATTTTGGCAGGTTGAGCAGCATTACGGGACCGTATGAATTGGCGGCAGGCAAACCGTATACAATTGCGTTTGAATATTACTATAATGCGGCGACTCCGTATGCAATCACACGCCACTTTGACCCTCATCATGGAGGCGACATCAACACTATAACTTTTATGGACGGCCTTGGCCGCCCTGTTCAGATTAAAAAACTTGGTTCTCTTTTCAAGGATAAGTCTTCCGAGGATGAGCTTCGGATGGTGGTTAGCGGTAAAAACATTTTTGATGCGTTCGGTAGAGTAATACGCAGTTATTATCCGGTAAGCGAATCAATCGGGACAATTAACAACCAGCTTAATACCACCCTTGGAGCTTTGCAGGAAACAAATGCTTTCGATATACTTGACCGTCCTGTTGCGACGCAACTGGCTGACGGCAGCACTACGCTGACGAGCTATATTATCAGGGATGGCTTAATGGCTACTATTACCCGCGATGCGTTGCAGCATGTAAAAGAAACCCTGAAGGATGTAAGAAACCGTACAAGGATAACCAATGCCCTGGGTGGACCCGATGGCACTATCACGACAAGATTCAGCTACAATGCCCTTGATGAGCTGATACGCGTAACAGATGCCGGAAATAATACAATTGAAAGCAGGTATGATAATCTTGGCCGGAAGATCAGCGTAAAACATCCTGATGCAGGTCTGACCGAATACAGGTTTGATCTGGCTGGAAACCTCGTAAAAAAGATCACCGCGCAGATCAGAAAGGAAATACCTGACAACGGTGGTATAGACTACCGTTATGATTACGAAAGACTCACTGATATTGACTATCCCCGCCAGTATCAAAATAAGGTCAGGTATACTTACGGCAAACCAGGGATGGGTAACAGAATCGGCCGGTTAATTCTGCAGGAAGATGCAAGCGGCGGCTGTGAATATTTTTATGGCAGGCTTGGAGAAGTAACCAAGACGATCAGGACCATAATGGTAAACAGCGTGTATTATGCTACCTACGTTAGTGAGCAGGAGTACGATACCTGGAACCGGATCACAAAAATGACCTACGCTGATGGAGAGGTTGTTAATTATCATTATAACAAAGCGGGTAATTTATATAGTATCGATGGTGAGAAAGCACAGCATAACTACAGCTACGTTGAAAGGATCGGCTATGATGAATATGAACAGCGTGTTTATCTCCGTTACGGGAATGGCACTGAAACAAATTATACTTATGACCCGCAGCGAAGACGTTTGAGTAATCTGCAGGTAATGACCAAGAGCGGACGTGCGATCATGGATAACCACTACAGGTATGATGCGGTCAGCAATATTCTTGGAATCACCAATAATGTTGAAGCTTCTCCCGGCAGGCTCGGTGGTTTTGCTGATCATAATTATCAGTATGACAATCTTTACAGGTTGACCGGAGCTCAGGGACTATACCGCGGCGCAACAGACTCTTCCGCGTACGGACTTACCATGAAATATGATAATCTGTATAATATTGTGCGGAAGTCAATGTTCCGGTCACAAAGCCAGGCAGGTTATGATCTCAGTTATAATTATGATGCATCACCGCATCGCCCATCAAAGATCGGTGAGGTAAACTACCGCTATGATGAAAACGGGAATCAGCTTGGATACAGTGCACGCCAGAATTTCTGGGATGAGGAAAACCGCCTTATAGCGGCCATTACGGGAGGCACATTGAGTCGTTATACATACGATGCTACCGGAGAACGGGTAATAAAAAGCAGCGGCGGGCTTCAGGGTATTTGGGTAAATGGAGCCCCGGCGGGTTTGATCAATCATGACTCGAATTATGTTGCATATGTTAGTCCTTATCTCGTATGCCGGAGAACCGGATTTACCAAGCATATTTATATCGAGAGTCAGCGTATCGCTACCAAGATCGGTATAGGCCGTTTCACAAACATTTCTTTCCCGCATACTGCGCTTACCGCAGGTGGTATCAACTATATCAAGCGTGCGGGTGATATCCAGAAACAGCGTTATGACTATTATGCGGGTTTGGGTGTAAGTCCCGGTCCCCCAACCGATAAATATTTCTTTGCGCAGCCATACAACAGCGGTATACAACCACCGGTGATCATGGATACGACCGCGGCGTCTATTCCTGCGGGCTGGCCGGGAAACACTACCGCTCCCCCATTTGGCCCTCCTGTTTTTGTATCACCTATTCCATCCAATGATTCGGTGAAAGCAGGCTATGGATTTATTACAACAGGACATTTCTATGAACAGAACCAATATTTTTATCATCCTGATCACCTGGGAAGTACCAGTTATGTAACCGATCTCTCAGGCGAGGTGTCCCAGCACCAGGAATATTCCGCCTTTGGAGAAACCTTCTTTGAAGAGCATTCAAAAGTATATGAAACGCCGTATCTGTTCAATGCGAAAGAAAGAGACGCGGAAACAGGATTGTATTATTACGGCGCGAGGTACTACGATCCGAGAACATCTATTTGGATTTCCGTGGATCCGCGGGCGGAGAAGTATCCGGGGGTGAGTCCATATAATTATGCGTTACTAAACCCTGTAAGATTAATAGACCCAGATGGAAGGGAGCCTGAGTTAATTGAGGGAAAAAGTTGGGCAGAAATTCTACATCCTGAAGGCGATAAAACTAATGACTTTAAGCGACCTAGAGATTACTTTAAACGCAAATTCGATACAGACAAAGAAAATAATAAGAGCGAATGTAAAGATTTGGGCGACTATATCATGAAGGCTAAAACAGAAATCGAAGCGCGCAAAATTGATCAAATTGAATACGAAAAAAAAGGCATAACTTCTGAGACAATTAGCCATAATAATTTCACTGAAAAAGAAGCCAAGCGAATAAATAAGCTCGAAAATCAATATTACCGAGATTGCAATGACCCTTCTGGCGGTTCGGGAAGTTTTTCTGTTAATGTTGATGCCCTTATGCGCCATGAAGGCAGGTATCATTCACAAAACAGTCCTAATGCAGGGTTTATGAATAATGGTATTGACTGGATTTCTAACAATAGAGAGGCTATTGTAACAGGAATAGCGACAGTTGCAGTTGCAGCAATTCTTGCAACATACCAGTTTGAGCTATTACCTTTTGTAGCGCCCTTATTCGCTAGATAGTGACGGGTAGATTTTTCTTTTGCTTGTCGTGGTTAATTCCATGTTGTTAGTTAGCGGTCCGGTGTGTCTGGAGATTTTCAGGATTATGGATGTTGCTGTTAATTCAGTTACAGGATTTGCATTTATAATAGGCGCATTGCTGTGCGGTTGCAGCTGCTTCACCACTGCATAATAATGCTCGTCAGGGACAGAACATCATGAATTTCAATCTGGCGCTGATAGGATTAGGGGCCTTCAAGTAAGCAAATCCCTTCAAGCCTGATAAACGGTTTGATAGAGTAACTCCATCACGATTCCTTCCGGTAAAGGGATATATCAATAACAAAGCGTCGCCATAAGTATTGCTTTAAGACTTCAGTGCTGGAAACATCTCACAACTTTAATCTATCATCCTACTCAGCAACCAAAGCTTCTGAAAAAGTATTACATGGAAAGCGCAGCGAAATAGAAACGCCATTCACCCCGCTGTTAAAATTGAATTCACCATTAAGCTGAACCGCCAGTCCGCGGATAAGATCCATGCCCAGTGATTTTCCACCGCTTGTTGATGCAGCGTCCCCTGCGCCAACGCCATCGTCAGCAATCAACAGTGTGCAATGACCATGATCAGTATTTTTGAGTTCGATCCGGATGGTTCCCTTGCGATCGCCGGGGAACGCATATTTGATCGAATTACTAACGGCCTCGTTGATGATCAGTCCGAGCGGCACCGCCTGGGCAACTTCCAGGGAGATCGGATCATTTTCGATAATGAACCTGATATTTCCCTCTGTATTCAGGCTATCTTTCAGGTATCCGGCCAGTTCTTTAATATACCAGTCCATGTCCAGAGTCCCCAGTTCGTCGGTTTGATAAAGTTTCTGATGAATTAAAGACATCGCGTACATCCGGTACTGGCTGTTGCGGATAGCGGCCTTTGCGTCTTTATTATCGAGAAACTTCGATTGACTGTTTAATAAACTGATCACGATCTGCAGATTGTTTTTTACACGGTGATGTATTTCTTTCAAGAGCCACTCTTTTTCATCCAGGAGCCGTTTTAGTTTGCTGTTCTGCCGGTTGATCTCATCCTGTTTATCCTCCAGCAGGCGAGCTGCTTTCTTCTTGGTGCGGTATCGGTTATAGATCAGCATCATAAAGAAAATGACCATACAGGCGCCGGCGATGACAATATTCCGCAGCAGTTTTTCCCGTTGCAGCGATGCATCCTGAAGTTGATTTTTCTGCGTCAGCAGTTCAATATTTTTATCTTTTTGCTCTGTTTGAAATTGAAGTTGAAGTACGCCCATCTGTCTTGCCTGTGCGGTACTGGTCAGGGAGTCGGATAATATTTTATACGCCTGAAAATGTCCGAGCGCAGAAGTGGCATTCCCTAATGCAGAGTCTGTCCGGAATGAGTACAATTCACCATCAGCAAGCATATTCAGCGGCACAGAGACTTCATTTTTGTGCAGCTGGTACTCCTGCAGAAAAGGCCGCGTTTCTTCAAATCTTTTAAAAGCCTGAAGATATAATGTGATCGCGAGCCGCATTACCTGTTTGGCAGTAAGGCTCATTGCGTCCGAGCGATAGTATTCCAGCATTTTGCGGTAATGAGGTGTCGCTTTTGGTAGCTGATTCAATGCGATATAATTCCGCAGGTAAAGCATTTCGATCTGTATTTTCTCGATTTCCCGCTTTGAGTCCCCATATGTCATAGCCCTTGTCAAAGAATCCAGACTTCTTTGATATTGCTGTGCATTCATCAATACGGTTGCCGTATTAAGCAACATGGTTTTTACTGTGGGGGTATCGGCGCGCAAGCGGGCAACAGCAAGCGCTTTACCAAAATAATCTATTGCCTGCTCATAGTATCTTGCTTTATGATAATTGAGCCCAACCCTGTTATATACCGCTTCCATCAGCGGCGTATTGTCTTTATAACGTTCACCCACCTGAATTGCCAGCAGATTATACTTGAGCGATTCTACAAAATTATTCAACGCGCTTTGCGACTCGGCCATGAGGGAGTAAACCCCATGCAGCCTTCCATAACCCACCTTGTTATACAGCTCCAGGCTTTCAGTCAGTACAGCAAGTGATTCAGAAAATTGTTGATTATTCTGCAAAAGCTCCCCCAGAAACTCTTTAATTCTGGCTTCCGTTTCCATATCTCCATGCTCATGAATAATATCTACAGCCTGTTGATAGAAGCTGATCTTAACTGGCAGATCCGCCGTTGAATTTCCGTAAGTGCCGCCAAGCTCTATCAACGCTTGTGCTTTTTGTAAAGGTTTTCCAAAATGACTTATCAGCCCGAGCGACTTATTACTCGCCAGCCTGGCTTCAGCATTTTTACCGGTTATACGATAAGCCTTGGCGAATAGAAGCTGGCTCAGGCCGATTCCGAGTGAATCTTTCAGACGGATGCTTAACTTTTCCATCTTCTCCGAAATGTAAAATACAGCGCTGACTGCAGAAGGATCTGCATTGCTCTTTTCAACAAATGACTCTCCCATTTTCAGCAATGCACCAATGGTTGCTGTATCAGCTTTCGGATTGTTTGCAAGCTGATCTACCTTCCCGAGATCGGTCGGCAATTGGGCACAAAGAATGAAAGGGGAAAAAATGAGTACAATGATGGTTATACAAAACATCGGGATGGTCTGCCTGGTCATAGCGTTATTTGTTGAGTCGATTGTGCTGTAAGTGGGACGGTCGTCTGCAAATAACAAAAAAAAATCCACTGGGTAAAGTGGCCTCAGTCTGTAAAAGGCCGTAAGATCTTTAGTGATAAGTTTTTTATCAGAACAAGAGTAAAATTTGTGGGATGTTGTTCAAAAGTTTAATGGTTTAGATGTTTTAAAGTTTGGTTTCTACGTCCTTCTTTACTACGGCGTACGGAGCCCGCAGATCTCGCAGATTTTGTCAGTCTTGTAGAAGAAAGCGGTCCTTTTATCTTACAGAATGTTATCAGAAAGCGCAGATTACGCAGATTAGATCTCGTTATCAGCATCTAATCTGCGTAATCTGCGCTTTCGGATAAAACGGTTTCAGTTTCCAGGAATATTTCAGCTATAGTGCCTGTAAAAATCTGCGAGATCTGCGGGCACTGTGCTGATTGATATTATTGCCTGATAAATCGGATCAACTCATCGTTTGTTTTATCTTTTTCCTCAAGAAAGGCAGCGTGCCCGCTTTTTTCAAATGGCACCAGCGTTGAATTCTTAATTCCCTTATTCAATTGTTCTGCCAGGGCGAATGATACGATACTGTCTTTTCTTGCGTGCATGATGAGTGTCGGTATATTGATCTTAGGCAGATCGCTCCGCAGATCCTCGTCCCTGAGCGCGATGAGCGCCTGTTCTGTTGCATACGGCGATGCCTGCATTTCTATTGCGCCAAGCCACGCTCCTATTCCCGGAGTGAGGGTTGTTGGCAAACTGATAAATTTCGCTCCCAGCTCATCATATAAAGCCGGCCGGTTATTGTTGTTCAGTTCTACCCACCGCGTGATCGCTTCTTTAGTGAAAAGCGGATAATCAAAGTCAGGCCTTTTTGTGTGAACAGGGGCAGCGGCACTGAATAATACGAGCTTCGACAGGTGAGCGGCATTGTACTTCGCTGTGTAATGGAGTGAGATAGCACCACCCATTGAATGCCCGCCCAGCACTGCATCCTTTATATCCAGTTTATCCAGCACCGCTTTAATATCATCGGCAAACTGATCGTAATTATATTTTCCGTATGGTTTGTCTGACTGCCCGAAGCCGCGAAGGGTGATACCTATTACCCGATAACCTGCTTTCAACAGGGGATGGTATTGATATTCCCAGGACGCGTCGCTCAGTGGATAACCGTGTATCAGTACTACGGGCTGGCCTTCACCCCAGTCTGTTACATGAAGGCGTACATTGGGCGCCACTTCAATGTATTCCGCTCTAGCCGTTGGCGCATTCGCCGAAGACTCTGTTTTGCTACCGGGAGTACTTTCTGTTTTGCTTTCGCATGCTGTAAGAAGGACGATTCCTGTTAAAGCGGCAATAATGACTGCCTTTGTGTTTTTGCTTTTCATTAAAATAGTTTTAAAGGTTTGAGTCGTACCCAAAACAACTGATGAGTCATTGAGTGGTGGTAGCAGTAACACCTGAGGGCTGATGAAAGTAATCTCCGGCGGAGGATCCTTCATGCAGCAGGCAAAGCGTTATCGTTGACCAAACCCAATTCCTGTGTCGCTTGATTACGTACGATAGAGTCAAGTGACATGCCGCTGGTTAGACAATTCAAAATCATCACTTTGAAAAATGACAATGGGGAATTTGATTACGGTATTTCGTAAATTTATTTTGAGCTTATTAAAATCAGGAATAAATCGGCGGCGAGCGACATAAATGCGAAGTGAGGTATAAATTGCGATCAGAAGATTTTCTGATCTGGAGGCGGTGATGATTAATGGGGATGGTTGGTTTGATTCACTAGATGGTATGAGAAGTGCAATTTGTATGCTTAGATAGTAAACCAATGCCGTTTAGTTAAGGGTATGAAACTCCTCAGAGGTTGTCATCCCGGCCGGGCAATTTTCAAACACCATCGAACTTAACGCCTGCCAGAGCCGGGATCTCCACCATTGAGCGGCTCCCGGCTCTGGCTTAATGATAGCAGGGAGCGAACTGTACCAGCCCGGCCTGCCCGCTGAAGCTTGGCGTAGGCGGTGCCGGGATGACAAACCTTAGCTGTTTAACTTAACAACATTGGATAGTAAACGTATGAAAGAAAGAATACTCATTGTTGAAGATGAATTCATTGTTGCCAATGATCTCCGCATGACCTTGCAGGAGAAGGGATATTCAGTATGCGGGATTGCAGGATCTGTTGAACATGCATTGCAATTACTTGATACAGAAAAACCGGATTGGGTATTATTGGATATCACGCTCAGCACTCCATTGACCGGGGTGGAATTAGCAAAAGTTCTTCACCGTAAAAAAATTCCCTTTCTATTCATTTCAGCCAATACGAGCCAGCGTATACTTGAATCGGCAAAGGCGACACAGCCTTACGGTTTCCTGGTGAAACCGTTCCGGGAGCGTGACCTTTTCATCATGCTGGACATCGCACGCTATCGTTATGGTATCGAAACGGGCGCGATCAAAAATGCCGAAACTACATCAGCAAAGAAGCGGCTTTCAGATTCTATTATCGGCAGCAGTCCGGCTTTTGCTGCTGCAATGGAAAACATAAGAATGGTGGCGCCTACAAACACCTCGGTTCTTTTGCTGGGCGAAACAGGTACCGGTAAAGAGTCTGCAGCCCGTGCAATTCATCAGCTATCGGGACGAAGAAATCAGCCAATGATCACCGTAAACTGTGCGGCCATGCCGTTGACTTTACTTGAATCTGAATTATTCGGTTATGAGAAAGGTGCTTTTACCGGAGCAAGCCAGCGCCGCATCGGTAAGTTTGAGCAGGCAAACGGTGGCACGATCTTTCTCGATGAGATCGGAGAAATGGCGCTGGATGCCCAGGTGAAACTGCTGAGAGTATTGCAGGAAAAGCAAATTGAACGTGTTGGTGGCGACGGACTGATCAATGTAGATGTCCGGATTATTGCGGCGACTAACCGTAATCTCGAGAAAGAGGTAGCCGAAGGACGTTTCCGCCTGGATCTTTATTACCGGCTGAAAGTTTTTCCTGTTGAACTTCCTCCTTTGCGCCAGCGACTGGAAGACATTGAACTGTTGGCAACATTCTTTCTTGAAAAATACTGCCAGGCTGCCGGCAAAACGATCAACGGTTTCAGCGAAGCTGTAATAGAACAATTGCGCAGTTATACATGGCCCGGGAATATCCGCGAACTGGAACATTTAATTGAGCGAACCGTCGTACTGGAATCAGGCACAAAGATCTCCACTATTCATCTTCCGGCGGAAGAAGCACCTCCGTCTTTGATACTCCCGGAAGGTTCAACATTGCAAGAGATAGAAAAAAGTCACATCCTCAAGGTTCTTAAGCAATGTAATGGAAGAGTTTCGGGGACGGGTGGCGCAGCAGAAGTCCTCGGTATTCCCGCACAAACACTTTTCTCCAAACTTAAAAAGTTAGGAATAAAGCCTACGTATGGTTAACATACTGCCTGTTGCGCTGCTTTGTGATTGGGCTTTTATTTATTCGCTTTGTAATTCGGGACACTAAAGGTATGAACAGAAATTCTGTTACTCCCGTTCAGTGAATCTTCATCCGGTGAATCATCCGCAGAATGACAACTGATCAGTAGTGTAAGTAAAAGAAAGATCAAATAATAAAAGCCCTGCAAGCGTAATACAGGTGCCAGGCAAACGACCGGTCTTACAGTTCCTGGATCAAAAACGTAAACCAACTGAGAAGAACGGATACCACCCATCGGGTGAATAGCCGGCGGCAAAATTCAGTATCAACATTTCAGCTACGCCGTAGTACAGTCCTGCGCCTGCACCATTGTGCCATCTATCCGATACATCATCCTTTACCCAAACCCTACCCAGATCAAAGAAACTGCGCAATCCAAGCTCACCGGGAAGCAGATAACTGTGCAGATAAGTTAGCTTTATTCTCAGCTCGGTATTATTATAGAATGCATGTCTTCCCGCAAAACGAAACTGCCGGTAACCCAGTAAATTCCCCTGGCCGCCGAGAAATGCAGACTGATAAAACCCTGGGGTTCCTATTGTAGCAATGCCTCCGGTCCGATTACTGAAGACAAGTGTATGATTGTTATTCAGTGGCAGATGAAAATAAAAAGATGAATTTAACTGAACCAGATCACGGGCAAACTGGCTAACGCCCTTGTATCCGGCTACAGTTAGTGAAGCGCCGAGGCCTTTCGTTGGCAGAAAGATCCGGTCTATATCGGAAAAATTAATTCCGAGCTTTGCTCCCAAATGAAACTTGTTACGGTTAATGATCAGGCTGTCATAGGTGCCGACCTGCGTCGCCTGCGTAATGAACTTTCCGTTGTTTTCATTGCTGTCAACCGCATAAAGATGTAGGCTTGGGCCAAGATAGACGGACCAGTGTTTGCCTACTGCCCGCTTTAAACCGGTATTGAGTGAATAACTGTTGAACCGGGTCCGGTAAAATTCAATGCCTTTTCCTTCATCAAATACTGATCCACTACCCTGCCCGAAATAATTGTATGTGTTCCGGGGTGCGTTGATGTTTACTTCTGTGATGATATCCGTTTTGCGGAAAACATTCTTCCATTCACTGCTATAGTTGAGCCTGTAAGCATCGGTAGAGAAAGAATGCGCGAACAATAGCCGGTGCTGGCTTGCGTAAGGAAACTTTCTGAATCCGCGTTGACGCTGTAATTGAATGCCTGCTCCAAACATAAAACCATCATCCGGATTCACACCGATCGTCATCAATGGAAATACAAGGTGGTATAAATTGACCGGTGTAAATCCATTAAGCGTATCCTGCTCATAGACACGGCGCGGCTTTTTGCTGCCATAAAACCTTATATTAGCTGCCTGCTGGTATAGCTTCAGTTGACTGGCCGTACCATTCACCGAAAGAGATTTATCCCCGGCTTCGGTAATGATCCTGAGCTTTGTTGCTGCCGCGGACCGGTTGACCACAATACTGTCATTCCCATTCAACGTATATAAGCGTATTTCCCTTGTCAGTGCTGCGGGATAAAATTTGGAAAACAATAAGCGACCGGGCCGCAGGAGATCATATGCCCTGATCACCGTTCCACCTGTACTGTCTGTGATCATAACCTGTTCAGGTGAATCAGTCAGCCTGACATCAACAATCTTATTGCTAAACAAATAATATCCTTCCATAGCTGCAGGTATCGCGTCCCTCCTTGCTTTCAGGCTTTCGAGAAAATATTTGCCCCGTAACTGGTAGGCAGGTTCGGGCAGCGATGCCACCGCTGCAGAAAGTACGGAATCAGAAAGTGCATCAACTGCCTGCTTGACGATAGTATTCCATTGTTCCAACGAGAACTGTGCAGCATAATCCGCATTGAGAAAACCGGACTTAAAAAGATAATGATCGGGCTTTTTCATTTTTTTACTGAACCCGGGAACACGCGGCATTACATACAAGCCCTTGATAAGAACGGGCAATGCCCCCTGCGTAACGCTCAGCACCTGGTCCCTGTCCCGCGGAACAGGTAAATATTTCTTACCCTGATCAGTATTCATCAACTGCCATCTCCATTGATCCGCATGGCGGTCCCAGTCTGCCAGCAACAGGTCCAGCACTCTCGCCTTTAAAAATGTGGCAGCATCAAACGTATTGAGATTATCATGAAAAAGATCTTTCAATACTTTCTCCGTATTTTCAGACTTTCCTTTGACTGATCGCGGTTCCAGCAGAACAACCGTATTGGAGAAGAGTGAATCATATTCACCGAGTAAAGGATCGGGGGCAACATACATCAGCACAGGTTCAAGGTGCGGAATCTGCAATGCATCTCCCAGTTTAGGCACGATCAAGGCAGAAAACGGATGCTGGTCACTGGTTGCATCATCTACCAGATCACGAACGAAAGTCTCCCTGAACCGCAGCGGGATCACCAGGTCCGGCCGTTTCTCGATGCTGCGCATCACCCATTCCCTCCCGGACGTATCTGTCACGCGAAGCGAACGGGACTGCATACCACCGCCCAACTCAGTCGGATGTAAGCCGCCCTGGAATTTTGATAAACGAAGAACGGGCACATTTACTTCCATCGCCCATTCCTTCCGGTAGTTCTCTCCAAACAGGGCACGCTGGATCCATCCAACCTGGTCATATTGTGGATGCACACGAACGAGCATGCTATCCTGTGCTTTCAGCGTTCCCGCGGATAACAGAAGCAAAATGACTATAGAAAAAATCCCTTTCATCATACTATTAAATATTAGACCTACACCCCGGCCCGTAACATACTGATCACAAAAGCGATTACCGAGATCAATAAACCCGTGATAAAAACCCAGTAGGCTATGGCCAGGTAACTGAATTTTTTCGACAACACTTTTCTTACATTGAACAATTCTTTATATACTTCCAGGTAAACATCCTGCTTTGACCGGGTGAACAAATCTTTCAACTGACTGTAATAACCTTCCCAGTTTGCTTTTGCAAACCGGGAATCGATCAGGTCAAAACTGCCAAAGAAAAACTTCTGGTAGCTGGTAGATGTTTTATCTTCTATATAAACATTGCGTTGCGGACGGCTCGCAAGTATCGAAATGCCGATGGTGATAAGACTTACCGTCAGAATGAAGAGTGATGGAATAAACAGAAATTCATTTTTCCTGACCTGGCTTAATACCAATCCAAGGACGACAGAGATAATGATCGAATTCACCCTGATCAAAAGTGCCGCTTTTGAATCAGCCACGGAAACAAGATGATTGTAATTCCGGAAAGCCAGCTTGATGATATCTTCTGTTTCCCTGAGTGAGATCCCGTTGATCTCATTGGTCATAGTAAGATTCTTCCCCTCCTGTACTTTTCGCAGCCTTTTCTCCAGCAACAGAAAATTGTTTTCTTTTTGTGCAGTGAATTGCTCTATAGCGTAACTGGTATAATAGCGGCGTCGCAGGAACAGATCATGATAGTAATTCAGGTAGAAAAGTTCATCATGTTCATCTTTCTTTTTTTCAGCAGACACCTGTTGCATCCAGCTGATATTCTCCAGCATTTCGGGCCAGGCAAGGCGACTGTTCACCGCATCGCTGACCACACGCTGTACTTTCCCTACGGGAAAACGATTATTGAAGACCATTTCGATAGCGCCGGTAATGATCGCCCGGTCCATTTCCGGATAGGCTGCCCGCTCAAAAAACCGCAACAGTAAAGATTGGCCGGCTTCAACCGAATGGAACGTATCGCTGTCCTGCCCAGCAAAACTGAACCAGGATGCAATGATCGCATTCTCATAATCCATTCCAGTAAGAGAAAGCGAAGCCGCGATCTTTTTTGCCTGTCTTGCCAGGTTGTACAAAAACCCATAGGCGATATAACCATTCTCTGTTTCCTTATTATCGTAGAACTCTTTCAGGAATGCGGATGCTTCTTTATGATAAGCAAACTTATGTTGTGCCATCAGCAGCGGGTGTTGAAAGTGAAACGGATGGAGTTACTTCAGGCAATGAAGCGATAGTTCCCGCACCCGCGATCTTTAATGCAATGACCTGACCGGTAAAGTTGGTCGCTCCCTCTTCTTTTTTCAACAACGCATAATATTTTAATAGAGACACCAGGTTCCTCCGGATCTTCTTCTTCAACAGCAACTGCCGCTCTTCCTGCAATCCATCCAGATAGAGCAGCAGCAGCACGCTCAGCCTTTCTTTCAGATCTTTATCATAACTCCTGTGTTTATTACCCATGATCGTTTTCTTAAGGTGAAGCGCATCGCAGACAATTCATCCGCATACTAATGCTGATCAAATGAAAGTTTGTAGGCACGGCGTTCCGCTAATAAACCGATATACCGGTCATAGTCCTGGAACTTCAGTTCGTATAATTTCCAGATCTTTTCATGCGTGGAGATCATAAACTGATTTTTCGCGATGGCATTGATCACCAGATCCGCAACTTCCTCAGGATCCAGTGAGTCCTCTTTCATGGCGGCAACACCTGCGGCCATCGGTGTCTTCACTGGTCCGGGGCAAAGTACGCTCACGCCGATGCCATCATCTTTATAGGTAGCAGCCAGCCATTCGGAAAGACCTACGCAGGCGTGTTTGGAAGTGCTGTACATGACGGAATGAAACTCTACGATCAGACCCGCAGCTGAAGCAGTGTTAACGATATAACCGGACTTCCGTTCCACCATTTGTGGTAAAACGTATTTTGCGGCATACACCTGCGATAACAGATTCACGTCAAGCGTCAATTGCCAGTCTTTTGCGGACGATTCGATGCCTCCATGTTTAGCGATGCCGGCATTCGCAACAAACACATCGATCTGCCCGAGTTGCCGGGTGGCTTCTTCCACCAGGCGCTTTACATCTTCTTCTATGCCCACATTCGCCACTACATAGTTCGCACCGATCTCCGCAGCTTTTTCTTTCACTGCCGCTTCGTTGATATCGGAGATACAAACACTAACGCCTTCAGCAATAAATTTTTTTGCCAGTGTCAAACCAATACCGCTTGCTCCGCCGGTGATAACGGCTTTCTTGTTTTTCAATTCCATGCTCTTGTTATTTAATGTTATTGTTTTTATTGATAAATGGTCCAAGTATCATCCGCAAAGACTGATCACGGGAAAAGTAACTCCCCGCCCATCTGTATAATGTTGATAGCTTATTACTGCGTGTGAGCAATGACAGAAGATGAACAAAGAGCCAGGCAAACCAGGCAATGGTGCCTTTTAAAAAACGATTACCGGGGAGATCCGTAACCGCGCGGTTGCGCCCGATAATGGCCATCGATCCTTTATCGCGATATGCAAAAGGAACCGGAGCCTGATGGGTTGAGATCTTCAACAGGTTCTTTCCCAAATGCCGGCCTTGCTGAATGGCCACTTGTGCAAGCTGCGGATGTCCGGATGGATAATGCTTTTCATGTGATTGAATCGAACAATCTCCAATGGCGTATACATCCGGTAAACCTTCTACCTGGTTAAAAGCATCCACCACAAGCCTCCGCCCACGGCCATAATGCATTGCATCGATTCCTCCAATAGCAACACCTGCAACACCAGCCGTCCAGATCAACGTGCAGGCTTCAATCTGTTTGCCGTCAGAAAAATGTACGACGCCGTCTTTATAATCCTTTACCTGTAAACCAAGCTGAATATTCACGCCCATCTTTGTTAAGGAACTCAGCGCGTATTGCTGAGATTTCGCACTCATGGACTTCAACACTGCGTCCGTACCATCTACAAGGTAAATATGGGGAACAGCGCCAAGCTTCGCCAGTTTCGCGTAGTCTTTGGGAAAGACTGACTGGATCATGTTTGCAAGCATGCCCGAGATCTCCACACCGCTAGGGCCTGCTCCTGCCACAACAACGCTGAGCAGGCTTGATCTCTCCTGCGGATCCGTTGCAAGCGAAGCTTTCTCCAATTGCAATAACAGGTGGTTGCGAAGCGCCAGGGCATCTTCCAGGTTTTTCATCGGAAGAGCATTTTGTTCAACGGCATTCATTCCGAAAAAATTCGATCGTACGCCCGCAGCCATCACCAGTATATCATAGGTCAGTACTCCTGTTGTGAGGATGATCTTTTTTTCTTCAACGTCCACTGATTGCAATTCGCCGAGGACGATCTCTATATTGGAGTGTTTGCTGAAATATTTCCGCAACGGATAGGCGATACCGGCGGGTTCAAGATAAGCGGTAGCCACCTGATAGATCAAAGGCGGGAAGAAATGGTAGTTATTCTTATCTACCAGGATCACGTTGAAACCATCACGATCTGCCAATGTCTTTGCCAGGTTAATACCGCCAAACCCCGCACCGATGATAATGACTGTCTTCATTTGTCGGGATAATAGTTTAAATAAGCTTTGTCATGATCTTTCGGCTGCCGGCGAAGAGCGGCATCAGCAGATTGCCTGCGCAACAAACGACCGTCATGCTCAGTAAAAGATGTTTCACCTCTTTTGCGAAGGGTGCATAATCTTCAAACGGATCAGCCACCACAAAAGAGATCACCCAAAAGCTGAGCGCTCCTATGATGAATACAAATACCCATGCGCCACCGCGTATCCTGCTCAAATAATACAGTAACATCCCAGAAGCGACAGGCGGCAACATTGAACCATACATAAGGGAAAACGGATTGAATAATCCCGCAGCTGTTGAATACACGCCGCCCGTACCGGCAGCAAAAAAGATAGCTCCGTTTGTCAGCACGATGACAAATCCGGCAAACAGCCCGGCCAGCAGATAAGTCCCGATCTCTTTATCCTGGTACATAAGAAGATTTTTATCAGTTGGTAAGTATTAATATTTCGTATGTTCTATCAGCCAGCGCAGCCCTCCGATACCGGGAAGGAATGTATGCTCTCCTCCTTTGGTAGCGGTAAAATCCGGAAGACCGGTGATCTTTTTCCTGAAGGGTTTCGCCGGATAAGTGTAGTCATCTGAAAAATCACGTCTGCCCACAACCGGATCAGTTCGCATGCCTTCCGAAATGAAATCACCGTCATTGACCCACTGTGATTGTACAAATTCAAATTGGCGTCCGGGGTTGGCATTGATAAAGGCAATGACTAAGCCCCTGTTTTTTCCATCATCTTCCATTGCGCCCTCTGGCAGCAAAGGCCCATATGCCGCACCTCTCCGGAGCACGCGGTGCAGTTTCGCATTTGTGATCGAATCCTTCAAGGCATCCCTTGGATTCACCCTGCGGATATGACAACCAAGTGGCGTGATCTTACCATCCGGATCATCATCATAGTAGGCAAAGGCATTGTTTTTATATTTATCGCCCACGACAGACGGATCATCTTTTTGTGGAGATAAAGCAAGCGGGCAACCGCTCCGCCAACGGCCCATCATTTTTGCCGCAACAAATTCCTGTTCATCTTTTGTTTGAGCCTGCCCCTGCAGGTAACGCCTGAACAATGCAACATCCTGGTAGAGTTTGCGGATAGAAACGTATGTTCCATTCCTCCAAAACTCTTCTGGTCCCGGACCGGTCGCTACTACGCCTAATTCGTTTTCATACCCCAATACAAATTCGCCTGCTTTCAGCGGGTCACCCTGTCCCGGCAATGGTTCCCCTCCTTCGCCTTCGATAAAGGGGCGGCTGAAACCATCAGCAAAACCGAAATGCTCACGCATGGTTGCGGGGATCCCTACTTCCAGTCTTGACACGGAAGTAACGCCCGCCAGTTCATTCACTGCCCTGCGGCCGATCTCCAATTTGGCTTCCAGCAGTTCTTTGCTGCCGGCCATTGTAAGGATGCCGATATGAAAACCGTTACCGCCATGCGCCATATCCCAGTGTTCAGGATCACTTACCCCTATATCGCCCAGATAATTTTTGCGCGCCGCCATACCCTGCCTGAATTCGACCGGAAATCCTTTAAGGATCTCTTCGTCTATACCAAGTGCTTTTAATCCCTGATAAGTGAAGACAACATTGATCCACGCATTCTCCCTGGGATTATGCCAGTCTTCTGCCGACGTGATATGCGGCAGCAGACGGCGCAATAACAACTGGGCATTCTTGGGATTATCGATCCTGAACAGGGAATACATGCCGTAGTATGGCATTGGCCTTGCACGCAGCACCGTTCCCTGTATATCGGCCAGTTCAAGCTTTACATCCATAAAGATTAGTTTGCTGCATCCAGCAGTTCATTGACTGCAGAGGACAATTTTTTGATGCGGGTAATATCGCGAACCGAAAGATCCGGGTGTGATACATAAAAGAAATCAGAAGAGCGTGCGCCGCTTATTACCAACTGACGTGTTGCTGGTGAGGTTGCGCCTTCATATCCTTCCCAGATGCCGGGAAAAATAGCATCGAACCAGGGACCTGCCTGTGAAATGATATCTTCAACATACGGAACAAAATCGCCATCATATACGATCATGAATAGCAATCTTGTATCGTTATCAATCAGCGCAACCCGCAATTCATGTACAGTGCCCACACGCGTTTCCCAGTAGTTGGCTTCAGCCTGGAATTGCGGCAAACGTTCGCGGAATAATTTGGCGCCACCTGGTAACACATTACCGAAGAGGATCAGTTCGGCACGTTTCCCGATCCGTTTGCCCGGGCCATCCGGTTGATTGGTGACGAGTTGAGCCACGGCGGTGCGTTCGTTAGGAATAAGCTTATCTGTTTTTTCCATGGTTGATGAAATTTTAATTGATAAATATGTGTTGATTGAATGATCAGGAGTTGTTTTTTGTTACAACTGTATTTTTCCAGCCACCGCTTCTTTTGGCCGCCGACACTTCATATACACCTCTCCGGATCTGCAGAATCGGATCGTCTGTTGGTTCAATGCCATCCGTAAGCATGGTCGGATCATGATTCATGATGCGATCTTGCAATTGTTCCTCACTTATTGTATCAGTGATCTGCAGTCTCCCGATGCTGACTCTTTTTCGTTCGGGCGGCCATAAAGCGGTAGCATCATTCAGCGGATCCCCGGGCTCGGCGAGCTCCAGCACAAAATCAAATGCAACAGGTCCGCGTTGCAAGCGTTGTTCTAATTCCGTATACAGAATATCCGCCGGCTGTGAAGTAAGCGCATCAACCGGCTGGCCTTTTACGCCGGCCACAGGTATCCAATGGCAACGGACATTGGTCACCTGTTCTTCGGCATTTACATAATGAAATGCATGGACGGAATTAAATTCAGTATGCGCAAAACTTACCGGAGCAGGGCTTGCGGCACGCATCTGAAAAACTTTCAGGCTGTTCGGATTTGTTGCAAGAAAAGCCTGCAATCCCTCTTTATTGATGGGTCCTCCTTCTGTGAGTGGAAGACCAGCTTCAAGCAAACCAAGGAACTGTTCCACTGTGTTAGCAATAAATAACTGCTGACTAAGCATCACACTATTGCTTACCCCGCCAGTTGGCAGATAAAAGCGAACCGCCATTCCGACTGTGGCACTGAAGTGCGCGTAAGGATCTCCGCCGCCCTTAGAAAAACGGATCGTCACCGGGATCTCATCGCCATTCAGAAAAACGGCACGACTGAATTCCTTTGCATTTTCTGTTGCTTTAAAAACACCCTGGTAAAATCTTCCGTCTGCATGCAGGGAACGGAAACCGGGAAAGTTCCCGAGTATACGTCCGATCTTTTCAACGATCTCAATCGTATGTTTATACTGGCTTTGCTGAGACATATCGATAATTATTTAGAAATTACTGGTAAGTTCTTCATTCAATAACTGCATCAACCGGTGACCTGTTTTTAATTTGGCAGTATTCCGTGAAGCGATCTGAATAACTTTTCCGCTTCGCGGATCTATCCCTTTTTTGGCGGCTCTTTCATATACAGAGAATACACCTAATCCACCGATCTCGATCTTTCTTTGCTGAGTTAACGAAGTGCTGATCGCATTCACAATGCTATCGATCACCACTGAAGCCTGTCTTTTACTGATGCAACAGTCTGCCGCCAGTTGATCGATCATTTTACCTTTATTCATATTGATAAAAGATGTATCAGTGATGTATGTGATAAAGGTAATCCTGCAATGCCGCTGTGATCAATCGCTAATTACTGCCAGTTGATATACATTTCAGTCTTTATCAGATCAGGCTTGTGATGGCTGCGCCTGGATCATCTTTTCACGCCTGATCATTTGCGCGATGAAGAAAATAACGATCATGATCACGATAAATACGCCGGCGATAATAATATATCCGGTAAGTTCTTTGGCCGCCGCAAGTGTGGCCTGTTGCTGCATTCGTACATATAGTTCTGTTGTAAACGGGATCGATCTGCCTGTATCATTCCGGTCAGTCCATCCACCTACATATTCAAAATGACGGAGCCGTTGTGCGTACAGATAATAATTATAGATTCCGGAGAAAATAGCAGTCCCGACAAAAGACCGTACAATGATCACAAGCCCCGCTCCGGCCATTACCTGCGTAAGCGGCATACCTGCCGTTGCATAAAGACCAACAGCGATGTAGATGATCACCATCGCCATCCCTTTTATGATAGATGGTATCCAGAAATCATCTATCGTAAAATCCAAACCGAAACTTTGGTACATGATAAAATGATACAAGGTAAAGAGGGCAAAGCCGGTAGCCATTAACAAATGCCTGCTCATCTGTTTAAGATACCAGACATAACAGATCACTGCCCCGGCGAGTACACCCGGTATCATATACAGGTTCAGTTCAACATTCCGGTGATTTTCATATTTAAGTACACCAACGGCAAAGGCGGATTGAAACGTTGCCGGAGCGAAAATGCCCATCAGGAAAAAGTAAAAAAGACCTGTTTGCAATAAAGGCCGGCTGAACATTTTCAGATTGACCATAGGCCGTTTTACTGTAGACTCCCGCCAGATAAACAGCACACTGAACACGACCAGCATTAGTGCGGCGGCTTTTATCTGCGCTGAATTAAACCAATCCTCCACTTTTCCATAAGCACAGATATAATTCAGCAGTAGTAATGACGCGGCGAGTAATATCAGGCCTGTGAGATCAAACTGATAAAGCGGAACTTTTCTTTTCAGCGGATGTCTCTCCATCAGTAATACGCAAAGTACAAGACAGCAGAGTATCAGCAGCAGAATAAAAATGTAAGTAAACCTCCAGCTGTACAAAAAGGAGATCTTTGCCGTGATCCACGTAGTAAAATAAATGCCTCCCAATGCTGTTGAATAAATGAACGGATATACTTTTGTTGTGTCGGGCTTACGCGCCCATATCACCATCCAGATGATGAATACCTCGATCAGGGCAGTCATTTTTGAAACGCCCAGCCAGAATACCGCGGCGATCATGATCCAGGGATCGTTTACGAAGCCGCATACCGCATTCATAAGAAGAACGTTCACAAAACCAAATATGATCAGTGTTTTGCTGGTAAAACGGAGTTTCAATCGCAGACCGATGATCAACCCTATCCCCATTCCGATATACAACGCATTTGTTGCCATGGTAAATGGTTCCGCATACACGGCCAGACTGCTATACATATCCGTGATATTGCCGAGGTAAACACCGTTGCAGACCAGCAATGCAAAAAGCAAAATGAATAACACCAGGAGTTTCACCGGCGCGGGCACCCACTTATAGAACAGATCATTTACTTCCATATATTGCTAAAAAGGATTGATCATTTCTTCGCGGTAACGATCACATTCATTCCGGCGCGTAATGCCTGCAGGTCATCTGCATTGTTATCAGCACCTGCAAGATCGATGCGGACCGGGATGCGCTGTTGCACTTTGACAAAGTTGCCGGTAGAGTTATCTACAGGTACAGCGGCGTAGCGTGAACCTGTTGCCTGGGATATTGCCGTAACAGTGCCCGTCAGCTTTCTTCCCGGCAGGCCATCTACTTCCACTATCATTTTTTTACCAAGGGAAAGATCGCCGATATCGGTCTCTTTATAATTCGCTACGATCCATTTTGAGTCACTCCTTACCATTGAAACGAGGGTTTGTCCGGCCTGGACCAGTTGTCCCTCCTGCAGATTCCTCCTGCCCGTTACCCCGTCGTAAGGAGCTGTGATAATGGTATACGAAAGATTCAGTTTCGCCATGGCAAGCGCCGCATGTGTGCGTTTGATCTCCGCGCTGTTGATATCAAGCCTGGAACGGGCCTCGTAAGTTGAAAGTCCTGCGGTACTGTACTGCCGTTGAAGCGCCAGCGTTTGAGCAGCCAGCGCATCATGCTCGGCTTTTACCTGGTCGTATTGTTGCTGTGTGGCTGCGCCTTCATGCAGCAAATTTTCATAGCGGGTAAGATTTCCTTTTGCGTTGATGAGTCTCGCCTCCACCGCAGCTATATTGGCTTCTGATATCTGCTGATTACTCTTTACGGTATTGACGGTAGAAGTCCCCGTCTGAAAAGCTGCCTGCGCGGATAGCCAGGCAGCTTCCGCCTGTTCCACCTGTATCGCCAGCTCGCGATCGTCGATCACCACCAGTGTATCGCCTTTCTTTACTTGCTGATGTTCGTTGAACCTTACTTCTTTTATATACCCGGCAACACGTGTATTAACGGGATTGATATACTCTTCCACCTGCGCATCGTTGGTATAAAGACCTCCTTTGGTTCCAAGGTAGATGCGGAACAGCCAGTAACCCGCTGCAACGATCATGAGGGTTGCAATAATGTTTACGGTCAGGCCGCTAATGTTCTTTTTTGATTTTTGTTGATTCATAATGATCAATTCAATTATAGCTTTCCTATTGCTTTCCGGATCTGGTAATAAGTGTACACCGCCTGTATACTTGCATTTGTTACCCGCAACTCAGCCTCCGTTTTCAGGTTCGCCGCATCGATCATATCGGCCTGCAAAGCCAGTTGATTGAAATATTTCTTTTCCACGATGCGGTAATTTTCCAGTGCAGAGGACAGGTCACGCCGGTAAGTATCCAACTGATCCATTGCATCAAGATGCTGAACAAAGGCCGCACGGGTTGATACATCCACCGATTCGCGCTCTGCATCAAATTGTCTGTGGCTCAACTCAAGGTGCTCCCGGGCTGCACGTATTTTCTTTGGAGACTGATAAATGGAGGAGATGTTATAACGCAACAACACGCCTGTTCGCCACACATTATAATAGATATCTACAGAAGGGATCGTATTTAAAAACGGACGCTGAAGATTGGTAGCCGCATAGGCATAAATACCGGGCAGGCGTTCTGCTTTTGCCATCCGCACGGCAGTTTCCGCGACCTGGTCATCCTGCGCCGCGATCTTCAATTCGTGATTATATCTGTAGGCTGTATCAAGCAGATCAACCAACCGCAGTTGTTCATTTGCTGTATTTAATATTGCACTATCCGGCACAAAGCGCGTGCTGTCCGGCAAACCCAGGACTACATTCAACTGGCTGAATAAGATGGACAGATTATTCTGCGTTCTTCTTCCCGCCAGCTCATAATCAGAAATGGTGAGTTGCGTCCGCAGAAGATCGTTTTCTGTAACCATTCCCTGTTTCCGCATTACTTCAATATTGCGCAATCGTTCTTTAGCCAGGTTGGTATTATTGGTATAGATCTGCGCCTGGTTGATCAGCCGGTAAATATCAAGATACTTTGCCAGCACCAGGAAACGGATATCGGCAAGGCGCTTATCTACATTCAGCTGTGCGATCAGCTCCTCCAGCTTTGCCTTTTCAATAGCTGTATTCAACAGATTTCCCTGGAAGATCAATTGCGTTGCAGATAAGGTCAGTTGCGTAAAATGGTGCGGCGTCTGCCCCTTCTGATGTTCAGAAAAGGATGGATTCCAGATATCGGCATTACTGATATAGCCATAGTCGAAGCTTGAGGAAATGCCAGGCAACCGGTCCAGTTGAACGATCGCCGTACGTTGCCGGGCCAGCACTGTAGCCTGTTCCACCACTTTTAACTGCGAACTGTTTTGTTCGGCTAAACGAAAAACCATATCAAGCGTCAATACACTGTCCTTGCGGGATTGAGCACTGGCCGGTGAGCCAGGCAACAGGAATGTTGCTGAAAACAACATGCTGTACAGAAGAAAACGTTGTCGTCGTAAGGTTTGCATCCGGGCAAAGTTGTTCTCCTTTATTACCGCAAACAATGACTAAACCATTCATGCTTTTATCAATTTAAGCAAACCGGTTTGACAAGATTTTTATCATGCTTGCTGACGATACTAACAACATTGTTTAAGCTCTTTCATAGATTGACTTTTCTTATTCGTCAATGCAAGACAAGGTGCTTTCCGCAGACTTCCTTACTGCTCATACCCCCTCCCGGTTCAATTTTTACCGGTAAGGATGGAAGGACGGTAAGAACGACGCGGCTTAAGACAGCATTGAAATCTTTTAGATCACACATTGCCTAAATACAGGTAATCCCGCCGGCAATTGCCGGTATATCGGCAAAAATAATTGCACGAAATTCACGTAAATCAATACATATCAGACGCTTAAGACACTGGCACGAGACTTGAAAAACTCATCCCGCTAATCATCTTTGTCATTGCCTTAAATCAACGCTTATGAAATTGCATCCCGTTCCGGTTTATCATGTTGTTGACACAAGTCCGTCAAAGCCCAAACATTTTCATGCATGCACACTTAAAGAGTGGATCAATCAAAATGCAGGCAGCAGTATTACCAATGAAGCAAACGTGGACATTGTATGGATCACAGCGGGATCAGGGATGATTGACTTTGATGGAAATCTCTTTGAAGTGACGGCAGGATCTGTATCTGTTATTACAGCCGGGCAAAAACGCCACCTGAGTTTCTCCGGTGATGTGGATGGCTTTTATCTTTCCTTTTCACCATTATTCCTGAGGATCGCACAGACAGGCGAATCGGATGCCATCTGGCGTAATCAACTGGAGAATGGTTTGCAAGCGCCCGTCTCCTGTATACATATCGGCGCACAAAATGAAATGACGGAGATCATCCAACGGATCTTCACTGAGTATAGCAATTACTTCATCATGCGGCTGGAAATATTACAGGGACTGCTCAATGTATTGATGATCTATCTTACCAGGCGCAGAGGCGCACCGCTTGCATCTGAAACAGGAAAAGATCAGCTGACGGTAACCTTGTTTCTCCGTCTTGTTGCCCGGGATTTCAAATCAAAAAAAATGGTCGCTGATTATGCCGGTATCATGCACCTCTCACCAAATTATTTGAATAAACTGGTTAAGAAGATTACAGGGTTTCCCGCCAGTTATCATATCCAACAGCAGATCCTTGCTGAAGCGAAAAAACAGGCGCTTAACAGGGACCACAGCATGAAGCAAATAGCGTATTCGCTGGGATTTGAAAACGTTTTTCACTTCAGCCGGTTTTTCAAGGTGAACACAGGGATCAATTTCTCACAATTTAAAAAAGAACACCTGTTATTACAGTGAGACGACATTAATTATGTCTGTTTGTTTTCATCAAATCTTCCGGCAACTTTTTTATGAACCTTTTACTTGCAGCAAAGAACTTACCGATCAACACAAGATACCGCCTGCTGCATCTTGCTGCCCTTACGGAACGGACGACGCTTACAAGACACATTGCACTCGACCGGCCATACATTCTATTGCTGACCAAAGGCCGTGGCAGAATATTGTCCGGCGATCAATTATACCGTTTGCGGGAAAACACGTTAATGTTCATGCCGGCCGAAGTTTCGCAATCGCTTTTACTCGAACCTGGCTGCAGAGGATATCTGCTGCTTGCAGACATAAGCGGATTATGGCAGGAGCGAAAAGGATACAATACCATTGCCAGGAATATTCTGGGCGAGAACACAGAGGGAAAATTATTCCAGATCAGGGAAGAACGGTTATCATCGTTTACCGTTTTACTGGATACGATCGGGGAAGAGATACGGTCAATGCGCCCTTACTTCAGCACGTTTATAGAATTACAAATAACACAATTGCTGATCCACGCAGAAAGACAATGTATCAGCCGTGATCTTCGTCATTGTCCGGGTGATTCAACTGATCTTTGCGAAAGACTGGGGCAGTTGATCCAGGAAAATTTCGTGCAATATAAAACCGTCAGGTTTTATGCGAAGCAGCTTCATCTCCATCCAAATCACTTGAACAAACTCATCAAAGCATACAGCGGCATTACGGTAAAAGACTGGATCAAAAATATTGTATTGATCGAGTGCAAAGCACTACTGATCCATACAACACTTTCAGTAAAAGAAATTGCCGTGCGGTTGGGATTCCGGTCCACGCATCATCTTTCCAAATACTTCAAGCGGGAGACCGCGATGAACCCGGTAACATTCCGAAAAAAATACTCTTCGATCGAACAGGTGGGATGAACGAAGTTTATTTACCTGTAACATAATAATGTTGTTTCTGAATTCCCAGCTTACGCATTTTCGACGTTAGTGTTGAGTAAGGGATATCCAGGATCTCAGCTGCACCACCGGTGCCGGACAATTTTCCTTTTGTACGTTTGAGAACGGCCAGGATATGATCACGCTCACTTTCTTCCATCGTTTTCAACGCCTGTCCATCCGGATCCACCTGCCTGTAACCGTTTTTCACACTTGGCAAATGAACTTCCCGGATCGTTTGACCGGGAGTCAGCAGTATACTGCGCTCGATCAGATGCTCCAGCTCACGGATATTGCCCGGCCAGTCATAGTTCACCAGTTGATCGAGTGCGCGCGACGAAATATGCATCGGCTCCTTTCTTGCCGCCTTGGCATACTTCGCAATGAAATACGCCACCAGTCCCGGGATATCCATCCGCCTTTCACGCAACGGCGGAAGATGTATCGGGAATACATTCAACCGGTAGAAAAGATCTTTCCTGAAATGACCGCTTTCCACTTCACTGGCAAGGTCCCGGTTGGTTGCCGCCACGATGCGCACATCCACTTGTATGGTTGATTTGCCGCCAACACGCTCGATCTCCTTTTCCTGCAAAGCACGCAATAACTTTACCTGCAGATCAAACGGCATCTCGCCGATCTCATCCAGGAACAAGGTGCTATTATTTGCCAGCTCGAACTTTCCTACCCTTCTGTCGGTAGCACCGGTGAAACTGCCTTTCTCATGGCCGAAAAGTTCCGACTCAATAAGGTTCGCCGGCAACGCTGCGCAATTCACTTTCACCATCAGCTTGTTCTTTCTTGGCGATGCGTTATGGATAGCACGTGCAATCATCTCTTTACCGGTACCTGTTTCACCGGTGATCAGGACTGTTGTCGACGATGTTGCCACACGATGTATCAGGTGAAAGATCTTCTGCATCTCAGGTGTATCACCGATGATCTCATGATGTTTGTAATGGCCTTCAACTTCTTCCTGCAGGTATAACTTCTCCTCTTCCAGTTGTTGTTTATATGTATTGATCTCGTCGAGCTGCTTTTCTATCTTTTCGTTCGCCTTGATATTTGCAATAGCGATCGCTACCTGTGCAGAGATCCCTTTCAGCAATTCATCATTGATCCATCCCGGCCTGATCCATAGAATGCCGACATTTTCATTTCCGGCCCTCAGGCGTAATCCCAGTAATTCATCAAATCCGGCACTCTGCCAGAAAGATAATACCTGATCTGGTTCTTTCCGGTAATTGATGAGCGTAGCTATTGTAAAATGAACAGGGCCATCCGTACTCAGCACCTGTTGCAACAGATCATGCCCAACCGGGAACCTGCCCCCGGAATATTTTACCAGGAACCGGTCAAGGTTCTTTGCCGCATTTAACCGGTGTAAAAAGAAATCATGATCCAGCCGGTCATCAGAGCTGATCGTGATAACATATTCACTCAACTGGAACAGTTCACTGAAATATTGTTCGATCACCAGCGACAAGGATTTTTTATCCCGCACTGAGGCTAACTGATGACTGAAAGAAAGCAATTGTGATTTTTCCTTCTCGCGCTTTCTCAGATCATCATGTGCGAGGATATTGGAAACGGCGATCGCTACCTGGCCGGCAACGCCTTTGATGATATGCTGATTCCCCTTTGTAAAATTGTTTTTACGATCCGCATAAAAAGTCAGGATACCGAATAAACCCTGCTCTCCGTACATGGGAATGGATACTGCTTCCCGCAGACCTGCTTCGAAATGTATGACTGTATAGCGTGGCGCATTGGGTTGACTGGCGTTGTATTCAATATCTGAAACAGTAGGCTCATCTGTCTCAAGGAACTTGTTGAACAGTCCGTCATTGATCGGATATCTTGCCGTGATCATCCGCTGAAAATCCGGATGCGAACGCGATTTGGAATTTTCATCCGTCAGAAAAACCGTAAAAGTCTTGCGGTCTTCATTGATGGCGGCAATACTGCTATGGGTAAAATAAAACAGGTTCTTCAGCTTGGTATTGATAAAACGCAGCAGGTCGTTCTTATCCCGCACTTTCCCGATATCATAACTCACTTCGAGCAACGCCGCCTTTTCCTGCTCCTGCATCCGGATCGCTTCGGTTGAAAGAATATTGGAGACAGCGATCGCAACCTGGCTGCCGATGCCTTTGAGCAAGTTCAGGTGGTTGATCGAAAACGAACCTTCTTTGTCCGACAAAAGCGTCAGGAAACCCCAGGTTCTTTTTTCTCCGCGTAATGGGATGACCATTGCCTCCCTGTGACCGGATTCGTAATGGATTTTTACGTACCTCGGAATATGCTCACGCTGCATCAGTTCCCGGTAATGGAATACAACAGGATCATCACTCTTTAATACCTGGTCAACAATACCGTCCTTTGTTTCATACCTCGAATGAATGAGCGTGTGATAGTCCGGATGAGAGCTGGCTGCAGACGCAGGATCCGTCAGGTACACTTCAAAACTCTCCATATCTTCAGAGAAACGGATGATATGGCTGTTGGTGAATGAGATCAGTTTTTTTACTCTTCTGTTGATCACTTCCAGTAATTCTTTCCTGTTCCGCACTTTACCGATCTCATAGCTGATGGACAGTAATTCTTCCTTTTCCTGCTCCCGGTTACGGATCTCTTCATGCGCAATGATATTAGAGACCGCGACGGCAACCTGTGCAGCGATCCCTTTTATAATATGGACGTAATCTTGTGTAAAGGTTTTTCTCCGGTCGGAATAAAAATGCAATACGCCCCACACTTCATTATTTCCCATGAGTGGAATGGAAGCCGCTTCACGGATGCCCGCTTCATAATGGATACGCGCATAGGGCGGCGGGTTTTCTCCTTTCAATACTTCTTCATAATCCGACACAGTAGGTTCATCGCTGGCGAGAAACCCATCAAAAATGCCGTCAGCTATGGGATAATTTGCGGTTACCAGGTAAGAATACTGTTCATGAAAACGCGAGGGAGACAAAGGATCAGTAAGATATACATGAAATGTCTCGCGACCCGGATCTATCGCTGAAATACTGCAATGCGTAAAATAAAACAGCTGCTTCAAATGCGTGTTGATAGCGATAAGCAACTGCGTTTTTTCCCTGACCAGCCCCATTTCATGGCTGATCGAAAGCAGTGCTTCTTTCTCGCGCTCACGCCGTTGTGCAGTTTCTACTAATATTGTTGCAGCATCCCTTTCAGACAGTTGACCTTGCATAGCGGCTAAATTAAACATTTAGCGGGTATCGGCAGAGAGCACCGGCGTGAGAACTGGCCCCGATGCAACAATCTTTTGTACCAATCACCTTTTTTCAGGATCAGCAAGCGGGTAATGCCACGAAACTTCGAACTTGTAGCATTATGCAATTTACCGCGGATATCCTTGGCAATGGTTTTGAGCAACTCACTATCTCACAACCGGATGATTACGAAGGCGCTGTTGTGTGCACCCTGATCAGAAAGACCTGCGCCGCTCCTTCCTGTAAAGGCGTGCTTTATGTACATGGCTATAACGATTATTTTTTCCAGGAGGAGATGGCTGCCGCCTACCTTAACCGGGGTTATAATTTCTATGCGCTCGATCTTCGCAAATATGGCCGTTCCTATCGTCCGCATCAGCTGTTCAATCATACGCTGGATCTGTCCGAATACTATGCGGATATCACGGACGCCATCGCCATCATGCGACAGGAGGGCAATACCACGATCATCTTAAGCGGCCATTCCAACGGAGGTCTGACAATGGCCTTGTTTGCCCATGATCATAAAGGCAAGGGATTATTTGATGGGCTCTTTCTCAACAGCCCCTTTTTCGACATGCCCATGAATGCATTTGTAAAAAAACTACTGGTGCCTATGATCGTCAGGCGTGGCGCACGCGAGCCCGCGAAATTATTGAAGATGGGATTCAACGAAGTGTATGGTCATAGTCTGCACAAAGAAAAGCGCGGCGAATGGTCATACAATACCAATTGGAAACCGCATATATCACCCGGGCTGTCTTATGGCTGGTTCCGGGCCGTGCGCATCGGTCAGGCGCGCGTGGCAAAGGGACTGGTCATCGATAAACCGGTACTCATCATGCATGCCGCCAACACCGTACTGCCGAAGAAGTGGACCGATAAAGCTTTTACTGCAGACGTAATACTGGATCAGCGGCAGATCCGGCGGGGTGCGGCCAAGATCAAAGGCGATGTAACCGTGATCGCCGTACAGGATGGAGTGCACGACCTGATCTTATCAAGAGCCGATGTCAGAGAAAGGGTATATCAACAACTATTCAGCTGGCTGGATTCCTATCATTACTGAACGGGAAATGCAGCAGCCGATAGGAGCTGTCAGTAAGGAAATACCTGTCAACCTACAACCATAAAATGGATCAAGAATGAAATGACACTCATACATCCAACGTGTAGAGCTTCATCAGTAAGTTCGCTTCTTGAAACGATGATTCCCCTGGAAGTAAGCAGATATTTAACATTGACAAAGACTCCAACATCTAAATCAACCCCTGTTTTGAAGCTTTTCCAATAAGAGTAGCCGTATTCTTTGCCTCAAATTTTTCTAAAAGACTTTTGCGATGGGTGTTTACGGTTGGGACACTGATAAAAAGTTTTGCCGCTATTTCCGCATTGGTTAATCCCTCCGCAATCAATACCAGGATCTCTTTTTCCCTACGGGTGATCAATGGGGATTCATTGACGGTTTTGCGAAGCGAAAGAGCCGCTTCAAAACTTAAATATGTTTCGCCATTCATTACGGCTCTGGCAGCTTCCATCAGTTCTTCGCTGGTGGCATTCTTTAATACATAACCCGAGGCGCCATTATCGAGCATATTGCGGATGACGGGTTGCTGGTTAAAAGTGCTCAGGCCCAAAATAAATACAGAAGGGTATAGTTGTTTTACCTCCCTGCATAATTCGGTGCCGCTTATATCCGGCAGATTAACATCCATCAGTATTATGTCCGGTAACTGTTGCTTTAAAAATGCCAGACAGGAAGCCCCATTGGTGGCATGTCCCATCCATTCGATATCTTTTTCATTTTGTAATAATGAACGGATACCCTCGATCACCATGTAATGATCATCAACGACAAATACCTTTGTTTTCACTGCATATTTATTTCTATTAATATAGACGTACCCTTTCCCGGTTCAGAACTGATATCCATTTTGCCCTTTAAAAAATCAACCCTGTTTTGAATATTATTCCATCCCATTCCTTTCAGTTCAGCGATCTTGGTTTTATCAAACCCTTTGCCGTCATCTTCTACTGTGATCGCTAATACTTTCTCCTGGTCAGACAGGTGTAACTGTACCAATACATTTTGCGCATTGGCGTGTTTAATAGCATTATTTACCAGTTCCTGCACAATTCGATAGGCAGCAATTGCAACAGATTGTTCAATTGCTGCGTCAGTTGAACCAATGAATTGATAATTGACATGTATCGCGCCACTTTGATCGATTTCCTTGCAAAATTCTTTTACGGCTAAGTTCAGCCCGTACCGTAATAATATTTCCGGCATCATGTTATGCGCCACCCGCCGCATTTCTTTGATAGAACTATCGAGCATATCGATACTGCGTTCAAAGGTCTGTGCATTGTCCGGCGTCATGATCAAGTTCTGCTTCACATTATTTAAGGAGAATTTGATTCCGCTCAGCATTCCTCCCAGCCCATCGTGCAGGTCTTTGGCAAGACGGGTGCGTTCCTGCTCCTCTCCTTTCAGCACCGCTTCGGTGGCCGTGAGCTGTCGCTCTTTTTCCAATTCATCAATTTTTACCTGCTGTAATTTTTGGCGGTTTCGATAATTCCGGTAAACGAGTAACAGGATCAGCAGCAAGGCAGCTGCGCCTGTGATAAGGAGATAGTTAAGTGTGTTTTTCTGCTTAAGAGCCGTCTGTTGTATCTTTATTTGTGCTTCTTTCTTCTCCGTTTCAAACCTCTTTTCCAAGAGTAAGGTTTTATTTTGTATTTCCTCGCCCCTCAACTCATCTTCGACAACGCTACTACTATCTAACATCAGCTCTGCTCCCACTATATCGTGCTGGGCAAATAAAATGGCTGACATCACTTTCAGATCTTCGAATTTTTCCTTTTTTAACCCAAGGCTGTCCGCTAATTTAAGTGACGCTGAAAGATAGTCTTTTGAAGTGTTGAAATCTTTCTTTAAAAGATAGTAAAGCGCCATGCCCCTGCCTGCTATCACCTCCCCTTCAACATTATCTATCTCCCTGCTGAGTGCGAGTGCCGACGCATGATATGGCCGCATGGCATCCGGCTGGTAGCGGTGAAAATAGGCATTTCCCACCCCGATCAGACAGGATAGCTCCAGTTCTTTATATCCGGACTTTTCAGCAATGGTAAGTGCCTCTTTATAGTAAGCCAATGCTGAATCTTCATGATCAACCGAAGGATAGTTGTTAGCCAGGTTAAGCAATGCCCTTCCCAGTTCCACTTCATTTCCCTCCTTTCTGAAATATGCAACCGCTGCCTTTCCCTTCTCTACCCCCTTATCGTATTGACCCAAACGGAAATACGCAACCTGGATAAGGTCGTTGACCCGTGCAGTAAAATAAGGGTTGTTTACCCTGTCGAAGTACTTCACAGACATTTCGTAATAATAAATAGCGCTATCATACGCTCCAAGGTAATTATAGCTGTTGCCGGTATTGGCAATTGTTTTTGCAATAGTCAGATCATCATTCAGCTCCTTGGCCACCTCAATGGATTGTTTGTTGAGCAGCACGGAACTGTCGAACTCTCCCTTCCGGCTCAAAATTCCTGTGTAGTTAGATGTAAATTTGATAATGCCCCGTTTATAATTCAGCTTTTTGCTGAGGGCGCCTGCCTGCCGGTAGTACATGGCCGCTGTGTCGTAATCGTCCTGATCGTATTCGTTGCCCAAAGAGATGTACAGCAACACTTTTGCAGTATCCTCTTTCGCGGTAAGCAGCAAATGAAGCAGGCTGTCTTTATTCGCAGGAGCCTGTGCAATTGCACCGGCACAGGTAATCAGAAATGCAACAGTTAATAAAATTTCTTTCATCTTGGACGCTTTGCCGGAGTTTGATCATTACAAAATAAGTATTTACCGGGTCATTTCTGTATCATTCTTTCTAATGATTTTCAGACAAAGTCGTTTGGTTAGCAAAAGCTATTCGCCCGGCTGGCGTAGGGCCACTCTCCAATTTCTCTCTTCAGGCTAATCGTTACCCAAATCTATGAATGGCGTAAAAGATGTGGGTACACGGTAGCCTGAAGTGAGAGATTTAGAGAGGGGCCCTACGCCAGTCAATTCAGGCTGGTATGGCTAACTGACAGCTTTGATTTCTCGGATGGCATAAAATCATCATTTTTAACGATTGTGCGGCCAGTACCAGCAAATTATTTTTAGGGCATAAATTTTACACCATGAAGAGAATCATTTTCGCCGCATTGTGTATGGTCAGTTTTACCATGTTAAATGCGCAACTACAAAAAGCTAAAAATAACAACGGCAGTAATTCGTCAACCAATAAAACTCCCGCCGCCGTTAACGACGCAGATTACTTTTTAGCCGTGGCAAACATGACGGTTAAGACCGGCAAGGATAATAAGGAAAAAGGCTCCAAGCTCATCTTAAGAGTATATCCTGCGGCAGGCACGGACAACTGGCGCAAGGGCTATTGCCAGGAAAATTATACGGACGAGTTGCCGGTGTGGAGTACCAATAGTTTTACATTGCCCAGGACCAGCGGTTTTAACCAGACTTTTAACAGCCTGGCTAATTACAAACAAACCGGTGTAATGGTGGATATTAATTATAATACGCTGGGCAATGGCCCGTTTTGCCTGCTGGATGCCTGGAAGATAGACGAGGTAAGTGTTACGCTTGAGTTCAAAGATAAAAACGGCAACCCGCACCCGGAATTCGGATCAAAGACCATTTATTTTTCCAACTCCAACATGTACCTTGATTACAAGAAATGGCAATTGTACTGCAAAACCGATCAGTATTTTAACACATTTACTCCATCCATTACCAACAGACCTGGAAATTAAAATCGATTTAATTAAAGCACTCCTGCCCGGATAGGTTTTACAGGTGGTCATTACCCCGGTCAATGTACGGCATTTCGGTTCCGGCAACAGCATTTACTTATGAGAGCTCCTTTCCTGACAGTTTCAAAATAAAATAACGACGAATGAAACCATTACGATTGATCTTACTGTGCAGTTTGTTTTCAATTGTTAGTTTTGCCGGTTTTGCGCAAAAGCAGGCTTTCGATGTATTAAACTATATCCAGCCCAAAGGCTGGGACAAAACAGAAACGACAAACGGGATACAACTTTCCACCAAAAACGATGGGAAAGGAAATTATGCCACTGCTGTTATCCTGCGTTCGTCAGCAACCACAGCACCTGCAAGCGAAAACTTCTATAGCAGTTGGGAGAAACTTGTGAAAGGCACCGTATCAGTTCCCGGAGAACCAACAATGCAGGCACCTGCAACAGAGAAAGGATGGACCATTGTTTCCGGGCAATCCAGCTATACCGATGGCAACAATAAAGGATCAGTAGTACTGATAACCGCTACAGGAAACAACAAAATGGCAAACGTGGTAATCCTGAGCAACACCAATAAATACCAAAAGCCGATACTTGATTTTATTAAAAGCCTGGACTTAAACGAAACGGCGGTTCCACAAAACAATACTACCAAACCTGCTGAAACATCTGCTAATCCAGATCAGGTGGTACAAACAAACAATGCAACAGGTGCAGGCAGCAAAAATATTTACTCCATCACTGTTCCCCCAACATGGTCTTTAGATGAGTCAGGAAACGCTTTAACCCTCGTAAAAAATACAAATACGGGCAAACGGATCATTGAACTTATGCCGGTGATCAAATCGTCAGGCAGTTTGGAGAAGGATATGGAACATATTTTCTTTGAAGTTTTTGACGGCTGGAGCCTGCATAATAGCCCCGGCGGTCTTTTATCTGAAAATGGTGACCATGAAAAAGGGTTTACTTCCCAGGGATTGCCTTACTATATGTTAAGCAACAGCATTATTAAAACCGGGGAAAGCAATGGCGACGTTATAAAAGGCACCGTGCTGCTTGTGCAGGCAGGACCAAACGTTGCCATCATTAACTCAGCTGATAAGATCCTGGGCAGCGAAACTGAAATGGCGTTGAATTTTCTTTTATTCACGTTGAAAATAAAGGGGATTCAGGAACAGCAAATAAACTATGTGAAACAGCTGACCGGCACATGGGGGTCCAACAGCGGGAGCTATGGTAATAGCTTAAGTACCGTTACCAATTATACCGCGGAAGGAAGATATTATGTGTTAACTCAATCTGCTTATACAACCGGCTATGACTACTACTATGACCTGATCAAAAAGAAGCAGTTCAAAGGCGAGGGTGTATTTTCCTTAAAGGGGAATATTCTGCAAAGAAAAAATACATCAGGTTCAACAACAAAATACTTCATCCGGTTTTACTCAAAAAAATATGCCAATAATGAATGGCAAAATTTAATGGGTCTGTATAGCTGTGACTATGAAAAAGACAAGATAGAAACGGTTCTGCCTTTTCATAAGATCTAGTTGTTAAGGCAATGTGCATAAAGCGAAAGGAGTTTGAAGATCCGGGTTCCGTTTATACTTACGCCTCGCTGCGGCGTCCATCTGATTTACGACATCAATCTTTTAAATGAAAAAGGTAATTCTCCTTACAGTAAACATTATTCTTGCTGCAGCCTCTTTTGCACAGAAACAAAGATTCGATCTGGTTTCTTACACGATACCAAAAGGTTGGCTGCAACAACGGAATGAAGGGGGGCTGCAGCTATCTGTCACAGATAAAAGAACCGGCGATTATGCTATTGCTGTTATTACGAAGGCAACTGCATCTGCGGCATCTGACGCTGAAAACTTTGCCAACGACTGGCATAGACTTGTAAAAAGTACAGTGCAGGTAAGCGGTGAACCTGATATGCAGGACCCAACCAATAATAATGGCTGGAATATTATTTCCGGCAGTGCAAATTACACCGATAAAGCTAATACGGGTTCAGCCACTTTATTAACTGCTACGGGTGGCGGGCAAACGTTGAGTGTAGTGTTAATGACCAATACAAAACAATATCAAAATGATCTACTGGCACTTCTAAATTCCATGGAGCTGGCAAAAGCGGTTCAAAATGAGTCCGGCAATGCCGGGCCTGTCACCGCGAATGAATCAGGGGAATCACCATTGGCTAAGGCAACCGCCTCAGCCAATGACCTGGCAGCAATGGCACCCGTTAATTCAGTCCTTACAGGGAAAATCTGGGAAGGTCCTTCTTCAGAGAAATTTACAGGCGCCGGAGTGATGACAGGTCATTATACAGGCGGCTTCCATACAGTACAATATAAATTTCATGGCGATGGTACTTATCGGTTTGTAGATGTTCTTGCATCCTTTTATACAACGACCAAGACACTGAAATATGAAACCGGTACATGGTCGGTAGATGGTGATCAACTAACAATCAAACCCATCAAAGGACAAAATGAAGAATGGAGCAAGGTTGGAAAAACATCTAATGGTAACAGTGATGTATCCAATCGTGCCGTTAATGACACCTGGGGCAGAAAAATTAAAGCCAGTACCCGCAAATTGGAAAAATATACCTACAGTTTCAGCATCTCAAAAAATGGAGATAAGAATGCACTCGTTCTTCAACGTAATGGACCTACCGAAAGAGAAGGCGAGGGAAAGATCTTTTACTACAACGAGACATTGCCTGCCAGATCGGCAACACTACCATCAGGATTAAAATAACTACCAGTATGAAAAAGTTTACCACTTTATTTTTATGTATGCTTTTATGTGGCTTTGCTTTTTGCCAGAAGCCATCTAAAGAACAAATGGAAGCAGACAAAAAGAAATATGCTGAAGCGCAAAAGAAATTAGAAGCTCAAAAGGCTGCCATGAGTCCGGAAGCCCGGAAGAATTTTGAGGATATGATGGAAAAAATGGGCGCCAACAAAGCAATGCAGGGTGCGCAGCAGGCAATGAATGATAACGCAAAAGGCAATACGAATATAATGCTGCGTACTACGGATCCTGATATTGTCCCCGGCAAAATGGCTGAACTTAAAATTGCTGCTACACCACAAACCAGGGCACAGCTTACCGCCTATCTCACTCCCATTTTTAATGAGGCAGACAAATTAATAAAGCCCGAAAGTAAGACTGCTGTAAAGCAACTGCTGAATAAGGGCGAAAAAACCGGGAAGTATGCGATGGTCTTCTGGGCAAATAATGAATTGGATAAAGCCTTATATCTTTTATTGAATGCAGGGATCACCAACCCGGATGATCTGGTTTCATTGAATAACCTGGGGAGCCTGCTTACCATTTCGGGTTATGCCCACAAATCATTGCCGGTTTTGCTATATGCACAGAAATTATTGCGCAATAGCGCCACGGTACTCAATAACACCGGGCAGGCATTGCTTAGTGTGGGGAATGTGGATAAAGCAAAAACAATGCTGGTTGCTGCCATTGCAAAAGATTCTACGAATTCCGAAGCATATCGCTCACTGGCATTGATCGCGCAGAAGCAGGGTGATAAACCGCTGTGTGCAGGCTATCTTGAAAAAGCCATTGCACACGGCGGCGCAACCACACAAAATATTAATCTGTTGCAGCAGATTTCACCAGCAGCCGATAAGTCAGCCATGTACCATGCTATACGCAACAATTTCAAGCAATTTTATAAAGACCATAGCATTACCAGGCGTTTTGTTATACCTCCCATACCCGGAAGTTACGAAGCCTGCGTGGCGGCCTATCCTGAGATCAACAACTTCTTTTTGAACCTGGATGCTACTATAAAAGAAGCAAAGAAAGCAGGCGCGCAACTGGAGAAAGAGTATGAAAAGCAACTGACGAATAACATGAATAAAAGGATGGCACAAGCGAAGCAGATAGCGGACAATGTAGGAAAGCCAGGTGCCGCCAAAATGGTGCAGGATATAAAAGCGGAACTTACCAACCCATTTATGGCCCAGGCAGGCCTGATGCTTAATGCCATTGATAACCCGCAATACAGTGTTTCTTATATCAGCCGCATGAAAAGGGAAGCCTCAAACAGATTGCAAAATGAAAACGAACTGAGGCAGGCACTGAAAACAGATTTTGATGACAAGATCAGCGCCCTGCTAAAAGAAAAATCTACATTAAAAACCGGCGAAGCGCAACCGGATAATGAGCGTGACATGCAAATTGAAAAGCAACTCTGCGAACTAAAAACAGCCAGACAGAATAAATGGCTGGAAAAATCAGCTGCAATCAATAATCAATACATACGAAATATAGAAGACCTGATGAACCAGCGTTTACAGGAATATTTATTCTGGAATACGATCATTATGCAGTCCATGCAGGATCCTACACCCGTAAACTACCAGATGTATGTCGGCTACCTTAACGATCTGCAAGGTTTCCGTTCTTACTTTCCTTTTTATGCAGATGGAGGATTTTCACAACCATGCGGCGATCAGTTAAAGAAAGATTACAACAGCAAGGGGAAGATCCAGGTTTGGGAAAGAGAACACTGCGAAGTGAATTTTGGTTTTGACGCCAAAGTGTGCGGCGGAAAAATGGATTGCGAAGGATTCAGCATCTATGCAGATCTGAAAGCCGGCGAATTTGCTTATAGCCGCAGCTATGACCCTGTAACATGGCAAACAACCGGGCATAGCTTTTCTGCCAAAGCCGGTAAGGACACAGAGTTTGAAATCGGCAAGCTGGGCGGAAAAATCGGCGCCTCTGTAGAGACCACTATCAAATTTGACGGCAATATGAATCCTGTTGATCTGATCGTTACAGGCTCTGCCGGAGCAGGTTTAAGTGGCCCGATGGGTGGTGGCGCGTCGGTTGATCTTGGGTCGGTGACGGTAAGTGTTAACGGAGGTTTTAATTCCTCAGGCCCGGGCTTTACCTCATTCGGCAGTAATTTTTTGAGAAACTAGGCCTGGTGATCTCCTTCTGGAAAAAAAATGCCTGACCAGGCTTTGATGTACTTTCTGTTTCAACATAAACCGTTTATAAAAATGCAAAAGATATTGCTGATCATCCCTGTGCTTTGTGTATTTTCTGTACGTGCACAAACCAGTTTCAAGGCATGGGAAAAAGTAATTTCCAAGGACTGTACTGGAGAGACCGTACTGAATGAACCGGGAAGGTATTGGGATGCCCATACCGGAATAGCAACAGGCGGAGCCAAATCCGGTTATACAACAACAGATCTCGCTAATGCAAAAAAAATGATGACGGCATTTGAAAACATTTGCAAACCAACGCTGCAATTTACCGGCGGGCTTGCAAAAGCCAGTTTTGCGTCTGATTCAAGATCATTTTATAACCAGGAGTTGGCGAATACCTACCGGTACAACCTGGGCTTTCATCAATTTGTTTGTAATATACAAACACACAAACTGGCAATTGTGGATGAATACCAGGGTGTGCTCAGAATAACAGCCAATCCATGGTTTCAAACGGCTTTTCATTCTTTTGAGGGCAATGCCGCTGCTTATAAAATTCCTGCAAACAGCCAGAGCGTCAATGCACCTTTTATTGGTGTACTTAATTACTATGCTTTTATAGATGACAGGCTGGTGAATGCTATCAATGGCGGAAATGGTTTTATTGATCTGACTACTGAAGGAGTGGGCGATCAGTTGACGCAAAGCACGGGACAGGTTCTTGAAAATAAACCCGGCAAAGGTTATGGCTGGAATGGCAGCAATGGCTTTGTGGCAATAGGTTCGGTTAGTTTTGTATTTCGCCACGCGTTTATTGCTCATTCCGATATTCCTTTTTTTATTCCGGTAACCAGGAAGCAATTCCTTACCGACCTGCTCGAATTTTATGATCGTGAAAAACCTGAACTGGTGGCAAATATGGATGACAGGATCAGGAAACTGGCTAAGACGATCAGCGAATCGGAGAAAACCAACAGCAGCTATCTGCAGGATCAAAAAAAACGGCAGATCATACAGGAACAAAGTGCAAAAGATATACTTACGATCAGTGACCAGAAAAAGAAAACCGTTACTCAGTTGCTGCAATCGAAAGATGAAAAATGGCTGAATCAGCAGGCTATTGTTCAGGGAGACAACAAGGCTTTTACCGTTCCTTATAACCGCAACATCAACGCCAAAGAGATCTACGGAAATTTTTTCTTTACTGAATTTTATACCGGCAGCGAAGGCTTGAAATTATACCGGATCAATCCGGCGTACCTGAAAAAATATCCGCCGGGCGGTACTAAACCGTCCATTATTGATGTGATGTATCGTTTCAAAACAGGCGATAAGTTTTTAACACGAATAAATGACTCCTTTATCAACCAGCTTGACCTTGCTGCTTTGAGGAAATTGCTGGAATAAGTTGTTTCGCAACAGAGAGATATCAGGACAGAACATATCAATGTTAATTCAATAGTGCCTGGTTAGGTGCCGTGACAGATCAACCTTTCTATTCATGAACTAAAAGCCGGCTCCTTCCTCTTTCCTTACCGTCTTACCGGTTTAATTTTTACCGGTAAGGCGGGAAGACGGGAAGGACGTACAAACGACGCGGCTTAACTAAACGACATTGGATAAAAATTGTTGGTTCGGGAGTGCTTCCTGTTACTGAAATAATGGTACTCCACTAATGCCGCCCAAAAATCGATAATTGTTAACAGTAGGAACGCCCCCATCGTTTCATTTTTGGACACGTCTTCGTCATGTCGAGAAAACGCTAATGGGGTTGTTCATTGGTCAGGCATAGCGGTAAAATACCAGTCCTCCGAGTGTTGGGTCGGGTTTACCGCCACGACAGGACAAGTTGCGAGAGGGCCCTTATCTGATGGCTGTATCGGGCAGACACTTCATCGTTCCTTACACAACCAATCCTACCGTTAACCGGCTGAGACCAGCCGCTCACTACATCGGCATCCATCCCTGCTTGAACGTTGCATAATTTACAGTAACAATCAATGCAATGTTCAGGAACAAGTCGTTCCCATATGTTGCGCATATTTATATAGTGCCGAATCCCAAAAGTTAAACAGCGCCGTAAAATTTACTCCAATAATATTTATTCATACTTTAATTAAAGAGAATGGACCAGAAAACTGCAAAAAAAATAATCGACGACAGAAGGTCGTCAGGGAAAAATGACCAACAAATCTATGATGAACTTTCAGCGCACTATGACAATAAGAAAAATCTTGCCCTGCTGATCACCGGTACCGCCCCGGTACAGATCAGAAAGCAGTACAAGCCCTACAACAATGCACTGATCGGCTTGCTTGCAATGATTCTTTTATTTCGCTTGATTGGTATATTTTCCCTGGTGGCGGAGGGAGAAGTCCTGGGCCTTCTTATTAGTTTGATTGGTATATTGCTCCCGGTGCTATTCATTTACGGATTCATTCATTACATGGGTGCGATGTATAAACTATGCGGCTTCTTAACCGTGTTGGGCATTGTACAGCTGATCGCGAGTTGGGATAATGTTGTATTCGGAATCATAGGGTTGATCATATTGATTCCCATGGCCTTTTTATCATTCTATTTAAGCAGCAAAATGTTTCCAAATTTTAGCCCTAATAAATTACGAAAAGATAAAGATGGCGGTTATCTGTTGAATTAATATTCATGCGCTGTTACAAGAACCTTAATATGTCATTGACTAAGTACTGGCTTCAACAGGCTATCAGCTTATACCTTCTGTCACTGATTGGAAACCTTTTTTAGCTTTTGAATTATGTTTCCTAAAATGTCGCAACGTAATTTTTTTCATCCTTGTCAACTGTCAAATCCTGATACCAGGTGGTTTTTCCTTCATAAAAACCCGTGTATCCTGCTATTTTCCCGGTCTGCTATATAACATTTTCATTATTGTCCAAAGTAATTCCATGTGGAATGTTGAACTCACTTTCTTTGTCGCCGTTTTTACCTCACTAGAACAAACATTTTCCTGGGCAGAAAATTTTATAACCTTGCTATTTCCGTAACTATCACTAACAGTCGACCACAAATAACGAACCCGGTAATTTAATCTGGGCTGCCGGGCGGGAATCGCGCGTAGCGAAGAAACAGCAATTACTTCATGAAACACCGGGCGTTTTCCTTACATCACCGCTTTTGGATATTATCTGTTGATAAAACTAGTCAAACCAAACCTATAAATGAATTATCTTAGTTTTTTTGTGTCAATTGCAGCATTGTAATGATAGTAGTAAAAGACTATCAAATTAAGAAAGCACCAGCCGGCTATGTGCTGTAACAATTTTGACGATAAACCGTTTTAATATAAAATCCGTAAAATGAGGCTTCTTTTCCTACTCTTTCTTTTTATCGCGAATAACATCACTGCACAAAAACTGGATATCATGCTGATAGGCGTTTCACACAACTATAGCCCCTATCCTGTTCAGGATTTTTCCGGGATTCATACCAAGATTAAAAAGTTCCAGCCCGAAGCCTTTTTTGGGGAGTTTCTGAGCAGCGAAGACGAAAAGCTGGTAATGGACTATTGGTGCAAGCAGGATAATATCAAGCGACTGAAGAACCTTCAAAACAGTAGGAGTATTCCGCCCGAACAATTAACCCGAAGGATTGACAGCCTTAAAAAACGCTCCATCGCTGATCCACGCAATTATCAGCTAAAGGTCGACCTTGCCCATGCTTACTACCTGAACCAGGACGTAGCAAACGGACATTACCAGTTCTGGCAAGTGTTTGACCATTTGCAACGCGAACCCAACCAGGAACTCGCGGCTTATACGGATAAAATTCTTCTTCCTGGCCTGGATACTACGGGAAGAAGCATGAGACGGGTTAAAACATCTGAATATGCAATGATCGCTTTCCCGATGATGCAGCAACTGGGCATATCCGGTCTGATGGCAATGGATTGCCAGGATTATGATCTGAACTGGAATGCATCCTGGGCCGCCTTCGATGCTCAATTTGATCTGTTCAGGAAAGATACAAGCGCATCATTCAAAACTGAATTAAGGTCTCATCTCAATAAGATCAATAAAGGTTTCGCAAAGTTTGATTCGGTTGAAAAATACTCCACTTACGTTACCGAATGGCTGAATACGAATGAATCATCAGCGATTGCTGCATCGGGTGATTTTTATCTACCGGAAATGTATAGCATGAACAACTTCCCCAAAGATGAAATAAACTCCAAAATTCATTGGTGGCTGATGAGAAATAAAGGAATGTGCGATAATGTGGTGAACCGTGCGAAGAAAGCAGGCGTAAAAAGAGTCGTCGTTATTGCAGGAGCGAATCACCGGAAATTCATGCAGGATATTTTTGAGAAGATGCCGAACGTCAGGGTCAGGAACATCAATGAATTTTGATCTGAGGCTGATCGGCCTTGTCGGAATCTCTACGTTAGAAGATCCCTTCAAGCTTGCCAGTTATACTTCCGCCTGTTCGCAATGTTTATAACAACCGCCAGCTTTTCGAATAATTCGTCGAACCTCAATGGCGCACATAGCCCACAATTTAATTGTGGGTGGAGGGTTATGACGCTGTGTTTTCCATTAAAGGAGCGCTGACCGCGCATTCTCTTCCCACAATTTCAATTCAATGTCGTTTAGTTAAGAGACCAGGCAGCTTTTACTTGTCACATCCCCGAATAGTAAAACTTTTTCTGGTGGTTCATCCTCTCCCTGCTCTGTTTCCCCGGGCGGGCTGATTAGTGCGATAACAATCTTCATTCCTGCCAGACCCGGGGT
>QFQQ01000136.1 GCA_003243445.1 Citrobacter freundii
ACAGACCATCTGCGCATCTGCGTGTTTTAGATCTGCGTAAATCTGCGGGCTCTGTCCGCCGTAGCGAAGCGGAGGAGGGGACCTTACGCCATTCATAGATTTGGGTAACGATTAGCCCAAAGGGGGAGATTTAACATTCCTGCATAAGATGATTGTCTTTATATCTAAAATCAATATCCAGTATTAATTTGCATTTTCTTTAATAGGCGGCTTAAAGTCTCCCCCCTGGGGGGAGATTTAGAGGGGGCCCCTACGCCATCGGATTTACTATCGGCAATTCAACATGAAACGTAGTTCCAAATCCCTTCTTCGTTTCAAACCAAATCCTTCCCCTTGCCTGTTCCACAATTCCCTTGCACATCGCAAGCCCAAGCCCCGTTCCGGATGATTTTGTTGTGAAATTCGGAATGAATATGCGCGATTGCATTTCCTCTGCGATCCCCTCCCCATTATCCTTAATACTTATCCGGATCATGCCACCTTCTACCAATTCCATTACTTCTATCCGTGAATGATCTTTTGAACCGCGAGCCTCTACAGCATTAGCAAAGAGGTTGGTGAACAAGCGGTTCATCTGCGTTTTATCCGCATGCATCAATGCCTTGCGATTTACAGGGTTCCAGATGAATTCCGTATTCGGATCTGCGCTGTATAATTCCTGTAATGAACGGATCACGCTGTGCAGATCGAACTCTTCAATATTGGTGTTGCCGATATTGGCAAATTGAGAAAAGTCCGCCGCGATCTTTGACAGGTGATCGATCTGCTCTACAAGCGTATTAGCTACGCTACTGGACAGTTCCTTTACGTTAGGTTGATTATTATTGATCGCTTTCTGAAGATACTGGATACTCAGTTTCATCGGCGTCAGCGGGTTCTTGATCTCATGCGCTACCTGGCGGGCCATTTCGCGCCATGCCTCTTCCCTTTCTGTTTTGGCAAGTGCCGCGGCTGATTCTTCCAGCTTCGCCACCATCTTGTTGTATTCTTTTACGAGGTCACCGATCTCATCATCACGGTTCCACTCGATCTCTTCGTTCATTTTACCAAGATTCACATCCTTCATCTTATTGCTGATAATAGAGAATGACCGCGTGATACGGTTGGTAATGTACAATGCGATCAGACCGGCCACCAGAAGGATAAATGCATTCAGGTTGATCACGGTAACGATAAAGTTGGAAATCTCCTGGTCAAGCTCGGGCTGTGAGGTGAAATAAGGTATGCCGATGTATGCATAGGCTTTTCCTTCCTTATCCCTCACCGGGCCATAAATACTGAGATAAGTCAGATTAGCGATCTTTTCTTCCTGCACGTGTTGCACCTGGTTCAAGCGGCTCAAACGGAAAAATGCACCTGGCTCCATCTTTTTACTCAGCACACCTCTTTCATACACATTATCCTCGGAAGAGATCTGCATATCGCCGGCGAGGTCATACACATTCACATCCACGCCATGTATCTCGGAAACTTCCTGTACAAGGCTCTGCACGCTTTTACCGGTTGCAGAATCATTGATCACCACCATGCCCGTCTCCAGGTCATCCGGCTTCACGCGATCCTCCATCTCCGCCACCATGATCTTCATTGTCTTGCTCAGCTTGTCGCTGTTGGTCCGGTTGTATCTTGTCTTGAAGAAGTTGATCGTTGCAATACCAATGATGATAAATGAGAATATGCTGATAAAAATGATCGTACTGTGTACCTGATTCCGGATGTTGAAATGAAAGAATCGCCGGAAGCCATAAGGATCATACACCGCTTTTACCAGCAGGGAAAGGATCTGAACGACCAGGATCAGGAAGAGGAATGAGCTGAATATATAAGAGAACAGCGTAATGGTCTCTATCAGCGTATCCTGTTTACGTGTGATCACAACGATCCGCTGATTATCTGCCTTGAACCAAAGCTCATCGTAATCACCGTTCACCTTCCGAGTGGTCTCATTATTGAGTGAAGATACCTGCGCATCGGTAAGTCTTGTTGCAAACGGATATTTATTGGAGAGCTCGGTCAGCTTCCGCTGGTTATAAATTGCGTAAGAATAGATCGGCGAGTTTTCAGGATCATTGGATTTATTCTGTTTGAATAATTCTGCCAGCAATGCATCACTGGGATATTTATGCGGGTTGGAGATGATGAACATATACCCCATATTCCGCCCCGCGGAGTCTTGTATATTTTTCTCCGTGATGAATGTATACTGATCAAAAGCGGTTTCATAGTAATACGTTCCGGGCATCCTCGTTGCATGCGATTGCTGAGAGACGATCGTTCTCAATGCATCAAACTTGGTTGGATCCGGATTTACAAGCCCCTTCCCCGTTGAATCGTATACGTATATTTTTGTCTCAAATTGTGAAGAGTAAGGACTGTATAGCGCAGCATTGATACTATCCCGGATTTCAATACTGCTGTCAAACGAACGAAATCGATCTAAATTAGCAGAAAGAAAATCATTATCAAGATAGTTGAACGCAATGCTCATCATCCGCTCAGTTGATTCATCAGCCAGCTGGGTGAGCTTTCCAGCATAATACTTCCGTCTTGCCCATTCCGCTTTTTTGTTTTCAACCAGCATGATCGCTGCAATGGATACGGAAAATACAAAGATCCAGAAGATGATACCGGCGATATTGATCCTGATCCTGTTCAGGATCACCCCTTCCCTGTTCACCAGCCATGTGTAAATCAGCAACCACACCAGTACCGGTATATAGAACAATACAGTAGGATCACCGGTTTTCAGGGTCAGAAATACCAGGCCTGAAAATGCGATCGCAAAATATACCAGCCATACTTCTCCCCGTAAAAAAGGAAAAATGATCCGGAATAAAAGCTGTGTAAAGTAGTAATAAGAGAGCGACAAAGTTGCCAGTACAAAAAAACCAACCACCGTATACCGGTCGAGACTCCAGAAGTTCGTTACGTCGAACGAGATCTTTGAATCAGCTACGATACTGCGTATGATGGAAGAGATCAGGAAGGTTGACAGGATCAGCAGGATCAATGACATCAAACCTGTCGCCATCTTCATCCATTGCGGCCATGTGCTGACAAAGCTCTCCAGCTTCTGCACTTTATACCAGGTGAATAAGACCAGCCAGCAGAAGAATACCGAGTTCATCAACAGATCACCCAACGATCGCTGGACAAACGTAGAACCATATACAGTCGGATCGAATAACTCGAATTGCCGCAGGTTAAGCAATGAAGGTGCCCAGTAAATGACCATTCTTATCACAAGCAGGGAACCACCGAGAAAAAGCACGCCTTTCCAAAGCCTTTGCTGCGACAACGATTCTGCGATCAGATGCACAAAAAGCAACAGCAATAGCAAACCGCTGAAGCGAAGCAGTATCGTTAATGCATTATTGTAAGGAATGATCCCTGTATTTTTACTCTTCAGGTAAAAGATCGGTTTACCTGAGATCGATTTTACCCGGTAAGCGGTAACAGAATCACTCAGCTGCACACGCTTATCAGCCGTACTGCTGTAAGCAAATTTCTCCGGCAAATAATCCGGAAGCCAGTAAGCCGATCTGAACGGGATCGTTGCGTACACGATCACCCTGCCGGATTGCAGCGTTACAAATTTTTTGATCAGGAAGTAATATCCATTCTCCAGTTTCACCCCTTCCTCTATTTCTCCACTACGGAATGAGCTCTCCGGTGGAATATTTGCCTGTGTGTTCCAGAAGCGAAGAGACAGGGTGCTGTCATCCGATTGTTTATACAGAAAGATCCCGTATTTTTTTGAGGTGGTCTTTTCGAGATCCTGAAGTGGTTCTACATTTTCCGCCAGGCGAAAAAGCAATGCGGTATCTGTAAGGAATTGATTGAAGTCTTCTTCATGTTTCTGCAGATATTTCTGTGCAAGGCGGACTTCGTCGGTAACAGTTGACCGGTTCGTGTAGATCTTATTGAAAAAAAATGAGAGCGTAAAAAGCAGTAGTGCCAGTACGAGCAAGCTGTATTTTACCCGGTTATTTGAGAGTATGGGGTTCACTTATGCCGTTGCTGTTTAATGCTGTTCCAGATAGCGTCCATTTCTTCGAGGCTCATGCTTGCCAGGTCTTTTCCCTGCTTTAAGGCTTGTTCTTCCATCTGGGTAAAGCGGTGGATGAATTTTTTGTTGGTTCGTTCCAGGGCATTTTCGGCATCCACCTGCAAAAACCGTGCGTAATTGATCATTGAAAACACCAGATCGCCAAATTCCTCCTCTATTTTATCCTGTTCGCCGCCTGCGATCGCCTCTTTCAGCTCCCGCGTTTCCTCTTCCACCTTATCCCAAACCTGTTCTTTATTGTCCCATTCAAAGCCTACCTGCTTTGCCTTTTCCTGCAGCCGCATGGCTTTCACCGTTGACGGAAGCGAGCGCGGCACTCCACTCAATACAGACTTCTTGCCTTCTTTCAGCTTGAGCTTTTCCCAGTTCTTCTTCACGTCTTCCTCATCATTCACTTTCACATCGCCGTAAATATGCGGGTGACGGGCCACCAGTTTATCCGAGATCGCATCGATCACCTGCTGCAGGGTAAACTGCTCCTGTTCGCTGCCGATCTTGGCATAAAACACAATATGAAGCAGCAGATCACCGAGCTCTTCCTTTATGCCTTTCCAATCACCTTCCGTGATCGCATCCGCCAACTCAAATGTTTCTTCAATCGTCATCTGGCGCAGGGTCTGTATGGTCTGCTTCCTGTCCCAGGGGCATTTTTCCCTGAGTTCATCCATGATCTTCACCAGGCGTTGAAACGAATCATTGAGTGCGGGTTGATTGGTATCCATAATGAATCAGTGTTAAATTTGAAATACAGAGATCAGTCCGAACAATCCAAGCAGCAAGATGATCATCACAAAACCGAGGAAATTGAGCAGCAGGAATTTTAAAAATGTTTTCCCGCGGCCCTGCCTGTAAAATCTGCGCATGGCCTTGTACATATGAAAAGGCCAGGCCAGTATCAATACAAACAGGATCACATCCCAGATGGCCCAATGCGTCAGGTCCGTCAGTTTACCCAGCAGGATCATCGTCAGCAGCAGTATAAAACTGAATATGTAATGATGGATGGAAAAGATGCCGTGATCCGCATAATAGAATTCTTTTCTTCTCCGTACATATAGCAGTTTTAATATCAATGCAAATAACGGAAGGGATACGAACAGCAGATACGGCAGGTTATGCAAAAAGATATCCAGGATCTTACGGGCAGCTTCTTCCCTTCCATAATTCTCTTTCATCTTCAGCACTTTCTTATTCCATATCCGTTTGAGCCAATCATCGCGCCGGTCAGCCGACATTGCGGCCTGCTCCTTTTCATATTCAGCAACGGTGCTTGCTTCACTGCCGATCAGCGGCAGTGCGAACCGCTTATTCCTGGGATCCTCTATCTGTTCGAGGATCTGGAATGTAATTATTTTGGATGAATCCATCAGCAGTTCACGTTTGCGGATATCGATCCGGTTATCCGGGTTCGCTTTCAGCCTGTTGTCAAGGATCTCAAGCTGTTTCTTCCGCTGATTGTATGTGAGGGGTGCATCTTTAGAGCTTCCGGATAGTTTTTCCGGCGTCTTTGACCCGAAAAACACCAGGAAAAAGATCGCTGAAGTAAATACGTACATCCGCACGGGGTTCAGGTAGCTCATTCGCCTTCCTTTCATGTATTCCGATGAAAGGAAACCGGGTCTGAACAGCAGGTCTTTCAACGTTTCAAAGAATTTGCCGTCGAAATGCGTGATATCAGTAAAAAAGTGCATGAACATTGTCCAGAAAGTCTCTTTGGGTTCAATGTTCTCCTGCCCGCATGCCTGGCAATACCGCCCCTGTACCGTTGCGCCACAATTGAGGCAATTCTTTTCTTTCCGTTCGTGGCCGTGCGACATGTAATTTTTTTGCTAAAAATAAGTACAAACGCCCCAATAAATGACTGTTTTACGGTGCGTAATGAAATTTTTTGGGAGCTTGGTCGTTAGTGAACAATTGAAGTAATTTCGCAGGATCGGTTGCGCGTTGCCCGATTTTCCGATGGTCGATGTTCGATGGTCGGGTTTCAGGACGCCGGGATTAAAATTGAAACTATTACTTAAGCGGAAAAGCTTCGACCTGATCGATCATCGAACATCGCGCATCGGACAACCATGGAAAAGTCGCGTTAAAAAACCTTTGAATGAAACACACCCTTCTCCTCCTCATCCTTCTCTCCACCCTGACCGGCTTCGGCCAGTACTATTACAAAGACCTGCTGGATGCCAGTGCCAATACCGAAAAGATGAAGGTATATAAGGCCAACAATGTGGCGACGGTGACGGCAACGGGTTATGATTCGAGAGGCGCAAAGACGACAGATTTTAATGAGATCCATGAGGTGTTTGCCGCGCAGAATATGATCAAAGTGTCTACCCGCAACGGACAGTCGATCGTGCGGATGTATTACCGGTTTGATGCGCAGGGAAGAATTCTGTCCATTTCAGATTCTACCAATGGTATTGCAAGCCGTACCAGCTATCAATACTCGGGCAATAATATTGTTTCGGTAAGAACAGAATCAAAAGATTCAGCAAATGACTTCAGCTCAACGGAAGATCATATCTGGCTCTACAACTCCGCAGGTAAACCCGAAAAAATGTGGAAGATCGTGAATGGAAAAGACAGTACTGAATATCGCTTTACGCTTGACGAAAAAGGCAATGTGGCCGACGAACAACTGATCAGACGCGGTACGGGCATCGATCCGTTTTATTTTTATTATGATGAAGAAAACAGACTGACTGATATCGCCCGGTACAATGCCCGCGCAAAAAAGATCCTTCCGGACTTTATGTTTGAATACGACGAGCAGAACCGCGTCATCCAAAAGATCACTACATTGTCTACCGTCCGTCCCGACTATCTTACCTGGAGATATATTTTTAATGACAAAGGATTGAAAACGAAAGAGGCGTTGTTTAATAAACAAAAGGAATTGACGGGAAGGATTGATTATGTATATACGTTCAGGCAGTAAAATCTCGAGAGCGTGTACTCCTCACCTACAATTAAAATTCAATGTCGTTTAGTTAACGGAAAACTATTCGACCGCCTGGCGTGAGGCCCCTCTAAATCTCCCCCTTCAGGCTAATCGTTACCCAAATTTTCGGACTTGCGTAAGGTTCCCGCGGATTTCGCAGATT
>QFQQ01000137.1 GCA_003243445.1 Citrobacter freundii
GCCTGAACGGGGATTTATTGGATTATTGGGATTAGGAGGATTGGTGTCTGATAGTCAGACCAGTCTTTTCATTCTTTCGCATGGCAGTCTGTTCGATGTTTACATTGTAATGCGCAGACAGAAGATGTGGAAAATGGATTATTGGGATTGAAAGGATCATGACCTCATGAATGGAAAGCATCCATCTTTCAGAACAGCCCATTTAATCCAATTAATCCGTTCTTCCATCATAATTTTTTTGCGCGTTCCTATCCTCAGAATCGAATAATTGAATATTCGAAAGAATGAAAAGACTGGTCTGACTATCAGACACCAATCCTCCTAATCCCAATAATCCAATAAATCCCCGTTCAGGCCAGACACCAATCCTCCTAATCCCAATAATCCAATAAATCCCCGTTCAGGCAACGGTATTCAAAATATAAAAAGCCAAAAGCAAAAGCTAGAAACAGCTTCCTTCTGCAGAAGGCTATTTTTACTTTTTACTTTTGACTTTTTACTTAAAAGAGTAGAGTTTATTTCATTAGCCGAGGTAGGTTCTTAAAAGTTTGCAACGATTGGTAGTTCTCAGTTTAGTGATCGCTTTGTCTTTGATCTGGCGTACACGTTCGCGTGTCAGGTTGAATTTCTCGCCGATATCTTCGAGGCTCATTGGATGATCAACACCGATACCAAAGAAATAACAGATCACTTCTTTTTGTCTTTCGGTAAGAGCTTTCAGTGAGCGGTCGATCTCGGTTCTGAGAGATTCCTTATGATCAAGATCTCCATCGGTTTTCTCTGCGTTTGGATTTTCCAGTACGTCGATCAGTGTGCTGTCTTCGCCTTCGGAAAGCGGCGTGTCCATACTTACATGTCGTGCAGAAATGCCGAGTGTGGCAGATACTTCATCGAGATCCATTTGCAGCATTTCAGCCAGTTCTTCCGCGGAAGGTTCTCTTTCAAACTGCTGCTCCAGTGTAGAGTAAGCTTTCTGAATTCTGTTGGTCAGACCTACTTTGTTCAGCGGCAGTCTTACGATCCTTGATTGCTCAGCCAAAGCCTGCAAGATGCTCTGACGGATCCACCATACCGCATAAGAGATGAATTTGAAACCCCTGGTCTCATCGAAGCGTTGTGCAGCCTTGATCAGGCCCACATTACCTTCATTGATGAGGTCCGGCAGGGACAACCCTTGGTTCTGATACTGTTTTGCAACGGAAACAACGAAACGAAGATTGGCTTTGGTGAGACGGTCGAGAGCCCGTTGATCGCCTTGTCTGATCAGTGCAGCGAGACGCACTTCTTCTTCAGGGGTGATCAATTCGACTTTGCCAATCTCCTGGAGGTATTTTTCCAGGCTTTGAGATTCACGATTCGTAATTGACTTCGTGATCTTCAATTGACGCATGCTCATAGGTTTGGTATTTAGATGGTTATTTTAAGGGTTGTGAATTACAGTTTTGGTTAGGTTAGCCTTTAAAAACACCCATCAGGGTTTTTCATTTACTACAATCAGCAGCATCATTTCGAGCCTGGTTTAAAAGTTTAAATATGTAAGGGTTCAACACTAACAATTAACCCTTCGAACCTTTAAACCACACACTCTTCAGTCGATATGACGCTACCTAAGGAATTGGATACTATAGCAATTTATGCTTTCGCCTAATATGTGCCAAAAAAATCTTTGGAATATCTTAACGTTTTCGTATATGATTTTATTTCATCCGGGGATAACTGTTTTGGAAACACTTGAAAAATAAACGGCAAATAATTTTGCGCGGTCGATTTATTTTTTATTATTGCAGCCCTGAGTGATTTAATCAACTGACGATGAGTAAGCAATTATATACGCTAGAATTTCCCGTAAGGTGTTCACCTTCTATATTATACGAGTTCTTGTCAACCCCGGCTGGTTTAGGAGAATGGTTTGCAGATAAAGTAGATGAACGTGACAATATCTTTTACTTTGGATGGAATGGCTCTTTTGATAAAGCAGAAGTACTGGAAAGTGAAGAAAACAGCTTCATCCGCTTTCGCTGGCTCGAAGCCCCCAAAAATGAATATTTTGAATTCGGCATAGAAAAATCAGAGATCACCAATCAAACGATCCTGGTGGTTAAAGATTTTGCCGAAAAGAAAGATATAAAAGATCAGTCTTTGCTGTGGGATCATCAGGTGAAGGATTTGTTTCACCGGTTAGGTAACTAAAGCAAAAGGTTCCAGAGGTTCCAAAGGTTTAAGAGGTTTCAAAGGTTGCTGACGCTGATCGCAGTCTTTGAAACCTCTTAAACCTCTGGAGCCTTTGGAACCTCTGGAACTTCAGACCAGCACCCTGATCAACACCCGAAAATCTTCTTCCAACTTTTCTCCAATCCTATCCCAATCCTCCAGGGATATTTTTTTTGCCAGTTTGATAAACGCATGCGTGCGGATATGATGCGCGAATTCATCTTTGGAGAATCCGTCAATACTTTTGTAATTATCCTTTTCAAAATGATGATCCCAGGGGGAATCGCTATGGCTGATATGAAAATCATTTTTTCTTAATACCTCATATTCCCCGCTGATCCTGGTTTCAAACTGTTCTTTATATGAACCGGAAAGCTGAAGCGTTGTGCTGAAGAATTTTCCCCACCAGAACATGGTGCGGATCGCGAAAATATTTTCCTTCTCAAAGTACCTGGGCTGATCCAATACAAGCCATGGCAGGCCAAGATAGTTTTCGCCGCGGGTGATCTTTGGAGAGATCTTCAGGATCTCCGCCGGAAGCGATGCCTTATATGTGTTGAGGACCGGGAGCTGCAGATCCTGAACGGCCATTAACAGAACCTTTATCTTTTCCAGGATCGCATTCTTTGTTAAAAGCCATCCTGGATCAGTAACTAATTGCTGCTCAAACGGCGAAAGCTGTATTTTTGGGGAATCGTTCATGCTTCAAAAATAATCAATCGACCCCGCCACCGGCGGATTGGAATTTAGGCAGATGTTCAAAAAACTGGATAAGCTCATCGTTAAGGCTTTTATCGGCCCCTTTATCGCCACCTTCTTTATCACGTTGATGGTGCTGGTGATGCAGTTTTTCTGGCTATATATTGATGACTTTGTAGGAAAAGGTCTCGGCATCGGCGTCGTATTGAAATTCATCTGGTATCAAAGTGCGGTACTTGTGCCGCTTGCGCTCCCGCTGGCAGTGCTGTTATCATCCCTGATGACCTTTGGGAACCTGGGTGAAAGCTTTGAGCTGGTAGCGATCAAATCCGCGGGAATTTCCCTGCTGCGGTTCATGCGGCCGCTGTTCTTCATCTCAGCCGTTATCAGCGTGATCGCTTTCCTGTTCTCCAATTATGTGATCCCGGTAGCATTCCTGAAATCAAGGACCATGCTTTCAGATATCGTTTGGGCAAAGCCCGCATTCGATCTGAAGGAAGGCGTGTTCTATGACCGGCTGAATGGCTTTGCGATCAAGATCGGCGAGAAAGAGAAAAATGATAGTATCATCCGCGACGTCATTGTGTATGAACAGCAGAATAACGGACAGCAGGACAACTTCATTATTGCCAAAAGCGGTGTAATGCGCGTTACACCCAACAAACGTTTTCTTGAGTTCAACCTGAAAGATGGCTGGCGCTACCAGGAAAAAGGTAATTCCACTGATGCATCGCGGACCGATTATATCCGGCTTGGTTTTAAAGAATACAATAAGCAGTTTGACATGAGCGCGCTGCAAATGACCTGGACTTCGGACACTGCCAACCGCAACAACGAAAAGTTTTATACCATCCGTCAGCTCAATAAAGCGATCGATTCATTAAAAAAAGAAAATGCGATCGTACGGACGAACCTTGAAAAAGGGCTTTATTCATCATTTCTTTTCAATCGTTACATAGATAGTGTTGCAAAGAATAAAGCGGTTGATACAGCCCGTAAAAAGAATCCCATAGAAGACAGCCTTTTTCTTCATGCAAAAACGATGGAAGATCTGTTGCCCGATTCTGCAAAATACAGTGTCGGGCAGCAGGCGATCGGCGAAGCTTCTTCCATGAGTGCCTCGCTTTCGGCAGCAGATATGAACATGCAGGAAAGAGACAAGACGTTCAGGAAACACCAGATCGAATGGCATCGTAAGATCGTGTTATCGCTTTCCTGCCTTGTGTTGTTCCTTATCGGGGCTCCGCTGGGATCGATCATACGCAAAGGCGGTTTGGGTACACCCCTGATCGCAGCGATCAGTTTCTTCATGGTCTTCTATTTCTCCACCACGGTCGGCGAGAAATTCGCCAAAGAAGGAAGCTGGGGTGTGTTTGCGGGAATGTGGCTGGCAATCTTTATACTGGTGCCGATCGGTGTGTTCCTTACTTATAAAGCAATGAGGGATTCACAGCTTTTCAATAAAGAAGCATACTACAGATTGTTCAAAACAATTGGTGGTTTCTTCCGCAGGAAAACGCCTGCGTCCATTCAAAAGAATTAGTAATTAAAAGACAGGATATGCAAATCAACTCAACTACACGGCGGAAATTTATTACAGACTCTGCCAAATCCGTGCTGGCCGTAAGTGCCGGTGTGGTCGCTACAGGATCTTTACTGCAATCATGTGGCATTATCAGCAAAGGTGGGTCAGCTGGTTCATCGACGGGTTTTGCACAGGCTCCATTGCCCTATGCATACAATAGTCTTGAACGGGCGATCGATGCGCAAACAATGGAGATCCATTACACCAAACATGCCGCTGCTTACTCAACCAACCTGAAAGAAGCCGCAGCCGCGGAAGGCGTGAGCGCAAAAACTTCGGTGGAAGAAGTGCTGGCGAAAGTGTCCAAATACACTCCGAAAATGCGCAACAACGCCGGCGGCCATTACAACCACGAACTATTCTGGAAAACACTTTCACCTGATGGCGGAGGCAAACCGGAAGGAAAACTGTTGACTGCGGTCGAGCAAAACTTCGGTTCCTTTGATGCATTCAAAACGCAACTGGCGGATGCAGGCAAAAATCGCTTCGGCAGCGGTTGGGCATGGCTCTATGCTGGTGCAGATAAAAAACTGCTGATCGGCTCCACGCCAAACCAGGATAACCCCCTGATGAATGTAAGCGATATCAAAGGCTATCCACTGCTGGGTCTGGATGTATGGGAACACGCGTATTACCTGCGTTACCAGAATAGGCGTGCCGATTATATCAATGCGTGGTGGAGTGTGGTGAACTGGAAATTTGTGGCGGAACGGTTTGAAAAAATGTAATGAAGGGGTTTTGAAGAATCGATGTTCGATGACCGGCCCATGTGAGGCTTTGAAAATCTGTTATCGAACATCGATCCAGGGACCCGCTCCCGGACATCCTCATATTTCTTTAACTTTGTCACTTGCAAACAGCCAGTCAAAATCTCCGCATTCAAAAATGGGTTGCCGGTATCTCTGTGGTACTGCTGGTGGTAAAGTTTGTCGCGTATTTCTTCACCCGATCCGTTTCCATTCTTACAGACGCACTGGAGAGTATCGTAAACGTTGCGGCAGGTTTTATCGGTTTATACAGTTTATATGTTGCGGCAAAGCCGAGGGATGCGGATCATCCTTATGGTCATGGCAAAGCTGAATTCCTTTCAGCGGCTGTGGAGGGGACAATGATCGGAATTGCCGGGGTGGTGATCTTGTATAATGCCGTGCTTGGTCTTATTCACCCGGTTGAATTAAAGAAGTTGGATACGGGGATCTGGCTGGTAGCGTTTACAGCAGTCGTTAACTTCCTGGTGGGTTTGTATTGTGAGCGGATTGGTACAAAAAACAATTCAGCGGCATTGACGGCCAGCGGTAAACATCTTCAAACCGATACATTGACCACGGGCGGGATCATTGCCGGTCTGGTCCTTCTTTATTTTACCAAACTCAACTGGATCGATGCGGTAGTGGCAATGATCTTTGGTGTATGGATCATCATCACGGGTTATCGCATTGTACGTACTTCCATCGCGGGTATTATGGATGAGGCAGATATCAAGCTGCTGACCAAACTGGTGCAGCTCCTGAATGCCAACCGCCGCGTGAACTGGATCGATCTGCACAACCTGCGCGTGATCAAGTACGGCAGCATTTTGCATATCGATTGCCACCTGACGGTGCCCTGGTACCTGGATGTGAACCAGGCCCATGAGGAGATCGATGCACTGACAGCACTTGTCCGCGCGGAGTTCGGTGAATCCGTGGAGTTTTTCGTCCACTCAGATGGCTGCCTCCCCAGCTCCTGCCCGATCTGCGATAAAATGGAATGTCCGGTCCGAAAGCATAATTTTGAGCGGAAAATTGAATGGACGCTGGAGAATATTGTCCGGAATGAAAAGCACAGCCTGCAGTCGAAGTAAAAAGTCACCCCGCCTGCCAGTCCGGAAAATTCTCAATCGACAAGCGGGGTTAATTTTTACTTTTGACTTGATCTCATTATTAAAGCACTAACAATTAATATATTGAAATGGCAATGAAGACGACCACCACCTGGATCAAAGGGCAGGAATTTGAAAGCGAGCATGAAGGCAACAGGATAAAGGTAGATGGTGACAAGAAGAATGGTCATGGACCCAAGGCCTTGTTATTATCCGGGCTGGCAGGCTGCTCGGGTATCGATGTCGTGGATATCCTGCACAAAATGAAGGTGGAATTTTCTGATTTTTCGATAGACGTGGAGGCTGATCAAACTGAAGAGCATCCAAAAGTGTTTAAAGATATACAGATCACTTACCGTCTGAAGACCGCTGCTGATAATCTTGAGAAAGTAAAAAAAGCGATCAACTTGTCATTGGATAAATATTGCGGTGTATCGGCCATGTTAAAAAAGAACTCGGCCATCAACTATACCGTTGAAATTCTTAATTAATTATGCTTTCAAAGAAATCACAGTACGCGTTCAAGGCTTTAGGATACCTCACAGAGAAATACAATGAAGGTCCGATCCTTATCTCGGAAATTGCGAAGAAGAAAAAGATCCCGCTGAAATTCCTGGAGAATATCCTGCTGGAATTAAAAAAAGCGGATATCCTTGACAGCAAGAAGGGAAAAGGCGGCGGTTATTTCCTGAAGAAAAGCCCTGAGAAAACAAAGGTGGCAACGATCATCCGCCTGGTGAATGGTCCGATCTCTATGCTGCCCTGCGTGAGCCTGTATTTTTATGAGCGCTGTAAAAATTGTAACGAAAAGCATTGTGGTCTGCACGATATGATGATCGAGGTAAGGGACGCAACGTTGAATATTGTGGAGAACAGGACGCTGAAAGACCTGGTGGATTATTGAGTTTGTTTAGAGATAAATTTAGTAAAAGGCGTAACGGAGTTGATCTGTTACGCTTTTGTCTTTAAGTGTGATAATGGAGGAGTGCGCGGTCAACGCTCTTTTAATAGAAGGTCCTCGTCTAACAGATCCGGTTTGCTTGCAAACCCTCGACGAATGCCTTTCATTCGCAATCTCCTCCACCCACAATTGAAATTGTGGGCTATGTGGTCGTTGAGTTTCGGCGAATTA
>QFQQ01000043.1 GCA_003243445.1 Citrobacter freundii
TAAAAAGTAAAAAGTAAAAAGTAAAAAGTAAAAAGTAAAAAGTAAAAAGTAAAAAGTAATTTATTTTAAAAATTTTCTTCTACTCCCTTTATAAACGACCGGATTTTTTACTTTTTACTTTTGAATTTTGACTTTTACTTCGCCAGCCGTTGCTGCAGCAAATACCAGCACAAAGTCATCAACAATCCATATTTCGCTTTATCCCAGATTGGTTTATGTGTAGGATTGATATGATCGGGAAGGGATAAGGCGCAAACGGCAAAAGGCTCTTCTTTTAATTCGTTATAGATAGTTACGCCGTCTTCCATCTTATTATCGCCGTCATAAAAGAAGCGCTGCTGACCGAGTTCGATCAGATGCCTTTTGTTTTCAGCACGCGCATGGCCCATGCGGATACCATATTCATTACAAAGCACAGTTTTGTTTTTGAGCAAACCTTCCTGTCTGATCAGGAAAACGCGTCTCTTATCTTCATACTCGATTCGGGCAGCGCTGGACGCAGGATGAAAAGCCAGGGTCACCAGCTTTTTACCATTATTCCATAAGGCAAAAACAGATTCTTCAATCGTTGACGTGACAGTTTCCCATTTCATAATTGAAAGGTTTTAAGGTTAGCGATGACGCGGAAAAAGTACAACGCTTAGGTGAGATGGGCGGCCCTTAACTTAAAATTAATAGTAACTTCATATTCAGCTTGCCGGCCTGAATAATCTGTGGACAAATCGCTGATAATCCACATTTTTCGGGCATATTTACAACGATTTTAATAGTACAATCATGTTGACAGCTACAGAGAAGGGGTTTTTGGAAAGGGCGATCGAATTGTCGCGGCAGGGAATGGAGCAGGGAAATGGTGGTCCGTTTGGCTGTGTGATCGTAAAAGACGGCGAAATTGTAGGTGAAGGCTTCAATATGGTCACTTCCCAAAATGACCCGACAGCTCATGCAGAAGTAGTGGCCATCCGGAATGCCTGTGCGCATTTACAAACATATCAGCTTACGGGCTGTGATATTTATGCCAGTTGCGAACCCTGCCCGATGTGTCTCGGCGCAATCTACTGGGCAAGACCCGCCCGGGTGATATACGCCAATACGCGTGAGGACGCCGCTCGCATCGAGTTTGATGATGCATTTATTTATAATGAGATCAACGCAGTGATGACAGAGCGGAAGATTCCATTCAGGCATGAGCCGCATCCGATGGCGAAAGAGGTGTTTCAGCATTGGAAAGAATGGAAAGAGAAAAAGCAATACTGATCAGGATAGGCATCAGCGTAAGATGGGTATCCCGGGCTCAGGCAGATCCCCGATAACTATTGACCAGCATTCATTTTGTGGATCACTATATAGCTGATGATGATAAGTGCGATCAGGATCACAACAGAGATGATGATCCATGATTGATCAGGCAGTTCAAGTTTTGCACGGCGTTGTCTCTTCTTTTCCGTTTTCTTTTTAAGGTCGCGGTTGAGCATTTCAACCATATGGGAAACCTGGCGTTTATCGGAGAATTCCTGCAGTCCGTCAAGCGCGTCACTGGCAAATTCGTTGTCGGCCAGCATCTTTTCCACTTCATGCTTTTTTTCTGCGGAAAGTTTATCCTGCAGATACAGCAACAGTGTATCCTGATCGATCTCGTTTGATAAATTGGCTAATATGTCTTTCAGATTCTCCTGCATGGCGAGGCAGTTTAAGATGCCTTCAGCTTTTTCTCGATTAATATTTTCAGGTTGCGTTTTCCGTTCTGAATATGGCTTTTTACCTGCATCAGTGTATATCCTGTTTCGTCGCTGATCTCCTGGTAGCTTTTTTTCTGCAGGTAAAACAAAGTTACACATTGCTGCTGCTCCCTGTTCAATTCCTTTAATGCGTCTTCCATCAGTTCCAGGGTATGCTCTTCCCGGTTCATTTGCTGCAGATCTGTTTCATCGCCGGGTGTCGACAGTGCCCGTTCATTCAGCTCTGCGGGGATCTTTCCCTGGCGATCCCTCAGCTTCATCAGGCAATGATTCTTTGCTACCATATAAAGCCAGGATTTGAAGTAAGATACCTTGTATTTACCCAGCTCCTGGATCACCTTGAGAAAGATCTGCTGCACACTGTCCTTTGCCTCTTCTTCATTCTTCAGGTATTTCATGCAAACACCCAACAGTAATAAGGTATATCGTTGCAGCAGGATCCCCAACCACTCGTTGTTGTGATCCCGTTGAAATCTTTCTAGCAGTTCCTGATCGGTTATATGGTCAAACTTGCCGGCCTTCACAGATAAAATTCAAAAGTAAAAATTAAAAAGTAAAAATATCGTGTACTATTTGATGGCTGTTTAACTCGCCGGAGAGTGGCGTTCCTCCGGCATCTCTTCGATAGCAATGCGCCGGGCTACTGTACAGCAACTTAAAATTGCGGTAAGCATTCGGCCATCAGCTATCGGTCATCCGCCATCGATCAACTGTCGGATACCGTCTAATTTAGAACTATGATGCGGTAACGCAACAATTTCATAATATTAACCGGAAATCATTTTAATATTTTCGCGCTATGGATTATGCGATCATAAAAGTGCCTGCTGCGCCGGTTCGTCGTAAAGCAAAGCACCAGGGAGAAATGACCAATCAACTATTGTTTGGTGACACATTGAAAGTACTAAAGAAGAAAGCTGGTAAATGGCTTAAGGTCCGCAACCTCGCTGACGGATATGAAGGATGGATCACCGATCATCTTGCCGGTGAAATAACCGAAAAAGATGCAAAAGCGGGTATCGTGGCGCCTTATGTGACCGCAGACCTGATCAGCACTGTTATCACGAACCAGGTGCCGATGCATGTGCCGGCAGGTGCCAGTCTTCCCAACTGGGATGGTGCTCAGGGCAACATTAATGGTCTCCGTTATCAGTTAGAAGGAAAGTTTATCAAACGTATCGGTATACAACCTGAAGTTTCACTGATCAAATCAACCGTTGCTCCATGGTTGAATGCACCTTATATGTGGGGTGGCAAAACCATTTTTGGAGTGGATTGCAGTGGATTTGTGCAGGTCAATTTCAAAATGCTTGGCATTGACCTTTCACGGGATGCCTGGCAGCAGGCACAGGAAGGAAAGATGATAGACAAGTTAAAAGATGCGGAATGTGGCGATCTTGCTTTCTTTGACGATCATGATGAGATCGTGCATGTGGGAATGCTGTTGAGCAATGATACGATCATCCACGCATCAGGTAAAGTAAGGATCGATCACATTGACAAGAAGGGAATCGTAAACGCTGATACGAATAAACGCACGCATTCGCTACGGGTTATAAAGCGGTACTGGTAATTGCGCATAGTTCGCCTCCGTTTTCATCCTGATCGTGATGTTGAGCGCCGGCTGTTTGGAGTTTCCTAATACACCCCATGCCACGGAAACCGGGGCTACACCGTGCATAGGTACAAAGTAATTGTGCAAGCCGCCGACCGTCTGTCCTTCTTCCTGGAGTTGGTTATAATTACTATCAAAAAAGCGTTTCGCAAACTTCCGGTGGATCTTTTCAAATTCCCTTTCCACGGCTTTTAGTCCTTCGGGGGTAGCATCAGCATAAGCAGTAAGTTGGTATATCAGCAGTGTGTCGCCAACAGGAAGGCTGTCTGAATACTGGATCGGCGTTTCAATCAGCGCTATTTCCAGTTTTGCAGGTTTAAAGGAGAACGGATTGTATTTGGGAAAAATACCTCTGAAAGAAAAGAAAGAAGTGTCGGTTTTCAGTTTTATCTGTTTTCCTTCTATCGCCTCATCTTTCATCAGGTGATTGATAAATGCGCTGAACTGACCAAGAAACGGATCAGAACGGAAGTAGGTATGGGTGAAAGCCTGAAGGCCTTCAAACTGAGCCGAGGCTTTCACTGAAGTACCAAGGCTCAGTAAAATAATGAGGTAAAATTTATTCATTGCGGATGCCGGTTGTCTTTACACAGCAATTTACGCTTTGCCTTGCGAACGAAGGCTCCAAAGAAAGGATTTTAACGAATAACCAAGGTTCGGGAATAAGAGGTTCCATAGGTTCCAGAAGTTCCAGAGGTTTCATAGGTTCTTCAGCCGGTAGCAGATTCATAGAACGTTATGTTCCGCGATCTGCGGCAGCAACCTTTGAAACTTCTGGAACCTATGGAACTTTTGGAACCTCTGGAACCTTCTGTGTTACTTCTTGTAACTCTTCGCATAAAAATCAATCGCATCCTGTATAACCTGCCAGGCAACCGGTTTATCCTGGAAGTTATCGATCTCTACTTTTTTATTTTCCAGCACTTTGTATTGTTCGAAGAAGTTGCGTAATTCCAGCAGGAAATGCTGCGGAAGGTCTTCGATGGTATTGTAGTGGTTTACGGAAGGATCGTTTGTTGCAACAGCGATGATCTTATCATCAAGCTGACCGCTGTCGATCATCTGCATATTTCCGATCACGGTTGCTTCAACGAGGCAGAGTGATTGAATGGATTGCGAGCAAAGTACGAGGATGTCCAGCGGATCGCCGTCCTGTCCAAGCGTTTGCGGTATGAAACCATAGTTCATCGGGTAGTGGAACGTTGAATAGATCACACGATCGAGCATCAGCAGGCCAGTGTCTTTGTCCACTTCATATTTGGCACGTGAGCCTTCAGGGATTTCGATCAGGGCATTTACTTTCTTCGGCGCTTTCTCTCCATAATGAGCGCCATGCCAGGGATGTGTAATTGTGAGCATGGGTAAAGTTTAATGTTTCTCTTTTAAAAAATTAAACGGCTGGCAATCGTTATTTCGCAGGTCAAACCTTCTTATTTTTCTTGACCGGTATTCTTTAATCAAATCGAGACCGTTCTTTCTTACCGTCCTTTCCTCCTTACCGGTAAAAATTAAACCGGTAAGGAGGAAAGGACGGTAAGAAAGAACGGAATGGTGTCTTAACTATTAACTAAGCAATATTGGCTTTCATTCTTCGGCAGATCCCCGGAAACCTCCGATGGTCAGGTACCCGGTATGGCGGATCAGGAAGTTTTCTTAGGAAATGCTGGTTGGTAAAAGTGCCGATTCTTCAAAATAGCCGGTGGAATATCATTGCGGAAGCGAATCCACTCCCTGTTTGAAGATATACTTGAAGTCAACCAGCCATTTTCCGTCCAGGCTGACCACTTTAAGCGAATCTTTCTTATTCCGGTAAGAATTTGAGTAATAAATAACACTCGAAGAATCATTCAGTTGACGCGTTTCGTGGATACGGATAGACGCTTCCCTGTATTTATCGCGGTCTTCTTTCGTAAGGTTCTTGCTCATGCGTTCCATTAGGTGCAGGTCCTGTTTGTTCAGGGAGTCGTCCACCATAAAAGTGGCTGCTTTTTCAAAATCACCATTCAGGGCGGACTGTATGAAGTTCCGCGCGGCGTCAATTGCATTCTCCGATTTCACCTCCTCTGCATCCTTGCAGGCACCCAGAGCGAGCACGCAAAGCATGAGGCCGGATACGATAGTTTTTTTCATTTGCCTGCAAAGTAACAAAAAAGAGTCCGTAAGCGGAAGTTTCGTTGAGCGGGTGGGGGAATGGCTGATGTTGGATGCCGGGTAGCGATGATCGATGGTCGATGTTGGATGTTCGATGATCCATCCTCAGTTTGTTAAGGCAGACATGGCTGGTGTACGGCTTCCGGTTGAAGATATAAAAAAGCCTCCCTGACAGGAAGGCTTTTTTATTAAGATACGTTGAACCGGAAATCGTACATCGAACATCCGACATTCAACATCAAATTACTTCTTCATGTTTTTCGAGATAGAATCGATCGCTTTCAGCGATTCTTCCATTTTAGCTTTCAGTGAATCGGCGTTCACCTGCTGGAGAGCGTTGTTGAGTGAGTCGATGCTCACATCCTGGCCATCCTGTTGCATTTTTTTGCCAGCCATTTCAGCCATTGTTGCTTTGTCGAATGCAACTTTCCAGGCGCCATCTTCTTTTTTCAGAACGAAGTCAGTTGTTTCGCCGCTGCCTTTTTCTGTAACGGCAACAGTTGCGCGATCGCCATCGATCTTTGCATCGCCCATCTGGATATTTGCTTCATCAAATTTTTTCATTTCTTCATCTGTCTCTTTTGTCTTCATTTTTTCAGCCATTTGCATGCCCATTTCCATCATGCTGAACATGGACTCGCTTTCTTTGGTAGCATAAGCCTTTGCACCTTTAAGGTCTTTTTTAGAAAGAGCTTTAAAGAAGCTGACCAGCGTTGCTTTCGGATCAGAGCTGCTTGGCCCGGATTTGCAGGCAACCATTGTCAGCATCAAGCCGGCGCAAAGAGAGAAGACGATTTTTTTCATTTTTTGCATTTTAAGGATTAATAGTGATTGGGTGTAAATGTAAACAAATAAGTGAGAAAGGGAAAGGGAGGAAGAGGTTCCAAAGGTTTCAGAGGTTCCAGAGGTTCCATGGGTTCCAGAAGTTCCAAAGGTTCTTCCTCTGAAAGTTTATTCAGGGAATGTTGTGCTCCTCAATTCGCGGCAGCAACCTCTGAAACTTCTGGAACCCATGGAACCTCTGGAACCTCTGAAACCCCTGGAACCCCTGAAGCCTTCTCTCAGTACTTCACCGCATACACCCTCCCGCACCCCGGATGCGTAAACAAATTATCCGGCGCCAGGTATTCCATTGCGGGCGTTCTTACCGGTGTGAACATTGTATCATTTGCAAAGCCGCGGCGGAACATTTTCGCTGTGAACTCACTGCAATACATTTTGTCATCGGTAGCGAGATCAAACTTCATATCAAAACTGATCCTGTTTGCATATGCCTTATGCACTTCAGTGATCAGCTTGCGGGTTTGTGCGGTATCCATATTGAATCTGAATACACCAAAACCATTGTTGGCTTCGGGCGCTACAAATACGGCTAAAGGTTCCCGGAGCAGTGCCTGATCGGGGTTGAATTCGCCGCCAAGGGCATGATAGACAAACACGGTATCATTTTCAATGCTGGCAATGCCGCAGTGCGAATAGGTCTTATCGGTAAGGCAGAACTGGCGTAAGCACAAACTGGTGAAGTCGTTCCCCGTTCGCGTGATCATGTCTCCTGTTCGGATCAATGTCAGTGCGGTATGTAATTGCTCGCTGTTGTCTTTTGGAGAAGCTGGTGCAACGCTGTTTGTTTGTGTTGGTACACCTGAGTGGCAGGCTGAAATAAAAAGCAAGAGGCAGCTCAGAAGCTGCCTCTTGCTTATGCGAAACAGGTTAGTAAATATAAAGGGGGACATTAACGACTTTGTGGTACTGGATTTTCTTTTTCATGTTCTTTGTTATACGCACGCAGGATATGTTTCACCAGCCTGTGACGTACAACGTCTTCTTCATCCAGTTCAATGTGTGCGATACCATCGATGTTCCGAAGGATGCGAACGGCTGTAGCCAGACCGCTTCGTTGATTTCTCGGAAGATCTACCTGTGTCATATCACCGGTGATGATCGCTTTGGCATTTGCACCGATACGGGTAAGGAACATTTTCAACTGAAGATCAGTTGCGTTCTGCGCCTCATCCAGGATGATGAAGGCATTGTCCAGTGTCCGTCCGCGCATATAAGCCAGCGGAGCGATCTCAATCGTGCGGGTGGTCATATAATACCCGAGCTTATCAGCAGGGATCATATCATCCAGCGCATCATACAAAGGGCGCAGGTATGGATCGATCTTTTCTTTCAGATCGCCGGGCAGAAAACCAAGGCTTTCACCGGCTTCCACTGCGGGACGGGTAAGAATGATCTTTTTGACCTGTTTGTTCTTTAATGCTCTTACAGCCAGCGCAACAGCTGTATACGTTTTACCGGTACCGGCAGGTCCGATGGCAAAAACGATGTCATTCTTTTCTGCTTCCTGTACCAGTTTCTTTTGATTTGCTGTACGTGCACGTACAGATTTTCCGTTAGGCCCGAATACGAGCACTTCATTGGGATGACGCTCAACAAAATGATCAACAGTCTCCGCGTCATCGCCACCCAGCACCTGTTCAAAATAATTCTCACTCATGTGTCCATTACGCTCCAGGTAAGACACGATCAGCGTGATCTTCTCCTTTGCATTTTCGATCTGCTCAGGTGAACCGCTCAGTTTGATCTGTGTACCGCGCGAAAGGATTTTTAAGAGAGGGAATTTCTTTTTAAGGATGTCCAGTTTGCCGTTATTTACGCCGAAGAACTCGATAGGGTTTACGGTTTCGAGGTTAATAATTGTTTCAGTCAATGCGGATTAATTTAAAAACTTAATACAAACCGGCGAGAGGTAAGTGGCCGGGTTCGTTTGCGTCTTCTGAAATGTGTTACAGAAGCTTTACCCCTCTTTTCAAATATAACTTGGAATCATCATCACTTCCTAAAGTTACTTATTAACAAATGTGAATACAAAATGGTTTTGTTAAATGTATTTTATGTAATGATGGATGATCAGGGATCAGGATGCAAAAACAGGACCGAAACTTTTTTTTATGAGGCCGCCGAAAGTAGATAGGATGTCGGGCACCGCAACGGCGAGTGTTATGCGTAATCAGTAGACTATGGCTGTCCGGTAAAAACGGCGATAGGCCAAACACTGATCTGTTTTTAAGGAGAAAGCCGCTCAGTTGGACTCTTTTGCAGAGCAGCCCCTTGTGAAAGGCATTATTGTGCTGACAGTGCCTGGTGTATTCATGATTTGTAGCAGCCTATTGGGAAGATGCTTTCAAAGGCCATAGATCGCGCCTTCCTCACCCACAATTTTAATTGTGGGTGAGGAGTGACCATGCGTAACCTTCACCGCTGTAGCGTTCATTCCATGTCGGGCAAAAACTACCACCTCGCCACGATCTTAAAATTCACCAGCCTTGGTGTGAGCCTCTGCGGCATCGCATAAGTAGTATTCGAAAAATCCTTCACCAGCAGATAAGAAATGGTATTGTCGCGATCTATCAGGTTAAATACTTCAAAGCTGGCCCAGATATTTTCAAAGCCCATGAACGGGCTATGGCTTCTTCGGCGGCTTCTGTCGGCATCAAGCAATAACGCGCTGAACCCGATATCCGCTCTTATGTAGGCGGGTATCTCCAATGCACTCCGGTATTGAACGCTGCCGGGAATACTGTAAGGCAGATTCGTTCCATACAACAGGTTCAGGTACATTTTGAAGTTCTTGTTCGTGGCAAGATAGTCCTGGAAGAACATGCCAAAAGTGATCCTTCTGTCCGTCGGTCTTCTTACCCAACCTTTCTCAACAGTTACACTATCGATCGGCCGATGCTGATCGTCGAGTGTATATTTTTTGTAGGTATCACCAATGATATTTTCTTTTGTGTTCATGAGGCCGATACTGATCCAGCTTTCCGCATCTTTTACCAGTTCACCGTATAAACGCATTTCAATTCCCGCAGCATAAGCCTTCGCATTGTTTTCCCCGAAATAGCGGATGCGCACATTATCCATATCATAAGGCACTACATCTGTCATGTGCTTATAATACGCTTCAGTTGTCCAGCGCATCGGGCGGCCGAAGCCGGTAAAATTGTAATCAAATCCCAACACCCCCTGCCAGCTTTTCTGTGCTTTCAGATCAGTATTAATGCTGCCGTCATAGCGGCGCAATTCCCGGTAGAACGGAGGCTGATGATACGCACCCGCTGCCAGGCGGAAAATAAAATCGCGCTTCCAGTTTGGCTTCCAGCTGGCACCTATTCTTGGAGAGATCAGTAATTCCTTATTGAGCGAATTATAATTGAACCGTACACCTGCGGTCAGTGTATATGTATTGAGCGAGTCGCCAAGCAACAAATTATCCTGGATATACCCGGAGAACTTGTTGATATCAAGATCAGCCACTGATTTGACCGATCTGCTCAACTGCAGCTGTGATGGATTCAGCGGCAACGAATAACCCGCAGAGTCCTGGTACTCCCATTCATTCAGTTTATCATTGATCAGTGTTTTATCAAAACCTGCTCCCCATTGGAAGGCATGTTTTCCCTGGTCAAAATTTCCTTTATGTGAAAAATTCCAGTTTGTAATGTTCAGTTTGTTTCTTGAATAGTTTTGAAACACGCCGGCGCCAAGCGGGTTGATGATCATGCCAAAACTTGGTTGTGTCTGATCAAAATCCCGGTCGCCAAAAAGATATGCTCCGGTGATGTCTACATTTTCCTGTTCGTCATTTTCAAATCTTGATGCCAGCCATTTGAGTTTTAATTGACGGTTCACCTGGTTGGTGAATGCAATGCCGAGCATATTGGTTTGATACTGGTCTTTCTCCTGGCCTTCGAAGTAAATATCTAGGCCGAGATTTGCCGTGAAATAAGGAGAGAAAACCGAGCTGGTGAGTTGGGAGAATTCAGGCTTGAGGGAAAACTTTGTCTGTGATAACGTGCCGAATAATTCTGCCTGCCAGCGATTGCTGAGTTGATATTGGAACATGGCCTGAACATCTGAAGAAGCCGGAACATAATTCCCCGTCGTTTCCTGCCGGCTCAGCAGGTTACGGTTGCTTCTGTTCCGCGCCCCGATCAGGTAGCTGAATCGTTCATCTTTGCTGGCACCTTCGAGATGTAATCCCTGTTCCAGCAGACCTACATAGGCAGAACCGCCAAAGCGTTTGGGTTTTTTGTATTGAATATCGAGCACACTGCTCATCTTGTCGCCATACTTTGCCTGGAAACCGCCGGTATAAAAACTGATATTGCGTACAAGTTCAGGATTAATAAAACTCAACCCTTCCTGCTGTCCGTTCCTGACCAGGTAAGGACGGAATACTTCGAAGTCATTTACATAGATCAGGTTCTCATCAAAGCTGCCGCCACGTACGGAATACTGGGAGGTCAATTCATTATTGGAACCGACAAATACTTTCAGCAGGCTTTCAACACCTGTCGTCACGGAGGGAAGATTGATGATCGTTTTTGGATTCGGACGGATCAGGCCTGCTTCGCGGCGATCCCGTTGGTCGGTCACTATCACTTCCTGAAGAACGCTGGTCAGCTTTTCCAAACGGATGATCACATACTCTTCCTCATTTTCATTCAATAGAAAATTCTTTTGTTCATTACGGTGACCGGTATAAGTAAATAACAGTGCAAAAGCACGCTCTGCCGGAACTTTGATCCGGAAATAGCCAGTGTCGTTTGTGGTGATGCCGGTCTGATTGCCCAGTTGTGTGACAGATACGCCCGCCAGATGATTCTCCTGTTCATCAATCACTTTACCAGATACAAATGCGAATTTCTTCTGGGAAAAGCAGATCAATGACGCGATAAAGAACACTGCGGTGAGCAGGACCTTCCTGTTATTGAACCTCGTTTTATGGTAGGAAGAAAAACGGGCAGTCATTTTATTGTTTTCAGTAGTCGTGGTTGGTTTTCGCCTTACATTGCTTTCAGCTTTGCAATCGTAGCTTTGGGATCTTTCGATTTGAAGACTGTGCTTCCCGCCACCAATGCGTCTGCACCGGCAGCGATTATGGAAGCTCCATTTTCTTCGGTAACGCCGCCGTCTATCTCAATCAGCGTTGACAGTTTCTTTTCATTGATCATTCTTCGTAGTTGTCGGATCTTCTCCAGTGTATGCGGAATAAAATGCTGTCCGCCAAAACCCGGGTTCACGCTCATGAGCAATACCACATCAACGTCCTGGATGATATCTGCAAGATCAGCGACAGGAGTGTGCGGATTCACCGCAACGCCTGTTTTCATACCAAGCGATTTGATCTGTTGCAGATTACGATGCAGGTGGGGGCAGGCTTCTATATGAACGGACAGGATATCTGCGCCGGCATTTTTGAATTGTTCTGCATATGTACCGGGTTCGAGGATCATGAGATGAACATCGCAAACTTTTTTGGTGGTCTTGCGGATAAATTCAATGATCATCGGGCCATAACTGATATTGGGAACAAAGCGGCCGTCCATTACATCAAGATGAAACCAGTCTGCCTCACTTTCATCCAGCATTTTACATTCTTCTTCCAGTTTCAGGAAATTGGCAGCAAGCAGAGACGGAGCAACAATAGCCATGGTATGGTTTTAATGGATAAGTTATCTGTTATAAATATACGGCAAATGAGAGAAGTCAAAAGTCAAAAGTAAAAAGTAAGAAACGTTCACATATACGGCTGCAGATCTTAGGATTTGATTTTTTCTGCAGCCTCTTTCGCTTCAATAAATGATTTATCGAGCGAATACGCTTTTTCATAACTGAGTTTCGCATCGGCTTTTTGTCCCAGGATCTCCTGGCACTGGCCGATCCAGTACCATGTATCAGGAAAAGCGCTGTCCACACTCATGGCTATTCGCAATACCTGCAGGGCATCGTTCGTCTTTTTCTGATCGATCAGGATCTTTGCTTTTTCGATGTACGCATTCATATAATGGTAACTGCGTTTGATCGTCATATCAAAGAAGCGAAGTGCATTCGCCTGATCGCCGGTATTGGCATAGTAGAGGCCTTTTACATATAACGGGCCGGCATTTTCTTCCAGTTTGTCTTTTGCGAGCATCGTATCCGCCAGCGTCAGCGCTTTGGGGTTTTTTGCGGCAGCATATTGATAAATGAGTTTGTTTGTAAACTGCAGGTTGTCCGGCACGAGTTTATGTACCTTTTCAAGCACGGCAATCGTTCCCAGCGTATCATTTTTCTTTTCCAGCAATTCTGCTTTCAGCGCCAGCGTATTGACCTGGGTGGAATCCGCATACAGGATCTCGTCGCAAACGGCGATCGCGCGGTCTGTTTGTTGCTGTGCGTCCAGAGAACGGGCCAGAAGGATGCGAAGGAAGATACTTTTGGGAAGGTCTTTCACTGCCCGTTCAAGGAAGGCACTTGCAGAATCAGGACGCTTTTCCAGCAGTATATTGGCAATGCCGATCGCATAAGGCTCTTCCGAATTCAATGACCAGGCTTTTCTGAAATCCGCCAGGGCTGGTTCAGGAAGGTTATTCCGGTTCAGCAGGATGGCGCGGTGAAAATACAGCTCGTCACGTTTCGGTTCTTTACGGATACTATCAGTAAGAGAAGTGTAAGGCGGCTGTGCGAGTATTTCAGCATAAGGAGAATTTTCTCCTTCAGTTCCACAACCAACAAGGAAAACATAAAAGAGCAGGACTACAGTGAAAATTCTGATCATATACGGTTACGGTTTGAAGCGTAAAATCGGGTCATTGAATCAGGCGACAATTTTTTACTCTCCCTTTCCGTCCTTCCCCGCTTACCGGTTTAATTTTTACCGGAAAGCCGGGAAGGACGGGAAGAAAATAGGCAAAGGAATTATTCATTAATTGTCAGAGGGTTGCCGCCATCTTAACCCCTGACATAGTTTAATATCAAGATTTGATGACAATTGTCTGACAAATCGAAACGCCGCCAAAAATACCTTTGCCGGCGCGTATTAAACGAATAAACATGAAAAAACTTGCTTTTGCTCTCTTGTCTTTCACTGCTATATTGATCTTATCTCAGGATTCCCAGGCTCAGGCCCCGGCGAAAGTGGCAGATACACTGCACTACCCGGATGAAACACATTTCAAAAATATCCAGCAACTCACTTTTGGCGGTGATAATGCCGAGGCGTACTGGAGTTATGACAGCAAATGGCTGGTGTTTCAACGTACCAGTCCAAAGGACGGTATCCCCTGCGATCAGATCTTTATCGGAAAAGTGCCGCAAAAGCCAGGTGATAAATTCGAATATAAAATGGTGAGCTCAGGAAAAGGACGCACTACCTGCGCTTTTTTCACCAAAGACGGGAAGCATATTATCTATGCGTCAACACATCTGGGCGCAGATACATGTCCTCCCACACCTGATCGTGCGAAATATGGCAATAAATATATCTGGCCGCTTTACTCCAGCTATGATATTTTCATGGCCGATCTGAACGGAAAGATCGTCAAGCAACTGACCAATTCTGCCGGTTACGATGCGGAAGCAACGCTTAGTCCTGATGGGAAAAAGATGATCTATACAAGTGATAAGGATGGCGATATCGAACTTTATATTATGGATCTCGCTACCGGGAAAGAAAAACGGATCACTAATACGCTCGGTTACGATGGTGGCGCCTGGTTCAGCCCCGATGGCAAAAAGATCATCTGGCGCGCTTCGAGACCAAAAACAGATGCAGAAGTAAAGGAGTATAAAGAATTGTTGGCAGAACACCTGGTAGCTCCGACGAACATGGAAGTATGGGTGGCAAATGCCGATGGAAGTTATGCCCGTCAGGTAACTTCTTATGGCCAGGCTAACTGGGCGCCAAGCTATATGCCGGACAGCAAACGGATCATTTTCGCATCCAATCATGAATACAAAAGGGGATTTCCATTCAATCTTTATACGGTGAATGAAGATGGCACTGATCTGAAAAAGATCAGCCGCGATAAAGGATTTGATGCGTTTCCGATGTTCTCGCCGGATGGAAAGAAGATCGTATTTGCCAGTAACCGTAATAACGGCGGGACGAGGGATACAAATGTATTTATAGCGGATTGGGTTGAATAAGAGTTTGGTTGGCGTAAGGGGGTCCGCTGATTTCGCAGATTTGTCCTCACCATTAATGAAAATATATTTCTACTGTGGGTCCAAATCTATATCGGATACGCAGATTTCGCAGATTAGTTCCTGATAACAGAATGTCATCTGCGTGATCCGCGCATACTGACGCGGAAATTTTCGCTTTGTAAAACGATATTTCTATAGCAGGAATGACAGAATCTGCGTAATCAGCAGGACCCTTACGCCATTCGAATTGCCTAAAAGATGCGGGTACATGGTAGTCAGCCGTGGGGGAAAGATTCAGAGGCGGCCCTACGCCGTTCAAACAGGCTTCACCTGTCACCCATCCCGTTGCTTCATTTTCCCTTACCTTTGACCACGAAAAATTTTTACTATGGCCACCGGAATGCTGCACCTGCACAATCTTCTTCGCTGGGTTATCCTGATCCTTTTACTGGTATCTATTTTCAAGGCTTATACAGGATGGCAGAAAAAACGTGCATTCACTGATGGCGACAGAAAAGTATGGTTGTTTACGCTGATCTTTTCGCATGTGAATTTCCTGGTTGGTCTTTATCAGCTGTTATGGGGAAGATTTGGCGCATTGAAAGTGGAATTGCCCGAAGGTGTAAGCGTAATGCAGGACAAATTCTATCGGTTCTTCTGGGTAGAGCATCCAACATTCATGATCATCTCGATCATCCTTGTTACCGCTGCATATAGAATGGCAAAGAAACCGATCAGCGATGAACTGAAATTCAAACGTGCGTTCTGGTTATTCATCGTAGCACTACTGATGATACTGGTCGCCATTCCATGGCCATTCAGGGAAGTTATCGGAAGACCGTTGTTCCCGGGAATGTAATGCAGTCAGAACTTTATCGATGATCTCACATGTAATAAGATGAGATCTGGCGGATTTTTGGCGAAAGCTGATATGTAGCCGGAGATTGTTGCTGCCCGTACAACTTAATACTTAACAGTCAATACAGGTAATTGAGGCGTTTCGTTTGTGTATTTGAGATGCGCCTGTCACAAACCACGATTGCACATTCCTCACCCACAATTAAAATTGTGGGCTAAACGACCATCCTGAATTTGGGAGAATATTCGAAGTGCGTTGTGATGAAAATAATGATCTGTTATTTTGAGGCGCAACTAGCCCACAATTTTAATTGTGGGTGAGGAAGGCGCGATCTATGGCCGTTGAACGCATCTTCCCAACAGCCTGTTACGAATCACGAATATAACAGGCACTATTAGCAGGATATCGTTATTTACAGGCGCTTCCTTTTACATCTCCACAGCCTCTATTCGCGAACATCCGCGCTCATTCGTGCCCTATTAGCGTCCCCCCAGTTCGATCACCTCACAATCTTTCATGTCTTTTCCATCAATCACCAGCCGGATCAGTGTTCTGGTCTTATGCCAGCCTTGCTTTCCCGCTGCTCCTGGATTGATATGCAAACATTGGAACTGCTGATCAAACATTACTTTAAGAATATGTGAATGTCCGCTGATAAAAAGCAATGGGTGATGTTCCTGTAATTGTTTGCGCGTTTCGGGGTTATACTTTGGAGGCGCTCCGCCGATATGCCGCATCATGACCTTAACGGATTCGCAAGTGAAGACCAATTGTTCCGGATAATGCTGGCGGATATCCTGTCCGTCAATATTGCCATAAACCCCTCTGAATGGTTTGAACTCACGCAATCGTTGCGCCAGCTGATCATTCCCAAAGTCACCCGCATGCCAGATCTCGTCACATTTTTCAAAATGGCGGAATACAGCTTCATCGAGGAAGCCGTGCGTATCTGATATCAACCCGATCCTTGTCATAGTTAATCGATAAGTCCTTCTGTTTTTAATTGTTGCAGGATCAGGATTGCTCCTGGCGCCTGGTGCTGTTGTCGCAGATATTCTTCAAGCGAAAAATAAGCAAGGCTACCGATCTCTGCCGAAGCAACCGGGTCCGTTTTTTTATTTATAAAGAAACAATCCTGTTCCATAATAATCCCATTCTGTTCGCCAAATGCCGGCGCGGAAATATGCGTGTGAAATTTCAGCTCAGATGGGCGGATATCTATGCTTAATTCTTCTGCCAGCTCACGGCATAATGCTTGGTCTGCTGCTTCTCCAACGTCAATTTTTCCTCCAGGCAGATAATAGCACTGTTTGTTATTACTGAATGCCAGCAATAATTTTCTGTCGCGTATGATCAATGCGCCGGCGGTTCGCAATTGCATAAACAGATCTTTGATAATGTCCACAAAATACGGAATGATCAGCCTGTCTGTTGCACGGATTTTATTCCCTAACTTTATAGTATAACGATCGTATGCCCTTCAAACGAAACTTCACATACTGGATTGATAAACGCAGGTGGAAATATATTTTTCTGCTGGCGACGCTTGAACTGTCAGGAAGTCAAAATTAAAAAGTAAAAATATCAGTCTTCACGAATTCATCAAACATTGCGTTTAGAGCTTTTTTTACTTTTTACTTTTGAATTTTGACTTCAATTATTAAACAGTCTTCATCAATCCCGAAATTATGCCTCACTACTATAAGTTAGGGTCCATTCCCCATAAACGTCATACGCAATTCCGCAAACCCGATGGTGGTTTGTATTCGGAACAATTATTTTCAACAGAAGGATTCAGCAATGATTCTTCTCTGTTATATCATATCCATCCACCTACGCAGATCATTCATACAGAGTCGCAGCAAAATGTAGCACCAGAGATTGCTGAAGAGAAGATGCTGAAGCATCGCAGCTTTGAAGGATTTAAGGTGAAGCCGGCAAAGGATTTTTTGCAAAGCCGTATTCCTGTGCTGGTGAACAATGATTGTCATATCGTACTGGCAGCACCGCAGGAAAGCATGAAGGATTATTTCTATAAAAACACAGATGCGGATGAAATGATCTTTGTGCATGAAGGCAAAGGCATATTGCATACGCAGTATGGTCAACTTCCTTTTGCTTATGGCGACTATCTGGTGATACCAAGAGGAACGATCTACCAAATAGAATTTGAAACAGCAGATAACCGGCTCTTTATCGTAGAATCGTTCAGCCCGATCCGTTATCCAAAACGATATCTCAGCAAGTACGGGCAGTTGCTCGAGCATTCACCCTATTGCGAGAGGGATATCCGTCCGCCCCAGGATATTTCACCTGTTGATCAGCAAGGCGATTTCCTGATCCGCGCGAAGAAAAAAGGCGTGCTTTATGGTTTGCACTACGGCACACACCCGTTTGATGTGGTAGGCTGGGATGGATGCTGTTATCCATTCGCATTTTCCATTCATGATTTTGAACCGATCACGGGCCGCGTACATCAGCCACCGCCGGTGCATCAGACGTTTGAGGCGCACAACTTCGTCGTCTGTTCATTCTGCCCCCGGTTGTTTGATTATCATCCGCAGGCGATCCCCGCGCCATATAACCACAGCAATATCGATAGCGATGAAGTGTTGTATTATGTGGATGGTGATTTTATGAGCCGGAAGAATGTCACCCGTGGCATGATCACCCTGCATCCGGCGGGCATCCCGCATGGTCCGCATCCGGGCACGGTAGAGAAAAGCATCGGGGCGAAGGAAACAAAGGAACTGGCGGTGATGGTGGACACGTTTCATCCGCTGATGCTGACGAAGCAGGCGCTGGAGATAGAGAATGAAGGTTATGTGATGAGTTGGGCGGAGTAATTTAAAAGTAAAAAGTAAAAAGTCAAAAGTAAAAATTTCAGCGAAAGGATTTTCCGCGGATTATAAGACATTGGTCAATGTAGAACAAGGTTGCTAACTTAGGCATTATGGCTATTGGCTTACAGGGCTTTGCGTTGGGTTCCTCCTCCGGCGGACAAGTTCTGAGGGATGCTATGCCCACCATACACGCGTGAAAACAACAATGTCAAAGAACTCCCAGTTAAAGTCTGCAGCCACTTAACCAGCTTATGAGATCTATCTATCTCAAAATTATAAATCCCTCCTGTTGACACCTCCCACTATCTTGTGAACTTCGGTAAACCACTTTGCGAACTGGCCTAAAACGCCTGGAGTTCGGTAATTTCTCCTCGGATTCTCCTCATTGCTTCCTCGAAACCTCCTCGAAACCTCCTCTGTTCGTCCTCCGGCGCCGGGAAGCCAAAAAGGAAGGGGTCAGGAAGCATAAGGGACAACCATGCCTGGTCTTTTTGGCTTACATTAAAAAATAATTTGCTCCATTAAATATATCTTCTTTTCTTTGTTTAACCATTTGGTTAAACATGCCGAAAAGATTAAAAGACGAAACTTCCGAAGAGAAAATATTAGATGCAGCCCGTACCGTATTCCTTCAAAAAGGCATGGCTGGTGCGCGGATGCAGGAAATAGCGGATGAAGCAGGCATTAATAAAGCACTGCTGCATTATTACTTTAAAAGCAAGGAATTATTATTCGATCGTGTATTCCTGCAGGCTGCGGAGAAGCTATTTCCGAAAATGAATGCGATACTGAATGGTGATCTGCCGCTGTTTGAAAAGATCGAAAACTTTATAGATACATACATCGGTATCATGATCGAAAACCCTTATCTGCCGTTGTTTGTGTTGAATGAGATACACCGGGATCCCGAGGGCTTTTACAAACGAATGAGCCATGAAATGAAATTTCCAAGACCCGAGAAGTTCTTATTACAGATCGATGAGGAAGTAAAAGCTGGCAGGATAAAACCTGTGAGTCCGCTGCAACTATTTATGACGATCATATCCGGAACCGTATTTCCATTTGTCGGCAAACCATTGTTCCAGGCGCATATAGGCGTGGATGAATTTCAGTTCCGTCAGTTTATACTGCAGCGCAGGACGGACTTTGCACGATTTATCATTGATGGATTAAAGAAATAATTTTTTTACTCTAAAATTAACCAAATGGTTAAATATTTCAAATGGCTGATGATTGGTTTACTGCCTTCATTGCTGCAGGCGCAGGAATCAGTTCACCTTAATCTTGAGCAGGTTTATAACGAAGCGCGCAATAATTATCCTGCCATCCGTCAAAAAGATCTGGTGAAGAAAACAGCTGAGCTGAATATCGATAACCTGTCAAAGGCTTATCTGCCGCAACTGCAATTCAACGGACAGGCGAGCTATCAATCCGATGTTACGAAAATAAACATCCCGTTGCCGGGCATTACGGTTCCCTCGTTATCGAAAGACCAGTATAAGATCACCGCCGATATCAGCCAGACGATCTATGACGGCGGGACCATCAGGGCGCAAAAAGAGTGGCAGCAACTTAATGCCGGTGTGGAAGACGGCAAAGCTGAGGTGGAACTTTATCAATTGAAAGAGAGGATCAACCAATTGTATCTGGGTGTACTTTACCTGGATGAACAACTGAAGCAGTCTGAACTTGTGCGTAATGATCTCAATAATGGTATCAGAACGGTAAATGTACAGGTAAATAATGGCGTTGCCTTCCGTTCCAACCTCAATCTGCTCAAGGCAGAATTATTGAAAGCAGATCAACGGGTGATCGAGTTGAATGCATCACGAAGAGGAATGATCAATACGCTTGGCTTATTTCTCAACCGGGCACTGTCTGAAAATATTGTTTTTGAAAAACCTCCTGAACCGGTCACCATGGATGCGCAGATTGCGCGTCCGGAATTGAATCTCTATAGCAACCAATCAAAATTGTTTGCACAACAGGACAAACTGATTGACTCAAAAAATCTTCCAAAGTTCAGCGCCTTTTTGCAGGGTGGTTATGGAAGACCGGGCCTTAATTTCCTGGACAATAGCTTTGATCTTTTCTACGTAGCCGGCGTAAGACTGAACTGGTCGCTGGGTGGCTTATATACAAAGAAGAAAGAAAAGGAACTGGTGCGCATTAGTCAGCAACAAGTGGACGTTCAGAAAGAAACCTTTCTGCTTAACGCCAATGCGCGGCTGATACAGGAGCAATCTGATATCGACAAACTGCAAAAGCTGGTGGCCACTGATCGGGAGATCATCGATCTCCGCAGGTCCGTAAAAGATGCGGCCAAGGCACAGCTTGATAACGGAGTGATCACTGCAAGCAATTACCTTGACGAGGTAAATGCGGAAGATCAGGCAAGACAATCAATGATCACTCATCAGTTACAGTTATTACAGGCAAAAATCAATTATCAAACTATTTCAGGAAAACAATAAACACTCTTATGAATAAAAAGAATTTTTTACCGATGATGCTGCTTTTGCTTGCTTCCTGCGCCGGCAAGGATCATGAAGTGGACGCTTCAGGAAGTTTTGAAACAGATGACGTGGTGGTGTCTTCGGAAACGGGTGGCAGAATACTCTCCTTTAAGGTCCGGGAAGGTGATAGCATTGGCGCCGGCAAGATGGTCGGTGAAGTGGATGCCGAGAATACGCGGCTGCAAAAGGAACAGGTGGAAGAAAGCATCCGTTCCCTGCAGGAAAAAACAGCAGATGTGTCTCCGGCAGTACGCCTGTTACAGGACCAGTTATCCGTTCAGCAAACACGTGTCGCTAATCTTGAACATGAGAAGAAACGTGTACAGAATCTTATCAGCCAGGATGCGGCTACTGGCAAACAACTGGATGACCTCAATTTTCAGCTTGAATCCGCAAAGAAGGAACTGGTTGTAACGCAGCAGCAGATCAGGGTACAGCAGAATAATGTGGCGACACAGAACCGGTCAATTCTCAGTGAAGGTAAACCGCTTTCCAAACGGGTCGCCCAACTGGATGATCAGTTGAAAAGGGCTGCTATCCTGAATCCCATTAGCGGCGTTGTAACCGCAAAGTATGCCGAAGAAGGTGAATTTACTTCACCGGGTAAAGCACTGTATAAGATCGCCGATCTTTCGGTGCTTACTCTCCGGGCGTATATAACAGGGGCGCAATTGTCCCGGGTGAAATTGAATCAGCAGGTAAAAGTATTTGCCGATGATGGTGCGGACAACTATCGCGAATATACCGGAACCATCACCTGGATCTCCGATAAAGCAGAATTCACCCCAAAGACAATTCAAACAAAAGATGAAAGGGCCAATCTGGTATATGCTGTAAAGATCAGGGTAAAGAACGATGGCTATCTGAAGATCGGCATGTACGGAGAAGTTTTGCTCCATTGATCCAGACTTTTTTAACCTAATATTTTTCTGAAAAAAACCTGTATATGGCTTCGGTTATTGTTGATAATATTTTTAAGTCGTATGGCTCCAAGAAAGCGAGCATGCCCGCGTTGAACGGGATCAGTTTTGAAGTTGGCAAAGGCGAATTGTTCGGTATCATCGGACCGGATGGCGCTGGCAAAACCAGCCTGTTCCGAATCCTTACAACCTTATTACTGGCGGATAAAGGTGTTGCTTCCGTTGATGGCTTTGATGTAGTGAAAGACTATAAAGCCATCCGTCAGCGCGTGGGTTACATGCCGGGAAGATTTTCGCTGTACCAGGACCTGACAGTTCAGGAAAATCTGTCATTCTTCGCCACGATCTTCAATACAAGTATGGAAGAAAATTACGGGTTGATCAAAGACATCTATTCGCAGATAGAACCGTTCAAAGACCGGAAGGCCGGAAAGCTGTCGGGTGGTATGAAACAGAAACTGGCCTTGAGCTGTGCATTGATCCATTACCCCTCGGTTCTTTTTTTGGATGAACCAACAACGGGTGTGGATGCCGTATCAAGAAAGGAATTCTGGGAGATGCTGCGGAAGCTGAAAGAAAAAGGGATCACTATTCTTGTTTCCACTCCTTATATGGATGAGGCATCATTGTGTGATAGAGTTGCATTGATGCAACAGGGGAAATTGATGTCCGTGAATACACCGGCAGGAATAGTGAACGAGTTTGGTAAACCGATGCTCGCCATCCGTTCGGCTAATATGCTTCAGTTGCTTCGTGATCTGAAGAATGATGAGGAGGTGCTGGACGCCTATCCTTTTGGTGAGTTCCATCATGCGGTGATGAAAAAGGATTTTAATATAGCTCGCTTGAATGAGCGGCTGCATACTCATCCGGGTTTGCAGGTTAAAACTGTACAGCCGGATATTGAAGATTGTTTTATGGATCTAATGAAGAACTGATATGGAACGACAATATGCTATACAGGCAGAAAAGCTTTGCAAGTTTTTTGGTGATTTCAAAGCGGTGAATGAGATCTCCTTTACAGTCGGCAGGGGTGAGATCTTTGGTTTTCTCGGCGCGAACGGTGCCGGCAAAACCACGGCGATGCGGATGCTTTGCGGTCTTTCCATTCCTACAGGAGGCAAAGCAACGGTTGCAGGGTTTGATGTGTTCACCCAAACGGAACAGATCAAACGAAACATTGGTTATATGAGTCAGAAGTTTTCACTCTATGAAGACCTGACGGTGAAAGAGAATATGCAATTCTATGGCGGCATCTATGGGAAGACGGATAGATTTATAAAGAACAAGACAAATCAGATCATCGAACAGTTAAACCTGCAAAAAGAAGCCAACAAACTGGTTCGTTCGTTGCCGCTTGGCTGGAAGCAAAAACTGGCGTTTTCTGTAGCAGTCTTTCATGAACCGCAGATCGTGTTCCTGGATGAACCGACTGGTGGCGTAGATCCTGTTACAAGACGTGAGTTCTGGAATATGATCTATGAAGCAGCCGCGACCGGTATCACCGTTTTTGTAACCACTCACTATATGGATGAGGCGGAGTATTGCAACCGCATAAGCATTATGGTAGATGGTAAGATTGAAGCACTGGATACGCCATCAGGACTGAAGCAAACGTTTAATACAACATCGATGGACGAAGTGTTTTTAAAACTCGCCAGGAAAGCAGTGCGAACAGATGCCTGAGTTTATCATTTATTAAAAGAAACGCAGTGGAAAACCTCATTAAAAAAAGCAAGTACCGGAATAATGCACTTTTGGCGTTCATCCGCAAGGAGTTCTTCCATATTTTTCGCGATAAGCGAACGATGTTCATCCTGTTGGGTATGCCTATCGTAGAGATCATCATCTTTGGATTCGCGCTGACGAATGAAGTAAAGAACTCAAAGATCGCGGTATTTGATCAGTCTGCTGATGCGGCCACCATGGCGATCACAAGCGAACTGAATGCCAGCCGTTATTTCGAGGTGGTGAAGCAACTGCGTTCTTACAGGGAGATCGAAGCAGAGTTCAGAAAAGGAACAATGAAGATGGCGGTCGTTTTCCCAAAGAATTTCAACCAGGATCTGCAACACCTGAATAAAGGCCAGGTACAATTGATTGCCGATGCCTCCGATCCTAATGTGGCAACTACGCTGACGAATTATGCAAGTGCGGTATTGCTGGATTACCAGGATCGGATCACACAGCAAAGAAAGCTGCCGTATATGATCAAAACCGAGCAGCGCATGCTGTACAATCCACAATTGAAAGGAGCGTACAGTTTTGTGCCCGGTGTAATGGCCATGGTGCTGATGTTGATCTGCACGATGATGACAGCGGTGACGATCGTGAAGGAGAAAGAGACAGGCACGATGGAGATCATGCTGGTGTCACCGTTACAACCGTTGAAGATCATAGTGGCGAAAGCGGTTCCATATCTGCTGTTGTCATTGGTCAATATTGCCAGTATTTTATTGTTGAGCAGGTTTGTATTGGGAGTTCCGATACAGGGAAGTTTATTGCTGCTGATCGGCGAAGGCATTCTTTTTATCATTACCACTCTTGCTTTGGGCTTGCTTATTTCAGCTTCAACGGAATCACAGCAAACAGCGATGTTCATTTCGTTGACGGGGATGTTTCTGCCGACGGTGATGCTCAGCGGGTTTATGTTTCCGATAGAGAACATGCCGAAGCCTTTGCAGGTCATTTCAAACCTGGTGCCGGCGCGTTGGTTTTATTCGATCGTTAAAGATGTAATGATAAAGGGGCTTGGGTTTGCGGCGGTGTGGAAGGAGACACTGATACTGGCGGGAATGACGGTAGGATTGCTGGGGTTAAGTATACGGAAGTTCAAGGTGCGTTTGGAATAGGAGTGTTTTTATCCCGCAGATTGCGCAGATCTGTCAGTCTGTAGATGGCAATGGCTTCTGTTGATCGGTTACACTGCTGTTTGTCTCGGCAGATCACGCAGATAGGTTTCCGGCAATAGATAATAATCTGCGAAATCTGCGCTTACCATTATCGGGATATACACTATCAAAAGGTTTCTTCTCAATTGTAAAGATAAATCTGCGTAATCTGCGGGATCCTTCCCGCAGATTACAAATAAATAAGCTATGCGAAGTTTAAAATTCCTGCTCCAAAAAGAATTCCGCCAGATCTTCCGCGACAAATCCATCCTCCGGATCATCTTCGCCATGCCTTTGATACAGTTGGTGGTATTGCCGCTCGCAGCAGATTACGAAATGAAGAACATCAGCCTGAGTGTGGTTGATCACGATCATTCTGCCTATTCCCGGCAGTTGATCAACAAGATCACTGCTTCCGGATATTTCCGGTTGAATGATTATTCACCAGCTTATCAGCATGCATTGAATGAAGTTGAAAAAGATCACTCCGATATCATTCTTGAAATACCCGCGCGTTTTGAAAGGGAATTGGTTGACAGAAATGAATCAACCTTATTCATCGCTTCTAATGCGATCAATGGAACAAAGGCAGGATTGGGGAGCGCCTATCTGCAAAGTATCATCCGTGATTTCAATAGGGAAGTGCGGACGGAATGGATGCAAATGCCCCGGTTCAGTCCGGAGTTGACGATCGATATTACTTCATCCAATTGGTTCAATCCTTTCCTGAATTACAAGAAGTTCATGGTGCCGGGCATACTGGTGGTGCTGGTAACAATGGTCGGAGCATTTCTTACGTCTCTGAATATTGTACGGGAGAAAGAGATCGGTACGATCGAACAGATCAATGTGACGCCGGTAAAAAAGTATCATTTCATTTTGGGCAAATTGATCCCGTTTTGGTTGCTGGGACTGGTGGTGATGTCGTTGGGTTTGCTCATTGCAAGAATGATCTATCATATCGCGCCTGAAGGAAGTTTCTTAACCATCTATGTTTTTGCAGGTGTATATCTGCTGGCGGTGCTGGGATTGGGGTTGCTGATCTCTACATATACAGCCAACCAGCAGCAGGCGATGCTGATCTCGTTTTTTATCATGATGATCTTTATTCTGCTGGGCGGGCTTTACACATCGATTGACAGTATGCCGGTGTGGGCGCAGTGGCTGACGAAATTCAACCCGGTAACGTATTTTATCGAAGTGATGAGAGCGGTGATATTGAAGGGGAGCGGATTGGGTGATATAAGCAAACAGTTATTGGTTATGGCAGGGTTTGCGGTGTTTTTGAATGGGTGGGCGATTTTGAATTACAGGAAGAGGGCGTAGAAATCGATTGCTATTAATGCTAGAGATTTATTTTGTGCAACATCGAGTGAAGCATAGACTTTTGGATTTTCATAGAGAGTATTCGATTGACAATCTTTTATGGCAGTAATGCTTATTATCCACTGAAAGATTTTTAAATTTGTAACAAGTATTCCCGGTGGCCGCTGAATTTATTTCAGGCCATCGGGTTTCGTTTTTTTATGAACTGAAGTATTAGTCTTTAATCTCAAAAACAATCCTTTACTCTATGTTGTCTTCCAAAGAAATTAAAACGATGATTGCGCAGGGTGAAGGAAGTAACCTTGAATTCAAACAGTCCCTTCCCGCAAAGGCAAGTGATCTTTCCCATGAGCTTTGTGCATTTGCTAATTCTGCGGGAGGTACGGTGCTTATCGGCGTTACCGATCAGGGAAACGTAGCAGGTATTCAGCTCACAAACAGCGACCGGTCGTGGCTTCAACAGATATTGGACAACCTCGAACCGCCATTAAAGATAGAACAGGAGGAAGTGATAATTGAAGGTAAAGTGGTGCTGTGTTTGAAAGTGCCCGCCGGTTCAAACAAACCATACCTGACAAATGGAAGTATATACGTTCGAAGCGGGCCAAACTCGCAAAAAATTACTTCAAGGGAGAAAATAAGCCAGCTTTTTTTCAGGTCAGGCTGTATCGTGTTTGAAGAGACGCCGGTTCAGCGGTTTCAATATAAAAGAGATTTCAATGAAATCTTCTTCAATGAATTTATAAGCATTGCGAGCATCAGTACAGCTTTACCGACGTCAGTTCTGCAGGAGAATTTGCAACTCATTACAGAGGATCGTTTTTTCAAAAGTGCAGGCGTGCTTTTCTTTGGAAATGATCCGCAGCGTGTCTTTCCACATGCGGTGACAAGATGTCTTCTTTTTAAAGGCACCAGTAAAGTGCATATACTGGATGATAAAACGGTGTCAGGGAATTTGTATCATCAGTACCAGGAGGCATTGTTGTATCTGCAGCAAAAGCTGAATCTTACCTATCATATCAATGATGCTGGTCCCAGGATTGAAGAATTGGAGATACCGTTGGTGGCATTGCGGGAAGCACTGGTGAACGCGTTGGCGCACCGGGATTATTCGGATCCGGGGGCAACGATCATGGTAGAGATCTACGATGATCGGGTTGAGATCAGTAACCCGGGCGGGCTGGTGGACAGTATTGAACGGGCGCAGTTTGGTCAGAAAAGCCAGTCGAGAAATCCGTTGATATTTGGGTTATTGCAAAGGATCAGGTTGGTGGAGAAAGTGGGATCGGGGATCAGGCGGATGAATGATGCGATGAGGGAGGCGGAATTGCCACCACCTTGTTATGCACTGGAGGGAATGTTTACTGTGACTTTTTTCCGGCCTATTGGTTGGAGTGAATGGATGTCATCATTGCTGCAGGTGTTAAGCGCTATGCAAATCAGACTAATCGAGATTTTGAATGCAAATTCAAAAATAACTGCACGAGAAGTTGCGCGGCAAATGAATATTGATCCGCGAACAGTGGAACGGAATATTGCGATTTTGAAAAAGCGAGGCATTGTAGTGCGTGAAGGCAGTGACAAGGATGGAATTTATAGGATTGTGAGAATGAGAATTGAATAATTGTGTCGGTGTAAATGTCGGTGTAGATATTAAGTTGAGTTGATGCTATGTGATTGGAAAATAAATAATTAAGTAGGTTCGACTTCTTGGCCTTTGTGATTATGCCGGAGTAAAATGTCGGTGTAAACGGCGGAATAAAAGCAATAGAAGTATAAAGAATCAGGTATTGACGTTTCTTATTTGAATATTGCAATGTATCTGAAGATCCAAATAAAACTTGTCTGCCAGGTTTATTTTAAATAAAAAATACTTTTATGTTATGAGCGAAAAAGATATACAGCGATTAATTGACCTCGCAGAGGAACAACTGAAGCAATCCTTTACAAAGGAAGAGGCCAGGGAATCGCTTGTTACCGCCGGTATAATGGAGGAGGATGGTAGCTTATCGCAGCCTCTTGCAGAATTAGCTCAGGCTTCTTAATGTACGATACACAATCAAATCTGATCATTGGTTTTCACGGTACTTACGAGGCTTCTGTTTGATGCGACTATGAACAACAAGACTCCTCTAAACTTCAATAAGAACCTTCAATGTCATCCCGGGCGTCTGACGACGGAGTATAACAAGACAAATCGACGCAGACCCGGGACGAGTCCCCCCTCCCCAGGTGACCTTATGCCGGACCAACTTTTAAAGACCAACAAGTTTAATGACTATTGATCCGGCATCCCGTATTTGAAAAATGAGTTCCTGATCACGGGATGCCGGGTCTTATATGCTGTAAGGTCGATAGTGGACAATAATTGGCCCGGCATAAATGTCTTTGAGGGGAGGTCGTCTGTCCCGGGTCTGCGTCGATTTGTCTTGTTATACTCCGTCGTCAGACGCCCGGGATGACATTGAACTTTACCGCGGACGTTGATCTGGGCACGTGACGTTAAAGGGTTCTTACCGGAAACAGGTATGTAGCCAGCAACTACGAATGCGGACCTTTTGGCCGGCTGTCGCCTACCTGCCGCGGGAGTGGCTCAAGATGTCCACTAACCTCCCAAACCTCTCAAACGTTTCAAACCTCTCAAACCTTCTACCGCAGGCAAAGGCTTGGCACGCTTATGGTTCTTTTTCGTTATATTCATACAACTAAAAACGATATCGCCATGCTCAAATTAAATGACCTTAAACCGGGAGATGTTATCTCCATCAACGACGAAGGGATAGAGAGGGAAGGAATAGTAGTCAGGATCAGCCATGAGGACCACCAGGCCCTGGTGAACAATGGCATCCAGGAATTCTGGTACAGCCCCCAGGAAATGAACGCGATTCCGCTGGATGAGGCGCAACTGACACGACTGGGTTTTACGCGGGAGGCGGTAGATGGTGGCGTGAAGTACAAAAAAGATTCGTTCCGGCTGGTAACGCCGCGGGCGGGCGATTTTTCGCATGTGGACATGTGGTGGCGGGAAGACCGGCGGCACTTTAATGTTCCGCTCGGAGTCCACCAGTTGCAGAACCTGCACCTGGACATGACGAAAGTGCCATTGGAGTTGGCTTAGGAAGGCGATGGCTGAAGGGAGGCACCGATGTTAGATGATCGATGTCCGATGATCGATGAACAGGTCTGTTTTTGGTCAGCCTTCGCTAAAAATAATTTCTTGATCCTCTGCGATCAGCTACCTGATCTGACTGCAGAGGGTTTTTTATTTTTCCATGATTGTCAATATATTACCCACTCGAAAGGCCGATCATCGGCCATCGGCCATCGAACATCCTTCCTCTCTCTCCGTTTGTTTTTGACCCTGAAAACGCCTAACTTCGCGAGTTCCGGGGAAAAACTGGGAGCTGAATTTCTTTTTTACGGTATATACTCCTATCTTTGCACCCCTAAAAATAGTATGTCGAAACAACCCCTTATTAAACAAGATGGTATCATTCTGGAGGCGCTGTCAAACGCGATGTTCAGGGTGAAGCTGGAAAATGGACACGAAATACTGGCGACCATCTCGGGAAAGATGCGGATGCACTACATCCGGATCCTGCCGGGTGATAAAGTGGGGGTGGAGTTGTCTCCGTATGATTTGACAAGGGGCAGGATCAATTTCAGGTACAAATAAACTGATTCATGAGAGGAGCGTTCAGGCGAATCTCAGGACATTTAGAAATATAAAAGTGATTCGTCATGAAAGTTAGAGCATCCATCAAAAAAAGAAGTGCAGATTGCAAGATCGTACGTCGTAAGGGCAAACTGTATGTGATCAACAAAAAGAACCCTCGCTTCAAGCAGCGTCAGGGGTAATCCGCCTTCGCTGAAGCTACTGCGGACGGAGTCCGCAAGAAGCAGCGTTGATGGACTAATCAGTTAATAACAAACAATAAATAGTAGAGAAATATGGCACGTATTGCCGGTGTTGACTTACCAAAAAACAAAAGAGGCGAAATAGGACTGACCTATATCTATGGTATCGGCCCTTCTACCGCCAAGTACATTCTTGACAAGAACAATATTGATCGCAGCAAGAAAGTACATGAGTGGAATGACGAAGACCTGAACGCTATCCGTACTACCATCACGGATGAGCTGAAGGTTGAAGGTCAGCTGCGTTCTGAAGTACAGATGAGCATCAAGCGTTTGCTTGATATCGCCTGCTACCGTGGCCTCCGTCACAGGAAAGGTCTCCCGGTTCGTGGTCAGCGTACTAAAACCAATAGCCGTACACGGAAAGGAAAACGTAAGACGGTTGCGGGTAAGAAGAAAGCGACTAAGAAATAATTCTAAGTCAAAAGTCAAAAGTAAAAATTAAAAATATTACCCTGATGTGAGGTCCTTGCCTCTCTGATGGAAGATATTTTTACTTTTTACTTTTGAATTTTGACTTATATACCAGGCTTATAACATTGAATCATTTTAGATTGCGTAAGCCGGCAGGAGAAATGGTTCAACTCCCGGATCAAGTCCGGGATGACATTGAAAAAAATTAAAGATTACCTCAGAACATGGCAAAAGCACAACAGCAGAGTGGTAAAGCGCCTGCAAAGAAAAGAGTGGTAAAGGTTGACGCCTATGGTGATGCACACATCTCCGCCACTTTCAACAACATCATCATCTCCCTTACCAACAAAACAGGCCAGGTCATCTCCTGGAGCAGTGCTGGTAAAATGGGTTTCAAAGGTTCTAAAAAGAACACTCCTTATGCAGCGCAAATGGCAGCTGCAGACGCGGCTAAAGCTGCACTGGACGCTGGTCTGAAAAGAGTAGACGTTTATGTGAAAGGTCCGGGCGCTGGTCGTGAAGGTGCAATCCGTTCTCTTTCTCAGAGCGGTGTTGAGATCGTGATGATCAAAGACGTAACTCCGCTGCCACACAACGGATGCCGTCCTCCAAAGAAAAGAAGAGTTTAACATATATGTTGAACGTAGCCTCCGGGCTACGTTCAACTTGTTATTTTCAGTACTTAGTCCGAGACTAAGTACAACGCCAGTTGTGCGTTGTTTCTGACACGCATGACTTTCATTTATTAAAAGGGCGCCCGATTAATTTTTTTAAGGCTTTTTAACGATCGACGCGCCGCACTCTAAAAAAGCTTAATGAAAGTACAATTATGGCACGTTACAATGGTCCAAAGACCAAAATCTCCCGCATCTTCGGTGAGCCTATTTTAGGAAATGGTAAATGGTTGGGTAAAAACAGCAACCCTCCCGGTCAGCACGGTGAAAAACGCAAACGTAAAACGTTAGGAGAGTACGCTCTTCAGCTGCGTGAAAAACAAAAGGCGAAATACACTTATGGAATCCTCGAAAAACAATTCCGTAAGACGTTCGACGAAGCTTCCCGCCGTAAAGGTGTAACAGGTGAAAACCTGATCAAACTCCTGGAAGCACGTTTGGATAATACGGTTTTCCGTATGGGTATCGCTCCAAGCCGTCCTGCTGCCCGTCAGCTGGTTAGCCACAAACACATTGAAGTAAACGGTGAAGTTGTGAATGTTCCTTCTTTCCAGCTGAAAGCTGGTGATGTTATTACCATCAAAGAAGGCAGCAAAGCAAACTCATCTATCACTTCTGTTGTTCGTGCCAAAAACCCAAAATTCAGCTGGCTCGATTGGAACGAGACTGAATTCAAAGGTACTTTCATCACTTACCCTGAAAGGGAAAGCGTTCCTGAGAACATTAAGGAGCAGTTGATTGTTGAATTGTACTCCAAGTAAGAAATAAGTAAAAAGTAAAAATTACCCCGCTTAACTGTTGAGGACAGCTTCTTTCGATAAGCGGGGTTACTTTTTAATTTTGATTTCTTACGATTACCATTTTAAAACTTTAAACAAAATATGGCCATTTTAAATTTCCAAAAACCGGATAAGATCATTCTGCAAAAGGCGACTGATTTCGAAGCTCAGTTTGAGTTTCGTCCATTGGAGCCTGGCTATGGTGTTACGATCGGTAATGCTCTCCGTCGTGTGCTGCTGAGCTCACTCGAAGGTTATGCAATCATTGGTGTGAAGATCGAAGGTGTGGAGCACGAATTCGCAACCATGAAAGGTGTTAGCGAAGACGTGGTGGAAATTTTCCTGAACCTGAAACAGGTTCGCTTCAAAAAGATCGTTGATCATGAAGTGGCAAACGAGAAAATTCTCCTGTCACTGAAAAATAAAACAGAATTCACAGCTGGTATGATCGGTGAAGGAACGCATTCTTTCCAGATCATGAACCCTGATCTGTTGATCTGTACACTGGATTCTTCTGCGAAAATGGATATCGAACTGACGATCGGTAAAGGCCGCGGTTATGTTCCTGCTGAAGAAAACAAACCAAAAGATGCTCCGATCGGTTACATTCCAATCGATGCGATCTACACTCCGATCAAGAACGTGAAATACACGATCGAGAACACGCGTGTGGAACAACGCACCGACTTCGAAAAACTGATCATGGAAGTATCTACAGATGGTACGATCCATCCTGAAGAAGCCGTTAAACAGGCTTCAAGGATCCTGATCCAGCACCTGATGATCATCACTGACGAAAACATCACTTTCGATAACAAAGAAGAGAAGAAAGAAGACCTGGTGGACGAGCAAACACTGCAACTGCGCAAAGTGCTCAAAACTCCGCTGGAAGATCTCGACCTCTCTGTCCGCGCCTTCAACTGTCTGAAAGCCGCTAAGATCAACTCACTCAGTGAGCTGGTTCAGTACGAGCAGGAAGACCTGATGAAGTTCCGCAACTTCGGTCAGAAATCCCTGGCTGAGATCGAGCAGGTGCTCACTGAGCGCGGCCTTGGTTTCGGTATGGACCTGGCGAAACTCGGAGTAGATAAAGACGAACTGTAGTTAAGTTCAAAAGTTTAATAGTTTAGAAGTTTAATAGTTCACTGCGAACAGAAAACTTTTAAACTATTAAACCTTAAAACTTGTAAACTTTTTTCATAACGTAGGCTGTAATTCCTGACACGGTACAGCCGGTAAAACTCAAAGTCATGCGTCACGGAGACAAAGTAAAAAATTTAGGCCGTAAGAAAGCACACAGGGACGCCCTGCTGGCTAATCTTACTATTCAGCTGATCACGCACAAGCGTATCGTCACTACACTCGCTAAGGCGAAAGCACTGCGTGTGTATGCTGAGCCCCTGATCACAAAAGCGAAAGAAAATACAACGCACCAGCGTCGTATCGTATTCAGCTATTTGCAGGACAAAGAAGCTATCAAAGAACTGTTTGGTGCTGTTGCTGAAAAAGTTGCCGGCCGTCCTGGCGGTTATACACGTATTATTAAACTGGGCGCACGTCCTGGTGATAATGCTGAAACTGCTTTGATCGAGCTGGTTGACTTCAACGAAATTTATGGTAAGGGTAAGGGCGAAGCGAAGGAAGGCGCTAAGAAGACGCGTCGTAGCCGTAGCACAGCCAAGAAAACCGAGGCGAAAGCGGAGGAAACCACTACCACAGAAGAGAAAGCAGCAGAATAATTTTTTCTTCCAACGTATAAAATGCCCCGCGCTCGGTTTGAGTTCGGGGCATTTTTTTTAGGTTTGATAAATACTTGAATCCGGCTCGATGTTCGATGTTAGATGGTCGATGGTGGGGGTTCCCAATATCAGAATCCTCGTTTCTCATCGGAGTTTAGCATACGACCATCGACCATCTAACATCGAATATCGGTCGACTGTAGAACAGTCTCAATCATCGACAACCATGAACCAACAAAACAACAGAAACTTACAGCAATTCAGGAATGAAGTAGGCATACGGTTTCAATTGTACAATAGCCTGTTCACTTCACTGCCTTTTCACCGGATAGAAAAGACCGGGATCCTTTTGTCGCTGCTTTCGAATAACTGCGAGGAAGGATATAAGAAGAATCAAAGCCCGATCAATATCATTGAGGAGTTTTTTGCAAAGCATACTTCTTACAACAATGAAAAGGAAAGAACTGACCTGCTTTTCCGCTTTGTACAGTATGTAGAACGCCAGGTGGTGTTGTTTGATGCATTGGAAGACGCCGCTTTCCGCGAAGTGCATGATCTGAATGGGGTAGGGACGCTGAAACACCTGGAATCAGAAGTATTGCAGGATAACAAGGAAAAAGAGCTTGCTTCAAAGCTGGAAGATTTCTCCGTCCGTCTTGTATTGACGGCGCACCCTACACAGTTCTACCCGGGATCCGTGCTCGGAATTATCAATGACCTGTCGAGAGCGCTGAGCGATAATAATTCCATCCTCATCAATACGTATCTCCAGCAACTGGGAAGAACACCGTTCTTCAAAAAGCAAAAGCCGACGCCGTATGATGAGGCCGTGAGCCTGATCTGGTACCTGGAGAATGTCTTTTATGCCGCAGCAGGCAAGATCGTTTCCGCTATACGCAATCAATTCCAGGATGCGGTGAGCAAGGACAATCCGATCGTGCGCATGGGCTTCTGGCCGGGTGGCGACAGGGACGGTAATCCGTTTGTTACAAGCGAAACAACCCTGCAGGTGGCAGATGCATTGCGTGGAGCGATCATCAAATGTTATTATCTGGATGTGCGCAGGCTCAAGCGCCGTCTTACATTTGATGGAGTGGATACAAAACTCACAGAGCTGGAGAACAGGTTATATACAAACCTTTTTATTCCCGGTTTGAAAACAAAACTTACCAGTGAAGATGTGATCAAAACGCTGGAAGAGATCCGCGAGATCATCATCTACCAGCACAATGGCCTGTTCCTTTATAAAGTCGATAACCTGATCAATAAGGTAAGGATCTTCGGTTTCCATTTTGCCTCGCTGGATGTGAGACAGGAAAGCTCGATACACGGTAAAGTATTGGATGCGCTGGCAAATGCCGGTACTATTGATGCGGGTTATTCAAACATGTCCGACGAGGAGAAGATCAAATATCTTTCTTCTATTGAAACAACCGCAGATCCAGCTCAGTTGCAGGAACCTCTTTACCAGGATACACTGAAATCTGTGAAAGCGGTGAAGACCATTCAGCAGTTCAATGGTCCGGAAGGATGTAACCGCTATATCATCAGCCAGTGCAACAGTGCATTGAATGCAATGGAAGTATATGGTCTCTTCCTGCTCGGAGGATGGAAGAAGGAAGAAATGAATATCGATATCGTACCGCTGTTTGAAACGATCGGTGATCTGAAGGAAGCCGCGGATATCATGAAAACCCTGTACACAGATCCCGCTTACCGTGCACACCTGGAAAGAAGAAACAACCGTCAGACCATCATGCTCGGCTTCTCTGATGGAACAAAAGACGGCGGGTACCTCATGGCAAACTGGAGCATTTATAAGGCCAAAGAACAGCTCACTGCTATTTCACGGGAATATAAGGTGGATGTGATCTTCTTCGACGGCCGTGGCGGTCCCCCTTCACGTGGTGGTGGTAAAACGCATAAGTTCTATGCGTCAATGGGACAGAATATTTCCAATAAAGAAATACAACTTACGATACAGGGTCAAACCGTGAGTTCCAATTTCGGTATTATTGATGCTGCGCAATATAATATCGAGCAGTTGCTGAACGCAGGTATTTCAAATGATCTGTTCCCGACAAAATATTTCACGCTGAACGAAAGAGAAGAGAACCTTCTGCAGGAGCTCTCTGAATATGGATATGAAGCGTACAAAGAACTGAGAGATCATCCTTATCTCGCAGACTATTTGCTGCACGCAAGCCCGTTGAAATATTACAGCGAAACAAATATTGGTAGCCGTCCGGCAAAGCGTGGTAAAGGCTCGGGGATTTCATTGAAAGATCTTCGCGCCATTCCTTTCGCAGGTTCATGGAGTCAGCTGAAGCAGAACGTGACAGGTTTCTACGGTGTTGGTTCAGGTTTGAAGAAGCTGGAAGAAAGCGGAAGATTAGGTGCCGCTCAACAGCTATACAAGGATTCCTTATTCTTCAAGACGCTTATCGATAACTGCGAGATGGCGATGATGAAATCGTTCTTTCCGTTAACATCTTATCTCAGCTCGCACAAACAATATGGTGAGATCTGGCAGAAGATCTACAACGAATTCGATCTGACGCGTCAATATCTCGCAAAGCTGTCCGGTCACACAGAACTGATGGCCGACTATCCGATCGATCAGCTGTCTATTCAAATGCGCGAACGCATTGTATTACCGCTGCTGACGATCCAGCAATACGCCTTAACAAAAGTGCGGGAGTTTGAAGAACAACTGATACAGGCACCAATGAAGGAAGTGTATGAGAAGTTGGTGATGCGTTGTTCGTTTGGGATTATTAATGCGGGAAGGAATTCTGCTTAGGATTACGCGAATTTGTTTCGCTGATTTCGCGAATTAGTGTATTAAGAAAAGGGTTATTATTTATCAGAAAAATAAATAATAACCCTTCTCTTATATAGACCAATTCATGTTGTTACGAATCAGGCTAGTCAATGATTAAGTAAGAAGGGGCATTATTTATCGATTCAATAATGCCCCTTCTTCTATGGTTAGCTAATTCGCGTTATCCGCGAATAAAATCCGCGTATTAGAACGCGAACACCCCAGCAATCAGGAACGTCGCTGTACTTTTCTTCCCTGTCACATCATCGCTTTTGCTGAATACCGGTTGCGATGCACTGTCAAAACGGAATTCAGGGATCAGTGTAAAGTTGCCTGATTTGTATTGAGCAGATAATGTAGTCTGGAGGATGTTTGCGCCTACTTTCACTGCATCTTTTTCATCAGCGAAATACTCTGTACGCAGGGTGAATCCGAGTGCTGGTGTAGGATCGAGGTTCAGGTAGAGTGCAGAACCCCACCATTTGTCAGTACCATCTTTTACATCATTTTTCAGCAACTGGATCGTACCATCATAGCCGATACCAAATTTGTCGGACACTTTTGCGGAAGCAGTGATGCCAACCTGGTTTACGCTAACGGCATTCGGTGTTGATTTAGCGCCAAACCATCCGGAGTAGTTGGCGAAGATGGAGAATTTCTCACCAACGTGGCTGTACTGTGCATTTAGCACTTTTGTACTTGCCCAATCCGGCGAAGTAACATCAGTCGGATTGGCGATGCCGATCATGATGCCATTGCCATTGTTTAGCGCAAAATCAGCTTTTACGCCGGTATGGGAGAATGGTCCATAGGAGAACATGTAAGACATACTATAGTTACGGTTTACCTGCGGATCAAGTACTTCGTATCCGATATGTGTGCCCCATTTACCGAGGGAGAGCGTTACTTTCTCAGAAGGTTTCCAGTATACATAAGCTTGTTTGATAACCTGTAGGGTCTTGTCATCAGCATAAGAGAACTCTTCAGCTCTTTTTCCGAAACCGAGGTCAGCGACAACGCCACCTTTTTCGGTGGAATAGCTTGCTTTTACAGAAGCCATGCCGAGTTGAAAAGTATTTTGAGAGTTGGTAAAGCTGGTCAGACTGTTGTATCCAAGGCCGCCGTTGGGCGTATTGTCGAAATTAAATCTGTAGTAAGCGTCAACAGAACCGGAGATTTTCAGCGGATTTTCTTTTGCCGTTGAGTCTTGCGCAAGAATATTTGTGCACGCACAGGCTGTCATTAACAGCAAAAAGCTATTTTTTTGTAACATTGTATTACATTTTTAGATGTTAAGGAAAGGGCACAGTAGGTATAAACTTTTGCGAGAAGTTTATACCATATACTCTGTGCCTTTTTCTATGGTTAATGGTTAGAGAGACTAAAGAGGGTAGGGATTAACATGAGTTGTCCGTTGTCCGTTGGACGTTGTCCGGCTTTTGAAACCGGACAACGATCAACGGATCTATTTTTATACGGAGAATTTCAATTAGTAAATGTGAACGGACAACGGTGAACGGACAACCGGCAACAGTTATTCCGCTACAGTTTTTTCTTCGAATACGCCGTTGTTGTGTACCAGTAATGTTCCCTGAACATATTTTTCGTTGTGCTGGGATGCATCAAGACCTTCTTCTTCTTCTTCCTGAGTCACGCGCATTGGCAGTACCAGGTTGATCACTTTGAAGATGATGAAGGAAACGATAAAGCTATAGCTTACCGCAACCAGCATACCAACCAGCTGAATAGGGAATTGAGATGGGAACAAGGCAGTCTCGCCCGGTTTAACGGTGCTGAACACACCAGTAAGGAGCATACCTGTAATACCGCCTACACCGTGGCAGGCAAATACATCCAGGGGATCGTCGTATTTCGTTTTGTGTTTGAGGAATTCAGCAACGATATTAGAGATGATCGCAGCGATGAAGCCGATGAAAAGCGCTTGCGGAACGCCTACAAAACCAGCAGCAGGCGTGATGGCAACAAGACCAACCACCGCACCGATACAGAAACCGAGTACAGAAGGTTTTTTTCCGCGGATCACATCCCAGAACATCCAGGAAAGACCTGCGGCCGCAGCAGCAGTATTGGTGGTAGCGAACGCATACACACCCAGTGAACTTGCACCAACGGCGCTACCGGCGTTGAAACCGAACCAGCCGAACCAGAGAAGGCCAGTGCCGATCAATACATAAGGAATGTTTGCAGGAGCGGCAGCGCTTGGGTTTTTGCGTGGTTTCAGCACCAGCGCACCGGCGAGAGCAGCCATACCCGCGGAAATATGCACAACAGTACCGCCGGCAAAATCCTGTACGCCCCAACCGAACATCAAACCTTCCGGATGCCATGCCATGTGGCAGAGAGGAGCATAAACAAGGATACCAAACAATACGATAAAGAGCGTGTAAGAGCTGAAACGGATACGTTCAGCAACGGCGCCTACTACCAGGCCCGGAGTGATGATTGCAAACATCAGCTGGAAGAACGCGAACAATGGGAGCGGAATGGTTGCTGCCAGGCTCCAGGGCTCGCCGTTCATTACATCCTTAAAGAAAAAGAAGGTGCGGGGATCTCCGATCAGACCATTGATGGATTTACCAAAGCAAAGGCTGAATTGCACTACGATCCACAATACAGAAATAATTCCTGCAGAAACGGTGCTTTTGATCATGGTTGAAAGAACGTTTTTACGTCCAACCATGCCGCCGTAGAAGAATGCCAGAGCCGGAGTCATGAGAAATACGAAGGCGCAGGAAACGAGCATCCATGCGATGTCTCCGCTGTTGTAAGTGTACTTAGGGGCACCATCTGCGCCCGTAACGGAGGCGGGATCGAAAGATGCTGCAGGGCTCACAAAAATGGCTGCGACCGCAACGATCAGCAGGACAAGAAAGGGAGCCACTTGTTTCACGGTAGTTTTGCTCATAATCAGTAAAGTGGGGGTTTAAATATTAAATAAAAAGTTCATGCAGCAATCATTAATTCTAAATTAGAGCATTTTTAGCACAATTGTCTTTAATGTGAAAAATATTTGAATTAATGTTTAAAAAATGTGAATTCAACTAATAAAACACATTTATTATTATATTTAAATATATGTATGTAAGGTGTTCTTGGTACACTATTGAAAGAATTTCGGCCGGAAAAGAAATTGAGTGAAGAAGAGGCTCAATATGAATTACTTAACAGTGGTTTTAAGTTGATCTTTGCTGTTCATGGTTTGCAAGGAAAACCATCAGAGGTGCTTAATTCACTAAAAAATGTGGAACGCTGAAATTTGATATTTTCAATCGTGTCAGTGGTTGTTTGAGCAGCACATGATCGATTGCTGTCGTTTCTGTAACATAAAAATGAACACTTCGGCATTATGAAGGATGATGATCAGGCTCCGGGCTACTCATCGGCTTTGACAGAAGCTGTCCGGCCGCATTCTTCCGATGACAGCGGAATATTTCATGATCGGTTTGTCAGCGAGCCTGGATCTGATCGTTTTCGATAAAGGTGGATTGAATGCTGCATCATCACAATGGAAAGCAGACGGCTTCCGGCGAAGCCGATGTTTAGTCAGGAGACTAAACATTACCGACGATTGCGGGCCAGTGTTCCCGGGCGGTGAGGCATTTTTGTGCTAACCAGTTTCCGGTAAATAAAAAGCCGGAAGCAATTTTGCTCCCGGCCTGAAATAAGATCTTCTTATTAATTATAGTGATGCAACCTGCAGGATAGAATCTTTTGTTTCCAGCAATGAGGCGCCACCGTTCAGGAACTCGTCTACTTTTCTTGCACACTCACGTCCTTCACTGATCGCCCACACCACCAATGATTGTCCACGGCGCGCGTCACCCGCAGTGAAGATCTTTGGCAGGCTTGTCTGGTAGCTTTTCTCGGTTGCTTTGATATTGCCGCGCTCATCTTTTTCAATTTCGAGAAGGTTCAGCAAACCTTCATGTTGTGTGTGCACAAATCCCATTGCAAGAAGTGCCAATTCGCAAGGCATCTCTCTTTCACTGCCCGGTACTTCTGTCATTTGAGCGGGCCGGCCATCGGCAGATGCTTTCCATTCCAGGTCGACAACTTTCAATGCTTTCAGGTTTCCATTACCGTCGCCAACAAATTCTTTGGTGGCAACCGCCCAGTGTCTTTCGCAGCCTTCTTCATGCGATGAAGTTGTTTTGAGGACCATCGGGTATGTTGGCCAGGGCATCAGCGTTGTGCGGTCAGCTGGAGGCTTGGGTAATAATTCAAATTGCGTTACAGAATTTGCGCGATGACGGTTGGAAGTTCCCACACAATCAGATCCCGTATCACCGCCACCGATCACGATCACATTCTTTCCCGTAGCTAATACTTCTTCATGCAGAATATTGCTTTCGATATTGCCGAACGCCAGCGGATCCTTTCCCGCATTACGTTTATTCTGCTGTTTCAGGAATTGCATGGCAAAGTAAACGCCTTTCAGTTCTCTGCCGGGAATAGGAAGATTGCGGGGAACAGTCGATCCACATGCCAGCACGATCGCGTTGTATTCACGCAACAGATCGTTGATCTGAACATTCACGCCCACGTTTGCATGGCATTGGAACACGACACCTTCTTCTTCCATTACCTTGATCCTTCTTTCTACCACCCATTTTTCCAGTTTGAAATCAGGAATACCATATTGAAGCAGACCGCCTGGCTTATCATCACGTTCAAAAACGGTGACGCTATGGCCTGCATAGTTCAACTGCGCAGCTGCTGCAAGCCCTGCAGGACCGGAGCCGATCACGGCAACTTTTTTACCTGAGCGGAGATTCGGTTTTCTTGGTTTTACAAAACCTTTATCGAATGCGATCTCGATGATATGCTTTTCTATCTCTTCGATCGCCACTGGTGGTTGGTTAATGCCAAGCACGCAGGCCGACTCACAGGGAGCAGGGCAGATACGACCCGTGAACTCCGGAAAGTTATTGGTAGAGGTGAGGATGTCATACGCTTCCTCAAAATCTTTTCTGTATACAGCATCATTGAACTCCGGAATCACATTACCCAGCGGACAACCGCTATGGCAGAATGGAACGCCACAGTTCATGCAGCGCGCAGATTGTTCGTTAAGCTTCTGCTCGCTGAACTTCTCTACGAATTCCTTATAGTTATGCAGCCTTTCCTGCACCGGCACTTTACCTGGTGTTTCCCTGGTAAATTCTTTGAATCCTGTTGGTTTACCCATTTATAGAGGCTTTTATTTGAAGCTGCTGATGAAGTAAAAAGTCAAAAGTAAAAAGTAAAAAAATGACCTTTATGTTTTGACTTTCCCTTCTCGCATGAGCTTTTTTAATTTTTACTTTTGACTTTTTACTTCCAGAGCATTTGCCCGCTTTTGCAACACCACCTTTTTGTAATCCTTCGGGAACACTTTTACAAAATGCTGGAGTTGGTTATCCAGATCCTGTAAGATGAATTTCGCAACAGTACTGTCTGTGTATTCAAGATGCTTCTGGATGAGGGTGAACAGTTCGTTCTTGTCTTCCAGCTCGCAAGTATCCAGATCAACCATTTCCAGATTGCAGTTCTCTTTGAACTTACCTTTTACATCATACACATAAGCGATACCTCCGCTCATACCTGCTGCAAAGTTTCTTCCGGTGTCACCAAGAATTACAACCAATCCTCCTGTCATATATTCGCAACCATGATCACCGATGCCTTCCACTACAACCTGTGCGCCTGAGTTACGAACGCAGAAGCGTTCGCCGGCTTTGCCGCGGATAAATGCTTCACCGCTGGTGGCGCCATAAAAGGCCACGTTGCCGATGATGCTATTCTCTTCCGGTACAAAGGATGCATTTCGCGCAGGATAGATAATCAGTTTTGCACCGCTCAATCCTTTTCCGAAATAGTCATTTGCATCGCCTTCTAATTCCAGCGTCATGCCTTTTGTATTGAAGGCGCCAAAGCTCTGACCCGCCGTGCCGTTGAATTTAAAATGAATTGTATTCTCCGGTAGTCCGGCTGCTTTGTATTTCTTGGTGATCTCATTGGAAAGAACTGTTCCTGCTGTCCGGTCTGTGTTGATGATCGGGAAGGCTCCGCGTACTTTCGTTTTATTCTCCAGTGCTGGTTTTGCTGCTTCCAGTAATTTCCAGTCAAGGATATTCTCCAATCCATGATCCTGTTCTTCGCTTTTGTATAAGCCCGTGTACTCGGACGCAGGTTCTTTATAAAGGATCGGGGAAAGATCAAGCTTTCTATATTTCCAGTGAGTGATGTTGTCACGCACTTCAAGGTTCTCAACCTGGCCGATCATCTCATTGACTGTTCTGTAACCAAGTTCTGCCATGATCTCGCGCAGTTCCTGCACCATAAAGCGGAAGAAGTTCACTACATGATCCGCTGCGCCGGTAAAGCGTTTGCGCAGATCGGGGTCTTGTGTTGCCACGCCGACAGGACATGTATTGAGATGGCATTTCCGCATCAGGATACATCCTTCCACCACCAACGCTGCTGTAGCGATGCCCCATTCTTCTGCACCAAGCAGTGCAGCGATAGCAATATCGCGGCCTGTTTTCATCTGGCCATCTGCCTGAACTGTTACACGGCTGCGGAGTTTATTTTTAACGAGTGTCTGATGTGTTTCGGCAAGACCAAGCTCCCATGGAAGACCAGCATGTTTGATCGAGGACACTGGCGATGCACCGGTGCCTCCGTCAAAACCTGCGATCAGAACTACATCTGCTTTTGCTTTTGTTACACCCGTTGCGATCGTTCCAACACCGGCTTTACTTACCAGCTTCACGCTGATCCTTGCGGCGCGGTTAGCATTCTTCAGGTCAAAGATCAATTGCGCGAGATCCTCGATGGAATAGATATCATGGTGTGGAGGAGGAGAGATCAGACCCACTCCCGGAGTAGAGTGTCTTGTTTTACCGATCCATTCATCCACTTTATGTCCGGGAAGCTGACCACCTTCACCAGGTTTCGCACCTTGCGCCATTTTGATCTGCAGTTCATCTGCTTCGGTGAGATACAAACTTGTTACACCAAAACGCGCGGACGCTACCTGTTTAATGGAGCTCCGCATGGAATCACCATTCGGCAATGGCTCATATCTTCTTTCATCTTCACCTCCTTCACCCGTATTGCTTTTTGCACCGATGCGGTTCATGGCAATAGCGAGTGTAGTATGTGCTTCCCATGAGATAGATCCAAAGCTCATGGCGCCGGTAGCAAAACGCTTAAAGATGTTTTCTGCCGGCTCCACTTCTTCAATAGAAATAGAAGGTCTGATCTTTTTGAAACGGAATAAGCTTCTCAATGTGCAGGCTTTTTCTCCCTGTTCATTTACCAGCTTTGAATATTTTTTAAACGTTGAGTAGTCGTTATGCTGTGTTGAATACTGCAGCAGGTGGATCGTTTGCGGATTGAATAAGTGGAATTCACCTTTTCTTTTCCATTGATAAATGCCGCCAACGGGCAAACGGTCAACCGGGATATCTTTTTTACTGAAGGCAAAGAAATGTTTTGCCAGTGCTTCCTTCGCGATCTCGTCAAGGCCCATGCCTTCAATACGCGATGTAGCGCCGGTGAAATATTTATCAACCACTTCTTTATTCAAGCCAAGGATCTCAAAGATCTGAGCGCCCTGGTATGATTGCAGTGTGGAGATCCCCATTTTAGAGAATACTTTCAGTAGTCCGTCATTAACGGCTTTGATATAATTCTTCTTCAGTTCGTCATCTGATAATGTCGTCTGCAGCTTACCTCTTTCTTTCATATCGCGGATGGAAGAAAGTGCGAGATAAGGATTGATCGCCGTCGCGCCAAATGCGATCAGGCAGGCAAAGTGATGAACTTCCCATGCATCACCCGCTTCTACGATCACACCGACCTGGCCACGAAGTCCTTTACGGATGAGGTGGTGATGTATAGCTGCTACTGCCAATACTGAAGGGATAGGCGCGTGGTCAGAGTCGATCGCGCGATCCTGTAATACAAGCACTTTAAATCCATCTTCCACGGCATCTACCGCGTAGCGGCAGATCCGGTCCAGCGCCGCTTTCAGCGCGCCGTCTTTTCCGTTTGCACGGAAATAACATTGCAATGTTTTTGCCTGGAATAAGCCTGTATCTATACTTCTGATCTTTTCCAGTTCGTGATTGGTAAGTATGGGTTGTTTCAGCGCTACACTATGACAGGTCAATGGATCCTCGATCAGCAGGTTTCCGTTATTACCGGCGAAGCTTGCTAATGACATCACGAGTCTTTCCCTGATCGGATCGATCGGAGGATTGGTCACCTGTGCGAAGAGTTGTTTGAAATAACTGGTCAGGTGCTGCGGCTGATCGCTTAATACTGCCAGTGGGGTATCTGTGCCCATTGAACCGATCGGCTCTTTTCCTTCGAGCGCCATTGGTGCAATGATATTATCGAGATCCTCTGTGCTATAACCAAATGCTTTCTGGTATTTGAAGATCTGGTCAGATTCAAGGTGTGTGAACATGATCCTTGGCTCCGGTAATTCTTCCAGGCGGATCTTGTATTTGTTCAGCCATTCCGCATAAGGTTTTTGGGAACAGATCTGCGCTTTCAATTCTTCATCACTGATGATCTTGCCGGCTTCCATATCTACCACAAACATCTTACCCGGTTGCAGCCTTCCTTTTTCTTTGATCAAAGATGGATGAACAGGAAGAACGCCAGTTTCAGAAGCCATGATCACACGGTCATCCGATGTTACACAATAACGTGAAGGGCGAAGGCCATTACGATCAAGTGTGGCGCCGATGATCTTCCCATCAGTGAATGAAATAGAAGCCGGGCCATCCCATGGCTCCATGAAAGCGGAGTGGAATTCATAGAACGCTTTCTTTACAGGATCCATCTGCTCGTTGCCATCCCATGCTTCAGGGATGAGCATCATCATCACGTGCGGCAGTGAGCGGCCCGTCATGGTGAGCAGTTCGATGATATTGTCAAGGCATGCGCTATCTGATTGTCCGTTGGTAACAACGGGCAGCAGCATGTCCATTTCTTCTTTGGTAAAGTAAGGTGAAGTGAAATTCTTTTCACTTGTTTTCAGCCAGTTCAGGTTGCCCTGCAATGTATTGATCTCACCATTGTGCGCGATATAGCGGAATGGCTGAGCGAGTTTCCATGAAGGGAAGGTGTTTGTTGCAAAGCGGGAGTGAACGAGACCGAATGCGCTCACCATTCTCTTATTGCTGAGATCGGTGAAGTATCCGCGAACCTGTCCGCTGGTAAGCTGGCCTTTATATACGATGGTTTTATAAGAAAGAGAAGCGAGATAGAACCCGATCTCATCTTTCTTAACCGTATTATTAACTGTATGACTGGCATAGTTGCGAAGAATGAACAGCTTGCGTTCAAACTCTTCGGGATTGGAGATATGATCCGGGCAGGCGATAAATACCTGTTCGATCTCGGGTTCAACGCTGAGGGCTGTTGGTCCGATACCGTTGGTATTTACGGGAACCTTACGGTACAAGAGTACTTCAAGGCCCAGCTTTTCGGCCGTGCGGTTGAAGATCTCGCGGCATTCCTCGCGGAGCCGGATCTCTTTGGGGAAGAAGACCATTCCCACACCGTACTTGCCATAAGAGGGGAGGTGTACACCGAGTTTGATGCACTCATCAAAGAAGAACTCGTGCGGAACCTGGATCATGATGCCGGCGCCATCACCTGTATTGTTTTCACAACCACAGGCGCCGCGATGCTCCATGTTTTCCAGCACGGTCAGTGCATCGGAAATATTCTGGTGTGATTTCCCACCCTTGATGTTCGCCACAAAGCCGATCCCGCAGGCATCATGCTCAAAGGAAGGGCTGTACAATCCCATATTGCTCGCCATAAAGCAATTCAAGTTTTAGATAAAAAATAAAATAGTATTAGAAAGTCTGAATATGTAGCAAGAATCGTCGTAAAATACTAAATATTTTTCAGAGGGAGTGCGGGGTGTGTTAGGAATTTTCCACAGGATGTAAGTAAAAAGTCAACAGTAGAAATTAAAAAATAAAAATATTTGACCTTTTCTAAGGATTTGATTCATTTTACCGAAGAATAGCTTCGGATTTGTCGATTTTGCCGAACAGATTAGCGAAAAAATGGGCTGTAAGTTGGAATTTTTTAATTTTTAATTTTTACTTTTGCCTTTTTACTTAAACCAGATATCCGAACAACGTATCATTTTTATTCAATTCTGTGTACCGGATATTATATTTTTCCAGGTTTTGGATCAAATTTTCGTAATCCCTTTTCGATTGCAGTTCGATTCCAACCAGGGCCGGTCCATTTTCTTTGTTATGCTTCTGCATGTATTCGAACCGGGTGATATCGTCGGTAGGACTTAGTACATTGTTTACAAATTCCTTTAATGCGCCGGGGCGTTGAGCGAAGCTGATGAGAAAGTAATGCTTAAGACCCTCGTATTGCAGGCTTCGTTCCTTGATCTCCTGCATGCGGTCAATATCATTATTGCTGCCGCTTACGATGCAGACAATATTCTTGCCTTTGATCTGATCGGCAAAATCATCCAGTGCCGCGATCGACATAGCGCCGGCTGGTTCTGCTACGATCGCATCTTCATTGTATAATTTCAGGATAGTGGTGCAGATCTTTCCTTCGGGAACGAGCTTCATATCATCCAGCACCTCTTTACAGATAGAGAAGGTGAGGTCGCCGATACGTTTTACCGCCGCGCCATCCACAAACCTTTCGATCTGATCGAGTGTAACGGGATGACCTGCTTCCAATGCTCTTAACATCGAAGGTGCGCCTTCCGGCTCAAGACCGACGATCTTTGTTTGCGGTGAGAATGTTTTGAAATAAGAACCTACGCCGGATGCCAGACCGCCGCCGCCTACAGGAATAAATACATAATCCACTTCCGAAAGATCTTCAAGGATCTCTACGGCAACGGTTCCCTGTCCTTCGATGATGCGCGCATCATCAAATGGCGGGATAAAGGTCATGCCGTTTTCTTCAGTGAACTCCTTGGCAGCAACAGCGCAATCATCAAATGTGTCACCCACCAGTTTGATCTCTATATTGCTTTCGCCAAACATTTTTGTCTGGTTCACTTTCTGTTTTGGTGTAATGATCGGCATAAACACCACGCCTTTCACGCCAAGTTTTTTGCAACTGAATGCGAAACCCTGTGCATGATTGCCCGCGCTTGCACATACAACCCCTGCCTTCAGTTTTTCCATCGGCAGGCTCTTCATCATATTATATGCTCCGCGCAGTTTGTAGCTACGCACCACCTGCAGGTCTTCACGTTTCAGGTAAACATTACAGTTATACTTACGCGAAAGGTTTGCATTCAACTGAAGCGGCGTGCGGTTCACAATGCCTTGTAAACGTTTGGCCGCTTCGGAGAAATGCAGGGTTGTGTTGTTGATCACTTTCATGCCATTCTTTGGTTTGAGAAGTCGTTTGAGGTTGTTCGATGTTGGATGATCGATGTTCGATGGTCGAGTTTCGGATGTGATCTGATCATCGATCAGATCACATCCGAAGAATCGATATGTTTCAATTTCAGGTCGAACATCGACCATCGATCATCCAACATCGAACAACTTTGGACGACTTTTCAATTTGATGCACTATCCTACTGATTCAGCCTTCAGCGCCTGCTGACGAAATACATCTTTCGTAGAAGAATCCGTTGAAGGTGTTTCTGTTTTCTGATTTTCCGGGCGGAGGCTTCTTACGGTCTTGCCAGCCTGCCACATTTCGCTTTCGCGGAGTTCTTTCAGTTCTGCATCGAGTTTCTCACGATAGTCTGCTTGTGAGTTGGAATCGATGGAACGCTGAGATTCTTTACCTGTTGCAACGCTTTCATACAGTTCTTTGAAGACAGGAGCTGTTGCGTCACGGAATTTCTTCCACCAGTCGAGCGCACCACGCTGAGCGGTAGTAGAGCAGTTGGCATACATCCAGTCCATACCATTTTCTGCAACGAGTGGCATGAGTGATTGTGTCAGCTCTTCAACTGTTTCATTGAATGCTTCACTTGGAGTATGTCCCTTATCGCGCAGCACCTGGTATTGTGCGGCAAAGATGCCCTGGATAGCGCCCATCAGTGTGCCGCGCTCACCAGTCAGGTCAGAGTATACTTCTTTTTTGAAATCAGTTTCGAAGAGGTAACCGCTTCCTACCGCGATACCGAGCGCGATCACGCGTTCTTTTGCTTTTCCGGTTGCATCCTGGAAGATCGCATAAGAACTGTTGAGGCCACGGCCCTGCAGGAACATTCTTCTCAATGAAGTACCTGAACCTTTTGGTGCAACCAGGAATACGTCCACATCTTTTGGAGGAACGATGCCGGTCTGCTCATTGAAGGTGATACCAAAACCATGAGAGAAGTACAGCGCCTTACCTGGGGTCAGGTGTTTCTGTACAGTAGGCCAAAGGGCGATCTGTGCAGCATCGCTTAACAGGTAGCAGATGATCGTACCTTTTTGCAGTGCTTCTTCGATTTCAAACAACGTTTCACCGGGTACAAATCCATCTTTCACAGCTTTATCCCATGTTTTGGAATTTTTACGTTGACCTACGATCACGTTGATGCCGTTATCTTTCTGGTTAAGCGCCTGGCCAGGGCCTTGTACGCCATATCCGATCACAGCAACTGTTTCATTTTTTAAAACTTCCTGCGCTTTGCTGAGCGGGAATTCTTCACGGGTTACAACGTTTTCCTCAACGCCGCCGAAATTTAGTTTTGCCATTTGTATTGTTGTTTAAAAGTTTAAAATTCTGGTTGAATGAAAGTTTAAAAGTTTTATAGTTTAATCGTTTAAAAGTTATGCAGCAGTCTTTTTTGTGCGAGTGCATAACCATAATGTAACGCATCATGTGTTGCCAGATAGTGAAGGGCGTCATCAAGTGTATTGATGGTGATGCCATAGCTTGTTGGAAGTTGTTCATAAGTCCGGCGTAAAAATAGCCCGGCCTGCATGTCTTCTTCCAGCTGATCTATCTGGTGTTTTAATTCCTTTTTGAAAAGAGCTATTTCTTCTTTTGTAACCGGTTGTTCCGGTTTGCTTCCTTTTCTGAAGCGTTCTTCTATTGAAAGATCGATATTGCTTTTGATCCCCATCTGTACATAGCAAAGTATCTGTTGTGTTACGATGATATGTCCGAAATTCCAGATGATATTGTTGTTGAATCCTTCCGGGATTTTGTTCAGATGTTCTTCCGTCAATCCTTCAATGAGCTTTAGAAAATTCTTCCTCGTCGTTCTGATGATCTCCAATGTGTTGTCCATGTTATAGTATCTGTTCGGTCAAGTCAAGGTTTTTTACTTTTTACTTTTGACTTTTTACTTTGCATCACATGCTGAACACTTTCTCATTATCATTCAAATATTCATTCTCTGCTGCGTCTTCTCCAGGCTCACGATACTCAAACTCTTTCAGTTTTTCGTGGAAGCCATCGCTTGCTTTGATGATGGCCACGCGTGCACTTCTGACAAATTCGATCAGTCCAAATGGTTCCAGTACTTTGATCAGGTTATCTGTTTCTTCACGGTGACCCGCCACTTCAAATACGGTGTAATCTTTCCTGATCACCACTGCATTCGCGCCGTGTTCACGCAAAAGGCGTTCCACCTGTACATGTTCAGCGATCACATCTGTTGGAACTTTATACAGAGCGAGCTCCTGCCAGATGATCTCATCATTGGTATTGTAATATGCTTTCAATACTTCCACCTGTTTTTCGATCTGGCGGCAAAGTTTTCTTACTACATCTTCCGTTTCATTGATCACGATCGTAAAACGGTGAACACTGTCCACTTCGGAAGGCGATGTGTTCAGACTTTCCACATTGATCTTCCGTCTTGAAAAAATAATTGCAATACGATTTAATAAACCTATTTGATTTTCTGTATAAACCGTAATTGTATATTCCTGCTTCAGCATAATTAAAAAGTAAAAAGTAAAAATTTAAAGTTTCAGTCTCCAAGTCAAAGAGTAAATCGTAATCGGGTAATTTTTTACTTTTTACTTTTGACTTTTTACTTTATCAGACCTCTTCCCGTGATAAGACAATTTCCGCCACCCCACGCCCCTGCGGCACCATCGGAAATACGTTATTCTCTTTCCCAACCATGATCTCCAATAAAAAGCTACCCTTGTTGTCGAGCATTTCTTTCAATGAGCTTTGCAGGTCTTCACGTTTGGAGATGCTTTTACCAGGAATGCCGAAGCCTTTTGCTACCTGTACAAAATCAGGGCTGGTGATATCTACGAATGAATATCTTTTTTCATGGAAAAGTTGTTGCCATTGCCTTACCATGCCAAGGAACTGGTTGTTCAGGATCATGATTTTTACATCCGGTTTGAACTGCATGATCGTGCCCAATTCCTGCAGTGTCATCTGGAAGCCACCATCACCGACGATCGCAACTGTTGTTCTTTTGGGATCGCCATAGGCAGCGCCGATGGCTGCAGGCAGTGCAAAGCCCATGGTTCCTAAACCGCCACTTGTTACATTGCTGCGTGTTTGATTGAATTTTGCATAACGGCAGGCTACCATCTGGTGCTGACCTACGTCAGTAACAATGATCGCATCGCCTTTGGTTAATGCATTCAGTTCTTTCAGTACTTCACCCATGGTGAGGATATCACCTGTAGGATTCAGTTCATCTTTTATGACTTTATCTTCTTCTTTCTGTTGAAATTCTTTAAAGCGCTGCAACCATGCGGGATAAACTTTCTGTTCGATCGCCTCTGTCAGCAACGGCAATGTTTCTTTACAATCACCCCAGACGGGCACGGTTGACTTTACGTTCTTGTCGATCTCGGCAGGATCGATATCAAGGTGAATGACCTTCGCCTGTTTGGCATATTTATCCAAACGACCCGTTACGCGGTCATCAAAGCGCATCCCGATCGCGATCAGTACATCGCATTCGTTGGTCAGCACATTTGGTCCGTAATTACCATGCATACCAAGCATACCAACACCAAGCGGGTGGTCAGTCGGCAATGCGCTCATGCCCATGATGGTCCATGCAGCAGGAATGCCGGATTTCTCTACGAATTTTTTGAATTCATTTTCGGCTTTGCCAAGGATCACGCCCTGACCGAAAATGATGAACGGCTTTTCTGCTTCATTGATGAGTTTCGCCGCTTCCGCCACATATTCTTTGCGGACAATCGGCTTCGGACGATAGCTGCGGATATGATTGCATTTTTCATAGCCTGCATAATCGAACTTTTGCAGTTGTGCATTCTTGGTGATATCGATCAGTACCGGACCGGGGCGGCCACTCTTTGCGATATAGAAAGCCTTTGCAAGTGTTGCAGGTATTTCAGTTGCATCCGTTACCTGGAAATTCCATTTGGTAACAGGCGTAGTGATATTGATCACATCCGTTTCCTGGAAGGCATCAGTGCCCAGCAGATGTGCAAACACCTGACCGGTGATACATACAACGGGAGTGGAGTCAATCATGGCATCAGCCAGACCTGTTACAAGATTTGTTGCACCTGGGCCGCTTGTAGCGAAGACCACGCCCACGTCGCCGGAGGCGCGTGCATAACCCTGTGCAGCATGTATAGCGCCCTGTTCGTGACGGACAAGTATATGTTTGAGACGATCGTTATAATCATACAATGCATCATAGATCGGCATGATCGCACCGCCGGGATAACCGAAAATGGTTTCCACACCTTCCGCTAAAAAAGCTTCCAGCACGGCTTCACTTCCTGAGATAGAAGTTGTTGATTTTGTCTTTGGCTTTACCTGGTCTTTATTTGCCTGGAGCGTTTCCATAAGCTCTGTTTTTATTTTTTCTTTTTTGAAGTAGGTAATTCATAAGTGATCGGCTGGATGCGATAGGCGTTAAATGGTTCATTGAGATAAATTCCCGGGATCCATTTTGGGCTTCCGCTGATCACACTGATCGCGTCGCCATCAACATCCGACCAACCTGATGATTTGTCAATCTTCGCGTTTGATACATTGCCTTCCTTGTCGATCACGAACATTACGCGGACAGTCAGGACCAATGTTTCATCACTTTTTGTATTATAAAAATCTTTCTTCAGTTTTTTGCTGATGTATTTCTTCCATGCTTCTTCTCCACCTTTAAATGTCGCTTCCCGCATGTACACGAAATCATTGATCTGTTTGCCTGATTCGTCATATCCTTCCGCTACCATATCTTTTGTTCCCGGTGCACGATGAATATAAGCGTGCTTTTTACCGGAAGGGTAGAAGATGTATCCGCGAAGCGTCAAACCTTCCCTGTCCAGCACAGCTGAATCCTTCATCTTTCCATCCCTGTAGTAGCTTACCTGTACTTCCTTTGGTTTGCCAAAAACAGTATCCGCAAACGTCGATCTCATATAAAGCACACCATTGTCTTTCCAGTAAGAATAACAACGATACACATCTCCATCTTTAATGAATTCAGTCCGATACATTGCATTTGCCGGCGTCGTCCGCGCCCAAAGAGAATCATAGTATTGAATTACTCTCTCCTGTGCGTTGCTGCTGACGGCTGTCAACACCAGCATTAGTGTAATGTATAAAACTTGTTTCATGTTATATGGCAGTTTTCGTTTTGGCTTTGCACTGGCAGACAATTCGCATAATCCGCGTTTCAAAATCCGCGTTATGCTTCATCGGTCACACACCCTTCACTTGCATCCTTTACACTCTTCGCATATTTATAAAGAACTCCTTTCGTTACTTTCAGCGCCGGTTGTTTCCATGCCGCTTTTCTTTTAGCGATCTCATCTTCGCTTACTTTCAGCGTCAGCGTATTTTTTACTGCGTCGATCTCAATGATATCGTCGTCCTGAACGAGGCCGATCAGACCGCCTTCAAAAGCTTCTGGTGTAATATGCCCTACAACAAATCCATGCGTACCGCCACTGAAACGTCCGTCAGTGATGAGGGCAACTGATTTACCTAAACCAGCTCCGATGATCGCGCCGGTAGGTTTCAGCATTTCCGGCATACCCGGTGCGCCTTTGGGGCCGATATTGCGGATGACGATCACGTCTCCTGCATGTACTTTTTTGGAAGCAAGGCCTGCAAGCAGATCTTTTTCTCCATCAAATACGCGGGCTGTTCCTTCAAAACGTTCGCCTTCCTTGCCACTGATCTTTGCCACACTCCCTTTCTCTGCAAGGTTGCCATAAAGGATCTGCAGGTGGCCAGTCGCTTTTAATGGTCTTTCAAGCGGATAGATGATATCCTGTTTTTCGAAATCGAGATCTGGTGCTTCAGCGAGATTCTCTGCGACAGTTTTTCCGGTAACAGTTAAGCAATGGCCATGCAGCAATCCTTTGCTCAGTAAATATTTCATTACAGCAGGAACACCGCCATGTTTATGCAGGTCTTCCATCATATACTTGCCGCTTGGTTTGAAATCGGCCAGTACGGGAATACGATCACTGATCGCCTGGAAATCATCCGGCGTAAGCGGTACGTCCACACTTTTCGCAATAGCGATCAGGTGAAGAACTGCGTTTGTGCTTCCTCCGAGTACCATGATCACGGTGATCGCATTTTCAAATGCTTCACGCGTCATGATATCACGTGGCTTGATATCTTTTTCGAGTAATAATTTAATAGCGGCTCCGGCAGCTGCACATTCTTTTTGTTTGTCTTCGCTCAGTGCAGGGTTGGAGGATGAATTTGGTAGACTCATGCCCAATGCCTCAATAGCACTCGCCATGGTGTTGGCGGTATACATACCACCACAAGCGCCGGCGCCGGGGCAGGAGTTTTTGATGATGCCTTTGAAGTCGCCTTCTTCGAGCGTTCCGGCGATCTTTCTTCCCACGGCTTCGAATGCACTTACAATGTTCAGGTGATGCTCGTCTTTATAATGACCCGGAGCGATGGTGCCGCCATACAGCATAATCGAAGGGCGGTTCAAACGGCCCATTGCCATTACAGAACCCGGCATGTTCTTATCACAACCAGGAACAGTGATCAATGCATCATAATATTGTGCACCTGCATTTGTTTCGATGCTGTCAGCGATCACGTCACGGCTTACAAGACTGTAACGCATACCATCTGTACCCATGCTGATACCATCACTTACGCCAATCGTATAGAACTTCAATCCAAGAAGACCATCCACTGCGTCCACACTTTTCTTGATGCTGACGGAAAGATCATTGAGGTGCATGTTACAGGGATTCCCATCCCAGCCCATGCTTACGATACCGACCTGTGCTTTATGGAAATCTTCTTCTTTAAAGCCAATGCCATAATACATCGCCTGTGCGCCTGCCTGCGTTTCGTCCTGTGTGAGTGTCTTCGAGTATTTATTCAGTTCCATTTTAAAGTAAAAATTAAAAAGTAAAAAGTCAAAATATCATTCAAAAGTTAAGTAAGAGCTCATGCGGAAGCGAGGCTGTTTTTACTTTTTACTTTTGACTTTTGACTTGCTTCCGTTACACGATCTTTATATGCTGTTTGAATTCGTTTGCTTATTGAATCATTCCAGTTTGCGGGGAATGTGGTGTCATCGATACTTTCCCAGCCGATGACTTCAGCGGCTGTGCCACAGAAGAATGCGGTGTCGGCCCGTTTGAGCTGTTCGAGTGTGTATTGGCCTTCTTCTACATCGATATCCAGTTCAGTGCAGAGTTCAAGCACTGTTGCCCTGGTGATGCCCGGTAGGATATTGCCGAGAGCGGGCGTGAAGAGCTTGCCGTCTTTTTCAAAAAAGATATTGGCTCCGGGGCCTTCTGCTATGAAATCATTCATATCAGTCAGCAATGCTTCATCATATCCTGCAGCTTTTGCTTCCTGGCTGGCAAGGATGGAGTTTACATAGTGACCACCAGCTTTCGCCTGTATGTTGAATCCCTTTGGATTCGGGCGTTGATAAGAAGATGCTTTGATTCTTAAGAGCTTTTCACCAAGGAATGGCTGCATTTCCCAGGCCTGTATCGTGATGAAAGATTCCGTATTTTTTGCGAAGCTCATATTGGCCGGTGCGTAAACTACCGGGCGGATATAAGCATCCTGAAAGTTGTTCCTTTTCAGTACTTCATAGTTCGCAGCGATCAGTTCTTCCACTGTCCATGTGTAAGGCATGTTCATCAGACGGGCTGATTCAGCCAGGCGTTCATAATGTTCTTTCGCCTTGAAGATCTTTGTTTCTCCATGGATATTCTTATACGAACGGATGCCTTCAAAAACGGAATAGCCATAGTGAAGCGACTGACTGTATAAGTCCATCTTTGCTTCGCTGGCCTTTACGAATTCGCCATTCAGCCACAGTACGGTATGTTCATTATAATAAGAAGCCATGGTTATCTGTTTGATAAATGAGCATAAAAAAACCCGCCTTTTTGGAGGCGGGTTCGTATTTCGTTTTGAGTTTTATATACAATTTCCACCTCCAGACGTTGCAGGAATAATAATCACCACCACAATAATAATCGCGGTAATAATGGAAGTGATGTTATTAACTCTGCTATTCTGCATGAAGGATGTTATACTCCAAATATAGGACATCCTTCGATATGAAAAGAACTTTCAAAGTAAAAATTCAAAAGTAAAAAGTAAAAAAAAGCAGCAAGCCTGTAAGAAGTCTCCTATTATCAGGGACTTATTTTTACTTTTTACTTTTGAATTTTTACTTTGTTTAAATGATCGTCGATTTTCGCGCTTCGATATTCTCCTGCTTCACTGATCCCGGAATCTTTCCACTTACGTAATCACTGATCAGCTCGCCGAGGGTGGAAGTGAAATAGAAATTCACCGGGTCGATATCTTTTGTTACGAAGCCATTGGTCAGAGTCCAGTTCACCGCTTCTCTAACCAGGTTTGCCTCTTCCGTCAATCCGAAATGATCCAGCAGCAAGGCTGCAGATAGGATAGAGCCAAGCGGATTCGCAATATCTTTTCCGGCGGCCTGCGGATAAGAACCGTGGATAGGTTCAAACAGAGCAGAACCGCTTCCAATAGAAGCTGAAGGCAGCAGTCCAAGCGAACCGCTGATCACACTGGCTTCGTCGCTGATGATATCACCAAACATGTTCTCTGTCAATACAACATCAAACTGTTTTGGATTCAGGATGATCTGCATGGCAGCGTTGTCTACGAAAAGAAAATCCAGTTCTACATCGCTGTACTGGCTGGCAATCTCTTTCACCACTTTGCGCCAGAGGCGTGAAGTTTCCAGCACGTTTGCTTTATCTACTAAAGTCAGTTTCTTTCTTCTTTTCTGTGCAGCCTGGAATGCCAGGTGTGCAATGCGCTCGATCTCTTCGGCAGAGTACACACAGTCATCAGAGGCTGAATTACCGTCAGCGCTGATCTCTTTTTTCCCGAAATAAATACCGCCGGTCAACTCACGATAGATCACAAAATCCACGTCTTCAATATTCTTTGTCTTCAATGGAGAAAGGTGATGCAACGCGGTGTATGTTGTAACAGGGCGGATGTTGGCAAACAGTTGCAATGATTTGCGGAGTTTCAACAGGCCTTGTTCCGGTCTTACTTTAGCAGTAGGATCGTTATCATATTTTGGATGACCGATCGCTCCGAAGAGGATCGCATCGCTGTTCAGGCAAACTTCAATCGTTTCGTCAGGAAGGGGATTGCCGGTTTTGTCGATGGCATCAGCGCCCATCAGGCAATAGGTATAATTGAATTCATGGCTGAACGAATCAGCGATCGCGTTCAATACGCGGATCGACTGGCGTGTTACTTCGGGACCGATACCGTCACCTTCAATGACTGCAATGTTTTTGTTCATGGTAATAGTTTGGCTTTATTAATGGACTGGATTTTCGAATTGTTCTATTTCAGGTTTAATGCTCAATAAGAAATCAATATCGTCGTATCCATTCAACAGGCATGTTTTTTTATAACTGTTGATGTCAAAAGACTCTTTTTCTCCTGTTGATCTGATCTGGATGAATTGTTCCGGCAGGTTCACCTCAATCTCAGTCGCCGGATCTTTTTCTACCGCCGTAAATATCTTCTGCAGGAATTCTTCAGAAGTAGTTACCGGCAGCAGGAAGTTATTCAATGCATTGTTCTTAAAAATATCTGCAAAGAAGCTGCTCACCACTACATCAAAGCCCGCGTCTTTGATCGCCCATGCCGCATGCTCCCGGCTTGATCCGCAACCGAAGTTTTTTGCGGCGACCAATACTTTTCCTTTATAAGTAGGATCATTCAGCACAAAATCTTTCTTTGGCTTTGTTTCATCATCCTGCTCATAACGCCAGTCGCGGAACAGGTTCTTTCCAAACCCATCTCTGCTTGTTGCTTTCAGAAAGCGAGCAGGAATGATCTGGTCGGTATCCACGTTCTCGATGTTGAGCGGAACGGCGGTGGAGGTTACTATGTTGATTTGTTTGCTCATCGGTCGGGTTGTTAAGTCGTTTTGTTTTGTTGGTTGGGTTCCATAAGTTCCATAGGTTTAAGAGGTTTCAAAGGTTGGATTCCTGACTTATGAAACTTATTAAACCTATTGAACCTATGAAACTTCTTTCGTTGCTACCATTCTCAGTCTGACATAATCCGCCCACCAGTTTCCTTCCCGGTAATGCGTTTCTCTCAGTGATTCAACGGCATGCTGAATGATCTTTTCCATGGTTGCCGGCGGAACATGCTTGAAGAAGAATGATCCGAACATGTTGAACCAGTTTTTCATGCCGTCTTCGCCTTCCAGTTTTGTATCGCGTTTGAAATACAAAGTCTGTTGGATGGTGAAGCCCTGTTTTTCCAGCAGCGTTGCATACGTTGCAACGGACGGGAAATACCAGTGATCTTTTAATTCTTCCAGCCCATGTTCTTTTAATGAGGTCTGTAATGCATTGACCATTGAAGCGACATTGTGCTGACCGCCCATTTCGAAAACGAAACGTCCGCCTGGTTTCAATGCATTCCAGATATTACGGATGGTGGAAGTCTGATCAGCGATCCAGTGCAGTGTTGCATTGGAAAATACTGCATCGAACTTCTCCTCAAAAGAAAAAACAGTAGCGTCTTTTACAAAGAACTGTAAGGATGGATAAGAAGCTTTTGCTTTTTCGATCATCTCTGCAGATGCATCGATGCCTGTAACTTCTGTTCCGAATCCTGCGATATCATTTGCCAGTTTACCGGTGCCGCAACCCAGATCAAGGATTGCTTCACCTGCCGATGGTTGCAGCCAATCAATAAGCGCTTCGCCGTATTGTGATACGAAGCTGTGCTTGTCGTCATATAATCTTGCATTCCATTTTATCTCAGGCATGGTCAAAAGTCAAAAGTAAAAATTAAAAAATCTTAGGTCAAAGTGTCAAATTCAAAAAGTATAGTCTGCTTTTAGAGCCGTTTTTACTTTTTACTTTTGATTTTTGACTTAGTTTTTATTCCAGTATTCTCTTATATCTCCCACCTCTCCAGTGATTGCTGCTAAAGCAGCCGTCAACGGACTCGCGAGGAACGTTCTCGCATTCGGTCCCTGTCTTCCTTCAAAATTCCTGTTGGAAGTAGAGATGCAATATTTACCGGCAGGGATCTTGTCTTCGTTCATGCCGAGGCATGCGCTGCAGCCTGGTTGACGAAGCATGAAGCCTGCTTCTTCGAATATTTTGTCGATGCCTTCCTCGATCGCTTGTTTTTCTACCTGCTTGCTTCCGGGTACGATCCATACTTCCACATCTTTTGCTTTTTGTTTTCCTTTTACAAAAGAAGCCACCATGCGGAGGTCTTCGATGCGGGAGTTGGTGCAGCTGCCGATGAACACATAATCAACTTTCTTTCCTTTGATATTGGCACCTGCTTCGAGGCCCATGTAGTGAATCGCTTTTTCGAAAGATGGTTTTTCTTTCTCGTCGATCTCGCTTAATGCAGGAACATGACCTGTTACGCCAACACCCATGCCTGGGTTTGTTCCGTAAGTGATCATTGGTTCGATGTCTGCCGCATCGATGTTTACTTCGGCATCAAACTTTGCATCTTTATCCGAGTATAATGTTTTCCAGTAAGCCAGTTTTTCTTCCCATTCTTTTCCTTCGGGTGCAAACTTGCGTCCCTTGATATAATCGAAGGTGGTCTGATCGGGAGCGATCATGCCGCAACGTGCACCCATTTCGATGCTCATGTTACAGATGGTCATACGCGCTTCCATGGATAATGCACGGATGGCAGAGCCGGCGAATTCAACAGCATAACCTGTTGCACCGCTCGCAGATATTTTTGAGAGGATATAGAGAACGATGTCTTTGCTGACAACACCATCGTTCAATTTTCCTTCAACATTAATACGCATCAGTTTTGGCTTGCTTTGCATTAAGCATTGCGTAGCAAGTACCATTTCCACCTCACTGGTTCCGATCCCGAAAGCGATGCTTCCGAACGCACCGTGAGTGGAAGTATGGCTGTCGCCGCAAACCATGGTCATGCCCGGTTGCGTGATGCCGAGTTCTGGTCCGATCACGTGAACGATCCCCTGGAATGGATGACCAAGACCATACAGTTCGATGCCGTGTTCAGCGCAGTTCTTTTTCAATGCTTCCACCTGTAAACGAGAAAGTTCTTCCTTGATGGGAAGATGCTGGTTGAGGGTTGGAACATTGTGGTCAGCGGTTGCAACTACTTGTTTCGGACGGAATACTTTGATGCCACGTTTATTCAGGCCGTTGAAAGCCTGCGGGCTGGTTACTTCGTGAATGAAATGTGTGTCGATGTATAAAACGGAAGGACCGCCGTCGATTGTTTTGACGACGTGCTTTTCCCAGATTTTTTCGAAGAGTGTTTTTGACATGCGTGTTTAAGTAAAAAGTAAAAAGTCAAAAGTAAAAAATCAAAACCCTTTATTCTGAAAGTCAAAAGTGACCCCGCTTAAAATTCGTTTTACGTTTCATTCGACAAGCGGGGTGACTTTTGACTTCGCTAATTTGCGACTGTAACCGCTTCGTACGCCTTCGCCATCGCGTGCAGATCTGCGTCCTCCACTTCTTTTTTGCTGTCTGCAACTTTCAGAAACTCTGTATATAGAATATCGATATCGTTTCTGTTGAATTGATGGCCGAGTTTCTGGAAACGGTGAGCCAGTGCTGAACGTCCGCTGCGGGCGGTGAGAACGATCTTGGAGCCATCGGCACCTACTTCTTCAGGAGCGATGATCTCATAGGTCTGCGAATCTTTCAGGAATCCGTCCTGGTGGATACCGGATGAGTGAGAGAAGGCGTTGGCGCCAACGATGGCTTTGTTGGCCTGAACCGGCATACGCATGGTGTCAGAAACAAGGCGGCTCATAGGATTCAGTTGGGTGGTGTCCACTCCTGTGTAGAAGCCGAGTGTCTGCTGATGTTGTTTCAGTACCATTACTACTTCTTCCAATGAAGTGTTACCGGCTCTTTCACCGAGACCGTTGATCGTACATTCGATCTGGCGTGCACCGGCAATTACGCCTGCGATGGAATTGGCAGTGGCGAGGCCGAGGTCATTGTGGCAATGACAGCTGAGGATCGCTTTATCGATATTTGGAACGTTGTTGATCAGGTAAGCGATCTTTTCGCCATATTGATGCGGCAGGCAGTAGCCTGTTGTATCAGGAATGTTCACGACGGTTGCTCCTGCAGCGATCACGGCTTCTACCACACGGGCGAGGTATTCGTTCTCCGTGCGGCCGGCATCTTCTGCGTAGAACTCCACATCATCCACAAAATTCTTTGCCCATTTCACGCACTGAGCGGCGCGCTCGAGAATTTCTTCACGGGTCGAGTTGAATTTTGATTTGATATGGAAGTCAGATGTGCCGATCCCTGTGTGGATACGGGGGCGTTTTGCATGTTTGAGTGCGGCGGCAGCCGATTCGATGTCTTTCAATACGGCGCGGCTGAGTCCGCAAACAGTCGTGTTCTTAATCACTTTTGAGATCTCCTGTACCGATTCAAAATCGCCGGGCGAAGAGATCGGGAATCCTGCTTCAATGATATCAACACCCAGGTTTTCCAACGCAAGGGCCAGTTCGATCTTTTCCTTTGTGTTGAGCTTGCAGCCAGGTACCTGCTCGCCGTCGCGGAGCGTGGTATCGAAGATGTGGATTTTTCCTTCAGCCATAATTAATTGATATATTGGAGGGTGATTAAAATTTCCGCTGCTTATTTTTGTGTTCCTTATTTGAAAATCGACAGCGGTCAACTAAAGTAGTACTGTTCTACCGCCCGGTCAAGCCAAAATTATTTGCCTTTTACATTACTTAATTTGAGGAAAATCGGCTGAAACGCTTGCCGGTAAAGGATTTTAAAATATTCAAATTACGATGCCCAACCGTTCAACAGATGCTTTGTTTCAACTGGTGAAGTCGCTCGAAAAGTCTGAAAAACGCAATTTCAAGCTTTTTGTGAAACGGAATTCGTCCAACGAGTCATTGAAAACCATTCAGTTATTTGATGCGTTGGATAAGATGAGCGATTATGACGAGCCTCAACTCCTTAAAAAGAACAAATCCATCACCAAAGCGCAGCTTTCCAATATCAAAGCGGCGCTTTATAAACAGATCTTATCTTCTCTGCGCATCATAAAGGACGAAAATAACATTGATATTCAATTACATGAGTTAATGGATCATGCCCGGATCCTGTTCAATAAGGGGCTTTATCTCCAAAGCCTGAAAGTGTTGAAGCACTTGAAGGATCTGGCGAAACAGCACAACCAGATCACCTATCTGGAGCAGGTGCTGTTCTTTGAGAAAAAGATAGAAACCTTATATATTACCCGCAGTATGCGGAACCGGGCGGATCAGCTGAGCCAGGAATCGGACGAAGTGACGGAAGCGATCGTGCTGGTAAACCGCCTTTCAAATCTTGCTCTGCAGCTGTACAGCTGGTATATTCAGCATGGCCATGCCAGGAATGAACACGACTTTCGCAGCATACAGTTATTCTTTCAAACACATTTGCCTGTGAATGCGGCAAAGGCAGACGGCTTCTATGAGAAATTATATCTCTACCAGAGTTATTGCTGGTACGCATTCATCCGGCTTGATTTTCTTCAGTACTATCGTTATTGCCAAAAATGGGTGGATCTCTTTGAGAAATACCCGGGGATGATGGCTTTTGAAACGGCCAACTATATCAAGGCCATGCACAACCTGATGGGCGCGCATTTTGATCTGCTGAATCATGAGAAACTGGCCGAGACGATCAGGAAATTTGAGCAGTTCACCAAAACGAAGCTTGTTACCGAGAACGATAATAATTTCATTCTTGCCTACCAGTATTTATATACGGCAAGGATCAATCTGTATTTTTTGCAAGGCACTTTTGATAAGGGGCTGAAGATGGTGCCCCACCTTGAGGAGATGCTCAAGAAATACGGGATCTATCTGGACCTTCATCGTGTGATGGTATTTTACTATAAGATCGCATGTTTATATTTCGGGAGCGGGGATAATGAAAGAGCGATCGATTACCTGAACCGGATCATCAATCAGAAAGCGGATTTGCGGGAAGACCTGCAATGTTATGCACGGTTATTGCATCTGATCGCGCATTATGAGCTGGGGAATTTTGAGCTGCTCGAGTATCTCATCAAATCTGTATACCGCTACATGGCGAAGATGCAGAACCTGAGTAAGGTCGAGGAGGAGATGTTTGCGTTTTTAAGAAGATCATTCAGGGTAGGGGCGCATGCGTTGAAGCCGGAATTCCAGAAATTGTTGGGTAAATTAAAGAAGTATGAAGGAAATCCGCTGGAGACGAGGGCATTTGCGTACCTGGATGTGATCTCGTGGCTGGAGAGTAAGATCAATAATGTGAATGTGCAGGATGTGATAAGGGAGAAGTACAAGAGGGAGGACCGCCGACCACCGACCGCCGACCGCGGACGGGGTTGAGGGGAGGGAGGTACTGCGGACGATGGACCACGGACCGCAGACGAGTTTGAAAATGGCAGATGCTTTTTGTATTTGGAGTTGATAAAATAATGATATGAGAATACTTTTTATGGTTGTTACAGTCGGTTTGGGATTGATGATGGCTTCCTGTAATAGTGGAAATGACAGGAAGGAGCAGGAAGGGACGGTGGAGACGCCGAAGGGAGATTCGCTGGTGGCGCATAGTGCTTCGGATAGTGAGTTTGTACTGCCGGCAAAGGATACATCGCATGTGACGGATATGAACTGGAGGGATTCGATGCTGGTAGATTTTATTTCGGGAACGAAGAATACGGCGATCGCGCAGACCAGAAAGGATAAGGTCGGCACGCAATGGATAATGGATAACCTGACGAAGACGGATACAGCGGATTATTATATATATCACCTGGGACATTCGTTTGAAGGAAGGTTTGTAACGGATGCATGGGTGTATATAGATAGCGCGAGGAGGAAGTTGTATGAATATGACGTGGCGGAGGACAGGCTGATCAAGTGGAAGTAAGGCTTTCTGAAGAAAGTAAAAAGTCAAAATTAAAAAGTAAAAAATACAGCCTGAGTGCCAGCGGTCGTCTCCTGATCAGAAGAGCCATTTTTACTTTTTACTTTTTAATTTTGACTTTGAAAAAACCCATTTCATCCGTACCTTTGCGCGATTTGTTTAACAGGAACCCCTCATAAATTAATGGCAGCAACACAATTACCCGCAATCTTAGTACTGGCCGACGGCACTGTCGCGCATGGTAAAGCATTTGGCGCTATTGGGACGACCACTGGCGAGATCTGTTTCAATACCGGTATGACCGGATACCAGGAAGTGTTTACCGATCCGAGCTATTTTGGTCAGATCCTGATCATGAACGCAGTACACGTGGGTAATTATGGCGTGGCGGACGCAGATATCGAGTCAGACAGCGTGAAGATCCGCGGCTTGATCGGCCGTAACCTGGAAGAGACGTATTCCCGCAAACTCGCAAAAGGCTCGCTGGAAGATTACCTGAAAGCGAACAATATCGTGTCGATCGAAGGTGTCGATACAAGGGCGCTGGTGGCGCATGTGCGCACCAAAGGTGCGATGAACTGCATCATCTCTTCTGAGATCACCGATGTGGAAGAACTGAAAAAGAAACTGGCGGCTACGCCGGATATGGATGGCCTGGAGCTGGCTTCACAGGTGAGCACCAGTGAAGCGTATGAAATGGGTGATAAGAATTCCCCGGTCCGTATCGCGGTAATGGATTATGGTGTAAAACAGCATATCCTTCATTGCATGGTTGATCGTGGCGCTTTTGTAAAAGTATTTCCGGCTAAAACCGCGCTGAAAGAAGTGAACGAATTCAAACCAAACGGATATTTTATCTCCAATGGTCCTGGTGATCCATCTGCGATGGATTATGCGATCACCGCCGTGCAGGAGATCCTGAAAGAAGAAAAACCTGTATTCGGGATCTGCCTTGGTCACCAGTTACTGGCGCTTGCAAACGGCATTCCGACCTTTAAAATGCACCATGGTCACAGAGGGTTGAATCACCCGGTGAAGAACCTGATGACCGGCCGCTCTGAGATCACTACCCAGAATCACGGTTTTGGCGTAGACCCTGAAGCAGTAAAGAAATCTGAACATATCGAAGTCACACACGTCAACCTGAATGATCAATCGATCGAAGGTATCCGTGTGAAAGGAAAGCCGGCTTTCTCTGTACAGTATCACCCGGAAAGCACTCCCGGCCCGCATGATAGCAGGTATCTGTTTGATCAGTTCATTGATATGATCAAAGCGTCGTAAGAGTAAAGGTTCCATAAGTTCCATAGGTTTCAGAGGTTCCAGAGGTTGCTACCGCATTAGAGAAAGCTTTAAAAGGCTGAGATATTTTCTAATGTGGTAGCAACCTCTGGAACTTATGGAACCTCTGGAACCTCTGGAACCTCTGGAACCTCTGAAACTTTCCACCCCCCCTCACTTCTTCTCTGAATAATATCCTGCCACACCTGATCAAAATCCGCACACTCGCAGGATAAAACCCGGCTTATTTTTATTGTACCCGATCCGGGTTATTACAGATTAATACCAACCACTAATTCTTTGCAAATGAGAAGAAGACTCGCATTGTTGTTACCGGCCGTTTTTGCCGCGGTTTGTTTTGTTGCAGCACAGGGGCAGACCCGCTTTCAGCCGACGCATGAAGAGATGCTGAGACGTTATATCCGCGCAGCGGTGATCGATAGCATTACTAAAAATGTTGTATTCAAAACCACTGTTGCGGCTAACTGGCAGGCGGACGGCCAGGCGTTCTGGTATCGAAATTTATTACAGGATAGTGTGCAGGAATATATTTATGTAGATGCAAAACGCCTGGTGAAGCAACCCTTATTTGACCGTGGGAAACTGGCAGCAGGGTTACAGGCCATAGGCATTAAGGTTGATTCATTAAGACCATCGCTTACTGATATCGAAGTAGCGTCAAAAAAGAAACTGCTTCGCTTCACCGTACAACAGCAGATCGTTGAATGTGATCTTACCGGTTATGCCTGCACGGCTAAGGGCGCAGCAGCGACCGCCACTGAAAGCCCGCGAAGAAATTTTCAGCGGAACAATGCCTTTCCGGAAGGCGCTGTTTCTCCTGATAAAAAATGGGAAGCCTACGTTGAGAAAGGAAATCTGTTTGTAAAGCCCGTCGCAGGTGGTGAACCGGTCAGTTTCACCACAGATGGTACGGCAGATAAACCGTATGGCGCATTGCGCTGGAGCCCGGACAGTAAATACCTCGCGGGTTATCACATGGCCATTGTGAAAGACGATCCTGTTTACTATGTGCTGAGCTCTGAAGACAATACAACGCGTGGTCAGCTGCGTTCGCAGCCTTATAAGCAACCGGGTGACCCATGGTCGGTATTCACTCCATTTATCTTTAGCATTGAAACAAAGAAAGCGACGAAGATCAACACAGAGGCGATCGATTTTCTTACCCCGCCGCAGCAGCACTGGCGCGATGGCGGCAGGTATTTCAGTTACGAAAAAGCGGACCGCGGACATCAGCGGTTCCGCATTATTGAAATCGATGTAACAACCAACACAGCCCGCAACGTAGTGGATGAAAGAACCAATACGTTCATTTATCAGAACCGCAATTATGTAAAATACCTTCCTGGAAATGAACAGCTGGTAAGAACTTCCGAGAAAGATGGCTGGCGCCATTTATATCTTGTAGACGTGGCTTCCGGCAAAGAGCAACAGATCACCAAAGGTGAATGGGTGGTGCGCGGGATTGACAGTGTGGATGATGTAAAAAAAGAGATCTGGTTCTCTGCAAGCGGTATGAACAATGGTGAAGATCCTTACAATATTCATTATTACCGGATAGGGTTTGACGGCAAACGGCTGATCTCTCTCACGCCGGACAGAGGAAATCATACAGTCGTCTTCTCAAAAGACAAGATATTCTTTACTGACACTTATTCAGAAGTGAATATCGCTCCGAAAACAATGCTGGGCCGCACGGCAGACGGCAAGCAATTATTGCTGCTGGAACATGCCGATACATCTTTGTATAAACGGACAAAAGTCAGTCCGCCTGAAGTGTTTGTTGCCAAAGGCCGTGATGGCAAGACCGATATATGGGGTATCATCAGCAGGCCTTCGGATCTCGATCCGTCAAAAAAATACCCGGTACTGGAAAATATCTATGCAGGCCCGCATGATTCCTTTGTGCCGAAAAACTTTACTCCTTACAGTGAAATGCAAAGTCTTGCGGAGCTGGGGTTCATTGTAGTGATGATCGATGGAATGGGCACCGCGAACAGATCAAAAGCCTTTCATGATGTGTGCTGGCAGAATATTGCCGACGCGGGCTTCCCTGACCGCATTCTCTGGATAAAAGCGCTTGCGCAGAAATATCAGTATGTAGATGCAGAAAGAGTGGGTTTATATGGGACGTCTGCCGGCGGACAGAGCACATTGGGTGCGCTGTTGTTTCATCCTGAATTCTATAAAGCCGGTGTAGCCGCATGCGGCTGCCATGACAACCGCGTGGACAAGCAGTGGTGGAATGAGCAATGGATGGGCTATCCAGTAGGCAAGCATTATGCTGATCAGTCGAACGTGACCAATGCAGCGAAGCTGCAGGGTGATCTTTTGCTGATCGTTGGTGAAGCCGATACAAACGTTCCTCCTGAATCAACTTATCGTGTTGCCGATGCGCTGATCAAGGCCCAGAAGGATTTTGATTTTCTCGCGGTCCCCGGCATGGGGCACAGTGATGGAGGCAGCTATGGAAGGACACGCAAAAGAGATTTCTTTGTAAAACATCTGATGGGGATTGAACCTCCTTCGAGAAATACAAGTGAGCTGAGTAGGTTTAAGGAAACGGGGAGGGAGAGGTGGTCGTTTGAGTAGGGAGGATTTAGAGGTTCCAGAAGTTTCATAGGTTTGAGAAGTTTGAGAGGTTTGAGAAGTTTGAGAGGTTTGGGAAGTTTGACAAGTCGGGGGGCAAGTCGCTGTATATCTTTTCAAAGCGCGGCAGCAACCTATGAAACCTCTCAAACTTCTCAAACCTCTCAAACTTCTCAAACCTCTGGAACCTCTAAGACCTCTGAAACTTTCAAAAACTTCCTCCCGATTTCCGCCTCCCTGAGTATCTTACACTCAAAATCAGGTTATGCGGAATATTTTTTTTATGATGATGTTGGTGGTGGCGCTGATGATAGGGGCTTGTACTGCGGGCCGAAAGTCAGTGGTTTCTCCGGTTGGGCTGGTTCCGCTGGAGAATTATTATGTACCGCTGAATAATGGAATGGATACAGGGTATAGCTATAAAGTGATCAGTAGTCAGAGTGAATTTGATAAGATCGTCAGGATGGGCACTGCGGTGGGTAATGAGATCCGTAAGCCTGACTTCAGCGGACAGACCGTTGTTGCGGTGATCCATAATACAGGGCCTAACCGCAGGAAGGATATCGTTATGGACGGAGCGGCGATAGGTGGTTCACAAATGAATGTTTATTATCACATTAAGGGGACCCTTGTGTCCACGGTTACCACATCCAGTCCCGGTCTGGGGTTGGCAACTGTGCCAAAGGCTTCAAGTGTAAAACAGGTGAGTTTTTACGAGGATAGTGTGCTGGTTAAAACTGTTCCGGTAACTATCTATTAAATCCCTTCAAGTTTATATTGATTATGAAAATCGCGATCATCAACGGACCGAACCTGAACCTGCTGGGAAAACGTGAGCCGGGTATTTATGGTAATCAGTCTTTCGAGGATTTTTATGCAGAACTGAAAGTGAAATATCCTGCAGTCAGCTTCAGTTATTTTCAGAGCAATGTAGAAGGAGAATTGATCAATGAACTGCAACGGGTGGGCTTCGATGTGGATGGCATCATTATGAACCCGGGAGGATATACGCATACTTCAGTGGCGATCGGGGATGCCATCGCAGCGATCAAATCGCCGGTGGTGGAAGTGCATATCTCGAATGTGCATGCAAGGGAGGAGTTCCGGAAGATCTCGCATGTGTCAGCAAAGGCCGCGGGAAGTATAATCGGGCTGGGGATGAAAGGGTATGAGCTGGCTGTGGAGTATTTGAAGAGGTAGCGAATTTAGATCGTCCCGGCAGGAATGATCTTTCATCATGTCCTGCAATCAGCCGTAACCCGACTTTGCACAGATATGGGTACATCTCAGGGCCGGAAGGTATCGGTCTCAAAAACGCTTATACACCGTAGAAGCACCGTAGAAAGATCGCCGCGAGACCGAAGAAACACCGGATAAGTACCGAAGAAAAGCGCTTAAAATCTGTTTTACGCTTGTAAATACCTGATAAATAGCTCCTCTGCCGTTTTTTCTGAAAACTCCAAATTTTGCTAAAGCTGAAAATCAGCCACTTATCATCCCAGTATTTTTACGGAAATCTTATAGCCGGACGATTCCATGAACGTCAGCAGGGCTTGATCTTTGCATACGTTTCTCCTGTTTTCTACGTTATACCGGGTGTTGAAACTCCGGAAAAACAGCGGAATCTCAATCTGTTAATTGCCAGGGACTGATACTCCTTTTAATCATTCAATATGAAATATCTGAGCATACTTGCCTTATTGATTGCTGTAAACAGCCATGCGCAGCAATGGAAAACCTACATTATCGGTGTCAGAGGAGATACGCTGAACCGGGTGGACATGAACGGAAAGAAGCAGGGACCCTGGGTTGTGCATGTGGACGAATTGCGCGGCGAACCCGGCTATGATGAGCAGGGATATTATGAAAACGATCAGAAGGTTGATAAATGGGTCCGGTTCTCCCTGCAGGGCGATAAGATCGCGGAAGAGAACTACCGGTTCGGTTTTCTGAATGGGAAAAATAAATACTACACAAGAACCGGCGGCTTGCTTCGCGAAGAAACCTGGAGAGCTGTTGAGCCCGGAAAAAGTTTTGACACAGTGGATGTGAAAGACCCGAATGATCCTTCAAAAGTGATCGATCGTGTGGTGGTAAAAGTGGATGGCACAACATTCCGTCATGGCACATGGACCTATTACGATCCCGAATGGGGAACGATACAGAAAACCGAAGAGTGGTGGATGAATAAACTGAAGACAGGTGATGGAATTCCCGGCGATAGTGATGATGAGCTGAAGCCGATCGATCCAAGAAAGAAGGCAACCGCAAAAACGGATAAAGACGAGAAGGAGAAAGAAGTGCAAAAGCCCGCAGCGATCCTTGATTATGAGAAGAAGAATAAAGGAAAGAAGATCAAGGTGAGAGATGGAAGAACGGGAGGGTAGGGAGTGAGTTTTAATCTGGAAATTAATAAGTCAAAAGTAAAAAGTCAAAAGTAAAAAGTAAAAAAACTACCTCGCTGAAATTCATTTATTGTTTGTTTTTTAATGAAGTCAATCGGTAAGTTCATTAATAATATACAGGATCTTTTCACGAGGGAGTATTTTTTACTTTTGACTTTTTACTTTTGACTTCACAAAACGCTGGTAATACACACACCGTATTGCCAGCGTTTTTTTTATGAACTTATGCGAATGGTCACAGATAAACATATTTGCAAATGTGAGAGGACTTATATAAATTTGATATCAAATTGATATCAAAAAAAATTGATTATGGAAAAGATCGTTAAACCCATTTCGGGTTATGTTGCCTTGTTGTTTGCGGTGATATTGTTTATAGCTGGTATTGCGTGTATGTCGGGTGTGGAAAGAAATCCGGTGTTTGGCGTGTTGGGTGCTTTGTGTTTGCTGGGCAGTATGTTTATGCTGAAAGGATTGATGATCGTACACCCGAATCATTCAAGGGTGCTTAATTTTTTTGGAAAGTATGTTGGTACGGTAAAGGGTAATGGGTTGTTCTTTGTCAATCCATTATATGGGCGAGTAAAGCTCAGCCTGCGTGCGGACAATCTGCAGGGACAGACACTGAAAGTGAATGATAAAATGGGTAATCCTATTGAGATCGGTGCAGTGATCGTATGGCAGGTTGGTGATACCTATAAGGCAGCGTATGATGTAAAAAATTATACAGATTATGTGAAGACGCAGAGTGAAGCGGCTGTACGTTTTCTGGCGACGAGTTTTCCTTATGATAACCTGGAAGATGAAACGGCCACGATCACTTTACGCGAAGGCGGTGCGAAGGTAACAGAGATCCTGGAGAAGGAACTGGCAGAACGCCTTGCACCAGCCGGTATCGTGATCCTTGAAGCAAGGATCAGTCACCTGGCTTATGCGCCTGAGATCGCGGGTGCGATGTTGCAGCGTCAGCAGGCAACAGCTGTGGTTGCTGCGAGAACAAAGATCGTAGAAGGTGCAGTTGGAATGGTGGAAATGGCATTGGATATGCTTGCACACAAACATATCGTTGAGCTGGATGACGAAAAGAAAGCTGCAATGGTCAGCAACCTGATGGTTGTTCTTTGCGGCGAGAAAGGAGCAAGCCCCGTATTGAATACCGGCAGCCTTTATCAATGATCTGTTTTTAGTTTAAATTGGTTTTTGTGAGCAATCAAAAGAAAAGTTTTATTCTTCGTATCGATGTGGAAATGTATAAGGCCCTGGAAAAATGGGCCTCGGATGAATTCCGGAGTGTGAACGGACAGATAGAATGGGTGCTGTCGCAGAAATTGAAAGAAGCGAAACGATTGAAGGAAAATACGAAGACAAAGGATAAACCTAAATAAGGTGAATGCATTTTTGAAATGAAGCCTGGATAAGTTCCGGGCTTCATTGTTTTTAATGAAATGCTGCGATCGGGGAAGGATGAAATTTAAGAAGGGTTATGTGTATTTGTGGATTTATAACTGATGTGTGTTGGGAACGCTTTCAAATGGGCAAGGGATCGCGCACTCCTCACGCATGATTAAAATTCAATGTCGTTTAGTTAACGCGCAAAAAGTTTGTCATCCCGGCCGGGCGAGCTAGCGTTTGATGCAGATTTAAAGCTGCCAGAGCCGGGAACCCCTCAATTGCGGAGATCCCGGCTCTGGCTTACATTAAGTTCGATGGTGATTTAAATTTGCCCGGCCGGGATGACAAACCGTCGAGACTACACACAACTCAAACAGCAAATCTGTCTATTAAAAAACAAACGGATGACCAGAAGATCCGGTCATCCGTTTGTAGTCCTGTTCAGCGTTTTGATTAAAACGCACGCATTTCGTTTTCTCAGAATCCTTTCTTCTCATTCGCTTTCTGCATCGGGTTCGGTGCAGGAGCAGCAGTGCGCAATGTGGCCTGTTTTTGTTTGAAGAGAGTGAATTTGGATTCGGCAGGTGCTTTGTTCCAGCCGTTATTGCTTGGATCGATATCAGCGGTCTCTCTTAATGGATCAAGCTGGATGGAAGCGACTTCCTTTGTTTTGACGAATGTTTTCACTACGTTTTTTTCGTTGAGGCGCCAGATCTGTGCAGGAATGCGCTCGATCTCTTTGGTGCCGTCTTTGTAAGTCCACTCAATGATGATCGGCATTACAAGACCGCCTTTGTTGCTGAAGCTGAGTTCGTAGAGATGGCGGTTCTGGTAAGCGCTTTTGTCTGTTTCATTCAACGCTTCGCGCTGAGAAAGCATTTTATAATTTACAACGGATGTGTCCAGGGCTTCTTTTCCTCTTGAATATCTCCAGTAGAAATCGCGGAGGGAAGTGTCTTTATCTGTCTGGAAAGAAATGTTCTTGTCCTCACGGTTTCTCATTTTGGAGAGATCGTCCCATTTGGATTCCATTGGTCCTTCCAGTTTACGGTTGATCTCGCGGTCGCTCAGTCCCATTGGATTTGCGGCAAGATCAGGTACAGCATGTTTAACGCTGTCGAGGGAGATATCGCAGGCATCTGTTCCATAGAACCAGCCGCGCCAGAACCAGTCGAGGTCTTCGCCGCTTGCGTCTTCCATGGTGCGGAAGAAGTCAGCAGGTTCAGGGTGCTTGAATGCCCAGCGGCGTGTGTATTGTTTGAATGCGTAGTCAAACAGTTCGCGACCCATGATGGTTTCGCGGAGGATGTTCAGACCGGTTGCTGGTTTGGTGTATGCGTTCGGACCAAACCCTACAATGTTCTCTGAATTGCTCATGATCGGCTCCAGCTGATCTTTCGGTAATTTCATATAATCCACGATCGCGTAAGCGGGACCTTTACCGCGAACAGGGAATTTGTTATCCCATAATTCTTCCGTGAGATATTCTACAAATGAGTTCAGGCCTTCATCCATCCAGCTCCATTGACGTTCGTCGCTGTTGATGATCATCGGGAAGAAGTTGTGCCCTACTTCATGGATCACCACGCCAAGCATACCGTACTTGGTTGCTTCTGCATAAGTGCCGTCTTTTTCTGTCCGGCCATAGTTGAAACAGATCATGGGATATTCCATACCATTTGCTGCTTCCACACTTTGTGCTACAGGGTATGGGTAAGGAATGGTGAAGTCAGAATAAGTCTTGATCGTATGTGCAACAGCTTTGGTGGAGAACGGACGGTACAAGCCATACGCTTCTTTACCATAAAAGCTCATACACATTGTTTTCTTTCCTTCGATGGTCACCGGCATGGCGTCCCATACAAATTTGCGGCTGCTTGTCCAGGCAAAATCCCTTACACTATCAGCTTTGAAGATCCATGTTTTTGTGGCGAGACTTTTATTTTTCTCTGCAGCTTTTGCTTCATCGAGTGTGACGATCTCAACAGGTTCGTTGAAGCTGGTCTGTGCTTTTTTCCAGCGCGCCTGTTGTGCCGGGTTCAATACACTTGCGTAGTTGATACACTGACCAGTACCGCCAACGATATGGTCAGCAGGAACAGTCATTTGCACCTTGAAGTTGCCGAACGTCAATGCAAACTCACCACGGCCGGTGAACTGATGATTCTGCCAGCCCTGGAAATCGCTGTATACGCAAAGGCGAGGGTACCATTGCGCCATGGTGAAAAGATAGTTTCCCTGATCTGCAAAGTACTCATAACCGCCGCGGCCGCCTACTGACATCCGGTCGGTGATCTTGTAGTTCCAGTCGATCTTGAAAACAAACTGCTGATTTGCGCCGAGTGTTTTTGGCAGTTCTACGCGCATCATTGTTTTGTTCACCGTATACTTCAGGGCTTTGCCTGTTGCATCAGTGATCTTGAGGATATTAAAACCAAGACCGTTATCTTTTTTTCCTTCTTCCGCGCGATCGATGACCGCCGTGCTCACTTCCTGGCTCATGCGGTTGCTGGTCTGATAGTTGGCATTGTTCACGCTGCTGTGTTCGTTCTCATCCAGCTGCAGCCAGAGATAGGTGAGTGAGTTGGGTGAATTGTTGAAATAGGTCACTGTCTCACTTCCGGTGAGCAGCAGCGCCTTTTCATCCAGCTGACACTTGATATCATAGTCGGCACGTTGCTGCCAGTATTTCGGACCGGGTGCTCCGCTGGCGGTGCGATACTCGTTTGGCGTTGGCATAATAGTGCCAAGCTGCTCAAAGCTGTTACCGTGGTTACTGCCCGGATTATTTTTTATGTTCTGCGCATACATGGCGCCGGACATAAAAAGAACTCCGAAGGCAAGAGTGATTTTTTTCATGTGTGTTATTTTGCGAGTTGTTTTATGAACAGGTTTGTGGGTTCCAGAAGTTCAATAAGTTTCAGAGGTTCCATAGGTTTCATAGGTTTGAGAGGTTAGTCCCTTGGTTAAAGGGACGTAATCCGTTCGATGGCCATTTGCAATGAAAGACTGAATACGGCTGCCGATAAAAAGATCACCCATTCCCGCCTCGGCACACGGAACAGGTTGACGATGATGTGTGACAGGCACAAAAGTACGAGGACAACAACGATCTGTCCGGCTTCCAGTCCCACATTGAAACCAAGCAGGCTGGAAAAGATCCCCTGATCTTTTGCCAGCATCGGGCGGATGGAATTGGCGAAGCCCATCCCGTGAATCAGTCCAAAGAATAAGGCAATAAAATAATTGATACGGATCGATCTGGGCGTGAATTTTTTCTGGAAAAGGTTACTGATGGCCGTGATAACGATGGTAACGGGTATCAGGAATTCCACCCAGTTGCGGTTGAAACGTACGATATCCAGTACGCTCAGGGCAAGGGTAAGTGAATGCCCGATGGTAAAAGCGGTGACGAGTATCAGCACCTGTTTCCAGTCCTTCAGCAGGTAGATCGCTGCCAGGGCTGCGATGAATAACTGGTGGTCCAGGGCGTCGGAACTGATGATATGTTCCCAGCCGAGGCCGAAAAAAAAGCCAAAATCTTCCATGTGATCATCGTGAAGGAGGCTGCGCTACCAACCTTTCCCCGTATTTTGCCGTCAGTGTTGAAAGTTTCAAAGTAAGTCAGAGTTTTGTATCTGTCAAAAAAAATATAGCAATGGCGAAATGGTTAAATAAGTGGGTTTTACTGCTGGGGGCAGGGCTGTTATTTCAGTCGTTTATCGGTGCAAACCGGTCAGCTAATCCGCATCCTATTCATCTGACAGTGACCGAGATCAATCACAATGCAACCGACAAAACGCTTGAGATCAGCTGCAAGATCTTTACGGACGATTTTGAGAAGGTGCTGGCGCAGAATTACAAGACGAAAGTGGATCTGACCAATCCGCCGGATAAAGCGGCGATGGAGAAGCTGATCAATGATTATATACACAAGCATCTGGCGATACAGGCAGATGGAAAGGCGGTGAGTTTTACAATGCTGGGTTTTGAAAAGGATCAGGATGTGGTGTATAGTTATTTTCAGGTGGATGATGTGGCAACAGTGAAGACGATTGGTTTGACAAATACATTAATGTACGATCTGTTCAATGACCAGATCAGTTTGATGCATATTACGGTGGGAGGGAAGAGGAAGAGTGGGAAGTTGGATTACCCGGGGAAGGAGACAGCGTTCAGCTTTTAGGAAGACGACGGACCGCAGACCGCGGACCGCGGACGGTCGTTTGAAATTGTAGTTTAAAATTGTTTGGATGAGCAGGGGAAGCCAAGTCTATGTCTTGCTAGACCTGGGACTGTTGGTAGATTATGATATTTGATGTTATTTGAGTGGCAGAAAAAATACCCATGTCATTCAAGTTTGAAAAACTGGAGGTCTGGCAGTCGGCCTTAAATTTTGCCAATGATGTTCATTTGCTCACAAGAAGTTTTCCTAAGGAGGAAATGTTCTCACTCTCCTCACAATTTAAAAGAGCTGCAGATTCCATCTCGTTAAATATAGCAGAAGGTTCAACCGGATTATCTGATGCGGAACAAAGAAGATTTATTAGTTATGCAATTCGCTCAATTACAGAATGTGTTAACTGTCTGCATTTGAGCAGAGCCAGGCAATATATAACTGAGGAAATATTTAATTCATTCTATCAACGGGCAGAACTGCTGTTTAAAAGAATCAACCGGTTCAAAAATACGCTAGGATAAAAAGGCGCGATCGATCTTCTTCTATACCTAAGAAAGATCAGAAGAAAAACGACCGTCTGCGGTCCGCGGTCTGCGGTCCATCGTCCATCCTACTCCTCCATCTCATCCCTCAACGTCTTACTCAGCTTCACCAGCACCTTATCAATCCTATGCCCATCCATATCCATGATCTCTAATGTAAAGCCCTTCCATTCCAGTTTATCTCCCGTGTGTGGGATGCGTTCCAGTTCGTGCAATACGAATCCCGCCAGGGTATCAAATTCCTGTTCGCCTTCATTCATCCATTCTGCTTTTTCAAAACGGGTGAGGAAGTCATAGAAAGGGATTTGTGCATCGACAAGGAATGTTCCGTCTTCGCGTTCGATGATCTCATAATCGGGCACATCAGGCTGGGGCATGTCACCGATGATGGCTTCGAGAATGTCGTTCAGCGTGATCATGCCGAGGATGGTGCCGTATTCGTCAACAATAAAGCAGGAGTGGAGTTTGGACTGTTTGAACTTTTCCATTACCTGGAAAGCGGTATTGTTTTCCGGAACGAATAAAGCGGGCTGCATCAGTTCGCGGAAAGGTCTGTCGTCCGGACTAACGTAAAGGTCCTTGATCGATACAACGCCTTTGATATTGTCGATCTCGCCATCGCAGATCGGATAGATCGAATGCGGCTCATTGGTGATCTTTTCCTTGATCATTTCTTCTGTTTCATCGACGTTAAACCAGATGATATCACTGCGGTGCGTCATCAGGGAAGTGATATTGCGGTCACTCAAGTGAAATACGCGTTCGATGATCTCCTGTTCGGTCTCTTCGATGGTTCCCTGTTCAGTGCCTTCGCTGATGATGGCTTTGATCTCTTCTTCCGTCAATGAATTGTCGGCCGGTTTCAGCCCGAAAATATTTACGATCAGATTGCTTGATTTGCTGAGCAGCCAGATGAACGGGTGTGTGATCAGGCTGAGTATACGCATTGGTTTGGCTACAGCCTTGGCAATGCCTTCGGGTTTGGTCATGCCGAGCCGTTTCGGTACCAGTTCTCCAAAGATGATCGAGAAATAGGTGACGATAATAACCACGATCGCTGTTGCGATGCCTTTGCTGTAAGGGGCAACGAGCGGATAATGTTTAAGAAATTCGGCAAAATCATCCGTGATCTTTTCACCGGAGTAAATACCGGTGAGGATACCGATCACCGTGATCCCCATTTGAACTGTTGAGAGGAAAGTTTCTGGTTTATTTGCGAGGTTCAGTGCTTCGCGCGCGTCTTTATCTCCTTTACCTGCCTGTGCTTCGAGCCTGGATTTCCTGGCGGAAACCAGGGCAATTTCAGCCATCGAAAAAAGCCCGTTTAGCAGGATCAGACCTGCTAATATCAATATTTCCATTAAGAGGATACTGTTGGTTGTGTCCCGAAGATAGCGATTCCGAACCGGTTATTATACATCGAACCGGTGAATGTACCGATAAGCAGGCCCAGCAAGGCTCCGCCGAGGATATCGAGTGGATAATGCACGCCGACGTAGATCTGTGCGTAGGAGATCAGTCCCGCCCAGACCCAGCCGATCAGGGACCACTTCTTCAGCCAGTGCCGGGTTGTGACATAGAAAAAAGTCCCCATACCAAAGTGGTTGGCTGCATGATTCGACGTAAAACTGAACCCGGTCGAACAATGATCCACCAGCAACCGCACATGCATGAAGAAGTCCGGATCATTGCATGGCCTCAGCCGGTTGAAATTGTGTTTGAAACCATAATTACCTATCAGATCTGTTAACGAAACGGTGACGATAAAAAACACGATCCACCACGCGCCCTTGCCCTTAAAATTCAGCAACGCAAACACGATCAGGAACAGATACAGCGGGATCCAATGATTCGACTCGCGCATGAACGGCAGTATCTCATCAAACACACGGTTCGTCATCACGCTATTGATCTGAATGAACAGCCATTGATCTGCTTTCTCGATATGTTCCCAGAAGGAGGAGGCGAGGAGGTGCATAGGGTTCAAAAATAGGGAATTATCATTTAGGAACGAGGAGACTGATTGGGGATCGATGTTGGATGTTCGATGGTCGATGTTCGACTTTCAAGTTGAAGTTTCGTCCTAAAACTCGATCATCGAACTAGTCGGGGACGCTTCGATTCAGCATCCCACCATCGAACATCGACCATCGATCCTGACCGCTCCGCCCTTTCGCCCTTGCACATTTCCTCAAAATCCTCTTGCTTTGCATTGCCCATGCTAAAACGCTACAAAGTTCCCAAGACGATCCTTTGGGTGATCAACCTGTTTGTCATATTCTTCCTGATATTCACCATTTTCAGGCTGGCAACCTATTTTGCGTTCAAACCGGAGGGGCTGAGTTTTGGGGACCTGGTGCCTTCTTTTCTGATGGGGATACAATATGATCTGAGATGGATCGCAATCATCCTGTTTCCGGTGGTGTTGCTGAGTTTGTGGCCGCAGTTCTCGCCGTTCTATTCCGCATTGAATAAAAAATGGTGGACATGGTACCTGGTCATTGTTACTTTTATTGTGTTCTTTTTCTTTGCGGCTGATTTTGGCAGTTTCTCTTATAACCGCACAAGGCTGGATGCCGGCGCAATGAACTTTGTGGAAGACCCGGGGATCTCACTGAAAATGATGTGGCAGACGTATCCGCTTTTCTGGATGATACTGGGCTTGCTGGTGGCGGTGCTATTGTTCCGCTGGATGTATCACCAAAGTCACTGGCGGGTAATTGCGCGGACGGATGGATTGAAGATCCCCTATAACCGCAAATTCTTTGTGGCAAGCCTGGTGGTATTGAGCATGTTCGTATATGGAAGGTTTGCGCGTACGCCACTTACCTGGAAGCAAAGTTTTGCATTCCAGGATAATTTTAAATCTTACCTGGCATTGAATCCGCTGCAAAATTTTTTTACCACACTTGGTTTGCGGCGTCCTGTATTCAATGAATCGAAGGCCCGTGAGGTGTTCCCGCTGATGGCAAAGTGGATGCCGTTCCCTGATAAAAATGGTTTTTCTTACCGCCGTGTTGTTTCCCCGGGCAGCAATGCACTGGAAAGCCGGCCCAATGTAGTGCTGGTTGTCTGTGAATCATTCAGCATGTATAAGAGCTCGATGAGCGGCAATCCGCTGAATACAACGCCGTTCTTCGATTCACTCAGCAGGCAGGGAATATTTTTTGAAAAATGTTTTTCCCCGCATTTCTCCACCGCAAGAGGTTTGTTCGCGATCATCACCGGCATACCAGACGCGCAATTGTTCAAGTTCTCTACCCGCAATCCGCTGGCGATAAAACAGCATACGATCATTGACAATTTCGAGGGATACAGCAAACATTATTTTCTGGGAGGAAGCCCGGGCTTCAACAATTTTGAAGGACTTGTACAGAATATCGACAGCCTGCAAATGCATACGGAGGGTAGTTTCCGTGCGCCCAAAGTAAATGTGTGGGGTATCAGCGATAAAGATCTTTTCCTCGAAGCCAACGACGCTTTCAGAAAAGAAACAAGACCGTTCTTTTCGATCATCCAGACTTCGGACAATCACCGTCCTTATATGATCCCGCCCAGTGATACAGATTTTGTGCAGAAAGAATTGCAGGAGGAAGAACTGGCGCGTTATGGGTTTGAATCAGTGCAGGAGTTCAATACATTCCGTTATTCCGACTATTGCTTCAGGAAATTTATCGAAGCCGCACAAAAGGAAGAATACTTTCACAATACCATTTTCATTTTTATAGGCGATCATGGTGTGGCAGGCAATGCTGGCTCTATGTATCCGGCGGCTTGGACCGATCAGCGCCTGACGGATGAACATGTGCCGTTGCTTTTTTATGCTCCTTATTTACTCAAACCCCAACGCAGACCCGAAGTGGTATCACAGATAGATGTATTACCAACGGTTGCAGGAATGATCCAGCAGCCATATGTGAACACCACACTGGGCCGTGATCTGCTTGACCCCGCCAAGAAAAACAACTTCGCATTCATCACCAACACCGCCGGGAAGATCGGCATGGTGACAGATGAGTTTTACTTTATCAAGAACCTGAATTTCCAGGATGAACAGTTGGTGCCGGTGGCTTATAATGGAAGGGCTTATTCAAAAGCACAGCGGGATTCCATACAAAGTAAAATGTCGGCGGTGACGTCGGCGTTTTTTGAAACGGCGAGGTATATGATTATGAATAATCAGAAGGATTAGGGTGTGTTGGTTGACCGTTGACCGTTGTCCGTTGATCGTTGTCCGGATGGGGTTGATGTATAATATAGAGATAGTGCGATCGTAGTAGGTTGTGCGTAGTCTCCTGATTTGATGTATGGTTGAACTTGACGTTTAACGGTCGATACAGGGTACTTCCTCTCCCACAATTAAAATTCAATGCCGTTTAGTTAAGCGCCTGGCGTAGGGCCCCCTCTAAATCTCCCCCCAAGGGGGAGACTTCGAACATTCTTTTTAAATCTAGTATCGAGACTTTTGGACATTAATATTCTATATCTGGTTACAGTTCTTTTATCAGACTGTTCCAAGTCTCCCCCTTGGGGGGAGATTTAGAGGGGGCCCTACGCCGGGCGAGCGAACAGCTTCCCGTTAACTAAACGACATTGAATTTTAATTGTGGGAAAGGAGTGCGCGATCGATTGGCTGCTGAAAGTGTCTTCCCCATGTTCTCCTGGCCGTTGTTGAATGTCATCAAAGATCCTATCTTTTCTCCGCCACCACCACCATTCTCGGTGCTTCTTTCAGGTCATACGCGTTCAGCGAATAATTCCCGAAAACCTCTTTCACCTGCATTTTCTGAAATGCAAGCATTTCGGTGAAGTCTCCGAGGGAGAGCTTTGCCTGTTCGAAGATGAATTCTTTTGGTTGCTGCAGACCGGGAGCGTCGACAGTGATCCTGTGGAGGAAATGCGTTTCGTTTTGTGTCAACCCGAACCGGTAAGTGGTTTGGTGGATGGTTTGGGTGAAATTGAACTCGGCTGGCCGTTGTTCTATATAATAGGTGTTCGGATAATCGATCACAAAAAGGCCTTTGGATTGAAGGCTGGAGGCGATGGTACGGAAGGCGGCCTCGTTTTCCCGGCGGGTGCGGTAGTAGCCAAAACCGTCGCCGATATTGAGGGCTACATGAAAATAGTTGCCCCAGAAGGGCAGGCGGATATCGTGCTGATAGAACTCAGGGTTGTTCTGTTCGCGTTTCAGCGCCCAGTCGATATTGGTGGTTGACATGTCCACTCCGGTAACGTCAAAGCCCAGCGAAGTGAGGTGCATACTGTTGATGCCCTGGCCGCAGGCGCTATCCAGCACACGGCTTCCTTTTTTAGGGCGAAGATGTTGAACCAGTTGATTGATAAATGCTTGTGTCTGCTTCTCCTTTCTGTCGGCCCAAAAATTATGGAACAGCGGCGAACTGAGCCATTCCAGGTATGCCAGATTTTTTTCCATGTTTTTCTTTAAACAAATGTAAGGAGGGAACCGTAAGAGGTGCTTGTTAAAACCTTATTTTTGCCTGTCTGCAAACGCGCAGGAATAACCCGTTATAGCTTTAGCGAAGGCGGACTGAGCATTAAACCTTAATAAATCTCTTTACACTGTGGCATTGATCAAAAGCATATCCGGGATACGGGGAACGATTGGAGGAAGACCCGGAGAGAACCTGACTCCAGTAGATGTTGTGAAGTTTACGGCAGCTTTCGGTACTATTATTTCCAATAAAAAACAGACGAAAGTGGTGATAGGCCGGGACGGGCGTATCAGCGGAGCGATGGTGCGGGACCTTGTAGTGAGCACGCTGACCGGTCTTGGCATCGATGTGATCGATCTTGGATTGTCCACTACACCTACGGTTGAGATCGCGGTGAAAATGGAGAAAGCCGATGGCGGTATTATTCTCACCGCCAGCCATAATCCCAAAGAATGGAACGCGCTGAAATTGTTGAACAGCGAAGGCGAATTCATTTCCGCCGAAACCGGTGCGAAAGTGCTGGAACTGGCAGCCGCAGATGATTTTACTTTTTCCAGTGTTGACAAACTTGGAACAGTGACCGTCAACGATACTTATCTTCAGAAACATATCGATGCGATCCTGGCTTACCCGCTGGTCAAGCCTGACCTGATCGCAAAGAAGAACCTGAAAATAGTGGTAGACGCGGTGAATTCCACCGGTGCCATTTTCGTTCCTGCTTTATTAAAGGCATTGGGCGTGGAGAACGTGGTGGTATTAAATGAAGAAGTGACCGGCCGTTTCGCACACAATCCGGAACCTTTACCTGAGCATCTCAGCCAGCTGAGCAATGAAGTGGTAAAACAAAAGGCAGATCTTGGTATCGCTGTTGACCCTGATGTCGACCGTCTTGCATTCGTTTGTGAAGATGGCAGCATGTTCGGCGAAGAATATACGCTGGTTGCTGTTGCCGATTATATCCTGACCCACCGCAAGGGAAATACGGTCAGCAACATGAGCAGCACCAAGGCGTTGAAAGAAGTTACCCTGAAACATGGTGGTGAATATTTTCCTTCTGCAGTGGGGGAAGTGAATGTGGTAAATAAAATGAAGGAGCAGACCGCGGTGATCGGTGGTGAAGGCAATGGCGGCATTATTGTTCCCGATTTTCACTATGGCCGAGATGCGCTTATCGGCATTGCGCTCTTCCTTACGCATCTGGCAAGCCATAAGAATGGCATGCGCTCACTGCGTTCGCATTATCCCGATTACTTTATTTCAAAAAATAAAATCGAACTCGAAAAAGGAATCGATGTTCAATCCATCTTTGAAAAGATCCGAAAGAAATACCAGCGCAATCCCGTCAATACCGATGACGGCTTAAAGATCGAATTTGATAACGACTGGGTGCATCTGCGCACATCCAATACAGAACCGATTATCCGCATTTATGCAGAGAGCGATTTCGAATCGAAAGCAAATAATATTGCGACGAGGTTGATGCAGGATATAAAGGAGTTTGCGTAGGAATGACCGCCGACGGCCGACCGCGGACAGCCGACGTGATCCTGATAACGTAATTGATAAAATCATCGAAGTGGTTCTTCGATGATTTTTTGTTTGTGCAATTGCGGCCGTTTGCTGGTGGTCATTTCCCCTGTTCGCCACGTGTCACCGCAAGCCGGTTCTTCACAAACTCAACAAAGTCGGTCTTCTCCTGTGCTGTTTGAAATGCTCTGTCAGGAATAATGTATCCAGAATATCCATCGAGGAAAATGTACACGGCTTTTTTGGATACGCCTACTCGGGAAACGGCCTGCCATCTGGTTTGGGAAGTTGAATACCAGTCAGAACTCGAGAAATGCTCTTCAGTAAATTCAACTGTTTTATAACATAACATGGGGCCGTTTTCCTTGAATTGTTTTGCTGCCCTGGTCAACTGACTGCGTGTGGAAAAGATCATGAGACCGAGGAAGACGGCAGAAAACAGAACATTTTGCCATATCTCAAATTTAAGAGTATCTCCAATTACTAAATTGATCAGAAGAAGGATTATGACCAAAGAAATAATACTTCCGCGTATTCTTTTCGACATGTAGTTGTATATAAAGAAATCTACAAAGTCTTTCCTGTTAAGCTCGAAGGAAAATGAAAATTTCATGATTGTGTGTTGAGGTAAATGTAGCAAGGAAAGTTGGGGTTTGCAAGAGGGGAGAGACGACGGCCGACCGCCGACATGGTCCTGGTAACGTAATGAATAAGATCATCGAATTGTTTCTTCGATGATTTTTTGTTTGTGTAATAATGAGCGACCGTCAGCGGTCTGCCGTCGGCGGTCATCCCACTCCCTTACTTATTAGTTCTCTCAAAACTCCCCCCTTCCCTAACTTCGCCTCCTAATCTAAAAACACACATTTATGATAGCTGCAAAAGGATATGCCGTTCATACAAAAACGGATAAGCTTGCGCCATGGGATTTTGAGCGCCGGGATGTTGGTGCACACGATGTTTTGATCGAGATCCTGTACAGCGGGATCTGTCATTCGGATATTCACCAGGTGAGAAGCGAATGGGGACCATCGATCTATCCGATGGTGCCGGGACATGAGATCGTTGGGCGTGTGGTGGAAGTTGGCGCACACGTTAAGAAAGTAAAAGCAGGCGACCTTGCCGGTATCGGTTGCATGGTCGATTCCTGCAAAGAATGCGCAAGCTGCAAAAGCGGTCACGAACAGTTTTGCGATAATGACAAAACCGTTTTTACCTACAACTCTGTTGAGCTGGATGGGAAAACGCCCACATACGGTGGGTATTCAAACAAGATCGTGTGCCGCGAAGAATTTGTATTGAAGGTTTCTGAGAAACTTCCGCTGGAAGGTGTTGCTCCGTTACTTTGTGCAGGTATCACCACCTACTCACCGCTTCGGCAGTGGAAAGTTGGAAAAGGGCATAAAGTAGGCGTACTTGGTCTTGGTGGGTTAGGTCATATGGCGGTGAAATTCGCCGCATCTTTTGGAGCGGAAGTGACCATGCTCAGCACCTCTCCTTCTAAAGAGGCGGACGCTCGCAAACTTGGTGCGCACAATTTCTGCTACACCAAAGATGAGGCACAGGTAAAAAAATACAGTAAATACTTCGATTTCATCATCGATACTGTTTCCGCACCCCATAGCTATGACATGTATCTTGGAATGCTGAATACATCCGGTGTACATATCTGCGTGGGTATTCCACCTGAACCGATCAAGTTCAACGGATTCTCGATGCTTGGCCGGAACAGGACCATCACTGGTTCCATGATCGGTGGTATTCCCGAAACACAGGAAATGCTTGACTATTGCGCAGCGCACGGCATCGTATCAGATGTGGAAGTGATCCCGATGAATTATGTGAATGAGGCTTATGAGCGGGTGATGAAGAGTGATGTGAAGTATAGGTTTGTGATAGATATGGCCACGATATGATCAGAGAGCGATGGCAGATGACTGATGGCCGATGGCCGAGCTCCGCGATCTGATGAATAATTGCAGCAACGAAGCTTTCCGATTTTGGAGGGCTTCGTTGGTGTAAGAAAGTGTCAAACTGCGGAGCTCGGCCATCGGCCATCGGTCATCTGCCATCTTCTTTCAAATCAGTTTATCCGGCGTAATCGGCAACTGCCTTACCCTTTTCCCCGTAGCATTATACACCGCATTTGCGACGGAGGCTGCGAAACCGATCAGGGCTATCTCGCCCATGCCTTTGGCGCCCATGGGATTGAGGACTGGGTCGGGTTTGTTGACGAAAAGAGCTTCGATATAGGGAATATCGGCGTTGACGGGAACGTGGTAGTCGGCAAAGTTGTTGTTTACATAGCGGCCGAAACGGTGATCGATGATCGCTTCCTCGGTCAATGCCATGCCAATGCCGCCGACAACACCGCCGATCATCTGGCTGCGCGCAGTTTTTTCGCTGATGATCTTGCCGGCATCACCGGTTGTTACCACCTGTTTTACTTTTACAACACCTGTTAAAGGATGCACCCACACTTTAGTGAAGTGAACGGAAAATGAATACATCGAATACTTGCGTTGCTCCGCCCCACCTTTTGAATCTTTGGTGATATCCAGTTTGTCAAGCTGATTGCTTTTCAGTAATTCTTCATAGCTGCGGCGGTTGGCTGCCTGATTTTTTAAAAAGATCTGACCGTTTTCAAAACTGATATCGCCGGATTCAGGATGCGTGGTAGCATCATGGCCCGTTTTCAGCAATAATGTTTTCAATTTTTCTTTTAATTCCATACAGGCATCATATACCGCGGAGCCGAGCGTGGAGGTGGTTGCTGAACCGCCTTGTGTGGGGCCGGGAGGCAGGGAAGAGCTGCCCAGTTCAAACTTTATTTTCTCCGGTGGAAGATCCATTGCTTTTGATGCGATCTGTACCATTGCTGTCGCCGTGCCCGGTCCCATATCGCTTACTGCGCTTTGCAACAGTAATGTTCCGTCATCTTTTAATACAGCGCGTACTGTTGCCACCCAACGCATCGCGCTGAATACACCGCTACCCATGCCATAACCGACAAGCCATCCGTCTTCAGTCAGTGTGCGCGGTTGTTGTTTACGTTTGTTCCACCCGATCTTTTCCATTCCCATCTGGTAACACTCTCTGAGGTATTTGCTGGAGAATGGAAGCTTGCGTTCAGGATCCTGTTCTGCATAGTTGCGCAATCTCAATTCAACAGGATCGATATTGAGTTTGTATGAGAGTTCATCAATAGCTGATTCAAATGCGAAACAACCGGTTGCCTCGCCGGGACCGCGCATCCAGATGGGTGTGCTTACATCCAGCGGAACAAGCTGATAGCTGGTGTTTACATTCGGGCAATCATATAAAAACTTCGTTGCATTCACGATGCCTTCAGTAAAATTTTCATAAGAAGATGTTTGAGCGATGGCATTATGCGTAATGCCTGTGAATTTTCCTTCCGCTGTTGCGCCAATGCCGATCTTCTGGTAAGCACAGGGTCTGTAACCGACCATGGTAAACATCTGGTCGCGGCTCAGCATTACTTTTACCGGTTTGTTGACTTTTTTTGCGGCAAGTACAGCGGCAATTTCATGCGGCCATGTTCTGAGTGCGCTGCCAAATCCTCCGCCAACATATTCGGCTATTACTTTCACGTTTGCTTCAGGCAGTTGAAAAGCTTGCATCAGGTCACCCTGTGTATCTTTTGGCCCCTGCGTTTTATCGTATACGGTTATTTTATCCGGTGCTTCCCAATGAGCGATGATCGCGTGCATCTCCATTGGGTTATGCGTTTCAATCGGCATTAGGTATTCTTCTTCTATAAACACGGGAGCGTTCTTATATATGTCTGCTTCGCCGCGTTTATAAACCTGCGGTTTATCACCTCCCTGCGGCCCGCGTGCATTGGCAAGATTTTTTTCAAAATCAGTTTGCGCTGTTTCTTTCGCATACTGTGCTTTTACCAGTGAAGCGGCATACACAGCCCGTTCAAATGTATCAGCAACCACAATCGCGATCGGCTGGCCATTTGAATAGATCCTGTTATCATTAAACACTTTCAATCCCTGCCATTCCTGTGCTTTTGGATTGGCTTTCTTATCCACAGGGTGAAAGCCGGGGACTTTCGGTGAGTTCAGGTGTGATATCACGGCCAGTACACCGGGAGCATTTTCCGCAGGTTTTGTATTCAGGGCAGTGATCGATCCTTTGGCGATCGTGCTTGTAACAATGACGCCGTAAACAGTTCCTGGCAATTTATGCTCAGCCGCATATTTTGCAGCGCCGGTGACTTTGTCGCGGCCATCAACGCGGTCGGCGGGAATGAAAGGATCAGTTGTATCGAAGAAGAAATTGTCCATGATAGAAATGTTCTTGGGTTCAAGGTTTAAATGTTTATTACCCGGATCTGGAATTAACGGTATCGTATCCGTTTCAAACCTTTGCTTTTACGTTATATCAGTCGCATTGACACAGGCTTGTAGGATAGCTGCAGGTGCCATCTTCAGTTTGAAATCATTGCTGCCAAAACTTCTTGCATCTTTCATTGCAAGCGCAGCGGCCTGTTTAAAAACATCTTCACCGGCTTTTTTACCAATCAGAAATTTTTCTGCTGCCGTCAGCCGCCAGGGTTTATGTGCAACGCCACCCATTGCGAGACGTGCCGACTGAATGACCTTATCACTCCCTTTTAATTCAAATGCTGCTGCAACGGATACCAGCGCAAATGCATAAGAAGCCCGGTCGCGGATCTTCAGGTAACGAACATGTTTATAAAGTGGTGCAGAAGGAATGGTAATGCCGGTGATCAGTTCTCCTTTCTGAAGATTGTTATCAAACTGAGGAGTGGTGCCCGGTAGGCGATGAAAGTCGGTGAACCTGATCACGCGTTCACCTTTTGCACCGGCTATATGAACGGTTGCGTCCAACGCTGCCAGCGCAACACACATATCACTTGGGTGGACAGCGATGCATTGCGGGCTTGTTCCCAAGATCGCATGCATGCGGTTGTATCCGCCGATAGCGCCGCAACCCGAACCGGGTTGACGCTTGTTGCAGGGCATTGCCGTGTCATAAAAATAACCACAACGTGTGCGCTGCATCATATTGCCGCCAACTGTCGCCATATTCCTGAGTTGCGCGGAAGCTCCTGCTTTCAATGCCATGGCAAGCAGCGGATATTTTTCCTGCACGAGCCTGTCGGCTGCCACTTCGCTGTTAATGGCCAGCGCGCCGATATGAAGACCTTTATCTGTGTCTTCGATCTGTTTTAAAGGAAGCTGATTGATATCGATCAGGCGTGACGGGCTCATCACGCCTTTTTTCATCAGATCGACCAGATTGGTACCGCCTGCAATGAAACCCGAACCGGGATTCTTTGAGATGATATCGATCGCGGCTTTGACAGAAGTTACGCGGCTGTATTCAAAGTTGATCATATTTCCTGCCCTCCTTTTTTTACGTCCATGATCGCATCGACAATGTTCGGGTAAGCTCCGCATCTGCAGATATTACCGCTCATGAACTCCCGGATCTCGTCTTCACTGTTTGCATGCCCTTCGCGAACACAAGCAATGGCAGACATGATCTGACCGGGTGTACAATAGCCGCATTGAAATCCATCATGTTTGATGAATGCTTCCTGCATGGGATGAAGCTGTTCACCTTTGGCAAGGCCTTCAATGGTTGTTATTTTTTTGCCTTCATTCATTACTGCGAGGCTAAGACAGGAATTGATCCTCCGGCCGTCCACATGCACCGTGCAGGCACCGCACTGGCCATGGTCGCAGCCTTTCTTTGTACCGGTAAGATTCAGTTGTTCACGGAGAAAATCAAGCAGGGTCACGCGCGGCTCAACCTGTACCTGATGGGAAATGCCGTTTACTTCGATCCCGAGCTGGATCTTTTCAAAAAGTGCGGCGATCTTTTCGTCCTGATCTGCCGCCTTTAGCAATGCAGGTGACGCAAGACTAAGGGCTGCCATAGCCGTCGACTTTTTCAAAAAGTCACGCCGGCCTTTGTCGCCATTAGGGCAATCGGTTTGGTTTTGGATCATAAATGTGGAATATGGGATGAATTTACGAATTGTTTGGCGATGGTTGGGGGATGTTCGATGTTTGATGTACGATGGTCGATGGTCGGAGGAGCAGATGGTGGTATCCTGGGAGTAAACAGGTGTTTGCGAGGGGTTAGTTCTTTGTCGGAAGCAGGTTCACGCGCACTTTTAAGTGTTTTCAGAGATCAGGGCGGCGGACCGGAATTTGCGAAACGTATGAGGGTCTGCAAGGTCTGGGAGGTCTGACCTGAGGTCGTCTCCTTTTTCCCTTTTTTTCTCCTTCCATCTCTTAGCTTATCTTTGCGGATTCCTAAAAATGCCTGACCGGCGCTGAATATTCTTCTATGGACCGTATATATTTTGACAATGCCGCCACAACAGCCCTCGACAAAGAGGTGCTGGATGCCATGTTACCTTATATGACCAATCATTTTGGAAACCCTTCTTCCATTTATTCTTATGGGAGGGAGACCAGGCTGGCCATAGAAACCGCACGTAAGTCAGTTGCCAAATTGCTGAATGCACATCCCGGTGAGATCTTTTTCACCAGCGGTGGAACAGAGAGCAACAATACAGCCATTCTTTCCGCGATCAGGGATCTTGGTTGCACGCATATCATCACTTCTCCGATCGAGCACCATGCAGTGCTGCATACTGTCGAACATTATGGTTGCGGTGATGAGGTTACGCATAGTTTTGTAAAGCTTTTACCAAATGGTCATGTTGATCTTGCGGACCTGGAAGAACAACTGGCGGAACATAAAGATGCGAGATGCCTTGTGTCATTGATGCATGCAAACAACGAGATCGGCAACCTGCTGGACATCGATGCAGTGGGTGAGCTCTGCAAAAAATACAACGCGATCTTTCATTCAGATTGTGTGCAGACCGTCGGGCACTATCCGCTGGACCTGAGAAAGACGCCTGTTCATTTTATTTCCGGTGCAGGCCACAAATTCCATGGCCCGAAAGGTGTGGGATTACTGTATGTAAATGATAACGTAAAGATCAAACCTTTCATTTTTGGCGGCGCACAGGAAAGGAATATGCGTGCAGGTACAGAAAATGTTTATGGTATCGTTGGTTTTGCCAAAGCACTTGAAATGGCAATGGCTGGTTATGAAAAAGACAGCGCCTATATCCAGTCGATAAAAACGTATATGATCGAACAACTGAGAAAGAATGTTCCGGGCATACAATTCAACGGAGACCAGGAAGGACGTTGCCTCTATACAGTGTTAAGTGCAGCCTTCCCAAAAACAGAAAAGTCAGAAATGATCCTGTTCAATCTCGATATCAACAATGTTTGTGTTTCCGGTGGCAGTGCCTGCACAAGCGGTGCCGATGTTGGCAGCCATGTGATCCGTGCGATCAATAATAATCCCAATCTTGTTACTGTTCGTTTCTCCTTCTGCAAACACAATACAAAAGAAGAAGTGGATACAGTGATCGCAAAACTGAAAGACCTGATATAAGCAGAATTGAAATATCTTTGAAAGACCGGCATTGCCGGTCTTTTATTTTAACCACATACATATTTCAATAAGATCTGTACCTGATGAAAAGAATATTTCTCCTGCTGTTCTCCTTTTTGTGTATCCGGGCTATGTCTCAGAATATTTCTGATAAATATCTCTTCGATTATATTAAGGTCTGGGGTTTCCTGAAATATTACCATCCCGCCGTTGCGGGCGGAAAAGCCGATGCAGACGTGTTGTTCATGGCCTGGATAGGAAAGGTCAGGGCAGCGAAGACTGACCGGGACTATGCTGCGATATTGAATGATATCTCTGCAGGTCTTGGAAAGATTCCAATGTCTTCGTCAAAGGATACGACAAAGCTCTTGCTGAAAAATGATAAAACTGCCTGGATCAGTAATGACAAACTATTGCCGCTTTCATTCAAAACGCAGTTGCTGCAATTGCGCAAGCAGGGTTTTACAGACAGTGTTCATCGATACCTGCCCCAACAGTTCTTTGATACTCGGATCCCTGCTGAAAAAGCGTATGACAGTGTGAGTTTTCCCAATACAGATATGCAGTTGTTTGCACTGGCGAGGTACTGGAACGCAATCGAATATTTATTCGGATACAAATACATGATCTCACAGAACTGGGATAATGTTTTAAAACGGCAGCTTCCTTTTTTTGCAAAGCCAATGAATGCTGCGGAATATGAACTGCATATTCTCCAATTGAATGCTGCTATCGAAGATACGCATGGAGGAATTGTGTCGCTGAAAAGGTCTGCCCAAACTTACGGCCTATTTTTCCCGCCCTTTGTATTCCAGTTTGCCGGAGATACGATTGTGGTCACTGACTATATCGACAGTATCGCATGCGCAAAGCACGATATCCGTAAGGGGGATCTTATCACAGGAATCCGGAATCTAACTGTTGCAAAAGCTGTAGAGGCATGCGGTTACCTGGTTTCAGCTTCTAATGAGTCTACGAAAAGAAGTTTACTATCATCAATCCCTTTATTGAAACCATTCAGGGGAAATGACAGTATTGTGCCGGTGAGAATATTACGTGATGGCAAGTTGCTGCAACGCCAGGTCCCAATGCAAAAAACGGTGAACCCTTCGTTTGCCAATAATATCAACAATCTTTATCGCAGACAGGCAGGCGATGGTTCCACCTCAAAAAACGATTTTATTCTCCGTTCCCTTACAGCCGATATCGCACAGGTAGATGCTGCGCGTCTTTCGATCCTTTACAATAGTTCGGATGATGATCATGCCATCGATTCTGTATTGCAGCTGATGAAAACGCATAAGAAAGCCATATTGTTGGACTTGCGTTGTTATTCCACACAGGCTGTTTTCTATAACAAATTATTGCCTGCGCTGGGAAAGCCATTAAAGCCTTTTGCAAGATTGCAGGCACACTACAAACGTTATCCCGGCACTTATTACGAAGAAGATATTTTTTCGGTTGTACCAAAGCAGCCCTTGCAGCCAGTTTATCCCGGCAAGATCATCCTGCTGGTAAATGAAGCAACGCAAAGTCAGTCCGAACTGATCACAATGATCATGCAGGCCAGCGCCTCGGCGAAGGTAGTCGGAACGCAAACAGGCGGTTGTGATGGAGATGCCATCCGAATGCCTGTTCCAGGTGGCTATACGTTGATCTTTTCCGGAGCGCATGTGGATTATCGCGACGGAACCCCCTCACAGAAAGTCGGAGTGAAGCGCGATGTGAAAGTGAAACGCACAACGAAAGGAATTGTGGAGGAAAGGGATGAGGTGCTGGAGGCGGCGATGAGGGTGGGAGAGTGATTTAGATTTGTAAAATGGTTGCTTGTCGTAACATAAATGATTGTTCATAGCTTATGAGTTGTGTGTAGTCTGGGGCCGGTAAATCGTAGCGATTGACGTAAGTAAACTGATAAATTTCTATTCTTGTTCCTAGGGCTTCGGAGAGCAGTAATAGTCGGATACATCACCATCGGAATACAGCAGTAAAACAAGTCCGGGACAGACAAAAAAATAGTGGTGCATTGGCCGAAGCCGCAGCACCACTACACTTAACTATTCCTTACTGTATAACGATCTTAGACGAAAGCGTTTTCCTGTCTGTTCCATTTGCTGACAGGATATAAATGCCTTTGTCCAAACTGCCGAGATCATATTCCATCGTTTTCACATTTGCATTGATCACTGTGTTCTTTACGATCCTTCCTGAAAGATCAGTAATGGTGACTGACTGATAACCTGCGTCTGGCAGCCTGATCATTACCTTTTCTTTTGCCGGATTAGGAAACACTTCAAAGCCTGTTGCAGCAGCCGGTTGCGGCATGCTTGTAATGAAGCCTGCACTACCCCGGGCAGTTCCTGATGGAAGTGTACAATCATCGATCCTGAACCAGTTGTACTTAAAGCTGCCCGATAATACATGTATGCCGGTATAGCTTAATGCAGGCAAAGTCATGGTATCACGGATCGTCTGCCATGCACCTCCGGTTGAAGGAATATCGATTGTACCAAAAGTAAACGTGCTATGACCAACCCTCACTTGCGCAGGAGCTGTAGATGAAACACGAAGGCTGATCGTGTAAACGCCCGCCGTGGGTACGTTCAACGTATTATATGCAAACCAGTGCCCAGTGAACAAACCTGCAAAGTTTTGTCCGCCACCAATATCCGTACAGGCTTGCAGGTAAGGACCAGGATGTCTCGCAGAAGCTGACTCGGCTTCATACTTATCATTCACCGTACAGCTAAGTACGGTAAGCTGACTTGTAGCCTGGAATGTATCAACGCTTACGGTCACATTATACAGGCCGCCCGTTGTGCCGGCCGTTGCAACTCCGCTTCCATTGATCGTATTGCCTGTTCCGGCAATAGTCCAGCTGGTTGCAGGTAATGACATTTCCTCATCGAACTGATTAAAGCCCTTTACACTGAACTGTTGCGTTTCACCCGGCGCAACGGTTGCCGTACCCGGAGACACTTCAATACGTGTCAACACCGGCGGAGGAGTTGCGCAGTTGTCGATCGAGAACCAGTTAAAGCGGAATGAGCCGGACAATACATGAATGCCAGTATATGTCAAAGCCGGCAAAGTGATCGTATCTGTGATGGTCTTCCATTGACCCCCTGTTGAAGGAATATCGATCTCGCCAAAATTCAATCCGCTATGACCGATCTTCACTCTTGCAGGTGCTGTGGATAATACACGCAGGCTTACCTTGTATTGACCCGGAGCAGGAACATTCAGCGTATTGTATGCAAACCAGTGACCTGTTGCAAGACCGGCAAAGTTCTGCCCGCCACCAACATCCGCACAAGCCTGCAGATAAGGACCACTTGAATAGTTCGAAGTACTTTCCGCTTCATGTTTATTGTTCACCGAGCAACCATAACCGGTATTCACCACAGCTGATGCCGTAATGGATCCTGAAGAGACCGTCACCGTAGTTGCTGCAACTGAATTTCCGGCAGTGAACACACCTGTATTGCTGATCGTATTGCCGGAACCGGATGTTGACCAGGTTGGAGTAAAGGCAATGGTGCTGTCATTCTGATCATACCCTGTTGCTATGAATTGATGGGATGCACCAACCGGCACAAATGCCGTATCCGGAGCAAGTTCAATACGTGTAAGCACCGGCACAGGTTTCACCCGCACAAAAGCTTTCGTGAAAATTGAATTGCTTACTGCAGCTGTAACCTGGAAATCACCGGTTGCAGCTGACCTGAATAAACCTGACGAAGTGATGGTGTTACCCGCTGCATTCATGAACCAGTTCAGCGGAGGCGTGTGCATATAATTATTCTGCTGATCAAACGCCGTTACAGCATATTGAATACTGTCGCCAAGAATGATCACCGAAGAATCAGGCGCAATATCAAGCCGCTGAATTTGTACAGAATCAGCGCGCACAATGTCCAGCCAGTTGAAATTGAATCCTGATGCATTCGCAACAATGCGGATCGTTTTATTACCCGGACCAAAAACAACAGGCGCCGAACTCACCGTGATCCAGTTCTGCCATCCGCCGCTCACAGGCAATTTCAATGTCGTCAATGTATCGTTATCCAGTTGTATCCTTACGCTTGAGGCATTGTTCACTGCCACACGGAATTTGATACGATACGCTCCTGAATCGGGAACGTTGAGATCATATTCAAACCAGGTGTTGGCACCGATATAGCTTACATTAAGACCGCCGCCGGTGTCACTGGTCGTTTCTGTACAGCAAACGTTTGAATTGTCAAAAGCTTCTGCTTCAATTTTGACCGGTATGGTCTTGTAGTTGGTTGGTCTTACCGTTACGGTTGATGACCCTGACTGTGTGACACTATCAACAGTGGCAGTAGCAGTCACAACACCTGAAGTCTGTACAGTTGCCAGCCCACCTGAAGTGATGGTGTTCCCTGCACCGGTAATGGTCCATACCGGTGAGACCGTCATTGTATGTCCATTCTGATCAAATGCCGTTGCCGTGAATTGTTGGGTTTTGCCCGGCAACAGTGATATATTTTTCGGAGCAACACTTACACTGTCAAGGATCGGCGTACCAAGTCCTTTCTGATAAACACGTACATAGTCAACCGTCATACTGTCCGGCCAATCTGCTTCCGTAATGCTGCCGCCCATGCCGCCACCAATGGCAACATTGAGAATGATGTGGAACTTCTGATCAAATGGCCAGTCCTTCCAATCAGTGCGAGGATTGACGTAAGTGTAACAATGCACACTGTCATACATAAAACGCAGTGAATCGGGTGTCCATTCAAGCGCGTATACATGGAAGACGGTGTCTGCATCCGGGATCTGTTTGTTATTGGAAAGATGGCCGCCGTTCGTCCAGTTATTGTTCTGCGTATGCACGGTGGACAATACAGTACCAAAGTTATTTCCTACATGTTCCATGATATCGATCTCACCGCTTCTTGGCCATGCGCCGTAAGCACTGGTGGTCGGCATCAGCCAGATAGCAGGCCATGAACCTCTTGCACGCGGAAGTTTGGCACGAACTTCCACTTTTCCATAGGTGAAATCAACTTTGTTCTGTGTGATCACACGGCCGGAAGACCAGGGTTCATTGGTATTTCCATTGGGAAAATCTTTTTTCCCTTTTATGATCAGTGTACCATTGTCCAATCTTACATTATCATGTGTTGTATCTGTGTACACTTGTTGCTCGCCATTGATCCATCCTTTTGGCTTTGGATCAACGGTCCACTTGGTTTTGTCCGGGAAACCACTTCCATTGAATTCATCCTGGAAGATCATGGTCCAGTTGGGATTACCATCAAACACTACATTCCCTTTGCAGACATAATTTGGTGCATTGGGATGTACGAGTTCGGTGCTGTCAGCGGTCAGCTTTAATACGGTCCGTGAATAGTTTGCCGGAGAATTGCCGCTAAGCACCACGTTTGCGGTTGAGTCGTTGATCTTTGTTACACTCCCGATGGTAACACCCGGAGGCAGGTTGGACGAAGTCCAGTGTGCAGGGTTCAATGTGCTTTTGAAGCTATCGCCTTTCAGCTTTGCTACTATCACTGCACCGTTCTCCGCGCCCATCGCTACATTGGTATTCTGCAGCGTGATGGAAGTAGGATTGGGTGCCTGCACGAGATCGAAATAGAGAATGCCGTTGGCTTTCTTTCCATCGATAAAGTGTACTTCCACCCTGTTGAAATCCGTTCTGTTCTTTACACTTTGAAAATCGAACGTGGCTTCTTCCCATTGATTGACCTGGCTGACCTTATAGGTGAAATAGACAGCCTTGTTATAATCAGAACCGGGTTGAAGTTTGAACATGATCTCATCTTTTGTACTCGCATATACCAGCATTTTGAAAACGCTGTTACTGCGCAGGTCAAATGAATCGAACATATTCACCCCTGCGCTCATCCATTCGAAGCAGGTGGTGTCTTTGGTGAATTTCGCCACGTGCGAGCTTGTATTCAATCCCGAAGGATTGGGATTCGGCACATTGAATAGTACATTACCGGTAGCGCCCGTACCGGCATAATAGGTCCACCGGCCCGAAGCGGGCCCATGTCCCTCCATATCATCCAGCAATAAGAACTGGGCATTGAGGCTGCCCGTTACCAGCAGGCAACACAGCCAGGAAAGGAGTAGTGATCTTTTCATATAGCTTGGGTTTGTTTGACGAGCGTTTGGAGAAGGTTAGCAAGTTTGAAGGTTTAGTAGGTTTCAGATGTTCCATAGGTTCCATAGGTTCCATAGGTTTCATAGGTTTCATAGGTTTCATAAGTTGGGAACCCGTGGATGTTTGAAAGTTTACGGATGCGGCAGCAACCTCTGGAACCTCTGAAACCTATGGAACTTCTGGAACCTTTAAACTTCCAGACTGATCATTCCTTTAAGTTCCATAGGTTTCATAAGTTAGGAACCTGTGGAAGTTTGAAAGTTTACGGATGCGG
>QFQQ01000138.1 GCA_003243445.1 Citrobacter freundii
AAATCGGTGGAGCTGCATGACAAGGTCATCGGGCATTATCTGAACATAAAACACTATCAGTAAGTTGGAGTCATTACCTGTTTTTGCTGCATATTTGGCCATGCACTTTTGCCATCAAGTCAGAGAGACAGGGGCACCGTAAGAGACGAAGGTTGCTGCCTGTGATGAGAGGTTATCAGCAATTACAATGGTCACTAATATTTACATAATGTCGGAGAACATCATTTTAGTTGAAATAACATAAAGGCGGTTCTATGTATTTACATATCAGAAAGTATCAACTCGTAAATGCGAGATGGCGTGATATCATTGATTTGACGGATTATGAAGAAACAATCAAGCAGGTTGTGAGTACATTATTTGGAAATGATTTTATTGAGGTCAGAGTTGAAACGCGTTGTTTTATTCTGACGGTAAACAGCACAAGCAGTAAAATACCAAATGGTATACTGGTGAATATGGGGAAAAGGCTGGCGGCTAATCTCGAGAGTATCACCTGTCATGCCATGAGGATCTATCATGTAAATGGTCATCCTGACGCGCGGCAGTTATTTCACTGTTTTGATGCCGATTGCCTGTGATTAAGCCCCCAACTTCTGTTAAAGGAGTTGGGGGGAGATTTAACGGTTATCAGACTGGAAGACAGAATGTCGGATATTTACGGGCTATGATATCCATCAGTGACTTCATTCGCGGTGTTACAGAACTAAATTTCATTTGGGGTATTTTTGCTCTTACCGCATTTTTTACATCAGTCACCGTTACTGAATAGCCTTCTGACGTCAGCCATTCAGCAACCTCTTTACAGGAATAACTTTTTTTATCTTTCAGCATCAGCCCCCATTGGCACTGAGTCAGCGCCCGGAGAAATAGTCTGACTAAAATATCATCACTACGTTTGCTTCCGACTTTTAGTTTCATATCAGAAAACACCGTCCGGCAATAGAGAAAATCACACCAGTCATCCCAGTCAGCCAGAGTCTTCAGTGTATGCGTTTGCCGCCAGTCGTCGAAAAGGGAGCGTTGCTGCAGAGCCTCTTCCATATTATCCCACGGGCGGGAAAACATCAGTAGATGCCCTTCATTCATGGCGGGCTGTACGGGCTGGCGTTTGAAATCGAATTCCAGATTAAGACGGATATCCTGTTCCCGGGATACCAGATCGCTTTCCGAGAGCCACATCTCACGCGTTGATATCAACGTACTTCGGGATAACGTCTGACCGGGTAAACGATTAAGGTAAAGATCTACCATATAGTCGTTATAGTCACTGCGTGGAATATCGGCAGGAGGTTTGACGCCAGCCCTGGCATGAACAACCGGTTTTCCCTGAATAGCTCTATAGGTTAACTGCCCCCGGGTTTTCATGGCGATAAGCTGGCTGACCTCATGCTTACATGTCAACATTGATGAACCCGGATCAACAATATCGCACAGCGACTGGAAGCGGGAAGACAGTGGACCGCTCATGTTTATCTTGTTAAGTGGGCAATTTGTCAAAAAGCCATCGGTTGTGACGCTGACAACCGATGAATCAGAAGGCAAAGCATTCATGAGTTCCCCGACAACGGCGCGGATAAATCCCGTCACATGCGCAGCAAAGAATGGCTGAGTAACCGATGATGGTGGGAGGGATCTGTTTAATCCACGGGCAGTATCAAAGGCGGTTTTGGCGCGAAGGCCCTGAGCAAGTTTGCCATAAAGCGAGTTGCCAATTTCTTTCCAGAATTTCTCCTCCAGAGAACCTTTAATATGGCGATTACGGTTCTCACGGACCTGTTGAACAAAGGGAAGAAACACCGATGTTGATTCGCTGTTATGTGGGGAGGTGTCACAGATCCAGGGGACGATGATCCCATTATGGATCGTCATCTCTGCCCCGAGCGACAGAGCAAGTTCTATTTCAGGTGCCGTTGCCCATGATTCGCCACTTAATGGAAAGAATAACCCATATTGATCGGTCCGAACCGGCAGGCTGGGATAGGGAACTGATTCCGGGAACCGAAATGTGACAAGCGCAAATCCCATTACATGCCCACAGTAATCGTCCGGATTTTTACTGAGGCGGATGTTCCCGTAATCGGGTGTGAGGATATCTAATAGCCCGGTGGTATACGCTCCAGCCAGATCGTAGTCATACCAGTGATCAGACGGTGTAACCCCCATCATAAAACACTCATTGCGTCCGCCGTGGTAACAGTTGATCGGGAACGTTTCAAACAACTCTCTTGAAGGAACACTGGCGGGGTTTTTAATCGTCCGGAATGCCTGTTTTTCCGTGAGCCAGAGTTCACGGGTTTTAATGTGTGTCCCAAGGCAGACTTCAGGAGACATATTGTTTTCTTTAAGTGTTTTGGTGAACCGTGAAACTGCCATCGCCCCGATGGTGGCGGGGACACGATCAATCATCAGCTCCCGGGCGCAAAAATTGCGAACCTGTAAAGCATAACGAACCGCAATCTCGGCATCCCGCAGAGCATAGGCTTCAAACCCTGCTCTGTCGCCCAGAAGATATTCACGCATATTGGTTATGGAATAAGGTGCAGGAATGGTGAGTTTGGGAAGACCCAGTAATTCACCACATTCAGCCAGACCCATACCCCCGGGAGTGATAAGCAGTGTATCGATGAAAGCTACGTTACTGCAACGCGGAGGGGAAGTTCGTTTGTCAAACATTATCTGTTCAGTCTTTACGCGACGTTCCTGCTGTTCATCAAAATCGATACCGTAACGATTTTTGAAGCTGCTGACAGTACCGCGTATTCCTTTCAGAAGAATTTTGTAGTCTGACCAGAAATTGGCAAAGGAGGCGATATCCGCACGAATGAAATGCGCATATATATTAATAATACCGGGCCATTTTGTAATCACACCCGTTTCAAGAAGCGGTGTAATCGTTTGACAGAGAAATTCCTTAAAAGACAGCCGGGATTTTTTCTGTGAGTCAGGTGGATAGATAATGTTCGATATACCTGTATTATCGGGTAAGACAACATAACTCTGATATGACAGAATATCATTCTGTCGTGTTTCAGGGTTGAAAACATATTCGGTATCAAAACCGATATGGAGCGTCAGGTCGTTTGAAATCACAGACACGTTTTTTGATGCAGGTGGCATCACAGGATAATCATCAAGCGTTTTAGGTCTTTTACGATTGAGCGCTGGCTCTGAAGTCACGGACTGATACCCCGAGGCGGCAGCGAGGATATCCTGCAAATTATGGCTCATAGTTAACTCCGAAAAAATGCCGGGAGCTGTGTCCCGGCATAAAGAATCAAGATTTAATAACATTTACTACAGATTTGAAAATATCGGTTTTGCGTGATTCATCATCTGCATGGATAAATGAAACGAGGTTCCTGCCTGCTTTAATCAGGATGCCACGTTGCGTCTTTTCCACAGATGGGGTGACGCGTGCAGATAACAGACAATTTTCATGTAACTGAAGAAACTTTTTTGAGGCGTAGCCGCCATGCAGTCGGGCTTTAATTTCATTATACATATCATCAAGAGAACCGGGTTCTCCTGATTCACTCAATACCGGATAGCCCTTCTTATCAAAAAGGCTGAGGATAGATTTACCATCATGTTCGAACAGGGTAACACCGTAAATGTATTTCATTCGAAAGGTGAGGGCGTCGGTGGTGTAGATCTCCTCCTGACAACTGAAATTTTTGAGACGCCTGGCTAATTCATTAAAAACAGCACGAGCAGTAGCCGTGTCCTGCAGGGGGTAGGTATAAAGTACGAAGCCATCTGTGCCGATGAGCTTTACTAAGTTGTCCATAATCGTGATAGCGAGAACTAATGCAAAGGACAGATATTTTTCATCGTTGTCTACAGCTGTGCTTGCTGATTCGGGAATAATGTTCAGTGCATTATTAGCATTATTTTCCGTGTTCTTAGTAACCATTTATATCACCTTTAAGTTTGTTTTGACGATGTGCATTTTCCCACTCAACAATATCGTCAAGAGAGAATCGTATAGCCCGCCCAATTCTGATGAAGGGCGGGAGTTTTCCGGGGTTGCGCGATATATCTGACGCAACCGTGGATGCAGAAAGATTAAATCTTTCTGCGAACTGCTTAATGGTTAAATACATAAACCTCCGGTTTCAGAGAATAAGAAGCCACGCGGATTTAATATCAATCCACATTCTGTGATGACTTAATGCAGGGCCCTGCAGAAGCATGCAATGACAATACCGTCCTTAAACGAGTGTTGCATCAATCACGAATCACAGATCATAGGTTCATTTTTGTGTCATAACTTTCTATAACCTGAGAAACCACTGCGTGTGATGTCGCTGCATTGTGAAAAGCGTAGCGACGGGTCGCCGTGAGTGAATGGTGATTTAGCAGATGGGAAGCGATTGCAATATCCCCGGTCGCCTGTAGTACCCGGGTGGCAAAGGTACGGCGCAGGTCATGCATCCGCAGGTTATCAATGTTGGCATCCCGACAAATACGGGCAAAGGTTGCACGCGGATATGCCAGAGGGCGGGCATTGTCGGTTAGTTGTGGAAAAATGTAAGTTTTGCTGAGCATCAGGTCCTGCTGGCACTGGACAACTGCAATGGCTGGAGGTGCAAGTGGGCAGGTGAAAGGGTGTCCGGACTTTGTATCAGGCAGTATGAGTTGATGCATATCCGGGTGCCAGTACTCCCATTTCAGGGTACATACCTCACCAATACGCATCCCCGTATAAAGAGCAAGCAATATAGAATCAGCTGCCGGTGTTTGCAGCGCTGTTGCTGCGTCAATAAAGCGCGGGATTTCTGTCGCTGACAGTGTGCGATAGCGAATGTTATTTTCTTTCAGATAGCGGACATGTGACATCGGGGAATGTGTGATCCATCCAGCACGTACTGCCAGAGAGCATATTTTGGACAATATTGCGAGGATACGGTTTACTGTTGACGGACGTAATTTTTCCCGTAAGCCAGCAGCATATTGTTCTAGTTCTCCTGCCGTGATGTCGCGAAGTTGCCGCTTGCCCCAGAACGGGCGAACGTAGAGGTTGAGTTTTGACAACTCTGACTGAGGACTCTTTTTATACAACTGCAAATCCGGTAGCCACAGGTCATTGATGGCCTGTTCCACAGTGAATCGACGGGACTGAACCGCAAGACGATTTTTATCAGCAAGCAGTTTCATCACATGCTGACGGGCATCCTCAACGCAGAGCTGAGGGAACTGACCCAGGGTTTCATATATACGCTGATTGTTTATAGTGGCACGAAAGGCCAGCGTGATCCGATTGGGATACACCAGAGCACGCAGGTTTTGGCAGTGAATATCACGGTATTCCTGACAGCCCGTGAGGGGATGGGGAAGTTGGTGAAGTGATTTGTTGCTGAAACGCAGTTCCAGAATAGGCATCGTATTTCTCCTGTAAAATAACACGGAAAAAATACGGTGCGAGATTACTGTATGCCAGTCTCAGTTTTCACAGTTCATCAGGTGAAAAATAATGAATGCAATGAAAAGTTATGCGTACAATTACTGGAAATATTTTCAAAAGCATGCGTTACATTTTTAATGGGTTATTCCTTCTGGCTAACTCCATAAATTTATCAAAGTATATTTCTTTACTGAGGAGCGTAACATTATTGATTTGAGAATTAAGACCAAGTGATGTGGATTTGAAGTCCATTAATCCTTTTATAGTTTGGTTCTTTCCTTCAAGGAAGGTGCGTACTTCTTTCGCAGAAGGGGACCATTCTGGGTGAAGTAATAGTGCTATATAAATGTATGTTTTTCGTATCAACTGCTCGGTTGTTTTTTTGTAACCTGTCAGATTCGCCTTTCCTGTCTGAAAAGTGTTCTTTACAATAAATTCATCTGGGGATGTGAGTTCAATATTATAGCCATTTTTTTGTATATCTCACTCAGTACATCATAGGGCAACATTGAAAGTGTAATTATCGGAACCATTTTAGGGTGGTGGAGATAACCATTTGTAATTATTTGTGTTGTTTTCATGAAAGAAATAACATTGAAGATGTAATTGAAAAAATATTTTGAGCAAAAATATGTGAATACTAAAGTTGAAACATCGTCCTGTTCCAGATGACCTACTTTAGGCACTCTTTTCAACCACTCAGTCGATTGGAGATGATTGGTTACATACGTATTGTAACGCGTTAGCGTTCGTTGGAAGTGTCTGAAAGTTGCTACCCCATTTTGATAGTTTTCAACCGGGTTCATGAATTTTTCAGAGTGATACATATTATCTAAAAAAGAGTGTAGAAAAAGAGATAGAATGCCTTTCTTACAGCGTCCGGCGTTACCAATTTCTTGTAGAATAAATTTATCAAGTTGTTCAATTATAGCTTGAGGGATTTTGTTTTTTCGGGATGAATTCTTATAAATAAGTACTGCAGCCCTGTGGAACTCCTGCTGTTGCAATTCCCGCCATTTATACCAATACGAAGTATCCTGGAAGAAATTGATTTGATTGGAATTAACACCACTTGAGGGAAGAACATAAAGTACCTCACGCGCGGATTTCATAAACACCGCATTTCCAGGGCCAGCCCGAGTCATCAGACTAAGCAAATCATCCTCAGAAAACATTGTGGATAACGCGTCAATGTCTGCTTGATATTTTTCGAGGATATGAGCGTTTTTAATGTTTCGTTTCGGATTGCCAAGGTAAGCTTCAAACATAGTCATGCCCTTTTAACATTTAAAGCCACATGAGAGGCTTTATGTAGTGATAGCGGGATATATCATTACCCCAACGGCAGTTTTACACCATAGCTAATATGGATGTTATCTTACTAAGATAATTGGTTTTTTGCGAGTGGCGAAACAGGTTGTGTCAGTTTATGGCATGTCGATATGATGGGGACGATGCCAACCGGAATGCTGCGATATTGGCGTGTCAGGAGAGGCATCTTACGGTATCATTTACCGCAATTTTTTACGATGCAAAGCCCTGCATCGCTAGCTTTTTCTTCAGACCAGGATGATTCATGAACGACAAAATCAGTCAGGACACGATCAACAAAGCCCTGTGGGCCGCGTGTGA
>QFQQ01000325.1 GCA_003243445.1 Citrobacter freundii
GAAGCGTTCCTGATTCGGGCATCATCTGAAAACGCCACGTTTTTACGTGGCGTTTTGCTTTTACGATTCATCCTAATGTGCGGTCGGATAAAATCGTCATTATTATCGGCGCCATGTGTTGTCACAACGTTCGGCATGAATTACAAGAGGTAGGAAGTGTAATGTTTTAGCCGCTCTCTTCAAGGAGCCGCCGTAACGCATTATACTTTAAGGAAATGATATATGCTGAGAACACATACACTGTGAATCTTCTTGCTGCTCTATCTGAGCTAGTTAGTATTTTTTTATTCACAACCATTTTCATTTTTTTGGCACGAAAAATAGCCATAAAAATCGGTTTAGTGGATAAGCCAAACTTCCGCAAAAGGCACCAGGGGATCGTTCCTTTAGTGGGCGGGATTTCTGTGTTTGCAGGAATCAATTTTATGTTTGGCCTTTCGGATTATTACATTCCGCATGCTTCGTTATACCTCTTTTGCGCGGGCGTCCTGGTGCTGGTTGGTGCGCTCGACGATCGTTTTGATATTAGTGTAAAAATACGAGCTGTTGTCCAGGCTGTGATTGCTATTCTTATGATGGCAAAAGGAAATCTTTATCTAAGTAGCCTGGGGGGGATTTTTGGTCCTTGGGAGCTGGTGCTTGGTCCTTTTGGTTATTTCCTCACCCTTTTTGCTGTTTGGGCGGCGATTAACGCCTTCAATATGGTGGATGGGATCGATGGTCTGCTCGGTGGGCTATCCAGCGTTTCATTCGCCGCAATGGGACTTATTCTGTGGTTCGATGGTCAGACAAACCTGGCTATCTGGTGTTTTGCCATGATCGCCGCCATTCTGCCTTACATCCTACTGAACTTGGGGATTCTCGGACGCCGCTATAAAGTCTTTATGGGGGATGCGGGAAGTACGTTGATTGGCTTCACTACCCAGGGGCCAACGCATCCTATTAGCCCGGTCACGGCTCTGTGGATTATTGCCATTCCGTTAATGGATATGGTGGCAATTATGTATCGCCGTTTACGTAAAGGCATGAGCCCTTTCTCCCCGGATCGCCAACATATTCACCATTTAATCATGCGCGCCGGGTTTACTTCCCGACAGGCTTTTGTCCTGATTACGCTGGCTGCTGCGATCCTGGCTTCTATCGGCGTGTTGGCTGAATATTCTCGTATTGTCCCGGAATGGGTGATGTTGGTGCTCTTTTTACTGGCGTTTGTCCTGTACGACATCTGTATAAAACGCGCCTGGAAGGTGGCGAGATTTATCAAACGCTGGAAGCGCAAGTTGCGTAGAAACCGTGACAGTAAACCAAACTTAACCAAATAAATTGAGGGTACGATGACACAACCATTACCGGGGGAACATGCCATGAGCGCTGAAAATGAACTGGACATCCGTGGGTTGTTTCGTACTTTGTGGACAGGGAAGGTGTGGAT
>QFQQ01000044.1 GCA_003243445.1 Citrobacter freundii
ACTTTTTACTTTTTACTTTTTACTTTTTACTTTTTACTTTTTACTTTTTACTTTTTACTTTTTACTTTTTACTTAAAAAAAACCACTGCAATCATAAACGCCAGCACAGATATCACGATTCCATACATGAATACGTTATAGCCGGCACGCAGCAAACGGTATTTGCGGCCAAGCACGACGCCTTGCGAATACACATCGCGGGTCAGGCTACCGTAAAGGAAATCGCGGTCATTCATCATTTCCTTCATGCCTTTATCATATTCTTCGTAGCTCATCCGGTAAAAATTACCAAAGAAGAGAAGATTCACTTTTTTCTCATCGATCTGCTGTTGGGTAAAGATGCCGGGAGGAATGGCCGGCCTTGTTGCAAGAATGGAGCAGACCATGGTCACCACGCACACGATCAATAAAAGGATCGTTGGAATGACGAGATTCTGATTGTCTTCTAGTTTGCGTAAGAGCACACTCAGCAGAACGGAAAGAATGATGGAATTCGTTGAGATCATGATATTGGCTTTACTGTCGGCCATATCACTTAAACGCTGGTGGTTGGCAGAACTGATCCTGAACATCGTTTCGATGCCACGTTCAGGCCGTTCTGTTTTTTTCTTTTTTACTTCACCTGATGGTACCGGGATATTCGCCGCTTTTGGAACTGTGGATGACACCACGGGCGTATTCACTTCTTCCGCCTGGCCTGGTTCTTTGTCTTTTAGCTTTTGCAGGTTTTCTTTTTTCGTTTCGTTGAGAAGCGTCCTGCCATAATCGGTTTGGAAATGGTGGGATTCAAATAATTTGATCGTTCCCTGGCGCCATTCATGTTTGGAGATCTTCCTGTTCTGTCGCCATTCAGCTTCCTTGCGCATTTTCCTGTTCTGCTCGGGAAATTCATCGGTGCCAAGGTGAAACAGGTCTGCGTCGCAAACGATCTGTTCGAGCAGGTTCTTGGGAGATTGCGGCAGGCAGGTTGCCATGATGCAGTTTTCCACAGCGTAGATGATCGATTCGTCCACACCTTTGGTTTGCAGGAAAGCGGCAGCCATTTCGGTGCCCCGGCGTTCGTGATCCGTTGCGCCATTGATGTAATATCCCGTGTCATGAAACCATGCAGCGGTCGTCACAATAAAAAAATCCTTATCATTAAGCTGGTAGTGCCTTGCCAGCAAACCTGCGTTTGTTACCACCCGTTCTGTATGCGAGAGGTTGTGATAGGAAAATCCTGCGTTTTCATGCAACTGGAAAAAATGGGTCACTTCCTGCTTAACCTCATCGAGCAATTGGGCATAATTCATATTTCTCTTTTTTCTACCTGGGGTTACAATAGAACAAAGTTACTGTCAAAACTAGCAGGCACAGCCAACGGGGTCAATGGACAAATACTTTTATTATTTGTACATTTTACCGGTGAATATGCCCAGCCTTTGTCATGCTACTGTACCCGCGAGGTAATAAATAAAAGTACGCCGAATGAGAGTATCTAACAAGGAAGGCAGGTATTTTAGTCGAGGGTGATAAAAAGTGATTTTCTGATGGCCGGGATAATATTCCTGGTGCGATGGCCCTTGCCAACAGTGTCTTCTAAAAGCAAGATATCGCCACCGCGAAACCGGCGCTTGAAGCCGAGTGAGGTCTCGATCTCAATTTCGCCATCAAGCAACACGATATACTGCCGTTGCGGAGCAGTGTGAAAGTCGTAATCATATGACGGCGCGACCTCCCGGAAAATAAGTGATTCCACCGGAAATGCCGCTGACAGCCGGCCGATATCGCCCTTATCCATCAACGCGATCTCCTGATCCTCAAAATGTGAGTGACCGTTTACATCGGTATAAATACGTGTGATCTTGAACATGTTGAGATATTTAGACTGTTTGGATGGTCGATGTTGGATGGTCGATGATCGAAAGCAGCTTTATGTAACGAAAGGGTTTCGATCATCGACCATCCAACATCGACCATCTATTCTTCTTTATTTAGTACCCATCTATTCGCCAGCCGCAATTCCTCCCCCGTAATCGTATGCCCCATGAACGGGTAGATTTGCTCCATCACGGACGCATTCATCTTTTGCAGAACGGCGGTTGTAGCGCGGACTCTTTCCACGGGAACGTGCGGATCGGGATCACTTGTGCCAATAAATACCGGTGTCGAACCAAAATCACCGGCATAGTTCTCTTCATATATCTTATCGCCGATCAGGCCACCGGTGAAAGCTACTACCCCGCCCCATCGCGTGGCGTTCCGTGTCACGAATTCCAGCGCCAGGCAGGCGCCTTGTGAAAATCCAAGAAAGTAAATATTCTCCCGGCTGATGCCCGCTTCTTCCGTCAATTTCACCGTTTCTTCCAGCGTTTTCAGGGATGCGGAAAGCGAAGGCTCATTCTTCGCGGGAGCCGAGAGGAATGAATAGGGATACCAGGTGAATTCCGGTGCCTGTGGCGCCAGCAATGTAAAATCATCCACTTCCAGATGTGCAGCCAGCGTTAGTATATCAGCAGCAGATCCTCCACGGCCGTGCACCATGATCAGTGCTTTTTTTGCTTCGCCGGGCTTCAGTCCACCAGTTATTATTTGTGTTTGCATAATACTCCTTTTATGTGTTATCTCAACCGTACAAGTTGTCCCTTGCCGGTTGTCCGAGGTTACTGTTTCAAGCACCGTCCCTGTTGAGTATACATTCCGTCAATCAGGCCAACATGCTCCATCCGGACAACTGACAACGAACAACGGACAGTTTGAGAAGTTTGGACAACGCATTGCTCAACATAGCCATGTCAGGTAGCAACCTCCCACACCTCCCAAACTTCTCAAACCTATCTATTTTTTACCTGTAACAAACTTAACCTATCACCGGCAGGATCTTTTCAATCTGTTTTCTCTGCGGTTCATATTGCACGGGAAGCTTAAGTGCTTTGCCCAGTTCACTCACGGGTTCATCAACATCAAAACCTGGGTTATCAGTAGCCAGTTCAAACAATACGCCACCTGGTTCGCGGAAATACAGCGAGTAGAAATAGTTGCGATCGATCTTTGGCGTGATATGATGACCAGCCGCTGCGATCTTCTCCCTGAACTCCATCAGCACTTCATCGTTCTTCACCCTGAAAGCCACGTGGTGATTGGTGCCACCAGCGTTCAGCCCAGGATTTTCATCAGGCGATTCGATCAGGTCAACAATACCGGCATTTTCAACAGCATCCGTTACAAAACGGTAGCGGTTTCCTTCCTGTGTCAGCAATTTATAACCGAAGATATCCGTAAGGATCTTTGCCGTAGGCTTGATATCTTTCAATGTAAGCACAATACTGTGAAATCCACGTGTAGCTTCCGCTGCGCTGACAGTTCCTGTTGTCCAGGGAGCGCGTTTATCTTCCTGTGCAGGAACGATCAGGTTCAGTTTCAATCCATCAGGATCCTGGAATGGAAGCAGTAATTCACCAAACCTCTCCGCCACTTCCCCGTGCTTCACTTTATTTTCCCTGAACTGGTTTGCCCAGAAGTCCAGGCTACCGGCAGGCACCGCATAGCCGATCTCTGTAGCCATACCTGTTCCCGTATATCCGGGTCTGATATTAACCCATGGGAAAAAAGTAAGGATAGTTCCCGGTGCACCGGTCTCATTTCCATAATAGAAGTGATACGTACCCGGATCATCAAAATTGACGGTCTTTTTAACCAGTCTCAATCCCAGTACAGAAGTATAAAAATTATAATTACGTTGGGCGTCACCGGCAATAGCGGTGATATGATGCAATCCCAAAACTCTGTTTTCCATATAATTCCTTTTATTTTTTGGTTTAAGGGGTGGATCTCTTTGTTTGAAATCCTTCACAAATTTCGCTTACAGGGCGTTGCGGAGCAATGTAGGGATTACTGATAGTGATGTATAAATGATGGGAAGACGACGGAAAATGGACCGCGGACCGCGGACCACAGACGGTCGACCATAGACCGCCGACCACAGACCGCCGACCGCCGGACCTGTTTGATTTTCGAATGCTGTTTATGTCTTCGGAGAAAATAAATAATGAATATCGCTTAATGTTCTGCTGATGAGATGACTGATCCTGTCGCAAACGACCGGCTACGGACCACTGACAATGGACCGCGGACCACGGACCGCCGGATCTGTTTGACTTTCGAATGTTGTTTATGTTTTCGGGGAAAAATAAATGATGAATATCGATGCTGCTCCGCAAAAGAAATGACTGACCTGTCGCAAACGACCGTCTGCGGTCCGCGGTCCGCGGTCGGCCGTCCTCCCTACCCCCCAATCTTCAACACCTGCACATCACAATGCAACTTCACCTCATCCGCAATCATAACACCAAACTTATCGATCACCTGGTTCCAGTTGATGTTAAAGTCCTTGCGGTTGAAGAGCGTGTCCATTTCGAAGCCGGCTTTTGAATTGCCCAGGGTATCATTGGAGATGCCGGTGTGTTTTACCTGGAAACTGATGGGCTGGGTCACATCTTTAATGGTGAGTTCCCCATTCACGAGGATATGATCCTCCTGGAGTGTAACGGAAGCAGAACGGAAATTGATAGTGGGATAGCGGCGTGTATCAAAGAAGTCAGCAGAGCGGAGATGATTATCGCGCTCTTCGTTGCCGGTATAAATGGAATTGGCATAAATGGTCAGTTTGATCTCACTACCGCCAAAATCGTCAGCAGGAGCAACAATGCTTCCTTCAAACTCCGTAAACCATCCGGATACCGCAGTCAACAAAAGGTATTTTGTTTCAAAGCGGATCCTTGTGTGAACAGGATCGATGATCCAGACTGTAGCATTTTGCTGTGCTTCCATAAAGGGCGAATTTATATCTTTTAGTTAGAAGATCACTAACCGGGTTCGATGTCAGATGACTGATGGCCGTTGGCCGGGCTACACAATGCCATAATTGACAACAAGAACGACAAATCTCTTTCCAGACAGCTTCATTTTGTATCGATCCGTTTCTGATCGCGGAACTCGGTCAACGGCCATCGGCTATCTGCCATCTTCTCAAAACCTGAGTTGCACCGTCCCTCCCCCCATCAAAATATCCCTTCCCGCTCCCGACTGCTTTATATACCCGCCCGCATTGAACCATGTGAATTCGCCGCGGAAATACAGGAACTGGTTGGGGGTGTAAATGAATGCCGTTCCCAGTTGCTGACCAATATGCTTTGCACTGGCACTGCCGCCGGGATAGATCAGTATTACATTGGGACCGTAGATCCCGTCATGAATGCTTTGGCGCCAGAAGACATCGTAGTCCGTTTGCCAGGAAAGATCTTTGGTCAATGCCAGTTCTGTGTACGGGTGAATATCGATCAGGTTGGCCGGCCCGATCAGTGCAGCCAGGCCGAAATAGGCCCCGCGCGGAAATAAGGGATTGAATGTATTCAGCCTGCCGTCATTGTATTGCTTATCGCCGCTGATCAATTCTGTTTTGAACCCGATCACAGGCTTCAACGCCGCAGATGAGAACGTATAGAATATATTGGCAGAAGCCGTCCATGCATCAATTTCATTCTGCCCAAAACTTCCCCACTGATATACTCCTTCAAGATCGTATTGAAGATCCTGCTTGTCGCTAAAGATCCTTGCGCCGATGGAATGACGCAGTTCCCTTCCACTGCCATCATCAAACGCCGTTTGCTTTTTTCTTAAACCGAAATAATACAGATCTGCATTTTGTATGAACGGGATCTTATGGCGGGTAAAATAAGCACCCCATAGCTGCACATTTTTATTAAAGCCGTCGTTAAAAATCCCTTTTTTGGCAGCTACATAATGGGTATACAACAGATCGATCTGTGACCGGTCGTTTTTCCAGAATGATCGTATGCCATCAAACGACTGACGGTTGTTGGGCAATTCTCTTACAGAGATCAATCGCTGAGATCCGTAAGATAGTTCCTGGCGGCCTGCCCGTAATGTCCATTTCCCACCGGCTAGTTCCGCTGAATAATCTGCAAAAGCCTGATGCAGTTCCAGCTCGTTCTGCTCAACCGGGCTTGAGGAAGTTGCACCATTGATCATACTGCTCTGCAACTGCGCAAATACACGAAAATGTTTTCCCGCATGCCAGTCGCCATGAAAAAGAAATCTTGCCAGCACATACCCGTCCTTATCCCGCGGCGAATCTCCCCAGTCCTGGTTCTTCAGGTTGAAATACTGGAAACGCGTCTCACCGCCAAAGCTGAGGTAATGATCAGCATTCTTTGAAAGCCGTTTATACTTCATCTTTTTATACCAGTCATCGGTCGTATCCTTTGAAAGATAAACGTAGTCTTCATCATAGCGCAGCGGTTTGAACGGACGCACTTGTGCATGATCGACCGTGTAAAAAAACAAACCGGAAAGCAGCAGGCAGAAACGTTTCATAACAAAGCAGATTATTGTGTTTGAGATAATCGTTTATTCAGGAAATGATCAAGGGAATACTTTCCAGGGCCCAATACCATGATCAGCAGGAAGGAAACACTATACATGAACGGCGTATCTTTTTCCAGCAGGCTATCGTTCCAGTGCACAACGAAATAGCCAGTCAGTGTTACAGCCAACACCGGGATCACCGCGATTCTTGTAAAAAATCCAATGATCACCAGCACAGGGAAGAATAAGTTCGCGCTTGTTGCAAACAGATCATTCAACTGCGCAGGTAAATGAAGCGGATTGGGGATTGTTTCGGCCTGCGCCACTCCGACACCGACTTTCTTTAGTCCATGCGCCATCATCAACTCAACAGAGACCAATACACGGAATACCAGCATGGACAGGTGAAAAGAAAATACGCCGGGATAAACAGACGTGATGGATTTGAGTGCCTTTTTCATGTTCTTTCTTTTAGGATTATTTTGCCTGGTAACCTCCGTAATATTTTACAGGGCTCCATTCAGGAATCACCGGCAATGTTGCAGGTGCAAACATTTTGAACTCACCATTCCCATATACAACTTTTCCGTCAACGATCGTAAGATTTGAAGTGATCGATCTGATCTCTTCCTCCGGCACACTGAAATAATCTTTATCCAGTATCAGCAGATCTGCGAAATACCCGGCTTTGATCTTTCCTTTTGTATTATCCTCCCTGATCAATGAATAACCACCAGTGGTGAAGAGCTTCAATGCGGTCAGCCTGTCCAGCACATTTTCCTTTGCCATCACCTGTGTATTGCCGATCGTTTTTCCTGTAGTGATCCAGTACAATGCGATCCATGGGTTATAACTGGCCACACGTGTTCCATCCGTTCCCAGGCCGACAGGAATTCCAAGTTCAAGTATCCGCTTAACCGGCGGTGCGGTGAGCGCTGCCTTCTTACCATAGCGATGAATAAAGCTTTCTCCCTGGTATGCCATTCGATGTTGTACAGCAATTCCACCACCAAGCGCTTTGATACGTTTAAGATTTTCTTCAGACACCGTTTCCCCATGATCAAAGAACCATACCAAACCATTTAACGGAGTTTCCTTGTTCACCGCTTCGATCACATCCAGGTCACGGGAAATGCTTTCGTTATACGTCGCGTGCAAACGGAAGGGCCAGCGGTTCTTCACCAGCAACTGGATAACGGGTTTTAATGCGCTCTCCATCGTTACAGGGAAATCAGGTCTCGGGAAAAGAAAGTTTTCAAAATCTGCCGCCTCTGCAACAAGATTTTCGCCACCACCTTTTACATAATAATCCGTTTCGTTAATACCATTGGATGCATGATGATCAAGGTCAACCATATTGATCCATTTGGTGAAATCAGGCAGTTCTGTACCTTTCTTTTGAGCAAAAAGAAAATAAGGAAGTCTTACAGAGATCTTACCCAATTTATTCAGTGAATCCGTGATCGCATAATCATCCGGGAAATTCTGAAAACCACCACCTGCATCCATTACCGCGGTAACGCCCAGGTGATTGAGTTCCGTCATATATTGAAGAGTAGAGTTGATCTTTTCATCATTGCTGAGTTCCGGTAATTTCGAAAGCGTGGAATAGAGAATAAATGCATTGGGTTCAGCCAACAGCAACCCGGTTGGATTGCCATCGCTGTCCTTTTCTATTAATCCAGCAACAGGATTAGGCGTGTCCCCGTTAATAGAAAGTTTTTGCAGACCGGCTTTATTCAACCATGCTTTGCCATATAGATATAAGATAAATGCTGGTGTATTACCCGTTGCTTCATTGATCTCTGCAAGCGTGGGCAGTCGTTTTTCTTCAAACTGGTATTCATTCCAGCCACCTACTACGCGCACCCATTGCCCCTGCGGTGTTCTTGCAGCTTGCTCTTTCAGCATTTGCAATGCGCGTTTCAAAGAGGTAACACCATCCCAGCGGAGCTCGCTGTTATAAAAACGTCCGCCTCTGATCACATGGAGATGACTGTCGAATAAACCCGGGATCACGGCATTTCCTTTCGCATCCACCACTTTGGTATTCTTACCACGTGTTGCAAGAATGGTCTTATTACTTCCTACAGAAAGGATTTTATTTCCGCTGATTGCTACTGCTTCTGCATTCATCTGCTGATCATCCAGCGTAGTGATGTTTGCATTGATGATGATCAGGTCTGCTTTCTTTTGTGCATACAGCGCAAAAGAAAACAATGTGGTTAATATAAAAAAGAAAGTTTTCATTTTGTTCAGCTTAAGAATAAAAAGCGGCAGATACGGGATGCACAGATCCATCCGTTATAACTCCATCCGTATCTGCCGCTCACTAATAGATCAGTCAGATCAATGTTTCAGCATTTCATGAGCGTACTGAATACCTACACCGTATGCACCGCCGTATTTTTTCACCAGGTCAGTTACCGCTTTGTATGTCTCAGACCTTGCCCAGTCGCGCTGCAGTTCAAGCAGGTACTGAATAGACGTGATTGGTTTCACACCGATCTGTACCATTCTTTGAATAGCCATTTCGTGGGCTTCCTTGCTTACGTCGCCGCTTGCATCAGTGATCACGTATACATCATATCCTTCAGCTTTTGCAGAAAGGGCCGGGCCTACGATACATACGCCTGTCCAAAGGCCGGCGAATACAATTTTCTTTTTACCTTTCCCGGTGATCGCTTTATATGCATTTACATCTTCCCAGGTGTTCATGGTCGTTCTGTCAATGTAGTTGGATGTTGCCATCGGGTACACTTCTTCAATTTCACGGAATACAGGTCCGCTGAATGATTTCTCGGCAACGGTTGTTACAACAGTAGGAACATTGAAGATCTTTGATGCGCCGGCAACGATCGCCGTGTTATTGCGCAGCTGATCAATATCGATATTTTTTACCGCGAAGGCCATCTGGCTTTCATGATCGATCAGTACGAGTGCGTGATTCGTTGGGTTCAATAATTCTGTAGAAGGTTTTTGCGCCTGTGCATTGAATGCAATTGCTGCAGTAGCAAAAAGTGCTAAAACTGCATTGAGTGTTCTTTTCATGATGTGTGCTTTTATTGTGTTTGATTTTGATGACACAAAACTAAAAGCAGGAAGAGGCCGGGGCAATTGACATATTGTGGCAAACAATGTACATATCATCGGATACGCGGATTGAGGGTTCCGGTAGAAGAAAACTGTTTAGGGGACAGGGGGTTGTTTTAAGAAGTATTGCGCGGATTACGCGAATGGGTTTTCCTATGGCGGAGCGAATTTACACGATCAACTATATAGCAAAAGCAAAGCATAACAACAACTTCCGGAGAGAGGCATCCGGGATCTGCGAATTACATCTACGATCAGTTTAAAGTAAAAATACCAGCTTGTTTGCTGCTTACCATCCTTATCGCCTTCGGTAAAAATAGACCGGTAAGACAGGAAGAACGGTAAGGAAGTATTCGGTAGCAACCGTTCTATATTAGCAGCAAATACATCATTTACAAATCCACAAACGCACCATCTTCCGGCACAAAACACCGGTGACTTTCCCCTTGTGATTCTATTGCACGCCTCAGGGAATCACGGCGCAGGTAGCAGTGATTGATGGCTTCCATATGTACACAGATGATCTTTGCGGTTTTGCTTTTTGCGCAGACCTTTAGTACGTCGTCGATATTCATGATGATCGGATCGCCTTTATCAAATTGGGCGGCACCGGCATTTAAAACGATTGTTGTGGGGCGATGACCGGCGATGGCCTGTTCCACATCATTGCACCAGATCGTATCACCGGCGATGTATATCGTTTCCGACTTAGCTTTTATAATGAAACCGGAAACAGGCGCCATCTTCGCACCGATCTCGCCAGTGCCATGCTGACCGCCGGTACGGATGATCTGCAGCGGCCCCAGTTGCATTTCGCGATCGACACTGATCACATTGGAGAAACCCTGTTCGATAAACTTCGCCCTGTCCTCCGGCTGTCCTATCAGCAGTTTGTCTTTTGGAATGAGTTCCCGGGCCGCTCCGTCCCAGTGATCGTTATGTGTATGGGTAATGATCACAGCATCTGTGGCAGTAATGATCTCCTGTAACTCCGCATCCGATACGGGCAGCTCTGTCATGGGATTGCGGATATTATTGCTGGTCCAGATGATCGGATCGTATGTGTCTTTGGGTGCAAGTAAGGGGTCTATCAGAAAACGGAAACCATCGATAGTAAAAACCAGGGTGGCATTGCGGAGTAAACGGATCTGGGACATAGTGTTCGTTTTGATCGGCGTTTGGGAAAACCTGTTACAAAACTAACACCCGGAACGGTAAAATGCAGGGGTCTTTAGTAAATGGATAAAAAAGGGAAAGGAATGGCAATCAGCGGGATCGATATCGGAGGGCCTGTACCTGATATCACTTCCGGTCAGTATGCAACCCTAAATATACGCGTGAAGCCTCCAGTAATCTTGAACAAACACATCACACACACTACATACACCGGCATTCAACCGGGCCAACACTGATCACTCCCTTCCCGGCCTTCCCTTCTTACCGGTAAAATCAAACCGGTCAACAGGGGAAAGCCACAACCATGAGCAAGGAATTGCGACCGAAAACAGTTTATCATTTCCTGGAGATCCGCCAGACTTGCATACTACCTGAGTTGGCTTTTCAGGAAACTGATAAATGGTGCAGGCTCCCAATTGCCGCTGTATTTATGTCCATTTACAAAAAAGGTCGGGGTTCCGTTCACACCACTGCGTACACCGCTTTCAAAATCGCTTTCTACAATCTCCATAAGGTCCGGATCATCCAGGTCTGCTTTGAATTGATCAATGTCCAGTCCGAGCCGCTTTGCATATTCAACCAGGTGTGTAAAGTGAAGATTCTGCTGGTTTTCAAAAATGATATCATGCATTTCCCAATACTTTCCCTGTCGGTTTGCGGCTTCAGTAGCAACAGCCGCAAGTCTTGCATAAGGGTGTATCTCCGCAAGCGGAAAATTGCGGAAGACAAATTTCAACTGATCACCCAATGCCTGCTGCACTTCTTTAATGATCGGATACGCATGACCACAATGCGGGCATTGATAATCTCCATACTCCACTAATTCGATCTGCGCCGAAGGATTTCCCTGTATATGGTCCTTTTCAGAAACCGCTGGTTTGAGAGGCATGAGCTTGCGTTTTAATTGTTAAGGCGTTTATGGATGATGGATGTTCGATGGTCGATGACGGATGATGGATGATCGAATGATCCGGTTTATTTATTTGTTTAGAGCAATCGAATACACAATATGGACTTGCCGCTATTCACGATTCGAACATCGACCATCCATCATCGACCATCGAACGAACATCGACCATCGATCATCCCTCCTTCGCCACTGCGTCCATTTCTTCCAGGGCGGAAAGTATTCCGTCTGCTCCCGGATTCACGCCCACAGGCGAGAGGTAATTCCAGCGGATAATCCCTTCCTCATCTATGACAAATAAGGCACGTTTGCACTCGCCCAATTTTTCATCATACGCACCATACTGCCGTGCTACTGCTCCTTTTGGCTCAAAGTCGGCCAGTAAAGGAAAATGCAGTTTGCGGTCCTGGCTGAAAGAAAGATGGCACCATTTTCCATCTACTGAAATCCCGATCAGATGTGCATTATGCTTCTGGAAAAACCGGAGCATTTCATTGTACAGGGCCATTTGATCGCCGCAAACCGGGCTCCAGTCTGCGGGATAGAAAGCAAGTATTACTCTTTTCCCTTTGAATTCATTTAATGATACCTGTTGATCAGGTGTGGCATATAAGGTGAAGTCCGGCGCTGGTGTTCCTGGTGCTAACATAATCTTCGTTTATCTTGTATTAAGGCCTGTCAGATTACCCGGAACAAAATTGCGTTCTTTACAGCCGGGAAAAATGTACAAACCGATGCATTTATTGTATGTTTTGAAGTGATCTTATATCAGTCAACTACTGTGCCGCAGTTTAATAGCTCAGTTCGCCGAATAAACCATTCCTGTAATCCGCTATCGCCTGGTCCACTTCTTCATCTGTATTCATTACAAAATTGTCTTTTGCTGCAACAGGTTCATCGATCGGTTCGGCAGAAAGATACAGTAGCTGTGCATCTGCAGTTGCTTTTACATGGATCGCGGATCCATCTTTACTGAATACGATCAGGTTATGCGCTCCGATCGTTTCTCCGTTTACTTCAACCTCTCCTTTCACTATATACAATAAAGTCCAGTAACCTGGAGTGGCATTGAAATCCGCTTCACTTCCCGCATTTATTTCGCCGATCATGGAAACGATCGGTGTGAAATTTTTGATTGGTCCGGTTTTACCGCCGTAGTCTCCGCTTGCAAGCCGGAAATCAACTCCTTCACTTTGCAATACATGTGGCAATTTATCCCTTTCTGCCGCCTGGTAAAATGGCTTACCCATTTTCTCTGCCTGCGGTACATTGATCCATAATTGAATGAATTCAGAAACGCCGCCTGTTTTCAGCAGCTCTTTGGTCGGCCCCTCACTGTGCAAAATACCTTTGCCGGCAAACATCCACTGCACACCGCCCGCTCTGATCATCTCGTCATTCCCCGCGTTATCACGGTGATAACCTTCACCCTGCAGCATAAACGTGTACGGCGCAAATCCCCTGTGTGGATGCGGATGGATCCGCGACGCCGAGCCGGCTTCAATAATATACGGGCCACCATGATGTATCACGATGAATGGACTCGCAAAGCGAAAATCCTTATGCGGCAAAGACTGTCTTACCGTTTCTTCTTCCGTGATCTTCTTTTCACGGCCGTAGAGAATGTGATCGATTTGTTTCATGCGGGAGTTGAGCGTTTGTAAGTGCAATTTACGGTTTCAGAGGTTCCAGAGGTTCCAGAAGTTTGAGAGGTTTGAGACGTTTGATAGGTTTGGGAAGTTTGGGAAGTTTTAGAAAGCTATTAAAAAAGGAGGTAGATGTTACGCTTTAAACATTTCTATTTATCACCTGAGTTTATCCATTCGCGAGGTCAACCTCTGGAACTCCTGGAACCTTTGGACCCCCTGGAACCTCTCAAACCTCTCAAACTTCCCAAACCTCCCAAACCTCTGCTCCCCCCTTCTTCCCATAAAATATACAACAGACAACATAATATGTTCATTGCTCTTCATCTTAAACAAGTCTAGCTTCGTTGCATCATTAATCACCTTAAACAATACCGAAATGAAAAAAGTTTTATCTGTCAAAAGAAGTGTGCTTTATGCATTACTTATCATTTTTTCAATGGCATTCAATGCAGCGCATGCACAAAAAGCAAAGAATGTTGTGCTTGTACATGGCGCTTTTGCTGACGGCTCCGGATGGGAAGGCGTATACAAACTGCTGAAAGCGCAAGGTTATAATGTAACGATCGTGCAGAATCCGTTAAGCTCACTCGAAGATGATGTGGCAGCAACAAACCGCATCCTGGATAAGCAGGATGGGCCAACTGTGCTGGTCGGTCACTCATGGGGCGGAACAGTTATTACCCAGGCAGGTCTCCATCCAAAAGTAGTGAGCCTTGTATATGTTGCGGCTTTTCAACCTGAAGTGGGCGAAACAACACTCGATCTTGTAAAGACCGCTGCTATTCTCCCTGAGAATGGTATCATGAATCCTGATTCGGCCGGTTATGTGTATTATGACAAGGCAAAGTTCCATGCAGGATTTGCAGCCGATCTCAGCAAAGAAAAAGCAGATTTCATGTTCGCTTCACAAGGCGCCCTTGGTGTAAAAGGTTTTGTAACACCTGTTACCAATGCAGCCTGGAAAACAAAACCATCCTGGGGCATCATCGCCACCGATGATAAAAGCATCAACCCCGAGATCTCGTACAGAACGTACAAACGCTCCAACACAAAGATCACCGAGACAAAAGGCAGTCATGTAATATTCATTTCAAAACCGAAGGTGGTGGCGGATGTGATTGTGGCGGCGTCGAAGTGAGAGGGGGGCGGGAAAGGTTCCAGAAGTTCCAAAGGTTCCATAGGTTCCAGAGGTTGCTACCGCGGTTGGAAAAGTGTCTTGTGATCCGAAGCTGAGATAATGGTAAACCTTCGAGTCAATCCCATAATGTCAGGCCATTTGAACCGCGGTAGCAACCTCTGGAACCTTTGGAACTTCTGAAACCTCTGGAACCTCTCTCCACCTACACCGCCTGCACCCCCTTCTTAAACTCCGTAAAACTCACCCCCGCCGCATTCTTAAAAAACTTACTGAAGTGCGCCATATCATCAAAACCGAGGTGATAGGCCACTTCTTTCATTGTTACATTTGAATAGGCTGCCTGGCGTTTTGCTTCGAGAATGATGCGCTGTTGTATGTGATGGCTTGCAGGAAAACCGGAGATCTTCTTTACCACTTCATTGAGATAGTTGGGTGTGACGACCAGTTCATCAGCATAGTCGGTAACCATCCGTTTGGTGGTATACTGCTTTTCAAGCAGCGAAAGAAATCTCCGCATGAGATCGATATTCCTGGATTGTGCGGGCTGCTGGTTTGTTTTTTCAAATTGCCTTGTGAGGTAGATCAGGAAGATCTTAAGAAATCCTCTTAGTATTTCGGAACGAAGTAAAAAGAAATTGGCATATTCCTTCATCATTCTTTTCACCGCATCTTCCATTTCATCTTTTACTTCCGCATCCACTTTTATAACCGGAGAATGCGCAAAGGTGTTGAACAGGCCGGTATTAAAAAGCAGATCAAGGTTGCTTTCTTCCGCTCCCATAAAATCTGCGGTGAATGACATTACATAACCTTCCGCATCCCCGTTCTGCTTCAGCAGATGTACCTGTCCGGGCGTGATACAATAAACGGTATCATCCTGCAATTCGAATTTATCCAGGTCTATCAGGTGTACACCTGTTCCTTTCTTCACCCAGATGATCACAAAATAATTATGCCGGTGCGGCATCGCATTCTGCTGCCACCTGTTCTTCTCCAGCCACTCCATCGTATGTATTTCGAAGGGAACATTGGCCGTAGAGCGGGTAATTTCAAGTATGGGAGTCGGTGCGGTCATCAGCGCGAATCTAAGGAAAAGGCTTCAAAAGGTTCCAGGAGTTCCAGAAGTTCCAAAGGTTCCAGAGGTTGCTGCCGCAGTTGGAAAAGTATTTTGGAATAAGAAGCTCAACTATTGGTGAACTTTTTGAATCAATCTTATTATGTGAGGCTGATCAAACCGCGGCAGCAACCTCTGGAACTTCTGGAACCCCTGGAACCTCTGGAACCTTTAAAACTCCCGGAACGTATGCAATCTTCCAAAAAAAAGCCCCCGCAAACTCTTGCGGAGGCCAGATCAAACCGTCCCGGTCTAAATCAGTTTTTCGCTACATCAAATTTGCGGAAGATCGCTTTCACACTGCTCTGGATCTCTTTGGTAGTCATTTTACGACTGTCCACTTCCGCGGTAGACCAACCCTGCCATACAGTTTTGTCTGTACCGGGATCTATCATTGATATAGTCACCGTACCCTCTCTTACCGGCACATCGTAGTTATCATATCCCATAAACTGGGAAGGATACCATACGTTGATGAACCTGCGCGAATAAGGATTATAGAACGTACGGGTAAAAGGTCTTGAATACACCGGATCTGCCTGATTCTTTACTGATCTTTCAACCAGTACATCATAACTCAGCAATACATCCGGGTCCTTTTTAGTTTCTTTCCAGCCAGCTGATTTTTCCAGCTCCTGGTTCACAGCCTGTCTGATCTTTTGTTCTGCAAGACTGTTTGCATTATTACTCTTTCCCTTTCCATCCTTCTCAATCCAGGCAAACGTTTTGAAACGGCTGAAATCTGTTGTATCGTCTTTTTCAATATGCGCTGATGGGGCACAACTTGCAAGCAAGAAAACGATACCCAAACTCACGCTCCATAGCGACCAACTCTTTTTCATTCTATCTCCTTTCCTTTTTAATTGGTTGGAAAAATGTCCGGTATATAAACGTAAAAAATGGTGCCGCGTTTACTAAAGACTTGTGAAAGTTGCGATAATACAATAGCCTGTTTTTCAATAAAAAAAGCCGGCACAGTGCCGGCTTTAACAATCTGGATCTTTTTATTAACAAATCCCAGTAAACTGATTATCAGCTTAAACCTATTTCGTAGTGTCTTTCAGGAATTTGTACGTCGAGGAAACCCTTTCTCACCAGGCGTTTTTTGAATTCCAGCTGCACGTCATATTCACCATGAACAAGGAACAATGTCTTCACCTGCCGTGGGTCCTGGCTTCCCAGCCACTGGGTCAGATCTTCATAATCACCGTGCGCGCTCATGGACCTGATCGATCCGATCTCCGCATTCACCTGGTGCTCTACTCCAAAGATGCTCACTTCCTTCGCACCCGCCATCAAACGTCCGCCGAGTGAAGTTGGTTCACAGTAGCCTGTCAGCACGATACTGTTCCGGCTGTTCTCGATCGTATTGCTGATATGATGCTTTACCCTTCCGGCATCGGCCATTCCACTTGCAGAAATGATCACCATTGGTTCGTTCCGATAGTTAAGCAGTTTTGATTGTTCAACAGATTTGATATACTTCAATCCTTTGAACATAAACGGATCATCGTCCGATGCAAGGATCTTTTGAATATTACGGTTGAAATACTGCGGATAACTTTTCACCACTTCAGTTGCCTCAATGCTCAACGGGCTGTCAACAAAATAATCATACGGTGGCAACTGACCTTCCAGTTCCAGCTGGTTCAGTGCAAAAAGGATCTCCTGCGTCCGGCCAACGCTGAATGCCGGAAGAATGAGTTTACCTTTCTTTTCACCACAGGTATATTTGATCCACTTCAATAACAGATCAGTCGTACTGTCGCCTGCATCATGCAGGCTGTTGCCATACGTTGACTCAAGCAAAATATAATCTGCCTGCGGGAATGCTTCAGGTGATTTAAGGATCACATCACGATAGCGGCCAACATCACCACTGAAACTTAATCTTGTGAGCTTGCCATTCTCTGTCACACGCAGATGAACGCATGCGCTGCCGATGATGTGCCCGGCATCAGTAAACATTGCCTCCACACCTTCTGTTACGGTAAACCAATTGCCGTATTCTATTTTCACAAAATGATCCATCGCGCGTTTGGCATCTTCAACTGTATAAAGCGGTTGAAGATAAGGAAGGCCTTGTGCAGCGCGGCGTTTGTTGGAATGTTTTACATCATCTTCCTGTATCTCCCCTGAATCTTCCAGCAGGATGGCGGAAAGTGTAAGTGTCGCAGGCGTGCAAAAGATCTTTCCGCCGAAGCCTTCCCTCACTAACTTGGGAATAAGGCCCGAATGATCGATATGTGCATGGGAAAGGATCATCACATCCACCTCACGCGGATCAAAACCAAAATCACGATTGAATGCATCGGTATCTTTTCCTAAACCCTGGAACATCCCGCAATCAAGTAACACCTTCTTGCCATTCTTCAGGGTGATCAAATGTTTTGAACCGGTTACTGTACGCGCGGCTCCATGGAAAGCAATTTTCATTTTATCCTTTTTATATGAAAGAGATCTGAATTGATAGTATTACGCAAGTTACGGGAGGAATTCTTATTGGATGGTTAATAGATGACATGATCTTTTTTAATGGATTTGTCTTGCGTAGGATCCCGCAGATCACGCAGATCTGTCATTCTTCTTTTACGAAATACTTACGGTCACAATACATGCTTCAATTTGATTCCGCAGATTACGCGGATAATTCTCTGGTATCAGAACTGATCTGCGTCATCTGCGCAGCCGGATATTTGATCGCCGATTGCTGGCGTGAACCTTCGATACACGTAAACCAAAATCTGCGCTATCTGCGGGAGACTTTACGCAGGACAATCTTACATCAGCTTGTCTGGCTCTTCGCCTTGAACGACCAGGTCACCAGCATTTCGCAAACAACTTCACCCTCTTTGTTTCTTCCAACAGTTCTTGCTTCAACCGTTCTCGCCTCGCCCGTTGCAATCGCATCTTCGATCGCGCTTTTGAATTTGTCACCATCTTCACAAACAAAACTTGTGCGGCCAACGGCTTTCTTGAAATAGCTCGCCTCCACTTTCAACACCAGCATGGATACAGACGGCTTTCTCTTATAAATATGCGCCATGCCGAGTGATCCCGTTGTCAGTTCACCCGCCATTGCCAAACAGGCGAAATAAGTGGACCGGAACGGATTTTGCGAAAACCATTTGAAAGGAACTGTTGCCTCACAGCGTTTTTCATCCATATACCTCACACGAACGCCGGCAAAGAATGCGCTGGGCAGTTTTGCAAATAAGAACAACCGGAACTTTAACGGGCTTGTAAGCAGCCGTATAAAAGAGGATGTGTTTTCATTCATGTTAATTTTCTTTATACTCCGCAGGATCAAGTGCTTTTTTGGTCCAGTCTGCAAAGAAGCCTTTTACTTTATCCGCGTCATAACTCTTGCCGCTTTCCAGGTAGGCAGAATTCTGCGTATGAAGCAATTTCCCATTTCCGTCAAGTACCAGGAAAACGGGAAAGCCAAAACGCTGCGGGAATCCATATTTCGCAAGAAGCTTGCTGTTGGTATTTTCCTTACTGTAATTAAGATGATAAACAACATAATTGGCATTTACCAGGGAATCGATCGATTTATCAGACTTCACAAAATCATTGAAGCGCATACACCAGATACACCAGTTTCCGCCTATCTGGATAAAGACTTGTTTGCCGGCCGCCTTTGCATCCTTTACCGTTTGTGCAATTCCTTTCTCCGCATCTTCTGTTGGCTTATACAAATTGAATTTAGAGAGATCCTGTGCCTGTGCCGCTGCACAGATAAAAATGGATAGTGCTAAAATGGTCTTCTTCATCATACTTGTGCTTTTATTTTTGTTTATCGAACGCTACGATCGTCGCAACAGCTTTGTTATCGTTTGCATTTACTTTAAAGTAGATCTGTCCGTCATTGGTATTGCTGAATGAAGCAGACCTGATCAGGATCTTTTGTAAAGCCTCATTCACTTTACCTGCATAGGTTGGCTGACGGCTTCTGCCGATCGCACTGTTCAGATCGCTGTAATCCAGTTCTTCTTTACTGGCTACGATAGCAATATAATCTTTCGTACCAATTGAATCTGCTTCCAGCGATTGATCTTTCGGAAACAGGCGATAGCCGGTAATGCCGCAATAAGGCGAATGCTTCGAAACAAGTTCACCTTGTTTGAGGTAAGGAAACAGCACATAACTTGTTCCGTCCTGCTCCTGTCCGAAAATATAGATATAACATTCTGTTTCGTTTCTTACGGCCATTTTAAACCGCGTACCTGCACGGATCGGTGTGACTGTCTGAAATGCATTGGAACCAACAGATCTGAGTTGGATATTACTTCCATCTGCATTATTTACAAGGCCGATCGTACACTCCAGTGGAATATTGGCAACAGCACCACGTTTTGGTAATGGATCAACGCCATACGCTTCTTTTACGAATTGCTTGAAATCGCCATAACGGACCCAGCCGATACCATCTTTACCCCAGTTCGGCCCCCAGCTGTTCATGATCTGGAATGCGCCACCAAACTTGCGGTCGTCATAACCGATCACGCACATGGCATGACCGCCCATTCCCACCTGTGAAGCATCCATGCCCTGTGGCTGCCACAATTCCTGTCCCATCATATCCTGCATAAAGCTCTGGCCAACCATCATGCCGATCACCACTGGCGCGTCTTTGGCAAGATGTTCTTTTACCGCGCGGACATTAATGGAACTGAGATTATCGCCATTGGTCAGTCTTGTAAATCCATGGATCTTGTATTGACCGGCAGCCTGCTTCTGGCTATTGGTCGGTTCATTGGTACAGTTCTGATCTGAATACGGAAAATCGCTCAATGGCAATGCGCCCTGTTGTGTCATCAGATCCATTGCGCGCTGGATATAGGAACCCTGGCAATCATCCAGCCCGATCTGGTTATACATAAAAGACGGGCTGAATTTTATCTGGTTCGGATCCACGCCGGTGGAAGCCGCTTCCAGCACCGTTCTGGCAGCATAAGCACTGCTCCAGGCAACACAACTGCCCTGCTGACCCTGGTCGCCGCGCCTTGGAGCAAACTTCAATAAAGAAACTGATTCCGGGAGGGGGTTCTTTCCGGCATCATCTTCCTGCCCTTCGTAAATAGAGGCTTTTTTAAATTCGTTAGGATTAAAACTGTATCCGCTTTGTGAAAAAAGATTCTGGGCAACCTGGGCCATATTACAGCCACCACCGCCACGTCCCATAAAGAAATAAGCAGCGCCGGCAATAACCAGCAGCAGGATAATACCTTTTCCTTTGAATAATCCGAGCAATAAAGGCAGCAATGCTCCCAATCCACCACCGCCGCCTGGAAAATTTGACCGGCCACCGCCACCGCCCCTGTCATCGTTGTAGTCGTTCTGGTTTGGATCCCGGGGATCATCAGTCATTCGGATAGGCATAAGCGTGGGTTTTAGTGCTTTGCTAAGCTAAGAGAAAAAGAGAGAAAGAGAAAAAGGGATTTTGGAAGAAGAACAGGGGAACAGGAGTGATTTTATTAGTGATCTTTAATCAGCTATTCGGTGATCCTGTATTAGATTTGTATGATCCGCGACAGAACAGATCTCAAACCATTACGCCCATTCGCGTAATCAGTGTATCCAAATTAGCGTATTTAAAGAAGTATTATGTACAAACCAATTACAGTCTTTTCCTTTGCATCATTCATTTTTGCGTCAGCCTCCGCACAAAAGCTCACGGCTCCTGTCAGCCTGCAACAGGGCGATTCCGTTGCGGTGAGCGTAACAGTGAAACAGGTGGTAGCCCAGCAGGCGATGGGGCAGCCGATCGATTTTCATGTGGACGGAGTAGCGGATCATTTTTACAAGGTATCTAACAGCACCGATGATAATATCACGCTTCATCATAAAGTGCAGCGTATGCAGTTTGACTTTGATGGAATGGGACAGAAAAGATCGTTTGATTCCAACAATAAAAAAGATCTCGATGGCCAGTTTGGTAAACCGATCAAAGACATCCTTTCAAAGGAATATGATATGATCATTGACCGCACCGGCAATACAAAACTCGTAAGACCGGAAAAGATCGCCTTGCAGGAACCCGATGCAAGATTTGCACTGATCGCAAATATGATGAAGGACCTGATCCTGGTTATCTATCCGCCTCAGAAAAATACCGCAAGCCTGTTCAGGATCCTGCCGGAAGCTGGTGCAGCAGTCGGAGAAAGCTGGCAGGAAACATTCAAAACAGAAACTGAATCCGGTATTACGACCTATACCCTTTCTTCCGTTACCGATACAACCATCATTGTTGATTTCAAAACGATCGCTTCTTCCTCCACTACTTCTGAGATGATGGGAAGAGAAGTAAACACAACAATGAAAAGTAATATCACGGGTCAGTTGATCGCAGATAAAACATCCGGACTGATCAAAGAAAAGAACAGCGTTATTGAATCAAATGGTGCAGCAGAACTGACAGGCAGCGGAACGCCATCCATGCCGATCAATTCGAAGACGAATATAACGATGACGGTTCGGAGGTTTCAGTGAGAGGACCGCGGACGACCGACCGCAGACCGCCGACGCTCATAATATTGGCAGAGATTCAATAAAAAAGAACAGCCCACACTTTTATGGTGTAGGCTGTTCTTTTTTATCGGATGACTTTACAAAAGAAAACGACTGTCTGCGGTCGGCGGTCGGCCGTCGGCGGTCATACACCGCCCCTACTTACTCAAATCAAACTTAACCCCCATATTAAACCTCGGTCCATAATACTCCAGTTGCGCAGTTCTTTCAGCAATACCCTGGTAATAACGCAGTGGTTGGTTAGTCAGGTTATTTGCTTCGGCGAACAGGCGGAATTTCGGAGTAAATGCATAGGAGGCATTGGCATCAAGGAAGAATTGTTTGCTGTAATAACGATCAAAATAAGCGTCTTCGTTATAACCGGCGTCATCTCCATCATCTACATAAGAAGAAGTGAAGTTGGCTGAAAGGCGCACAACTACTTTCCTGCTTTCATAAGACAAGGATGCATTGAAAATATGCGGTGCTGCACCCGGCAGTTTCACATTGCTGCGGATCAGTGAACCCGAGCCATCATAAATACCATCAGCTTTTGAATGCGTATAGGTATAGTTCAGGTAGATGCCAAAGCCTTTCCAGAATCCCGGAAGGAAATCAAACTGGCGTTGGATCGCTGCTTCAAATCCCCATACAGTGGCCCCATCACCATTTCTGCGTTGAGTGAAATCCCAATTGTCGCCTGCGGCGATCGGATTTACCACATCAGGAAAATCACCGGCGAATTTTGCAGAAGTGTAATTATTATCTATATAAGTATAGAAGAAGCGATTGATCTTTTTGTAGAACACGCCACCGGAAATAATACCAACTGATTTGAAATAGTTCTCAGCCATCAGATCAAAATTGGTTGAGCGCACCGGTTCCAGTTTTGGATTACCGGCACTCATTTCCTGGTCACCCGGAATGATGTTGAAATAAGGTACAAGATCATAGTAGCGCGGACGAGCCAGTGAAGTCGTCCATGCACCTTTGATCACAAGATCTTTATTCACCTGGTAGCGCAGATTTATATCAGGAAGCACATCCGTGAAATCATTTTTCAGGTTTGCAGTTCCTTTCAGATCTTCTTCATCTTCCACGATATTACCAGTGTAGTCAATATGTGTACGTTCAACTCTCAAACCGATGTTTGCAGAGAATTTATCAGTGAAATGCTGACGCAGTTCAACATAACCTGCAACAATGCGCTCGCGTGCGCTGTAGTTACCTGCGAGATATTCTGCAGGAGCATCTGACTCTTCAAACAATGAAGCGTTTTTGAGATCGAGGCGTCCCAGATAATCAGGTGTTATAAATGAACCGCCATTGATCGTTCTGGGGAAATAGCTGCTATAAGAACGCTCTTCCAGCGGGAGAAGACTGATATTACCGAATGAAGTTGCCGGTTCGTATTCAAAGAACGTATTGTTTCTTTCTTTTTTCTTGGTACGCAGCCTCGCACCAAATACCAGGTTTCCTTTTTGTGATCTTACAATAGAAACAGGCAGGCTGAAATCAAGTTTGCCATTGATATCACGCTCGAACTGATCCTGGAACTGTTCCGTCAACTCGTTCAATCGCGTGTACTGAGACAATGCAGTATTATCGCTGAGTAATGGATATTCAGCTTCTGAGATATCCTGGTTCACAGTAATGCTTCTTCTGCCCATTGAGATATAACGTTCGTTGGGTCTTTTTTCAGAGGCTTTTGCGATCTGTACACTCCAGCTCGTTTTCAGTTTACCCCATTGGTGTTCACCTCTCAGGGCAAGTGAGCGGACACGTTGATCTTCCAGGCGGCGGCCTTCATTGCGGCCGTTATCCAAACCACCTTTTGTCTGACGCAATACCTCTCCGTTTTTATATCCGGTGATATTACCTGCGCCGTCATAGATCAGGTCAGTTGCATAATCTTCTTCATCGCCACGATAGCGGTGACGGAGACGGAAACGGTTTTCTTTATCATCTCTCCAGTTATAAGCACCGGTCAGGTAAAGTGTATTGAGTTTGTTGATAGAAAAATCAACTGTTGCGGTAAGGCTGCGGCGGATCCGCAATTCATCATATATGCGCACATCATGGTCGCCGATAAATGGTTTACCATTGGCGTCTTTCAGCCAAACGGCTTCCAGGTTATCAGAACCAAACTGGTTACGATTGAATGAACCGCTTACCACAAAACCGAGCTTCTTATTGATCACACGGTTACCGATAATGAAATTGGCGGTACCGATAAATCCATCACGGATCGGGTTGAAACCACCGGCTACAGTGCCCGATACCCGCAGGCCATTTGGTGCTGTACGGGTAACAAGATTTACAGAACCACCGATCGCATCAGCATCCATATCGGCAGTCAGCGTTTTGTTTACCTCCACTGTCTGGATCATATCAGTGGGGATCAGGTCCATCTGCACACGGCGGTTATCACCTTCCGCGGATGGAATTCTTTCGCCGTTCAATGTAACGGAGTTGAATTCAGGTCCCATGCCACGAACAACGATGTTACGCGCTTCACCCTGATCATTCTGCATGGTGATACCCGGAACGCGTTTGATCGCGTCACCGATATTGCCATCCGGGAAACGGCCCATTTGGTCGGCACTGATGATATTGGTAATACGTTCGCTGTTCTTCTGCTGATTCAATGCACGGGCCTGACCTTTCAAACGGTCTCCCATTACAACCACTTCGCTGCCGGTAACAGCTTTGCTGGAAAGCGTCTCGTTCAATTCAAGACCGCTCTCGCCTACCGTGATCTTTTTTTCTGTAGAACCATATCCGATATAGGAAATGGTGAGTGTGTAATTACCCGCGGGAACGTTTGACAATGTAAGTTCGCCATACTGGTTGGTAATACCGGAAAATTTGCCTGGCGAAAGCGCCACCGATGCTCCGGGAAGATTCAGATTGTCCTCGTCCTTTACTTTCAGTTTAAAAGCTCCTTTCTGCGCCACTGCCGTGGCAACAAATACCAGCAGCATGCCGCATAAGGACATAACTCTTCTCATAAGTTTGCGTTATTTGCAGCGAAAGTATTGCGGAGGGGTTAACGAGATGTTAACGGTAGATGACGAAAATGTTAACGGTACCCGGGATGGCCGATGACAGATGGCCGATGGCCGGCTGCGCGATTTGACAAAGCAAATAAATAAAGAAGCCCTCTTGTTCAGAGGGCTTCTTTACTATGGGACATTACCAACTTGCGAAGCTCGGCCATCCGCCATCTATCATCAGCCATCGCTACACTATAAACGGATCCACAATTCCCAACACCTGCGTCATCGTCAGCGGTTCATCAAATGCTTCTGAAGCGGCAGAGGCGGAGATCGTTTGATTGTTGATGTTAACGATCTGGATCGTGGCCTGGGTAGTCACTTCCTCACCATCGTAGCTGGCCTGAACGGCTGCGCTGTCGATGCCACTTTGTTTTAAGGTGATCCAGGGTTTTACATTTACGCCGGCCGGTACGAGGCCGCCGTTGGCTTTGCGCATCTGGCGGATGTGAGAAGCGTGTCTTGCTTCCACAGAATGTATATTGAGAGCAGCAGTGAGTACATCATTATTGGCCATGAGTGCAGGTTCGGCAGCCTGTCCTTTATAAGCGCGTACACCGGTATCTTCAAATACCTGGGCAACGGCGAGGAACAAAGCATAATTGGTGAACACTGCAGCAAAAGGCCCGTTGTTGGATCCATTGCCTGCAGAGAAATCAAAGGTCGGTTCTGCTACGGGTGTACCACCAGCAGCAGTGATCGCCTGTTTCAGAAAAGCCACGTGAGCAGCTTCATGTGCGCCAATGGTCTGAATAGCTGTGGTAGGAGCGCCGGCGGGTATAGCGAGATTGCCGGCAGAGGCCGCGGCCAGTGCATTGGCATAAAATTTTGCTTCGAGGTATTCAAGTGTAAGAGCATAGTTGAGGATATTAAAAAGGGATGTGCCGGATTGTCCGTACGCTTTCTTGAACATGCCACCTAATGCAAGAGGCACTGCAGCAAGCGCAAGCTTTCCCGCGATACCGGAAAATTGTTTCATGGCACTGCGGCGTGTATCCAGGCGTTCGTATACTTCAGGATCCACTTTTTCAATTTCGTTGAAAATATGTTTGAGGTTCATGTCATGAAGTTTAAGAGGTTGGTAAATTACTTCCGGTAACTTTTGTTTTCAGGAAGGTGTTGGCAATGGCTAATACTTCGGCAGGCATACGGCTTTTATCGAGACCATTGTTATCAACAACAGTGTTATCGGCAAACGTACCGTTGCTGATGATGTCTCTGATATACGCGGCATGGCGCGCTTCTACTGAAACGATCTTTCCTGCAATGGTCAGATAAGCACCAGTAGTGATCAGTTTGCCTGCACCGTTATAGGCAGACACACCAAGATCCTCGAAGGCTTTCGCGGTGGCGAGTACGCTATCGCGGCTGGAGAAATTGACTGAACTGAAATCAGGTGTCAATGCCTGTATCGCATCAGACCCCAGTGCGTTTTTGAAGAATTCCCTGTGCGCGATCTCATGATCACGGATATCTGCGAGCAAAGACATTTCTGCCGCAGATCCGCCGGAGTAGGGAGTTGCAATCACCTGTGCATAGAAGGCTGCTTCCAGTTGTTCCAGTGCATACGCATAATTGAGAATGCCTTTGTCGCCACTGCCAAGGTTGATACCGTTGGATGGCATGTTATTATCATCATCTTTATTGCAGGCTGCAATACCGATCACCAATGCAGAAACAGCTCCACCATATCCCAAAAATTTTCTTCTCGAAATGGACTGCTGTTCTTTTTCATCAGGCAATACGAGGCCCTTGCCCGATTCAATGAGCTTTGACATACGCAGAATTTTAGAGAGTGATTAAATGTGATTAATTAAAGAAGAGTATAGTTGGTAACAGGATATACGCAGCTCGTATAAAGATGGATTTGAAAACTTTAAAAGTTTTTTAAGAAGAATGTATGGGGAAATTTTTCCTGAAGATGGGGTGAGGGAGAAGAGTTCCAGGGGTTCCAGAAGTTTCAAAGGTTTCATAGGTTAAGCACTCCGCATATTGAAGTGTATTTTAACCTATGAAACCTTTGAAACTTCTGGAACCCCTGGAACCTTTACTCAATTACATTCCGAAGCAGATCTTCCATCTCATCCCTCTTCCTGATCAACTGCATCTTCCCATTCCTGATCAGTACTTCTGCCGGTTTGAAGCGCGAGTTGAAATTGGATGACATTTCAAAACCATAAGCACCGGCATTATAAAACACAAGGTAGTCGCCTTCACGGATCTCATTTAAGGAGCGTTCCCAGGCGAACGTGTCGGTCTCACAGATATTACCTACCACCGAATAGTTCTTCTCTGCACCATTGAGATTGCTGACGTTCTGTATGCGGTGATAGGCATCATAGAACATCGGGCGGATCAGGTGATTGAAACCGCTGTTCACACTTGCAAAGGTCGTGGCTTTTGTTTCCTTGATCACGTTCACCTGTGTGATCAGGTAACCGCAGGCGCTTACCATGAACTTGCCGGGCTCAAACCAGATCTCTAAATTTCTGGCCTGCGGATGTGCATCAAACGCCTCTTTTACTTTTTGCGCAAGAATGGTGATATCGATCTCTTCGTCACCTTCTTTATAAGGTACTTTGAATCCGCCGCCAAGATCCACAGATTTCAATTCAGGAAAATGCGGGATGATGTCAAACAACACTTCGATCCCTTTTACAAAAACATCCGCATCCTTCAGATCACTGCCCGTATGAATATGCAGATCAGTAATAGCGATATTATACTGTTTAACGATCTCCAGGATCTTATCCAGTTGCTCCACCGGTACGCCAAACTTGCTCTTGTCATGCCCCGTAGAGATTTTGATATTTCCACCTGCCATGATATTCGGGCGAAGCCTGATACCAACCGGGTACGTATGACCATACGCTTTCCCGAATTTTTCGAGGTTGGAAAGACTATCGATATTGATATTTACACCTGCTTCTTTGGCTTCGGCGATCTCATCAAACCCGATCCCGTTGGAAGTATACAACACGCGCTGCGGAGGAAATCCCGCATGCAGTGCAAGTTTTACTTCGTTGATAGAACTGCAATCGATATTGGCGCCAAGCGATAAGATATACTTCAGCACATTCACATTAGTGAGGGCCTTACATGCATAAAAAAACTTCACCTTACTTCCGCTGAATGCACTGGTAAGTTTTTCATACTGTTCCTTTATTCTTTCTGCGTGATAAACATAAAGCGGTGTACCGAACTCGCTGGCCGCCGCGATCAATTGCTGTGGAGATAGTACTTCAGACATAGCGTGCGAAGATAGCAGATTTAGGGAGAATTGGAAGACCGCGGACGACGGACCGCAGACGGCGGTATCAGCTTAGATAAAGAGAATAGCTCTTGATTTGTGCAGGCTGACGAGCCTTCTGATTATTGCTGCCGGTAAAGCGTCTATGTATGCATCTTTGTGATGCATCTTCTTTCATTCCACAATTAAAATTTAATGCCGCTTAGTTGGGGGAAAGCTATTCGGTCGCCTGGCGTAGGGCCCCCTCTAAATCTCCCCCTTCAGGGGAGACTTTAGGTCGTTTTCTAAGGATTTTTCATTTTATATCGAATACAGATGTACGATTTAAAAAACAATTGCCTCGTGTCGGAAAGCAAAGTCTCCCCTGAAGGGGGAGATTTAGAGGGGGCCCTACGCCAGACGAGCGAATGCTTTGCGTTAACTAAACGACATTGAATTTTAATGGTAGGTGAAGAAAGCGCGATCGGTACTCCCTTAATAGAACATCCACACGTCATAGAGCCGGCTTGCTTCGCAAATCCGCTACGAATGCCTTTCATTCGTGATCTCCTCTACCCACAATTGAAATTGTGGGCTATACGGCCGTTGAGATTCGACGAATTATTCGAAAGTGCGCTGAACGGAGATAAACACTCAGCTATTTTGATGTGCGGCTAGCCCACAATTTTAATTGTGGGTGAGGAAAGCGCGATCGGCGCTCCCTTAATAGAACATCACACATCATAGAGCCGGCTTACTTCGCAAATCCGCTACGAATGCCTTTCATTCATAATCTCCTCCACCCACAATTGAAATTGTGGGCTATACGAGGTTCGCCGAATTATCCAAGGCAGTGCTCATCTATAATCAGCTGTTATAAATCCACCGAATATAACTATCACCAGGCTATTGCTAACTCTTATCAATCGCAACATTCCGCGTCATTGAAAATGTCAGCCCCTAACCCTTTATCAAAGGTTAACTACACACAAAAAAAAGAAGCCTCCCAATATGGAAGGCTTCGTCTCTTATATTTTCCCAAAACAAGTTCATTGTCTTATTTCATGTCTCGTCTGCGGTCCGCGGTCTGCAGTCCGTCGTCTCCCTCAATTCTCTTCTGCCGGTTCATCTCCTTTCTCGATCAGCTCTCCATTTTCTGCCACAGAAAGCATCATCCCATCTTCCCCATCGGCAGCCTCGCTTTCCGGCTGGCCGGTTTCGCCTGTAGTGTCGGCTTCACCTTCCTCGGGCAGTGTATCTTTCATCACGGTTGGCTGAACGAGTTGTTCTGCAAGCACTTCTTTGATCTTCGGCAGATCATCCGCTGAGTTGATACCGAAATAATCCATGAAGTTTTTGGACGTTGCATAAACCAGCGGATGTCCCGGCAGGCTTTCATTACGGCCGCTGATCACGATCAGTTCTTTTTCAAGCAGCTTTTGTACAGCATAATCCGAGCTTACGCCACGGATCGCTTCGATCTCCCCTTTGGTTACGGGCTGTTTGTAGGCGATGATCGCCAGTGTTTCCAGCGAAGCGGCGGAAAGACGCTTCAGGAATTTATCGCCGTTCAGCTGAGCGATCGTCTTGTGATAATCCCTTTTTGTAAGGAATTGCCAGCCGCCGCCGCTTTGTCTTATCTCAAATGGATAAAATTCAGAATCATATTTCTCCCTGATCCCGTCGATGGCTGCTTCTACCTGGTCAAGCGTGATCTTATCTTCCATAAAACCAAACGCATTGTTCACCAGCTCAGTCACTTCGAGAGAGGTCAGCGCCTTATCACTCGCAAAAATCAACGCTTCAATGTGCGGTATCAGATTAGTAATTTCCATATTCAAAACCTGTTGTAGTGTCGGGCAAATTACAGACCGATACTAGAATAGGGAAATGAGGTTATACACAAAATTGAGGCGGAAATCACTGTTATGTGTATAAATTAAAAAGTCAAAAGTAAAAAGTAAAAAAATCCTCTTAGTAAGAGACCTCCTAACGGCAACGGGTCATCTCCCCCGGCCAAACAAATAAAAATGCCCGACCCCAGGCAAAACCTGCCGATACCGGGCGATATTTTGCTTTTCACTTTGACCTTTTACTTCTTCCCAGTTACACCAAAACAAAAGCCCAATACCAGCAGAACCTACCAGTATCGGGCACTATTTTTTACTTTTTACTTTTGACTTTTTACTTCTTCTCCAGTCATACTAAAACAAAAGCCCGATACCAGCAGAACCTACCAGTATCAGGCACTATTTTTTACTTTTTACTTTTGACTTTTGACTTCTTCTCAGTCATGCTAAAACAAAAACCCGATACCAGCAGAGCCTACCAGTATCGGGCACTATTTTTTACTTTTGACTTTTTACTTTTTACTTTTTTACTTATCCCTGAAGCGCCGCTGCACCACTCACAATCTCCGTCAGCTCCGTAGTGATCGCCGCCTGTCTTGCACGGTTGTAAGAGATCTTCAGGTTGCGGAGCATTTCGTTGGCGTTCTCGCTTGCCTTGTCCATCGCGGTCATACGGGCACCATGCTCAGAAGCGTGGGAATCCAGTACTGCTTTGAATAATTGTGTGTTCAGGATCTTTGGCATCAGTTCAGCCAGCAACTCCTCCTGTGATGGATCGAAGATAAAATCTGCTTTTTTGGCGCCTTCTTTCTTTTCCACTTTTGGAATTGGCAGAAAACGCTCTACTTCGAAACGTTGAGTTGCCGCATTTTTAAACTGGCTGTATACGATCTCAACTACATCAAATTGTTTGTCTTCAAAAGCTTTTGTCGCAGCAACAGCAATTTTCTGTACTGTTTCGAATGACAAATGAAGGAAAGTATCTTTAAAAGTGGCGTCAGCCTTATAACCGAGTTTGAAGAAATGCTCGTAACCTTTCTTCCCAACGTTCCAGATGGTCACTTTGCCCGCTCTGCTCTGCGCAGCATATTTTTCCGCAATAGTTTGTTTGGCGAGCTTGATCACGTTTGTGTTGAACGCACCAGCCAGACCACGGTCGCTGGTCAAAACGATCAGCAATACGTTCTCGATCGGGCGCTCCTGTGCGAGCGATGAACCAACTTCACCATCACTGTTGCTGACGATATTGCTCAGCATCTCCTGCAGTTTCTTCGCATAAGGACGCATTTGCAGGATAGCATCCTGTGCCCGGCGCAATTTTGCTGCGCTCACCATTTTCATGGCCTTAGTGATCTGTTGTGTACTCTGTACTGATGAAATTCTGTTACGTACTTCTTTTAACTGACCGGGCATGTTGTGTGTTGATCTTTAACAGTTTATAATAATAAAATGCAAAGGGCTGCACTCTTATGGCCGCAAAGGTAGGTTCCCGGGTGGGAATTTCCATGTGCTGAAGGGAAAAAGGTTTCAGAGAGGTAAAGGAAGGTTCCAGAGATTTCAGAAGTTCCAGGGGTTCCAAAGGTTATTCAGATCGTAATTTCAAAAAAGATTAGCGGTTACCGCCAGCGGCGGCAACCTCTGGCCCCCCTGGAACTTCTGAAATCTCTGAAACCTTCCTTTACTCCCTCAACTCAAACTCCCTGCTAATACTATACGACAGATACACCCTTCCCCTCGCCACCATCTGCCTTCTCAGCCACCATTCGTCCTCTTTATAAAATTCTATATGTACCGGTCCGTCTTTTAATGTTTTGAGATCTGCGGCGGTGTATTTCAGCAGACCATTTTCGATCGTATCTATCCGGTCTATGCCTCTGCCGTAATAGGAAGTGTCACTCAGCATCGCATGGATCTCATCCTGCTTTCCGAGACCGGTGAAACTGATCTCCAGGTCTTTATCCCTGTTCACGCTTTCAGGCAATTCTTTCGCAAGGCGGAAAAAAGGAAAGTAAAATGTATCCCTGAATGACTGACCCGACGCATCCTTATAATGAATCTCATGCCCCACCCTTGTTTCCTCAGCCGCAGCCTCGAACACCGCCTCATAATATCCACCGGTCATCTTCGTACTCCCTGTATCCATCGGCAGTCCGTCAAAATAGATCATTGCAGGTTCCTCGAGCATAACAGCATCTCCCTCCGGACCTCCCATTCTGAACTGAACCCTCACCGTCACATCCGGCCTTTCCTCATACCCAATCGCCTGGCAGTCAACAAACAATCCATCTGAAACCGGCTCCTTTTTCTTCTTCTGCAAAGTCCCGGCATTGCACCCGGCCATCATCAGCCCGGCCAGCAGGCCTGTGATCAAAAGGAAAAAACGAGAGAGAGATCGCATGGGAATTGTTTGGGCGCAAGGTAGGCATTTCACGGGATCAGGGCTCGATGGTCGATGTTCGATGTTCGATGTTCGATGACCGATGGCAGTTGGCTGATGGCCGACTATCATAATGAAGCTCAAAGGAAGAAGGTCATCGAACATTCCTATTCCGGAAGCCTTCCGGCCAACTGCCATCGGTCATCGAACATCGAACATCGACCATCGAACATCGAACATCAACCATCGAACATCACCCATCCATCATCCAACATCCTTATCTTTGTCTTCCCCGTCTCCAATAGCTGACAAATTGGCCTGTTGGCACGGTTAGCATCTTTTTTGACATGCTAAATGCTTTAATCACAAGTTTTCATACAATACTCTATAACAGATAATCATGCTTGGTATTCTTTCGAAACTTTTTGGCGGCAACAAATCGGACAAGGACGTAAAAAAGATCATGCCCCTTGTTGAAAAAACCAACCAGTTTTTTGCCTCCTACGCGTCTTTAAGCAATGACGAGCTCCGCCATAAAACGCAGGAATTCCGCCAGCGCATTAAAGATCATCTCAGGGAAACAGATGAGGCGATCGCCGCAAAAAATAAAGAGGCCGAAGCATTGCCTTTCAGCGATCTCGCTGGTAAAGATGCGATCTACCAGGAAGTAGATAAACTAAAGAAAGAACGCGACAAAAAGATCGAAGAGATCCTCCAGGAATTATTACCGGAAGCTTTCGCAACAGTTAAAGAAACAGCCCGCCGTTTTAAAGAAAATACAACGGTAGTTGCAAAAGCGACTGATCTCGACAGAGACCTCAGCGTAAAGAAAGATTATATCACGATAGACGGAGATAAATCTGTGTTCAGGAATACCTGGAGCGCCGCCGGCGGACTGGTTACCTGGAACATGGTGCATTATGATGTACAGCTTATCGGTGGTGCCGTTCTTCATTCCGGCAAGATCTCGGAAATGGCAACCGGTGAAGGTAAAACCCTTGTATCTACCCTCCCCGCTTACCTGAACGCACTTGCCGGCGAAGGCGTACACATTGTAACGGTGAATGATTACCTCGCCCGTCGTGACCAGGAATGGAACGGAACTATTTTCGAGTGGCTGGGACTGACCGTGGATTGTATCGATAAACATCAGCCAAACAGTGCAGACAGGAGAAAAGCTTATCTCGCAGATATCACTTACGGAACCAATAACGAATTCGGCTTCGATTATCTCCGCGATAACATGGTGCATTCTCCCGAAGAAATGGTTCAACGCAAACACCACTTTGCTATGGTGGATGAAGTTGACTCCGTACTGATCGATGATGCGAGAACACCGTTGATCATCTCCGGCCCGGTTGCGCGTGGAGAAGATCAGCAATACCATATACACAAGCCAAGAATTCAACAATTATATGCAGAACAGGAACGTATCGTAAGAAACGCTCTTAACGAAGCAAAGAAACTGATTGAAAAAGGAGAAGATGATCCAAAAACAGGTGGCCTTCAACTTTATCGCGCCTACCGCGGTCTGCCTAAATATGGCCCGCTGATCAAATACCTCAGCGAACCCGGCATCAAAGTAAAAATGCAAAAAGCAGAGAACTACTATCTGCAGGATCAGCAGCGCAATATGCATCTGGTAGATGCGGATCTGCTGTTCCATATCGACGAAAAACAAAACTCTGTTGATCTTACTGAAAAAGGTTTGAATGCCATTACACGCAGCGGTGAAGACCCTGATTTCTTCGTACTGCCGGACATCGGCGTAAAACTTTCGGAGATCGAAAAAGGCCCGGGCACTCCCGATGAAAAGCTGCAGCAGAAAGAAGCTATACTGAATGATTATTCGCAAAAAGCAGATCGTATCCATACCGTACAGCAATTGCTGAAAGCTTATTCACTGTTTGAAAAAGACGTTGAATATGTGATCATGGACGGTGCGATCAAGATCGTGGATGAGCAGACTGGCCGTATCATGGAAGGCCGCCGGTACAGTGATGGCCTTCACCAGGCATTGGAAGCAAAAGAGAATGTGAAGATCGAAGCTGCTACACAGACCTATGCAACGATCACCCTGCAGAACTACTTCCGTATGTATCACAAACTTTGTGGTATGACCGGTACTGCGGAAACAGAAGCAGCAGAGCTCTGGAGCATTTACAAGCTGGATGTGGTGAATATTCCAACCAACCTGAAAATGATCCGCGATGACAAACAGGACCTGGTGTACAAAACAAAACGTGAGAAATATAAAGCGGTGATCGATGAAGTGGAAAAACAACGTGAGCTGGGCAGACCCGTGCTGGTTGGTACCACTTCCGTTGAGATCAGCGAATTGCTCAGCCGTATGCTGCAGCAAAAGAAGATCCCGCATAATGTATTGAACGCAAAACAACACTCGAAGGAAGCACAGGTGGTAGCAGAAGCCGGTTTTGCCGGTGCTGTTACGATCGCTACCAACATGGCGGGTCGTGGTACGGATATCAAACTCGGACCAGGCGTGAAAGAAGCAGGCGGTCTGGCCATTATCGGTACGGAACGCCATGAAAGCCGCCGTGTAGACCGTCAGCTGCGTGGCCGTGCAGGCCGTCAGGGCGATCCGGGTAGCTCCCAGTTCTATGTGTCACTGGAAGATGATCTGATGCGTATGTTCGGTAGCGAACGTATCGCTTCAATGATGGATAAACTCGGCTATAAAGAAGGTGATGTGATCCAGCATAGCATGATCAGCAACAGTATCCAGCGTGCACAGAAGAAAGTAGAAGAAAACAACTTTGGGATCCGTAAACGTTTGCTTGAGTATGATGATGTGATGAACAAGCAACGGAATGTGATCTATAAGAGACGTCAGCATGCACTGTTCGGCGATCGTCTTGCACTGGATATTGATATTGCCTTCTCTTACCTGGCAGAAGACCTGATCACAGGTTTCCGCGAGCAGGAAGATTATGAAGGATTCCAGATGGCCTGTATCGTCAACTTCGGCGTGAACACCGCTATCAGCGAAGACGAATTCAAAAAAGGTGATCTCGCCACCGTGGCAGATAAACTGTATACTGAAGCTACCGAAAGCTATAACAGGCATAAAACGGCTACACAAGCACAGGCTGTTCCTGTATTCAAAAATATCCGCGCAACACAGGGTTCTCACATCGAGAACGTGGTAGTACCATTCACAGATGGACGCAAAGGCCTGCAGGTACTTGCTTCGCTGGATAAGACATTGAGTACAGAAGGTATTGAACTCACCTCTTCACTTGAAAAAACAATCACCCTCGCCGTGATCGATGATGCATGGAAAGAACACCTGCGCGCGATGGATGATCTGAAGCAAAGTGTTCAAACCGTTTACCTGGAACAAAAAGATCCGCTGGTAATATATAAGGTAGAAGCGTTCAAGCAATTTGAAAATATGACCAGCGATGTGAACAAGGATATCGTGTCATTCCTTACCCACGCCAATATTCCTGTACAACAACAGGAAGAACCGCTGAAAGAAGGCCGTGTTGAAAAAACCGACTACAGCAAGATGAAGGCGAATAAGGAAGAAATCGATGCGGCTGGCCAGGATTATGCTGCCAACGAGCGCGACCGCTTCGAGCCGGGCGGCGTGGACACCGTTGTAAAACAAGAACCGATCAAAGTCGCCCCAAAAATCGGACGCAATGATCCTTGTCCTTGCGGAAGCGGAAAGAAGTATAAGAATTGTCATGGGAAAGACGCCATTTAAGGCGATGGTCGATGGTCGATGTTAGATGTTGGACTGTATCCGCCGAAGCGGTAGCGTAGGAGGATGATCGATATCAATTCGAAATATTTATAATTATAATAAAGAAAGCCTTCTGATAATGGAAGGCTTTCTTTATTATGGTCATTCCTCATACCACGACCCGAAAACCGGCCACCCTCCTCCGCTTCGCTACGGCGGACACAGCCCGCAGATTTCGCAGATTTGTCTTTCCTGCTATCGAAATATCATTTTATAAAGGGAAAGTTTCCGTGTCAGTATGCGCGGATTACGCAGATGACAGTCTGTTATCAGCAACTAATCTGCGAAATCTGCGTATCCACTAGAAATCCGGACCCACAGTAGATATATTTTTCATTAATAGTGAGGATAAATCTGCGAAATCTGCGGGCTGTGTCCGCCGTAGCGTAGCGGAGGAGGAAACCTTACGCCAGCCAAAGTTGTGGGTACACCGTAGGCTTTGATCCCGGGCCGGGACAAACTCTTTGCTCCATAACTGAACGACATTGCTATTAAAGCACCTGAAACGCTCAGGAAATCCCCCAAAAACCCTTATTCCTCAAATCAGCGTTTAAACGTTGATCTTTCGGTGTTTAACCGTTAATTGGGCATTTAACTTAGTAGATTTACTGCATTTACTACCCACGGAGGGTCAACAAATCGGCAATTTTTTTAAGTGTTAACCATCAAAAACTAAGTGTCTACCCTTACAGAATCACTATCTTTTGATTAATGTCAATAAAAATGGACTTTTCCGGCAAATCGTATATTTACTCTTGTCTCGCCGTAAATCCCACACTAGCTTTGCATCACAATTACGAAGTAAGTCATTCATCCAAGATCCTGCCGCAAAAGACCATACAATAACTCTACTCCGTAACATTTTTTCGAAACCCTAAAGAAATTGGAAATGAAGTGTAATTCTACGCTCAGGAATCTTTTTGCCCTTACTATAGCCTTAACGGTGAGCATCATGGCTAACAGCCAGCACGTTTACGTGAACACGGGTAACAGCACCTCTTATAACCTTGCAGCTGGTGACAGCCTGTACATTCAATCCGGTGTTTACACCGGTTATATCGGTCAGTTTGATCAGGGCGCAAAAATCACCGTGGCTGCCGGCGCAAGCTTTCAGCCCAGTGGTATCAATAATGCCCGCGGTACCGTTAAAGTACTGGGTACTTTCAAAATCAACTTCTGGTTTGGCAGCAACGGCGGTTTTAATGTAGATAACTATGGCACAACATGGTTTACACAAGGCGCTACTGCAAACGAAGGCCCACAGGTTTGGACCAATAACTTCGGCAGCACCTTCCGCTTTGACCAGGGTGTTACTTTTAACGGTACAACCTTTACCAATAAAGGCAAATTTATCAGCAGCAACAATGTAGTGGTGAACAGCAATTCAACCTTCACTAACAGCAATGAGCTGACGGTAACAGGTGAACTCACTGTGAACAATTCTACTTTCTCAAATGGCGGCAAATTCAGCACAAAAGGCCTTACACTTACGGGAAGTGCCAACCTCAGCAACTCATGCCGCCTGGCGATCGATGGCCCGGTTACCAACTATTCGAACATCACTAACTCAGGACTGATCTGGAGTACTGTGGTAAATGGTAATTCGAAGATCAACAACGGTGGCGGCGGCACATTGAACAATACCGAATCCGGTGTGGTAAAAAGCGTCGACTTTGTAAACAATGGTACATTGAGTGGTTCCGGTTACTGGTACTTTACCGGTTATACCGAAAACTACGGCACAGTAGGTCAGAATGGAACAGGCTCAAACTTCCTGAAGATCTATGACATGACAAGAACAAAGAACAGTCAGATCTTCGACGTAGAATATGGTAACGTGTATGCCAGCGCAAAATTCACGACTCAAACTGCACCTGATACAACTGCACTGCAAAGCTCTTGCTCTTCTGAATCAAGAAACGTAACACTGCCTGTAAAATATGATTACTTCTTTGTAAGCCTGTCTGACAATACACCGGTCCTCACCTGGGCTGCAGAACAGGACCCGGGCACCGTATTCCAGGTTCAGCGCAGCTACGATGCGACAAACTTTACTACGATCGCATCAGTAGACAGCAAAACAAACACTACTGCTTACAAAGTTGAAGACAAACAGGCAGCAGCTACCGGCAAAACGATCTACTACCGCATCCGCGCGGTTGAAGTTACCGGTGCTATCACGTTGTCTGAAACAAGAACACTGATCATCGCTACAAAAGCCGGTGTATCTGTACAGGCTACTCCAAACCCATTCACCAGCCAGCTGAACATCAGCTATCAGTCTCCTGTACGCGAAAAGATCAACATCCGCATCGTAAGCATTACCGGTACAGTGATCTCAATCAAAACGGTGAACGTCAGCACAGGCCTCAACAGCATCGCCATCACCGAAGCTGCTTCCCTGACAAAAGGTATGTACCTGGTGCAACTGATAAGCGACAATACAGTGATCGCCTCTGAAAGAGTGATCAAACAATAACAACAAAGACATTTTCATACCGACACAAACTGCCCTGCCATTTGGTGGGGCTTTTTGCATGATGGGATGTTCGATGGCCGATGTTAGATGTTCGACTGTGTCCGCCGAAGCGGTAGCGTAGGAGGATGGTCGATCATCGATGAATAGTAAAAGTAATCGCAGTTTTGTTTCTCAGCGGAGATTGCGGCATGATTGGAGTTAAATGTCGTTTAGTTAACGGAAAGCTATTCGCTTACCCTGGCGTAAGGTTCCCGCGGATTTCGCAGATTTCATCATTGTTTCTTAAGAACATTTTCTCATTTTTTGGTAGCTGGTTGTATTGGTATCCGCAGATACGCAGATAGTTTTCTTAATCTGCGCATCTGCGCCAGCAACGTACGGAGACATGCAATATCTCAAACGACTTCACAGATAAAAAGCTGGAAAAATCAGCGAAATCTGCGGGAACCTTACGCCATTCGAATTACTTAAAGGATTGTGGGTACTCGGTAGTCCGCCGCGGCGGAGAGATTTAGCAGGGGCCCTAAGCCAGTTAATTCAGGCAGGTTTTGCTAACTAAAGATCGGATTGAATCATGCACTGACAAGCTATCACAGATCGATCATCGACCATCAAACATCGACCATCGACCATCGAACATCCGCATATCGTAGTTTTCCTATTGCACACTCGTATTTCCTGCAGTACCTTCGACTCGTTGAAACGCTAGCACGTTAGTAATTACATCCGAAAGGATTCACAATATTCAGCAATGGACGGTTGAAAAAAATCAGGCCTCCCGGTGGTTCCGGGAGGTCTTTTTTATTACGGCCTGATTTACAGGAAACACGCCGTGAACGCCGCTTTAAACAGTATTTACTACCCGTAGAAGACCTTTTTTAAAAATCTTACGCCCGTTAGTTGATGAATCTCAATATCGTACAGAAAAACACTTAAAAATAGTAGATTTCCTATTGCACGATGGTAAATACTGCAATACATTTGTATCAGCAACACGGTAATCAATCAAGTAGAAAAGACATTCCCCAGGGAATCAAACATATTCAACAATGGACGGTTGAAAAAAAGTAAAGGTCCCGCCAAATGGCGGGACCTTTACTTTTTATAGGTTCCAGAGATTCCAAAAGTTTCAGAGGTTCCAAAGGTTGGATGCCCGAACCTCTGGAACCTCTGAAACTTCTGGAACCTTTGAAACCTTAAGTTAGAACGGTTTCTTCAGGTTATACTTCTGATTATACCGGTCATTCAACTGTTTCTGCTTATCACTCAGATCGATCTTACGACCCTGTATATAAGCATCCGTCACGTTACTGCTCTTCATGTCCAGCAGGTCTCCCTCACTGATCACGATATTGGCATCCTTGCCCACTTCAATGCTGCCGGTCTTGTCGGATACACCGAGCATTTTTGCAGCATTCAGGGTGATAGCAGCCAGAGCTTCTTCTTTTGACAGACCATAAGCGGCAGCCGTACCTGCATTGAACGCAAGGTTGCGGCCACGGGTCTGGCTGTCATCATCAGAGATGGCGAAAAGAACGCCCGCCTTTTGCAAAGCAGCAGCTGTTTTGTAAGGCTGGTCCACATCATCATCTTCACCTGTTGGCAGGCTATGAGGTTGCTGCAGGATCACTGATACATTGTGCTGTTTCAGCAGGTCAGCGATCTGGTAGCTTTCGCTGCCACCAACGATCACTACTTCAAAACCGAACTCTTTAATGAAATCGATCGCCACCAGCATTTGTCTTACTGTGCTGGCATGCACATACAGTTTCTGTGTTTTGTTGAACAGATTCTTGACTGATTCCAGCTTCAGGTTTGTTTCATCATGCGTAGTGGCAGCATTGTATGCTTTCGCTTCGCGGAAGAAATTCTTGATGTCTTCGATCTTCTGGAGATCGGCTTTTACCGGATCGACGCCCGCGTCAGGACCACCGCCGAAACGGCCACCACCACCACCGCCGCCACGGCCAAAGCGTGGACGCGCCATCATCAATGGCATATACAGGTGCTGACCTTCGTCAACGGCATAAGCGGCATCTTTCCAGTTCCATGCATCCAGCTGAACCACGGAAGAAGAACCCGCGAGCAGGCTGCCTTCAGGAACAATATTCGCCATCAACACACCATTTGAACGCAGCGTGTTGATCACTTTTGAGTCAGTATTATAAGCAACGATAGAACGCACGCTCGGGTTCATATCACCGATCTCACGGACATCTGAGGTAGAACGGATAGAGGAGATCTCTACCAGACCGAGATTACTGCTTGCCAGTACAAGACCGGGATAAACGTGTTTACCTTTCGCGTCAGTCACCACTGCTCCCGCAGGAACAGTTACATTGGTGCCCACTTCCGCGATCTTGCCGTTCTCAATTTTGATCGTGCCGTTCTCTATCACCTGACCATTACCCTGGTGAATGGTTGCATTCTTGATATAGATCGGCGCCGTCTGCGGTTTTGCCGGCAGTACGTTTGACTGGCTATTCGCCGTTCCGGCCAATAAACCAATGGATAAGATGAAGAATAATATTCTCATTTCAGTTGTTTTATTCGTTAGTTAAAACGCTACCTTCTTCTGCATCCACTACCAGCAGACCGTGGCTGTGACCATGATCGCTGCAGGTAAACATCAGCTGATAACTTGGCTGTGCAGGAATAACCGCACCACCGCTTCTTTTTTCGCCATTCATTTTACGGATCAAACGGTTTCTTTCAACATCAACCAGCTTTTGCATTTCTGCATCTTTGGCGCGGTCGAAATAAACAGTACCGTCAACGATCGTGTAAAGTGATTTTGCATAAATGCTCAGCGGGTTATCGCTCCATACCACCACGTCTCCATCTTTACCAATCTTCAGGCTGCCAACACGGTCATCAACATGCAGCATTTTTGCAGGGTTCAGCGTTACCATTTTCAGCGCTTCTTCCTCAGATACGCCACCGTATTTTACGATCTTGGCTGCTTCCTGGTTGAGGCGGCGCGCCATTTCAGCATCATCCGAGTTGATCGCCACGTTCAGACCAACATTATGCATGATTGCAGCATTGTAAGGGATCGCGTCTTCCACTTCCATTTTATAAGCCCACCAATCAGAGAAAGTAGATGCATTTGCACCATGCTCTTTCATCTTGTCAGCCACTTTGTAACCTTCCAGGATGTGCGTGAACGTATTGTATTTGTAGCCCATCTTGTTTGCCACTTCAATAGAACCCATGATCTCGCTCTGCACGTATGAGTGACAGGTAATAAAGCGTTTGTTGTTCAGGATCTCAACGAGCGCATCCAGTTCAAGATCACGGCGTGGAGCAGTACCGGTGAAACCTTTCTTGCCTTTATTCGCATCATATTCTTTCCATGCTTTCTGGTAATCCTTTGCCCGGGTGAACGCATCGATCAATACCTGCTCAACACCCATACGTGTGTCAGGATAGCGGGTATTTCCCTGTGTAGATGAAGAACGTTTTACGTTCTCACCCAACGCAAATTTGATCTGACCATCCCAGTTCTTGAACTTCAGGCCATCATCGTTTGCACCCCAGCGGAGTTTGATCAATTGTGTCTGACCACCGATCACGTTCGCAGAACCGTGCAGGATATGTGAACTGGTCACACCACCGCTCAACTGGCGATAAATATTGATATCGTCAGGGTTCAGGTTATCTGCAATACGTACTTCAGCGCTCACGCTTTGTCCGCCTTCATTGATAGAGGCTGCCGCAATGTGAGAGTGTTCGTCAATAATGCCGGGAGTAACGTGTTTACCTGTTCCGTCGATCACTCTCGCGCCGGCGTCAGAAAGGTTTTTGCCAACAGCAGCCACTTTCCCGCCTTTCAGCAGTACGTCTGTATTTTGTAAGATGCCGTCTTTTTCATTTGTCCAGACAGTTGCATTCTTGATAAGAATGGTTTCCTGTTTTGGTTGCTGATCTTCTTCCCATCCGAATGGCTCAAATGGAAATACCACTTTACCAAGCACCGGCATCTCGCGTTTGCGGGTAGCAGTGTCTGGTTTGATCTCAGCTGCTTTTACAAGAGAAGCAGTCCAGATAAAAGAATTACCGGAAGAATCTGTTCCCGTACCATTCCATTCTGTACCGTTGGCCACGCCGCTCAGGCGTACAGCAGTGGCAGGCAATGCGTCACCGCCAGCCATACCGCCGCGGCCGCCAAAGCCACCAGGTCTTGCACCACCGGCAGGAGGAGCGCCGCCCTCAGGAGCACCCGCAGGGCGTTGACGGCGCATTTGCGGAGCATAGCTCAGCTTTACCAGCTTACCGTCATAGGTGAACTTTGTATTCATGGTGTCTTTACCAAACATCGTGATGCTGCTGGCTGTCTTTACATCAAGCGTATATTTTTCCTGACCGCCCGGTGCGCTTACGGTCAGATCATATGTACCGGCAATCTCGCTTACATCATCTTTTATTTCGTAAGCAATCCCCTGAACGTAGTTTTTGATGATCACCGTCTTTTCATTGAAGATCGGACCTGTAGTTACCAGGAAGTTGGCAAGTTTACCTACTTCAAGGCTTCCCACTTTATCATAAATACCCAATACAGTGGCAGGCGTCCTGGTCAGTGCTTCCATTGCTTTTGTTTCGCTCAGACCATAATCCATTGCTTTACGCAGGTTGGTCCAGAAGGTATTTACGCTGCGCAGATCAGCGGTGGTCAGGCAGAAAGGGATTCCGGCTTTTTCAAATGCCGCTGCATTTGTTGGGGCCAGCTCCCAATGTTTCATTGTATTAAGAGAAACAAATCTTGCTTCAGTCGGATCTTCCACATCCTGTGCCTGCGGGAATTCCAGCGGCACGATGAAAGTTGCATTGGTCGCTTTCATCTCTTTGATACGCTGGTATTCGTTTCCGCCGCCTTTGATGATATACTGAACGCCGAATTCATCGCCGATACGGTCAGCACGGAGATCATTCCATTTATCATTCGCCTCGAAGATCTGCGGAATGCCCTGGTTATCGTTCCAGCTTTTCAGCGTCAGGTTAAAGCCTTCGCTGGAAGGTTGGGATTTGTACCAGTTTGCGTCCAGGTATGACTGGCGCAGCAGCGCGATCGACCCCATCATGGAGCTTGGATAGCTTTGAGTGGAAGTTCCTTTATTAAATGAGTAGTGAGCGGATGCCTTGTCTTTAATGATCACAAGGTTCTCTTTCGCATTGGCCAGCGTAACTACCGTACCGGTACCACGGGCGATACCATCGCGAACGTGTGTGAGAACGGTTCCGAAGCCGGCATCACGCAGTGGTTTTGCTTTTGCATCATCCACAGCAAACTCCTTTGTAGCGTCAGCATCAGCTTTGATCGCCTGGTTCCAGCCGAATGGCCCCTTTGTAGCAGTTGCCAGTTGGGCTGCGCCAAAACCGCCGAAGCCGCCCTGACCTCCGGTAGCGCGTTGTGCCGCCGGAATGCCATAATCTGCATAAATGTCAATGAAAGAAGGATAAAGATATTTACCCTGGCAGTTTACTTCTACCGCGCCGGCCGGAACTTTAAGTCCTGCGCCAACCGCAGTGATCTTTCCGTCTTTAACAACAAGGGTAGCGTTTGTGAGTGTGGTCGAACCGTCTTTTACGATCGTGGCATTGGTGAATGCATAGTATCCGTGTCTTGGATCAGCCACGCCATTCACAGGAAATGTTTCCTGTGCGGAGAGACGGGGTGCTACGGAAACCAATGCCCACGCAAAAACCAGTTCGTACAGGAATCTGGGTTTTCTCATTGCAATTTAGTTTTTTAGTTAGATGATTTTTCTATGTGATACTTGCGGTGAAGCGGGGGGTGAATGTAAGGTAATTGGGGGAAAAAACGCGCAGGGGGATATCGACGTTCGATGCTCGATGGTCGATGGTCGGGTCGTAAAGAGCAGGGGCTGAATTCGGACATCGACCATCAAACATCGAACATCGACCCTCCCTACTCAAAACTTCGCTACCTTTACCCCTCTTAATCTTACACACATGGCTACTGCCAAAAGCTTGCTGACCACGCCCGATTTTGCACTCTCACCCCGGATAGATCAGGTGGGTGTAGAGGAAAGGGCCGCCAGGTTTACTACTCGAAGCATTAAAAAAGAAGCGAAACTGAACGGATTGAAGCTGGTCCTGAATATGATCGATCTGACCACGCTGGAGGGAAAGGATACAGATGGCAAGGTGAAACAATTGTGCTATAAAGCGATGCATCCGCATGATGCAGTGCCCGACCTGCCCACCGTAGCAGCGATCTGCGTATATCCCTCGATGGTGAAAGTAGCAAAAAAAGCACTGGGTGATTCCGGGATCCGCGTGGCATCGGTGGCTACCGCCTTCCCGAGCGGACAGGCACCAAAGGATGTGAAGATCCGCGATACAAAGTACGCCGTGAATGAAGGCGCCGATGAGATCGATATGGTGATCAGCCGCGGAAAATTCCATTCCGGTGAATACAATTTTGTGTTCGATGAAATAGCCGCCATCAAAGAAGCCTGTGGTGATGCACGGCTAAAAGTGATCCTGGAAACAGGCGAACTCGGCAGCTTTGACAAAGTAAGACGCGCCAGCGATATCGCCATGCACGCAGGCGCTGACTTCATCAAAACATCCACCGGCAAGATCCAGCCTGCCGCAACCATGCCCGTCACATTAGTCATGCTCGAAGCCATCCGCGATTTCTATTATGCCACCGGAAAAATGATCGGCATGAAACCAGCCGGCGGAATTTCAAAATCCAAACTCGCCCTTCACTATCTCGTAATGGTAAAAGAAGTACTCGGCGAAGACTGGCTCAACAACGAATGGTTCCGCTTCGGCGCCAGCAGCCTGGCAAATGATGTGCTGATGCAGATTGTGAAAGAAAGGACGGGGGTGTATCAGAGTGGGAATTATTTTAGTGTGGATTAGCGTAGAAGAGGTTTCACAGGTTTCATAAGTTTAATAGGTTTCATAGGTTGGGGAGCTTGCTTAAATATGCTAAAACAGTTTTATGGCAATGATTCAAAAATTTGAGGACATTATATCCTGGAAGGAAGCAAGGGAGTTGAATAAGCTTTTAGGAAGAATGGTTGATTCAGGTAGATTGAAAAAAAATTTCCGCCTGATCAATCAAATTGAAGGCTCGGCCGGATCAATTATGGATAATATCGCTGAAGGATTTGAACGGGGAGGAAATAAAGAGCTTGTCCAGTATTTATTTATTGCTAAAGCCTCTTGCGGAGAACTGCGTTCTCAATTGTATCGCGCACTGGACAGGCGTTACATTAATCAAAATGAATTTAATTAGCTGATTACAAGAGCTGCGCGGATCAGCTATTTGATCCATCAGTTTATAAACTATTTAAACAATTCACCAATAAAAGGAATAAAATACAAGTAATCATCTAACATCGGCATTTTCGTCAACCTGTGAAACCTATTAAACCTATTAAACCTCTGAAACCTAAAACTTATCTCTGATGGCTACAAAAAAGAAAGCATCCCCCCCACCCCGAAAACCCAACACCCTCAAACTAAAATTCGACACCACCTGGAAATACGAACCCGCTCCCGAAAGTAAAAGCGCGGCTACCATTAATAAACAATACGATCTTTTTATAAATGGCGAATGGCAGAAGCCATCATCAGGAAAATATTTTGATACGATCAATCCTGCGACGGAAGAGAAACTCAGCCAGGTGGCGATGGCGGGTCAGGCGGATACAGATAAGGCAGTGACCGCCGCACGGAACGCGTATGAAAAGGTTTGGAAGAATATGCCTGCGAAGGAAAGGGGTAAATATATTTTCCGCATCGCAAGAATGATACAGGAAAAAGCACGCGAGCTCGCCGTGATCGAAACGCTGGACGGAGGTAAACCGATCCGTGAAAGCCGCGACTTTGATGTGCCAACAGCAGCCAATCATTTCTTCTATTACGCGGGTTGGGCTGATAAATTGGAGTATGCCTTTCCGAACAGACAGGCGCAACCGCTCGGTGTAGCCGGTCAGATCATTCCCTGGAACTTCCCCTTACTGATGGCAGCATGGAAGATCGCACCAGCCCTTGCAACCGGCAATACGGTGGTATTAAAACCTGCAGAAACAACGCCGCTCACAGCATTGAAACTGGCGGAGATCATACAGGAAGCCGATCTTCCTCCCGGAGTAGTCAATATTATCACGGGTGCCGGCGACACCGGCGCAAGCATCGTCAATCATCCCGGTGTAGACAAGATCGCATTTACCGGTTCTACAGAAGTGGGTAAACTTATTCAGCGCGCGATCGCGGGCACAAATAAAAAAGCAACACTCGAACTCGGCGGAAAAGCAGCCAATATCATTTTTGAAGATGCCCCGATCGATCAGGCCGTGGAAGGTGTGATCAATGGCATCTTCTTTAACCAGGGACATGTTTGCTGTGCTGGCTCAAGATTGTATGTCCAGGAATCAGTAGCGAAACAGGTGATCAGAAAATTAAAAGACCGTATAGAGACGTTGATCGTAGGCGATCCGATGGATAAGAATACCGATATCGGTGCGATCAATTCCAGACAACAGCTTGACACGATCCACAAATATTTAACTATTGGTAAGAAAGAAGGTGCTGAAATATATGAAAGCTCCTGCCCTCTTCCGCGCAAAGGTTTCTTTTGCAGGCCAACGATCTTTACGAATGTGGCACAAAGCAACCGCATAGCACAGGAAGAGATCTTCGGACCTGTATTAGCGGTGTTAACGTTCAGAACAGATGATGAAGTGATTGAAAAAGCGAATAATTCTCCATACGGTTTGAGTGCCGGCGTATGGACGGATAAAGGTTCAAAGATCTTTAACATGACCAAACGTATGAGAGCGGGTGTTGTTTGGGCAAACACATTCAACAAGTTTGATCCGACATCGCCATTCGGTGGATACAAGGAAAGTGGCTTTGGCCGCGAAGGCGGCCTCCATGGGTTGACCCCATACGTGGACTTGGCGTGACGAAGTTTTACAGTTTAATTGTTTAAAGTTTAAAAGTTGGTTATGGCAACAATTGAATGTTTCGAAGATTTGTTTTCGTGAAAGGAAGCACGGGAACTTAATTTGATTATCGGAAACATGATTGATTCCGGTAGATTTAAGAATAATTACAGACTCATAAATCAAATAGAAGGTGCAGCTGGCTCTATTATGGATAACGTTGCAGAGGGGTTCGATAGAGGCGGTAATAAAGAATTTATGCAATTCCTTTATATCGCTAAGGGCTCGTGCGCTGAATTCAGATCTCAGTTATATAGAGCATTTGATCGAAAATATATTACAAAGGAAGAATTTAATTAGCTCAGCAATCAAGCCAAAAAGATCAGTGGTTTGATTCAGAAATTGATAACATATCTGAGTGAATCTCCAATAACCGGAATAAAATATAAAAAGTAATGAAGGAGAAAGCAGAGTTGATACAAACTTTAAGCTTTTAAACCGTAAAACTTTTAAACTCAAATCTCATGACTCGTTTGGAAGTATTGAAGACATATAAGATCTATATTGGAGGCCAATTCCCGAGAACGGAATCGGGCCGTTATTATATTCCAACAAACAATAAAGGTCAAAAGCTTGCGAACGTTTGCCTTTCTTCCCGTAAAGACTTTCGTAATGCAGTGGTAGCTGCGCGCGGTGCCGTTGGTGGTTGGGCAGGAAGAGCTGCATTCAATCGCAGTCAGATCCTTTACCGTATGGCAGAAATGCTGGAAGGGAGAAAAGCACAATTCATTGAAGAGTTGACGCAACAAGACTCAGCACGTGAAGCGGCAGAAAACGAAGTGAACTTATCCATCGACCGTCTTATTTATTATGCAGGATGGTGTGATAAGTTTCAACAACTCTTTAGCGCAGTAAACCCGGTTGCAAGTTCTCATTTTAACTTTTCTGTGCCGGAGCCGACTGGTGTGGTATCGATCGTTGCGCCTCAGCAAAGTGGCTTGCTTGGTCTTGTATCTGTGATCGCTCCGGTCATTGCCGGTGGTAATACCTGCGTGGTGCTGGCATCAGAAACGAAGCCATTGTGCGCGGTGACTTTCTCCGAAGTCCTCAGCACTTCAGATCTTCCAGGCGGCGTAGTAAACATTCTTACCGGCAAGCCTGCTGAACTTGTTTCCTGGTTTGCAGATCATATGGATGTAAATGCAACCATTTACTGCGAAAATGATTCTGTAACGCAGCAAATGATCCGCGAAAAATCGGCTGTCAACCTGAAACGGGTATTTTTCTATGATAAAACCGATTGGTTCAGCGACGGCGGTCAATCGCCTTACCTGATCCTTGATACACAGGAAATAAAAACGACCTGGCATCCGGTGGAAAATATTGCAGGTGCGGGCGGTGGATATTAATTTCGATGGTCGATGGTGGATGTTCGATGGTGGATGTTCGAATATCGACCATCGACGATCGATCCCCGGCCGCAAGCGGAGCTGGGTTAAAAATTGATTAAAACCTGCATTTTACTAACCAGTGCTTCCCCGGTTTCGCCTTTGGTTTGATATTTGAAAATAATTCGCACATGAAACAAATGCTTTTACTGATTTGCACCATTTTTGCGCTCGCGGGATACAGCCAGAATATCGTTAGCTCCGACAGCGGACAGGTTACTGTTCACAGGGACGCACGCCTGGATATGCTTATTACAAAACAGGCCGAGATCAACGAAGTGACAAGCCGCGATGCACGTAAGACCGGCAAAGGTTTTCGCCTGATGATCATCAGCACGAACAGCCGTGATGAGGCAATTGCCGCCAAAACAAAAGTGTACACGTATTTTCCTGAATTGAAGCCTTATCTCTGGCATCAGTCACCCTATTACAAATTGAAAGCCGGTAACTTCAAAGACAGGAAAGAAGCCGAAGCATATCAGCAGAAGCTGAATGCCTATTTTCCCAAAGGCGTGTTTGTAATGAATGACGTGATCGAACTGAAGCCGGAAAAGGAAAGACAGGATGATCTGTAACTTTTTGACATTGATCGTATATAGAACCCGCCTGATCAGGCGGGTTTATTTTTAAGCGAGACTGAGTAGTTGTCGTTTGTCAATTCAAAGGTTCCCGTTAACTTTTTTGTGCTTCAGTGTATGCGTTGGTTTTTGTAAATTACAGTACAGATCTGACAATTAAGCCTGTTCGCTTCGTCATCACTGTCCATCATCTTCACCTATTACCGCTCCAGCCAGCTTCCTCCCGACTGCTCCCTGACATCATCTTTCT
>QFQQ01000045.1 GCA_003243445.1 Citrobacter freundii
TCTGCGTATCTGCGCAAGCAAATAGAGAAATATTCAATTCCTTCAGGACGCTTCAACAGAAGTAAGCGTAAAATCTGCGGAATCTGCGGGAACCTTACGCAAGTCCGAAAATTTGGGTAACGATTAGATACCGAAGGCAGCAGTAATGGGTACCTGGCAGCGTTATAAATCAATCAAAGCATCATCATCCGATCTCACAGCCCGTTTCAAAATAACCTTCCTCAAACGCTCTTCATGTGCATCAGCCCAATGCCCAAGTGTGGCAATCACCGGGATCAGGGTTTTACCAAACCCGGTTAAATTGTATTCAACTTTCGGTGGAACGACGGGATAAACAGTCCTGGTGACCAACCCGTGGTCCTCCAGTTCTTTCAACTGCATGTTCAACACACGTCTTGTGGCATCCGGGATCTTTCGTTGCAGTTCGCTTGGCCGTTTATGTCCTTCATTGATGAACCACAATAAACGGATTTTCCATTTACCATACAACACTTCACCGATCAGATCCAGGCCACAGTTTAAGCTGGGTGATGTCTTTCTTTCGTACATGCCGCAAAGCTATTTATATGTTTAATTGGGTGGGGTAGGGGATAAATTTATCCCTATGTGAATCGTAACTCCGTACTTGTTCAGACCTCCTTTACGCCTCAATTTTGCCCTATTATTAATTTTTTAATCAGGACAATAATCATGGAATCAAATCATTTCAACGATGAACTATCAGGCAAAATTGCACTAGTAACTGGCGGTACAAAAGGTGCAGGAAGAGCCATTGCAGAAAGGTTATTAGAAGCTGGCGCAACGGTGATCATCACAGCAAGGAACGCACCAGAGAAAGAAAACAGCCAACTGCATTTTATCGCTGCCGATTTAAGCAAAGCTGAAGGAGCGCAAAAGGTAACAAGCGAAGTGCTTTCCAAATATGGAAGGCTGGATATCCTGGTGAACAATCTTGGCTCTTCAGCAACACCGGCTGGTGGTTTTGCCGCCTTAAGCGATAAAGATTGGGAATCAACTTTACAAGCGAACCTGTTGGCGCCCGTTCGGCTGGACAGAGGATTTTTACCGCAAATGATCGAACGGAAAAGTGGTGTTATTATTCACATTGCGTCCATTCAGGGCATATTGCCTTTGTATGATTCCACTTTACCGTATGCAGCGGCGAAAGCTGGCTTAAGAAATTACAGCAAAAGTTTATCCAATGAAGTCACGCCAAAAGGTGTTCGGGTACTGACGGTTTCACCAGGTTGGATCAATACAACAGCATCGGTTGCATGGTTGGGCGAGATTGCAAGAAATGCAAACAGTACGGTAGAAGAAGCTCAGCAAAGTGTCATGGATGCATTGGGCGGAATACCTTATGGAAGACCGGCTGAGCCAGCAGAAGTTGCGGAACTCGTCGGTTTCCTGGTTTCACCAAGAGCTAAGTATCTCACAGGAACTGAATTTATAATCGACGGCGGAACTGTACCGACAATTTAACAGCAATGTCGTTCAGATAAGCTTCGTCATAGATTGACAGGTGTTATTCATAGACTGAAGAACAAGTTACCTTCCGCAAGCCTCCTTACCGTCCTTCCCGTCTTACCGGTAAGAATTAAACCGGTAAGACGGGAAGGACGGTAAGAGAGGACAAATGAGCCGGCGTATCTAACCCGACTTGCCAGTTAAAGTGTTATAGTAGTTCGATGACCGATGGCTGATGGCCGACTTAACACCATAGAAGGGACATGATCCGGTAATACAGCGATGAAATTGTCGGTAAGATGCAGGCGCTTCGGTCAAAAGAGATGAAATCGGCCATCAGCCATCAAACTGCTTTGAGGCTATAACTCGCAAGTTGGGTTAACTAAATGACATTGAATTTCATAATAACATTAAAACACAAATCATGAACTTACCTAAAGTAATAGCAGATCTTGTAACAGCACAAAACAACTTCGATAGCATTGCTTATGCAAAGTGCTTCTCCGAAAAAGCTGTAGTTGTTGACGAAGGCAAAACGCACAACGGAAGAAAAGAAATAGAAGATTGGATTGCGGATTCGAACGAGCGGTACAAGGCGTCCATTAAGCCGATCAGCTTTGAAGAAAAAGGAAGCGAAAGCATTCTGAAAACGGAGACCTCGGGAAACTTTGAAGGAAGCCCAATTGTGTTGAGTTATCATCTGAAGATCGCTGACGGATTAATAGAATCCTTGAAATTTACAGGATAAGGGAAACGGCTAATTTTAGCCGTTTTTTCTTTAAAAAGAAATAATATAAAAGTCGGTAGTGGCGGAACTGTGTGATCGATCATCTATTTTGGAGCACTTGTAAATTGAGCAGACTTTCTCTATGTTTGACGTTAAATAAATTTACCGGATCGAAATCGCTGTATCGACCCTGCCCGGAACAGGTCGTTGGCCGCTAACGCAGGGGCAGGCGAAAAAGGCAGGCAAGATCAATATCACAAAAAACATCGCCACATGAAAACATTTCTCGTTACCCTTTGCATATTGATGTTGACCAATATAACGACGGGTCAGCAATTGAATGAAGCAAACCGGATGCTTTTGCTGAGCAAATATGAGGATGCTAAAAGGGAGATAGATAAGGTATTTGCAGATGCTAAAGCAAATGACAACCCGGAAGCGCTTTTGTTAAGAGTAAAGATCTATGCCGAGATTTTTTATGACAGCCTCTTGCGCGCAAAATACCCGGATGCGGGAGATGAGTCTTATCGCTCCCTTGGAAAATATATTTATAAAGATCCTTCGTTAAAGTCTTTCTTTACAGGGAATGGAATGCGTTCCCTTAGCATTATTTACACGGAGAAATTCAAGGAGGGGTATAAGTTATTTACCGATGGCAAATGGGATGCGGCTTTTGCAAGCTTCACCGTGGCGGAAGATCTGGGGGATTTTATTGCAAAAAATGGACTGGGAAAGAATAAACAAAATATCGATACCGTGGCGGTGGTCTATGCCGGCTTTGCCGCTCAAAATGCAAAGAAGACTGATCGCGCCATGTTCTATTACAGGAAGTTTGCTGCTGAAAAGATCGGAGGTCAGGATTATATTGATATCTACCGGTATCTGCTCTATACGACGATGGTTGAAAAGGAGGCAGATGATTTCAAGAAATATCTTGCACTGGCGAGGAATTTATATCCAAAGGAAGAAGTGTTGTGGAATGCTTATGAAGCGGAGTATAAAAAGAAGAATCCTGCGTGGTGACAAATGAGGGCGGGATACCTGGCCGAAAATATATCAACGGCGCCTACTTAAATAAGCCAATTACTGATAAGCAAAATCTTCAATTGTTGGGAATTTCTGCCGGAGCATTTTGTAGGTTGGATGCTTGACAGGTTTAGCCGCAAAAAGCATAGAATAGTCTATGTAAACATTGTCCACACAGGCTGACCTTTCTGCCGCTGGTCTTTTCTCATTTCAAAGTTCGTCATTACTTGTGGCGTTAACTGTGATAAATGCATGCCTGTAAACTTCCCGTCAATGAAATGCTGTGTATACTTAATGTGCGTTTCAATATTTTTTAGATGCCCATATTTCAACTTCGGTTCCCCATCGATCGCGATCATCTCATAGACGAATCCAAACTTCCCGTTTCTCTTACATTCTTTGATGTGACTCGGCGATGAGAGTGTTAGCATAAGTTGTCACCATAATCAATCTCCAACAAATTCTTTCTACCAAAGTCAGTTTGAATATTTCTGCTGCTCGCAATCCTCTTCATAAGTGCAAACACCTAATAAAAAAGTTTTTCAAAAAAATATTTCATCACTGCATCAAATTCAAAAAAAATCATTGAATTTAGATCAGAAGTTTTAAGACCACCACCATCACCACCGAACCATGCTGAACCGCTACATCTCCCTTATCCTGGGAATATGTCTTTGTACGTGTGCGTACACGCAGGATGACACGACGCTGTCATCAGCCCTCAGCGGTAAATACATTCAACAAGTTGGTGACAAAGCAGCTGATCTGCAGGCAAAGCTGGATAAAAGATCCCGCAGGATCCTTCGTGCCTTTCAAAAGGAAGAAGAAAAGCTGCAACACAAACTGCAACGTAAAGATTCCAGTGCTGCAGCGACTGTCTTTGCCAATGCCGGCAAAGAGTATGAGCAACTGCAACAACGGCTATCTTCCGGTGGCGCACTACAACAATACATTCCATCGCTTGATACGCTGAATTCATCCTTAAAATTCCTGCAACAGAATCCGCAACTCGCAGGGCTGACCAAAGATGGTCCAGCCAAATTAAAGAATGCGGTGGCAAAGATGACAGGTCTTGAATCGGAATTCCGCAAGGCGGAAGAGATTAAACGTTTTCTCAAAGAGAGAAAGCAATACCTGAGCGATCAATTAAGTCATCTCAATATGGCCGGCGATCTGAAGAAACTGAATAAACAGACTTACTACTACAGCGCCCAGATCAATGAATACAAGCAGGTGTTGAAAGATCACAAAAAGGCTGAGCAAAAAGCATTGGAACTGCTCAGTAAAACAAAGCTGTTTAAAGACTTCATGCAAAAGAACAGCGTTCTTGCTTCCTTATTCCGCCTGCCCGGAGATCCCAACACTTCTCCTGCAGCAAGCCTCGCGGGCTTACAGACGCGCGCGCAGGTGAATAACCTGGTACAGCAGCAACTGGCTGCCGGAGGACCCAGTGCACAGGCCCAGTTCAGCCAGAATATGCAGGACGCCCAGAGCAAGCTGAACGAACTGAAAAACAAACTCAGCAATCTGGGCAACAGCAGTGGCGGTGACCTGGATATGCCCGATGGTTTTAAGCCCAACAATCAGCGCACAAAAACCTTCCTGCAACGGATCGAGTTGGGCGCGAACATTCAATCGCAAAAATCCAACAGCTATTTTCCTGTGACCAGCGATATCGCTTTAACAGCAGGGTATAAGTTAAATGACAACAGCATCATCGGTATCGGTGCGGGCTACAAACTTGGCTGGGGCAGGAATATCCGCAACGTGAAGATCACGCATGAGGGCGTAAGCCTGCGAAGTTTTGTCGATATCAAACTGAAGGGTTCGTTCTGGATCACGGGCGGGTATGAATTGAACTACCGTGAGACGTTTAATCGCATAGATGTATTGCTGGATAAAAGTGCGTGGCAGGAGAGTGGGTTGATCGGATTAAGCAAAGTGGTGGACATGCGTTCAAAGCTGCTGAAGAAAACGAAGGTGCAGTTGCTGTGGGATTTTTTGAGTTATAGGCAGATGCCGAAGCCGGCGGCGGTGCAGTTCAGGATTGGTTATAGTTTTTAGCAATAAAAGGAATATTCATGATGAAAAGGACATCCTATGTCTTATCTCCATTAATGTGCATCCTTGCAGCATTACTGGTTGGGTCTACCGCATTCTCGCAGGATTTTAAATTGAAATTACCGGAACTATTGCCGCCATCACCGGAAGTGTCTTCCATGATCCAGGCTGGTTATGGTAATCTCAACAGGAATAGCGGGGCAGTAAGCGCGAGCATACCATTGTATGAACTCCGGGTAAATGGCTTCAGCTGGCCAATCAGTCTTTCCTACAGCAGCCAGGGATTAAAGATCGATGAGGCCTGTTCCCGCGTCGGTAACGGTTGGACATTAAATGCGAATGGAGTGATCAGTCGCATTGTGAAAGACGATCCGGATGATTTGTCTACGAGGCTACCGGTGCCCGGCACATTGGGAGCGGTGGACACCGCCACATTGAACTATGCCTATAACGTAGCGCAAAGTTTCGATAGCGAATATGATATCTACAATTTTAGCTTCAATGGTTATGCCGGTAAGATGGTTTTTAACGACGCCAACCAGGCGATCCTTACTTCCCACAACAATCTTAAAATTACAAGGACCGGCTGGCACTCCTTCACCATCACGGCAACAGACGGTGTAAAGTATTTTTTCGGCGATGCATATGAGCGTACGATCAACCATAATATGGACATTGCAACGGCTTATAAGAATAATACCCGCACTGCTTATTTTCTGACCCGTATTGAACTGCCTGGCGGAGGTTGGATCAATTTCAGCTATTCAGATCTGGATATGTCTACCAAGACCGGAACTTCTCAAACAATCACACGGACGGCTGGAAAGATCGAAGATCCATGCCTGGTTTGTCCACCTGCCGGCACCGATAATTTCAGTGAGAATGTGGGTTATGTTGAATACAGAACAAAATTGCTGAACACGATCACTACTTCTTCAGGTCAAACCGTAGAGTTTTCTTACCAGGCAAAGCCTGATCTTTCAGGTGACAAGCGGTTGAAATTTATGACGGTCTCTTCTAATAATGTGTCCCTTCGGAATATGACGCTTGATTATTATGATCCACCAGGATTTACTGGCTCTACAACTCAGATAAGCCGCTATTTTCTTACCAGTCTTTCACAATTTCCCGTCAGCGCTGCCGGAGTAAATGAGAGCTTTCCGTTAAAACATGAGTTTGCTTATCATGACCTCGCAAATCTTGGCGGGACACCCTTCTCCAAGGAGCAGGATTACTTTGGTTTTTACAATGGCAATTCGGGTAATTTACTGACGGCTGAAGGTCCTTTTGCCGCTTCAGTAACCATCAATGGCAACAGAACGCCTAATCCGGTGCTTGCGAAAAAAGGAATACTGACATCGATCAAATATCCTACCGGAGGTTATGAGGTCTTTGACTATGAACCTAATACGCTTCCCGTTTCAACAGTACACAACTACCCTAAAGCCAACGTGTACATGTACGGGTTTTATCAATCGGGGCAACCAACGTATACTTATTCATCAGCATTTTTTTCTGTGCCGTTCTCACAGGTCGTTCCGGTTAATCTGACATCTTATGATTATGATGGTATTCCAGATTATACTTCCAGTGACAGGATCGTTCAGTTCTATATCAAACAGAATTCTGATACGATCATCCACGAATGGATGAATGGAAATGATAACCGTCAGATCCAGGTGACATTTCAGCCAGGGTATTCTTACCAGGTCCTCATGAGGATAAGGAATGATCTGACAAATGGCGGTTCTGTGGATCTCTCCTATGATACTACTACGGCAACTTATACCACGTGGGTCAACGCAATCACAGGCGGTCTTCGTCTTCGTAAGATCAGTTATCTTGATAATACCGGCAGCATCGCGAAGAAGAAGTTTTTCTGGTATGCTTCTGCTGATTCGATTGCTGCAACGCGCAGCCAGAACCGTGAACTTATTACCCAGGGAGCGGGCCACAGGCGTGCTTATTTCACCGCTGAAGCTTTCAACTCTATCTGGTGTGAAAATGAATGGGGATCGTATGCTGTGTGTAAAATGAATGTGCTGAGTACAAGCAGCTCCTACAACACGCAGGAATTTGACGGCAGTAACATCTATTATCAAACGGTGGTGGAGAGCGACGATTCTTTGTTTGTGAATGGTAGTACCGAATACACCTATTTTGGTTATGACGCGGCTTCCAATAACGAAGCGCTGCGGGGAACAGATGTTGCTGCTACTGCTATGGGAAATTATGCGTCCATGAACAATATCGTGGAGACTGTTAAAACCTATGATAAGAACTTTGCATTGGTAGCTGAGCAGAAGGATACGTATGAAGGAGTCAGTGTTGCCGGTCAATCCCTCTACAGTTATTTCGTACAACAGAAATACCAGCCGATCCTGAATTCAACTTCGCTTCAGCGTGAAGTGGATGCATTCAATATTGTCCGGTACAGGCATTGGGACCGGTGGATCCGGAAGTTGAAAACAGAGACGAAAAAGTATGAAGGAAGCCAGCTGATGACGGATTCCGTCAGGTATGTATATGGCACATCCGCCAATGTGTTGCCACAACAGACGATCACGGTAAACAGTAAGGGCCAGCAACTGAAAACTACACAGACCTATCCGACAGATGCTCCGTCAACAGGCGTATTTCCGGCAATGATCGCGGCCAATCAGATTGCGGCTCCCTATGAGACAAGCTTCCTGGTTGACAATGTGCTGCAACAGCAAAAACAGGTCAAGTATAAAAATATTCATTCGATCCTCTTTGTTCCCGACACGATCAGGCTCAAAGCTGCACCGGCCGCATCACTGACAGATGAGCAATATTTCCGTGTATACGACAGCGTAGGCAATCCTCTTCAGTTCAATAAAGTATCCGATGTGTCCATGGTTTATCTGTGGGATCATGCAAAATCGCTCGTGACTGCACAGGTGAAAAACGCACAGTTGAACCAGGTAGCTTATTCAAGTTTTGAAGGAGATAGCTGGGGTAACTGGAAGCCGCAATCCGGATCAGCGCAGATCAATTTGGATGGCGGTTATACAGGCTCGCGTTCGTTCACCGGTACATTGCGTGATACCTTATCGATCGCCGGTACTTATATCGTTACCGCATGGAGTAACAGCGGTGCGCCAACGTTGAATAGTACCACAGGTACGTCTGTCATAACAAAGAATGGCTGGACGTTATATAAGTGGACGCTTACCAACCCTACGGTTATTGCGATTGCAGGAACAAAGATCGATGAGGTGAGATTGTACCCAAATACCGCACAAATGGCAACGGTAACGCATAAGCCTGATATCGGCGTATCCGCCCAGTGCGATGTAAACAACAGGGTCACCCGCTATGAATATGATGGCTTCAACCGGTTGTACCGGATCAGGGATGAGGATAACAACATTCTTAAACAGATCTGTTACAACTATGCGGGGCAACCGGAAGAATGCGGCGCAGTGGTCTATTACAGTGTTGCCAAATCCGGCACCTTCACCCGCAACAACTGTGGTACCAATGGTACAGGTGGTTCGGTGACTTATACCGTTGCAGCCGGTGCCTACAGTTCAACGGTGAGTCAGGCTACGGCCGACCAGTTGGCGCAGGATGCAGTAAATGCAAACGGGCAGGCGTATGCCAACGCCAATGGTAGTTGTTCCTGGAGCAACCAGGCACAGAGCGGAAACTTTTCAAGAAATAATTGCGGCACGAATGGGACAGGCAGCACCGTGACTTATACAGTCGCGGCCGGAACATACAATTCTTCTATTAGTCTCGCCGATGCAAATCAGCAGGCAGTCAATGCCGTGAATGCAAATGGTCAGTCATATGCCAACGCCAATGGCAGTTGCTCCTGGAGCAACCAGGCACAAAGCGGAAACTTTACCCGGAACAACTGCGGCACGAATGGCACTGGCAGTACGATTACATATACAGTAGCAGCCGGAACATACAATTCTTCGGTCAGTCTTGCCGATGCCAATCAGCAAGCGGTCAACGCCGTGAATGCGAATGGCCAGTCGTACGCTAATGCGAATACCGGTTGCACGTGGGTAAATCAGGCGCAAAGCGGAACATTCACACGGAACAACTGCGCGACGGGTTACACTGGTAGCACTGTCACCTACACGGTCGCGGCAAACACATACAGTTCCACCGTCAGTCTCACCGATGCCAACCAGCAAGCCATCAATGCGGTGAATGCAGGTGGTCAGTCTTATGCCAACGCAAACGGGACATGTAATTTTACCTGTACCACCGGTAATTGCACCGGCGCCGGTAAGAAATGCGTGAACAACGTGTGTGAGACCGGCGTGCAGATCATGATCAGCTGTGAATATGATGAGACCTTACATAAGTACAGGCGTGGTTATGTATATCAGTACAGTGACTATTCATGGTCTACACCATGGTATACTATTTCTCCCGACCCCTGTCCAATCGATTAATAGAATTTAAAAAATAATTTATGTCAAAACTTATTATGACCATTTTGATCCTGGGTTTGGGAATAACACAGGGCTTTTGCCAAACGGGTGAATCAGGAACAGCTTTCGCCGAGAAGGTCGCCAACAGGATGCGCGACTCATTAAGCCTGTCGGCTATTCAGCGGGACAGTATCTATGCGATCAATGTCCGCCTGATGCAGGAAAGCCAGGCGGCGCGCACAAAAAATCTGCCGCCAGAGGAATTACAGACCGAGTTGCAGTTGATAGAAAGTACGCGGGACCGTTTATACAAGGCGATACTCGGCCAGGAAAAGTATTTGTTGTATAAACCCAGAAAGCTGGCACTGGTGTTTGCCAATTGATGTTTAATCACAGCGACAGGGAGCTAATGCGGAGGAAGCAAAACAGGTAAAACGTAAGCCGTTTACATTTAATTTTTTTCCAATGACCATTTTGAATCATTACCGGAAAACCCAAATAACTAACCTGATCCAATCCGTCAGGCACCTAAAGTATTCTTTGGCCGGATTGCTATTGCTATTATCGTTGATTGCCGAAGCGCAGGTTGTTCCGCCGAACTATTCAGGGCCGCTAAACTATGTCCGTACCTGGGATGCGGTGCGGCCTGAAAGCAATGCGGCCAATATTCTCACCAGCGCCAATCCGCAGGACTTCCGGATGACCACGCAATACCTCGATGGCTTGGGAAGACCGGTGCAAACGGTCATGAAAAAAGCTTCTTTGTATACGGGCTATCCGATTAAGGATATGGTCGGCGCGGTGACTTATGATGAATTTGGCCGTGAGTCGTACAAGTTTCTGCCGTTTGCCGCAACAGGTGGTACATCTGCACAGGAAGATGGTTCATTTAAACCTAACCCATGGCAGCAGCAGGCCTATTCGTTGGGCAATACATTCGTACTGTCGCCACTGATCGGACAGAATGAAACATATCTGTATGCGCAAACAAAGTTTGAAGCATCACCACTGAATCGTGTGACAGAAACTTTTGCACCGGGGAACAGTTGGGCGGGAACAGCAGGCCAGACGCTGGAGGCGAACCGGCGATCAGTAAAAGTGAAGTATTACCTGAACACCGTGGCGGACAGTGTTCGCATCTGGCAGGTGACAGAACCTGCTTCCATTGGTTCATGGGGAAGCTATACTTCCAGTGGCATTTATGCTGCCGGCTTGCTTACAAAAACAATTTCTATTGATGAACATAGTAAGCAGGTCATTGAGTTCAAGGATAAGTCAGGGATGGTGATCCTCAAAAAGGTACAGGTGAGCGGCACCGGGGATTCTGGTACGGGAGCAGGTTATGGCACTGATTGGCTTTGTACGTACTATATCTATGATAACCTGAATAACCTTCGTTGCGTGATCCAGCCACAGGGTGTCAGATGGATCAACAGTAACTGGACGCTGACTGCTAATCTGCTTGCGGAACAATGCTTCACGTATGAATATGACAGCAGGAATCGGTTGATCATGAAGAAAGTTCCCGGCGCGGGCGAAATTCGCATGGTGTATGACGCCAGAGATAGGGTGGTTATGTCCCAAGATGCGGGAATGAGGACTGTCACACCCAATCGATGGACGGTGACTAAGTATAATGACCTCAACATGGTAACGGAGACAGGATTGCTGGCCACTTCATCTACCTTTAGCGCATTGCTGGACACGGCAAGTTATTCTGTTAATTATCCATCAACAGCATCAGGGTATGAGTTGTGGAGTGAGACTCATTATGACGACTATGCCGGCCTGCCTTCAGGTTTGGACGGTAATTTTGACAATACCTGGTCGTCGCAGTTTTATAGTACCTACAATACTGCGCCGCTGTATGCACAACAGCAGACAGCCACAACTGCAGTACGCGGAATGGTGACATGGACCCGTGTTCGCCAGATCAACACTTCTTCTTTTTTGTATAAGGTAATGATCTATGATGAAAAAAGCAGGGTGATCCAGTTAAAGAGCCGTAATGTTACAGGGGGAGATGATATTCTTACAACACAATACAGCTGGAGTGGTCTTCCGTTAATTACTGTCAAACGTTTACGTAAGTCCGGAACAAATCCCAAAACGATCGTGCTGGTCACAAAAATAACCTACGATGATCTGAGCAGGTTGGTGACAATTGAAAAGAAGGTCGGTCACTCGGATATCAATGGCGGGGCTATTCCTTCCACCTTTAGAAAGATCGTTGAGCAGCGCTATGATGCACTTGGGCAGTTGTCCAGCAAAAAGCTTGACCCCGACCTGAACAGCGGTGCCGGTCTGGAAACATTAGCGTACGATTATAATGTTCGTGGATGGATGCTCGGCGCGAATCGGTCGTATGTGAAAGACACGGCTTCTACCACTAATTATTTTGGATTCGATCTTGGGTATGACAAAACGGCGTTAACGATCAGCAATACGAGTGCGAGTTATGCATCGGCCCAGTTTAATGGTAATATCAATGGGATGCTATGGAAAAGCACTGGGGATGACCGGACACGCAAGTATGATTTTGCCTATGACGGGGCCAACAGGCTACTGTCTGCCGATTTCAATCAATTTACGCAACTGCAATTCAGTAAGTCGGCCGGCATTGACTTCAGCATGTCCGGTATGAGCTACGATGCCAATGGCAACATCCTCACTATGAATCAGAAAGGGTTGAAGAAAGGAAGCAGCCAGACCATCGATAGTTTGTTATATACTTACCTGAGCCAGTCAAACAAGTTAAAGAATGTACTTGACCGGGTAAATGATACCGCTTCCAAGCTGGGAGATTTCAAAAGTTCCAAATACCAGATGGATGAACTGGCCGGAAATAAAACATCCAGCGCCACTGACTATACATATAATGCGAACGGAAGCCTTACGCTGGACATGAACAGGGGACTGAGAAGTATTACGGGCGGCGATGGTATACAATATAATTTTCTCGGGTTGCCGACAAAAATACATGTGCGGCAAAACAGCAGCACCATGAAGGGGTATGTTGAATATTATTATAGCGCAGATGGTGTTAAATGCAGAAAAATAGTGTCAGAGCCTGGTGTGGACACGGTGATCACTACATACATGGATGAAGCCATCTTTGTGGACGATTCTCTTTCGTTCCTTGCAATGGAAGAAGGCCGCATCAGACGAATAGGCAATGATTTTGTATATGACTATTATATTAAAGATCACCTGGGGAATGTCCGGATGGTGCTGACCAGTGAATCCCGCACAGATGCCTATCCAGTGGCCAGTATGGAGACGGCTCAATCCACTACAGAAGAAGCCATCTATGGAAATATCTCCAGCACACGGGTGAATAAGCCATCTGGCTATCCAGCCGATACTTATACAAACCCGAATGATAAAGTGTCGCTGGTAAGAGGCGATGGCAATAAGATTGGGCCATCTGTTTTATTGAAGGTGATGGCCGGCGATAAGTTTCATATCCGGGCTAATGCATGGTGGACAGGAACTAGTTCTGGCAGCAATACCAGTCCATTGACCTCGATTGTGTCAGCCCTGATCGGGAGTGCGCCCGGTGTGAGCGGCGGCAAGATCGGTGCCGGTGATCTGACCAGCACGCTGCTTGATCCCCAGGTGACAACGTTCCTGAACAATCAACCCGCCGTCAGCGGCAAACCCAAGGCTTACCTCAACTGGATTCTGTTTGACGAGCAGTTCAAATACGTGGGCAGCAGCAGTGGGGCAGAAGCAGTGGACGGAAGTGGTGTGTTCAAGACATTTAACAAAACAAATATGCCGGTAGAGAAGAATGGATATTTGTATATTTATGTGAGCAATGAGACGAGTTATGATGTGTTCTTTGATAATCTGCAGGTGACGCATGTGAGAGGGGCGTTGTTGGAGGAGAGTCATTATTATCCGTTTGGGTTGACGATGGCAGGGATATCGACAAAAGCATTGGCATTCGGAGACCCTGTAAATAAATACAAGTACAACGGCAAGGAAGAACAACATGGGGAGTTCAGTGATGGATCAGGGCTGGAATGGCTAGATTACGGCGCGAGGATGTATGACAACCAAATTGGAAAATGGTTTATAGTGGATCCATTAGCTGACAGAAGCTTGGATTGGTCGACATATGCCTATACATATAATAATCCCATTCGCTTCGTTGATCCAGATGGTAGAACGGGTGAGCCGGTAATAGTAGATGGCAAGATGACTATTTATAGTAAGATTTATTTCTATGGGGGGGCTGCCAACAATACAACCGCTGCCACAGCCGCAAAAAATATAGAAAATCAGTGGAATGCTGCGAATGCAACTGTTACGTATAATGGCAAGGAGTATAAAGGCGTTCAATTTTCAGTAACTTATGAAGTTGTGTCAGAGAAAAGGGCTCAGGCATTGGCCGCAGGGAATAAGGGAGAAAATTATGATCCTCAGATGAATTTTGCAAGGGTTGAAGCAAAAAGTACTGCTGGAAATAAAGAAAATACGGTAACCGGAGAAATGGGACGCGGCGGTGACAACTCGATGTATCTTATTGCGGAGGATATATATGAAGGTAGTACCAGGCAGGCACATGAGATGGGGCATGCGTTTGGGATATCAGAACACGACGGGACATTGCAAAAAATAGATGGACAACCAGGTATTATGGCGACCCAACAGTCATTAGTTGACGCCGAATTTACCGTAACCGGCAAGGCTTCAGAACTTGGACAAAAAGGAATCATAAATCCCTTAAATTTGAACTGCCGAAAAGTTACACAAAAAGATGTCAGTAGAATGAAATTTAATACTTACATTGAAGGCATAGGCAGTAATGTACAGGTTGGCGCAAGTAGCAATAAATTGTTTGATGCCGGTGGAAATGTAATCGGCTCCAAGGGTCAGCGAATTGAAATTGAAGTCAAATGAGTTTTATACTTTTTTTCTTACTGTTGAACGGACATAATCACCTGAAAACGTTTTGCGATTGTGATACAATAATCGGAAAAAAGGCTGCCCAACACGTCTTCGAAGGGAGGGTTACTGCAATTACAAGAATTGATTCTGATGTTGTAAGCTATGAGGTCGCGTTTCGGGTTGAAAGAAAGATTAAAGGACGTATCAAAGGGAAAAAGATGGTCATAAACGTGCCATGTATGCTAGAGATGTGCTGTGGGATTCCTTTTACGGAAAATGAGAGATATGTCGTTTACACGTTTATCCGGAATGGTAAGGAGTATACAAGTGCATGTACTCTAACTTCGAAATTAGTAAATTAATCAATTAAAGGTGCTCGCTTTGAGCCTGTTTTGACGTTTTTCGTAGCCGTGGTACTTTCAATTGTTAAAGTGAACTCATAGTCTCCCGGATACTCATCGGCGTTGAAAAAGCCGTCTGCTGCTTGGTCTCAGAGTGTAGCAGTTGCTTAGCAAAGTTTTATCGAGTGCGGCACTTGCTGGACCCCTGTTGTATGTAGTCTGCGACAGTTTTCTTTGCAGTGCTAAAAGCCTCTTCGACCTGTTGTGTAGTCTCTTACTACACACTGGCTCCAAAGAAGCCATCCGCCTTCCGCTTACGGGCGGTGCCAGTATTATTTCTGCATTGCATTAATGACAGACTTAAATCCGGTTATCCAACCGATACGTATACAAACCCGAATGATAAGGTTGTGCTGGTAAGAGACAATGGCAATAAGATCGGGACATCTGTTTTACTGAAGGTAATGGCGGGCGAGAAGTTCCATATCCGGGCCAATGCCTGGTGGAGGGGCACGAGTTATCCTGCTGCTCATGCAGCTGCAGGAGGGTTGAGTTCAGTGCTCGGGTATATTATTATTGATTAAGTATGAGAAAAGTTGTATTAATAGCATTAATCGCTACATCTTCAGTTTCTTCCTTTTCGCAAAAAAAGGTTGAGTTGACCAAGAACAGTATTACTGCGACATACGATATACAGGAAGAGAATGCTTGTTTTGTAGAGAAAATTCAAGTGAAGAATCATTCTAATCAGGCAATTTATATTCCCGATATTAAAAATAGAGACCTCTATTTTTTTGTGTCAAAGCAAACACTGTTCTCACATTTAGGTATTATGTTTTCTATTCTGGGTACACCTGACTTGTCGTTAGAAGTTAGGTTGATCAAGCTTCTGCCTAACGAGCAGATGGATTTTTTCATAAAATTGCCCAATTCTAATAACAATATTAAACGCTATCATTTTTCTTTTGACTTCATAAAAGAAACGAAATTGGTTAAGCAAAGAGGTGACGAGATGATTATGGCGATGCCAGATTATGTTGCAATTTGTAAGCAAGATAGTCGGGAAATTGACTGAAATAATTAGTACTGTAAAAAGATATGCTTGTTCTTTAGGTGTAAGCTTCGTTCTTGCATATGTAGCACATCTCTTTGCCGAGATTTTTAATAACCATATTAATTATCAAATGAAATGATTTATTACATCTGGCACACGCCAGACGTGCTTCTCATGATCCGCAAATAGGTAGGTTTTTGCAAATAGATCCTCTTAGTGACAAATTTGTCCATAACTCAACATATGCCTTCAGCGAAAATAGGGTAACTACGCACGTGGAATTGGAAGGGTTGGAGGCAGTCCGATTCTCCATCAAAGAAGTGCTGGATTACGGGCGGGCTCATTCCCCTTATTTCAACAATTTACTTGCAAAAGCAGGAATAAATAATGATAATTACGCATCAATAATTGGATTTGCCGATCCGTCTGAAGAATTACAGGTATATACAGTGCCTGGATCTGCGGAAATAAAGATAACGCAGCGAAAACGAATCAAAGAGATGGTTATTGATTTAACTCATGAATTGACGAACAGGACAAATAATGCAAAGTTTGAACGATTAATACTTGAATTGATTGCTGGTAACCTTACAGCTCAGGCATTTGGCGAACAAAATTCAGCAGTGGAGGACGAAGGTGTGTTGAATCAATTTTTAGTTGCCAAAGATTTAAAAATGAGAAAATTTGGATCCTCAAAACATTTGAAGTTTGCAGATCAGATTTTGCGTAAATTTCGTAGAGGGAGAATTTCGGAAGATGAGCTAAAAACGATTATTGAAACATCAAGTGGGATGAACCCCGATACTGGCAAAAAAACGATTGATATTTACATGCAGCAAGCTGAGCAAATTTTGAAGATGATTCACCCTGAGCCAGAAGATAAAGGAATACCGGATAAGAAACCCAAACCTGACAAAGAAAATGACGACCGAAAACCAGCTCAAATTATTTACAAATGAGAAAACTATTACTTGTATTGTGGGGAATAGTCTTTGCAGACAAAATATGTGGACAAGAAATGCTGATAAATGATTCAATCAAATATCAGATTGTTCGCGTCTCCAGAGGTATATCAGCAAATAATTCTTTAAACAAAAGCGGACTCTTCGTAAAAATGAAAATGGAGAGCAATTGCAGGAAGATCCTTCTGTGTAAAGATTCCATTTATTGGTTGAGGAAGCTGGAAGATCCCAAGAGTGACTGGGCCGCGACGGTGACGCTGTATTATCTTTACGCAAGGGAAGCCGCTGTCATTGATTTAACTAATCGGAATAAAATAGCATTTAGCGCGATTAAGCCGGCAGAGATAGCCTATTGGCGCTCTTTTTTGAGCGCACTCAAAAAGCCGACAGGGTGTCCCGAATAATAATTTCTGGTGGCGGCGGTAAAAAGAATAATATGGGCGGTGACGATGCATCCTTGAATGGCACATATTATTTACAATCATCGGGCGCGTCTCTGAGAGCATCGCTTTTCCAGCGAATGGGACTCATCCTGTTACGACGTTTAAACGCTGCAATAAACGCATTCCGGGTACCATAGCCGCACATCCAGCCCGATGTCCTTTACAGTCCGCTGCGTGTGCTGGATGAGATGCTGCGACAGCTGCATCCGGTGAAAAGTCAGCCGTTCAAATACCGCTATTTAAAAGACCCGCCAGAATCCTTTCTTGCACTACCGGCCTGCGCACAAAAAAAGAGTCTTCAATAAACTGAAAACTCTTTTTCTAAAGTCGGGACGACTAGATTCGAACTAGCGACCCCTTGCACCCCATGCAAGTGCGCTACCGGGCTGCGCTACGTCCCGAATTCAACCGGGCAGCAAAAGTAAGGTTTTCTGACATTTTTCCGTACCGATCACAACCTTTATCTTTGCACCTTAATGAAAATCATCATTAAACAAGCCCGGATCGTTGACCCGGCTTCAGACTTCGACGGACAAACAGCTGACATCTTTATTGTTGACGGAACTATCAGGGCCATCGGTCAGAACCTGGACGAAAAGGCCGACCAGGTGATCGATCAGCCGGGTTTGCACGTGTCCCCGGGATGGATGGACACTTTTGCGAACTTCGGTGATCCCGGGTACGAATTCAAGGAGACCCTGGAAACGGGGGCCGCAGCCGCTGCCGCGGGCGGATTTACAGATGTGCTGGTCATCCCAAACACAAATCCCTGCATCCATAATAAGGCGAACGTAGAATACATCGTGCAGAAAAGCCGCACGCTGCCGGTAACCGTGCACCCGGTCGGGGCCATTACCCGCAACGCGGAAGGGAAGGAACTGGCAGAAATGTATGATATGAAAAACAGCGGCGCCATCGCCTTCAGTGATGGAACACAGCCGGTGCAATCCGCCGGATTGCTGGTGAAAGCCCTGCAATATATAAAGGCATTTAACGGGCTGCTGGTGCAGGTGCCGGATGATAAAAGCATCAACCCGCACGGATTGATGCACGAAGGGATCATGTCCACCAGGCTTGGCCTTCCGGGTAAGCCCGCACTTGCCGAAGAACTGATCGTTTCCAGGGATATCAAACTCGCTGCTTATGCGGGTTCGAGATTGCATCTCACCGGCATAAGCGCTGCTTCATCGCTGGAGTATGTGAGAAAAGGTAAACAGGATACAGTAGCTGTGACTTGCTCCGTTACTCCATATCATCTTCTGTTTAGTGATGAAGATCTCCAGACATACGATTCCAATCTGAAAGTGAATCCGGTGATACGCGCCGCTTCCGATCGCGAAGCATTGCGTAATGCGGTTACAGACGGCACAGTCGATTGCATTGCCACGCATCACCTGCCGCATGAATATGATAGTAAGGTCCTGGAATTTGAATATGCGAAGAACGGAATGATAGGATTGGAGACTGCATTTGCAGTGCTTCGTACAGCAATGCCGGATGTGCCGTTAACGAAATGGGTGGAGTTGCTGTCGATCAATCCCCGCCGTATTTTTGGTTTGCCTGCGTTGAGCATTAAAGAAGGGGAACCGGCTTCGCTTTCACTGTTTGACCCGAATGCAAACTGGATCGTTGATGAAAAAGATCTCCGTTCTAAATCCAGGAATACACCTTTTATAAAAAAGGAATTGAAGGGGAAAGTGCTGGGTGTGGTTACAAAGGGCATCGCAACCATTAGGCTGTCTTAAGAAATGTCCATAGACGGATCGATAATGGATGTTGGCTGATCGACGGTCGATCTTTTTTAAAAATTAATAACAACAAAAGAGACAATCCCTGAGGTATCAGCATTGAAGCCAGGAAGAAGCTGTCAGATTGAGTTAATGATTAAAAGTTGAAATGAACAAAATAAGTCCACTTGTTAAAGGATTGATCACTGCTGCGTTGATGATAATTGTGGCATCAGTGTTGTATTATTCGGGCGCATCACCCGAGAGCGGTCTGCAGTATACCGGGTATTTTATCTATGCCGCCGGGATCATGTGGTCACTGTTTGATTATGCGCGTTCAGAAAACTATACCGGTAAGTTTGGTGATATATTTCTGCAGGGGTTCCGATGCTTTGTAGTGGTCACACTGGTAATGGTGCTGTACATGGGCGTATTCAGTAAGCTGCACCCTGAAATGGCAAAGGAATACGGAAAACTGTATAAGGAAGAAATGCTGAAAACCCAGAAAGACAGGAATGCGACGGAGATCGATGCGATCGCTAAAAAGGCGGAAGACGGCTACACAACGGCCCTGGTGTATACCTCCGTTTTTAGCTACCTGCTTGTTGGCGCGGTATTCACACTGGCTGGTTCGGGTTTATTACTAATCAGAAAGAAACAATAACATGGATCTGTCCATCGTCATACCATTATTGAACGAAGATGAATCTTTGCCGGAATTGACGGCATGGATAGAAAAGGTCATGCAGGAACATCAATATTCCTACGAGATCATTTATGTGGATGATGGAAGTACAGACAATTCATGGGCGGTGATAGAACAATTGCGTGAGCAAAATCATCATGTAAAAGGCATCAAGTTCCAGCGCAATTATGGCAAATCCGCAGGATTGAACGAAGGGTTCCGCGCCGCACAGGGCGATGTGATCATCACCATGGATGCAGATCTGCAGGATAGCCCTGATGAGATCCCGGAACTACGCCGCATGATCGTGGAAGATAAATTCGATATGGTAAGCGGCTGGAAGAAGAAACGCTACGATAACAAATTCACCAAGAATCTTCCCAGTAAATTATTCAATGCTGCTGCGAGACAAATGAGCGGGATCATCCTGCATGATTTCAATTGCGGTCTTAAATCTTATTCACGCAAAGTGGTTAAGAGCATTGAAGTATATGGCGAGATGCATCGCTACGTGCCTGTTCTTGCAAAATGGGCCGGCTTCCGCAAGATAGGAGAGAAAGTGGTGGAGCACCGCCCACGCAAATATGGCGTGAGCAAGTTTGGGTGGGATCGTTTTATCAATGGATTCCTTGATCTGCTGACCATCTTCTTCATGGGTAAATTCGGAAAACGCCCGATGCACTTTTTTGGCTTTTGGGGAACGATGTTCTTCCTGATAGGAACAGGATTTTCCTTATACCTCTTCATCTCCAAGATCATCGATTATACATATCCGCTTACCAATAAGCCCGGATTTTATGTTGCCATCGCATCGATACTGGTGGGTATACAATTATTCCTTGCGGGATTTTTGGGGGAACTGATCTCACGCAACTCCGCAAGCCGTAATGCTTACCTGATCGAAACAAAAGCGGGATTATAATGGCGAAGATCGTGATCATAGGACCCGCACATCCGCTGCGGGGTGGTTTGGCCACCTTCAATCAGCGTTTGGCAAAACAATTCAATGATGAGGGACATGACTGCGAGATCTTTTCGTTTTCCCTTCAATACCCTGATTTTCTTTTTCCCGGTGAAACACAGTATACGGATGAACCGGCACCGGAAGGATTGAAGATCCATTCGGTGATCAATTCCATCAATCCGCTGAACTGGCTGCGTGTGGGTAATCGTTTGAAAAAAATGAAGCCCGACGTGATCGTCGTCCGCTACTGGTTGCCATTGATGGGGCCTGCATTGGGTACGATCCTCCGCCGCGTAAAAAAAAATAAACACACACGCATCGTTTGTATTGCAGACAATGTCATCCCGCATGAAAAGAGACCTGGTGATAAACCCTTCACGCGTTACTTTGTAAAAAGCGTGGATGCGTTTATTACGATGAGTGAAAAAGTAATGGGAGATCTGCGTTTGTTCGACAATACAAAACCAGCAAAGCTTGTAGAACATCCGCTATACGATACATTCGGGCCGATCATTTCAAAGGAGGAAGCAAGACGCAAACTGCAATTGCCCCTGGAAGATAAGATCATCCTGTTCTTTGGTTTTATCCGCGAGTATAAAGGTCTTGATCTGTTGCTGGAAGCCATGGCTGACCCCGCAATCAAAGCTGCCGGTATCAAACTGATGATCGCCGGGGAGTTTTATACAGATGATAAGCCGTATAAGGAACTGATCGCAAAACTGGGGATTGCGCAACAGCTGATTCTTAAAACGATCTTTATCCCGGACAGCGAAGTGCAGCCTTATCTCTGTGCCTGCGACGCCGTGATACAGCCTTACAGGAACGCAACGCAGAGTGGCGTAACTCCTTTGGCATATCATTTTGAAAAACCGATGGTGGTGACCAATGTAGGCGGTCTTCCAAGGCTTGTTCCCCATGAGAGGTCAGGACTGGTAGTGTCCCCTGATCCCCAATCCATTGCCCAGGGCATCATGCGGTTTTATGAATTAGGCGAAAATTATTTTATTCCTCATCTTCGCAACGAGAAACAGAAATATAGCTGGGCCGGGTTGACGGAGGTCATCCTCGAGCTGGCAGCAACAAAGTAAAAAGTCAAAAGTAAAAAGTAAAAAAGCCTTGACAATTGAAGGCTCTCACTACTTTGAGGTTTGATATTTTTACTTTTGAATTTTTACTTTTTACTTTGAAAAAATGATCTACAGAAGCAAAGCTCCCCTGCGTATTGGTTTAGCGGGTGGAGGAACGGATGTGAGCCCTTATAGTGACCTTCATGGTGGTGCGATCTTGAACGCAACACTTTCTTTATATGCAAATGCATCGATCGAGATCTTACCGGAGAAAAAGATCGTACTGAATGCGATCGACAGGGGTGAGGAGGAAGTGTATGAGTGGGCAACGGAATTGCCCATCAACGGACACCTGGATCTGCTGAAAGGTGTATACAATCGTATTCAAAAAGACTACGGGATCCCGGAGCGGGGTTTTAAGTTATCTACGTTTGTAGATGCGCCTGCCGGTTCTGGCCTTGGCACTTCTTCGACACTGGTTGTCGCGATCATTGGCGCTTTCACAGAAATGCTGAAGCTGCCATTGGGTGAATACGATATGGCGCATTACGCATACGAGATCGAACGGAATGATCTCAAACTGGCGGGCGGTAAGCAGGATCAGTATGCGGCGACATTCGGCGGTGTGAACTTCATGGAATTTTATGGCGATAAAGTGATCGTCAATCCGTTGCGGATCCGGCAGGAATATCTGTTTGAACTCGAGAACAACCTGCTATTGTATTATACATCTACCAGTCGCGAATCTGCAGAGATCATAAAAAAGCAAAGCCGGAACGTAGTAGATAAGAAAGACAGTTCCATCGATGCCATGCATCAGCTGAAGGCGCAGGCTCAACACATGAAGGAAGCGTTACTGAAAGGAAAACTTGGTGAGATAGGGGAGATCCTTGACTTCGGTTTTCAACAGAAAAAGCAAATGGCTGAAGGGATCAGCAACCCGCTGATGGAAGATATCTATACCACCGCAAAATCAGCCGGCGCAACTGGCGGCAAGATCTCAGGTGCCGGTGGTGGCGGCTTTATGATCTTCTATTGCCCGGCCAATACAAAATATTCGGTGGTCAAAGAACTGGAGCGATTTGGTGGCAAACACCGGAATTACCAATTTGTAAAACACGGGCTGAAGACCTGGACGATATAGTAAGGTCTGAAAGTTTAAAGGTTTAAACGCTTAAACTTTTGAACATTTAGACTTTTAAACTCATAATATCTGCTGACTATGAATAAGATAAAGGATTTGATCCAGGCATCGATCGATGTAAAGAAACAGCTGCTCGCGGATGAAAGGTTATTGCACACCATCGGGCAGTCCGTGGAAGTGATCACGAATGCATTCAGGCAGGGTAATCGTGTGTATTTCGCTGGGAATGGCGGTAGTGCAGCCGATGCGCAACACCTGGCAGCGGAATTCTCCGGGCGTTTTTACACAGATAGAAAAGCATTGCCTGCAGAAGCATTGCATTGCAATACATCCTATCTCACAGCCGTTGGCAATGATTATAGTTTTGATGTGATCTATGCAAGACTGATCGATGGAATTGGTCAGGCAGGTGATGTACTGATCGGTTTGTCTACATCAGGCAACTCAAAGAATATTCTTCGTGCATTTGAAAAAGCGAAAGAAAAAAGTATTCATACAATCGGGTTCACTGGAGAAACGGGCGGAGAGATGAAGGCGGTCAGTGATCTGCTGGTGAATATACCCTCGAAGGATACGCCGAGGATACAGGAGAGTCATATATTGGTGGGACATATTATTTGTCAGTTGGTGGAGGAGAGTTTGTTTGGAGGTAAATAGACGGGGATTTATTGGATTATTGGGATTAGGGGGATTAGCATCTGATAGTTGAAAAAGGAACTTCTTGCTACTCGAGTCTTAATACCCTTATTCTATGATTCAAAGGGAGCGCGATGGGATTTTTAAGATTAAATGGGATGAATATTCTTTTCAATCGGCAAACTCTTAACTCCTGATAATTGCAATAGGAAGTCCTTTCCATCCTAATCCTAACAATCCCATCCTGCAATCCAAAGACCGCACAATATGTTTTTTAGATTCAACAAGATGAATCTTCGTTCTTCAACCCTCGAGCGGTAATCCCCCCTAATCCCAATAATCCAATCAATCCCCGTTCAGGCATTTTTCACTGGTATCCAGATCTCCTCTTCCGATTCAGGATCCCCATTCTTATACTTCTCACCAAGCAGTTCAAAATGCGGACGGTCATCCAGCACATACCCCGATTCCGGAAGCCATTGCGTAAAAATGTATTGAAAAATGCTGGTGTCAAGGCTGGAACCTTTATAATGAAAAACAGCATAGAGGCCATCCTGTAAAGAGAATGTCTCGATACCTTCAGGCAGATCGCTGGCTGAAGCAACTTCTATCATGGCCCATTTTTCAAAAGAGGTGGACGGATTGAATTGAAGGAAATAGTCCGCCGGGTAGAGTTGCAGCGAATAAAGGTCATTGCCTTTTATCGTTTTTAGAATGGAACGCAGCGGCATAAAAGTCCGCCAGAGTTCGCCGGTCTTATTGTTAGTTAAAGAGGTAGTGGTGTGTTTGCCGGCGAGTAATTTGTTGCCGCAGTTTTTTATTTCGGGAGCCGGAAATCTGTTGAGCATTGGAAATCGTTCATCAGGTTTCCTCAAAAGTACGTGTTTTAAAATCTTCCACCACGGTTGCCGCCGCCCTGTCTTCCCTGAACGCCATTGCTACGGTTTTGTCTACCCTTGTTGTTCCCCCCACCAAACTTTTGCAAGCGATAATTGAATGACACAAGGAAATATCTCGCCAGGCGGTTATTCCGGCTATCCGTGATCGTCGTCTCATCGATCGTTCGGGTGATCCCGGTGTTTTCATTGAATAGATCAAAGCCCTGAACACGTACTGTTGCCAGTTTGTTTTTCAGAAAACGATACTCTGCAAACAGGTTCAGGATAAGCGGATTGCTGTTTACATTACTGCTGAAATTATAATTGATGACTTTGGAAAAGTCATAGCCAAACGTGAGATCTTTAAAGAAATAGTTTTTACCATTGATACCGATATTCAGCGTCCTCGCTTTTGTTACATTGGTATACTCGGCATATTTGGTAGTGGTGCGATAAATCGTATAGTTGACGTTCACGGAAGCGTCCACTACATTTTCTATATCAAACCTTAATTGCGTACCGGGACGGATATTCCAGTTATTGCCGCGGTTGCGCTGGTTATCGGTATAAGAGATATTGTTGTTGTAATTGGCATTGAAATTTACCGTAGCCGTGAATTTCCTGTCAGAGAATGGACGCGTAAAAGAACCATTTGCATTTACATTATAAAAACCATTTGTGTTCAGATAGGAAACAGTCCTTCCTGTACCGGAGGGATTATTGACACGACTGTTCACGATCTTATTATCCGTTTGATCGAATGACAGGTTGGTAAACAGCGAACGGCCGGATTTATTATCAAACTTATTATACTGTAAACCTAATCTCCTTGTCAGCTCTGCACGGAGATTTGGATTACCTACAACGATGTTATTAAGATTGGAACTATCAGTCACCGGTTGCAGTTGCATAAAATCCGGCTGATTGCTTTGACCGCCGTATGTCAGTGTGAGCGAATGGCTTTTTGCAAAATTGTAGACGAATCTTGCAGACGGTATCCAGTTAGTGCTGCGATAGTTCGTATTGATATCCTTACCGATCGATTGCCCGCTCAATACTGTAGGTTGTGAGATCAGGCCGATCACATAATTGTATTTTGTCGAATTGCCTTTCAGGCTAAGACCGATACGGTTAGTGGTGAATTGATAATCGAAATGATTGCTTTGAACCGGGTTGAATTTGGAAAAACCAGTCGCCGGATCTACGTCATCAACGTCGCGCTGATTTTCGGTTGCCGATCTGTTCCAATCATAACTCATCTCAAGTACAGTCCGGCTGGTACCGGTGTTATTACCGAGCGGCTCAGTATAAGAAAGTCTTGCCTGCGTGCGTGTATTGCGATTGTTGATGTCTATGTCCTGGCGTTGGATCGTATCTGTTACAAGTACCGGGAAGAACGTTGAATCCGCATTGGTGTATTTATTATCCAGGTTCTGTGTTTGATCGCGGTATGAGTAAGTGAAACTTCCGGTGACATTGATATTTCTTCCCCGTTTGGCGAATTTATGATTGTAGGTAAAATCCGTTCCGGTATTGGGCGCCGTTGATTCATTCTGCGAATGATTATTGTTTAATGTATAATAACCCTGTCGGCTGATGGAAGACATGCTTCTTCCATCTGAATTGGAAGAAGAAAGCGATACAAAAGGAGAGATCTTCAGATAATTCATCGTGTCCATTTTGTATTCGAGATTGAATGTGGCGCGATGATTATAGCTGGATGAATGTGAATTGCTGCTGCGTTGGGTGAACCGGATATTATTTGGATTGAAATCCTGCGTTTGTGATTCACTGATGGAGTTGGTGCTGCGCGCAGAGAAACTATAGCTGCCGTTTACAGAGATCTTTGTTCCCCACATGTCACGATAGTTCAGGCCCGCAGATTTTGAGAGCGTGATGCCATTGCCACCGCCACCAGCACGTTCTGCACTACCAAAATTCGCTCCGCGTGCGCCACCGCCGCGGCCACCACCATTGAAGTTGAAAAGATTCGCGTTAGTATTATTGATCGCTCCGATAAACGAGATCTGCCGTTCCCCATTGAAATCATTGAATACAAGCCCCGCCGAATATCGATCGTCTGTACCCGCAGCAACTGTAGCATTACCAAATTTTCCCTTATTCTTGTCTTTACGAATATTAATATTGATGATCTTTTCGGGTTCGCCGGATTTGATGCCCGTAAGATTTGCCTGGTCTCCATAATCATCAATGATCTGGATATTATCGATAATATTTGCAGGAAGATTTTGCGTGGCCGTTTGTACGTCACCGCCAAAGAAATCCTTACCATTTACCCGTACACGCGCGACTGATTTGCCCTGCGCCGTGATCTGCCCGTCTTTGTCAACCGTAACGCCGGGGAGTTTTTTAATGACATCTTCAACAGGCGCGCCTTCACGTACTTTGTAGGCATCCGCTTTGTATTCGATGGTATCTTCTTTGATCGTGATCGGGTTAACGGATTTCACGATCACTTCGCCAAGTAATGAAGCTTCGGGGATCAACCTGATCGTGCCTGTACTGATGGAGGAAGAAGTAGTTGTATATGTTTTAGAAAATGTATTGAACCCGATATTGGAAACCTGGATCTTTACAGAGGAGGAGAAGGGGAGTGACAGGCTGAAACTTCCATCTTTGCCGGTCACCGACCCGGTACTGTCTTTTCCTGCATAGATCTTTACTGATGCGCCCTGCAGTGGTGAGCCCGTTGAATCGGTAACGATCCCTTTAACGGATGCATTCTGCTGAGAGAAGGCAGCGGTTAAGGTGATCATAGAAACAAGGAGGAGCAGCAGAAGATGGCGCATGCGGAAATGTTATGAGTTTTAGATGTTATTTAGGTGGTATTCTTTCGGCAGGGAGGTTACTTTTTTTCTTTTTGACAGAAAGTCTTTAGGGCTAAGAGGTTGAATGGCGTAGCCCCCTAAATCTCTCCGCCGCGGCGGACTACCGTGTACCCACAACTCTGGCTGGCGTAAGGTTCCTCCTCCGGCGGACACGTCCCGCGGATTTCGCAGATTTGTCTTTCCTGCTATCGAAATATCATTTTATAAAGGGAAAATTTCCGTGTCAGTTCACGCAGATTACGCAGATGACAGTCTGTTATCAGCAACTAATCTGCGAAATCTGCGTATCCAATAGAGTTCCGAACCCACAGAAAAAATATTTTTCATTAATAGTGAGGATAAATCTGCGAAATCCGCGGGGACCTACGCCAACCGGGCCAGGAAAAGCCACATAAAAAATGCGGGTACACGGCAGCCTGAAGGGAGAGATTTAGAGGGGCTCATGCCACTCTTCAACACTGCCGAAAAATTATATAACTTGTACTCTTTATTACTCTTAAATAAATCTTCGAAAGATGAGCCATATCTCCCGCAAATCCGTCCTGCTTCCCCTTATCACCCTTCTTTTTTTCACCGCCGCATCCGCTGCCATTGTTGATACTGTAGACACTTACAGTCCTTCCATGAAAAAAAATATCAAAGCAGTGGTCATCACACCGGATAACTATGCCAGCGCAAAAGCATTACCGGTTGTGTATTTATTACATGGGCACGGCGGACGTTATTCCGATTGGATCACGCGGGCCAAAGGCTTTGAAAAAGCAGCAGATCTTTATCAGATGATCATCGTTTGTCCTGATGGTAATAATAGCTGGTACTGGGACAGTCCCATCGATCCTGCTTATAAATACGAAACCTATGTTTCCAAAGAATTGGTGGAATGGATCGACAGCAAATACAAAACCATCAGAGGCCGTGAAGGCCGCGCGATCACCGGTCTGAGCATGGGTGGACACGGTGCACTCTATCTTGCCTTCCGTCACCAGGATGTATTCGGTGCTGCCGGCAGCATGAGCGGTGGTGTGGACATCCGTCCATTCCCCAACAACTGGAATATGTCCGAACGCCTCGGCAAATACTCAGAAAAACCAGAGAACTGGGAGAAAAACACCGTCATCAATCTTCTTCATTTACTCACCCCCAATTCACTTTCCATCATCATCGATTGCGGCACAGAAGACTTCTTTTATAAAGTCAACGAGAATCTTCATAAGCAACTGCTGCAACGCAATATTCCGCACGACTACATCACCCGCCCGGGAGCGCATAACTGGCCTTATTGGACAAATGCGATTGGATTTCAGCTGCTGTTTATGAACAACTACTTCAAGCGCGAATATGGCGCGAATGGCCGCTAATGTTCGCGAATAGTGTCCGACAGGCAAGGAAGCTGATTTTGAAGCAAATTTTTCGTACTTATTATCAATAGCCAGCATGCAATCCCCTGTAGTACGTTATTCGTGAACATTCGCGCCCATTCGTGTTGTATTCGCGCTTCGCGAACATTTGCGGCCATTGGCGAAACATTCGCGTCAGGAAATAATTGTAAATTCTACAATTAATAATATATTTGACCCGAAATCGCTTGCATTATGAATAAGCAATACGTACTGGGAGTGGATTACGGAACAGACTCCGTTCGTACAATACTAGTGGATGCCTCAAACGGGCAGGAGATCGCGTCTTCAACTTTTTATTATCCGAGATGGAAAGAACAGCTTTATTGCAGGCCGGAACTGAACCAGTTCAGGCAGCATCCCCTGGATTACATTGAGGGATTGGAACATACCATCACACAATGTCTCGCGCAGGCCGGGCCTGAAGTAGCGGCAAGGGTGGCAGCCATTTCGGTGGACACCACGGGCTCCACACCGGTGATCGTGGATGAATCCGGTACACCGCTGGCCTTGCATCCATCATTCAGCAAGAATCCGAATGCGATGTTCATCCTCTGGAAGGATCATACATCCGTGAAAGAAGCGGCAGAGATCAATGCACATGCGAATAATTTTGACGTAAACTATCTGCAGTTTGTCGGTGGGGTTTATTCATCAGAATGGTTCTGGGCAAAACTGCTGCATGTGTTAAGAGAAGATGCGGAAGTAAGAAAGGCTGCTTATTCACTCGTTGAACATTGTGATTGGATCCCCTTCCTGCTGACAGGCGGAAGAAGTGCGAAGGAACTGAAACGCGGCGTTTGCGCTGCGGGCCACAAAGCACTATGGGCCGCAGATTTTGGCGGTCTTCCCCCGGATGAATTCTTCACTAAATTAGATCCGGTATTAAAAGGATTTACTTCACGTCTTTTTTCAAAAACATATACCTGCGACCAGCAGGCTGGCACCATCTCTAAAGAATGGGCAGAGCGTCTGGGTCTTTCTGCAAACGTAGTGGTGGGCATTGGCGCATTTGATGCGCATATGGGTGCCGTTGGCGGGCAGATCGAACCGTATCACCTGAGTAAGATCATGGGAACTTCCACCTGTGATATCCTGGTGGCACCGATGGAAGAAGTTGGTGAGAAGCTGGTAAGTGGGATTTGCGGACAGGTTCCCGGTTCGGTAATTCCCGGCATGCTGGGAATGGAAGCCGGTCAGTCGGCATTTGGTGACGCATACGCGTGGTTCAAACAGATCCTTGCATGGCCACTGCAACAGGCAATCTCCAATTCATCGGTGATCGATGAAAAAACAAAGAGTGCATTGCTGGAAGAAAGCATTGCATCCCTGATACCACAACTTTCCAAAGCAGCGGCAGCACTGCCGGTGGATGAATACAGCGAGATCGCGATCGATTGGTTCAACGGAAGAAGAACGCCGGACGCAAATCAGTTGCTGGAAGGTGCTGTGCTGGGATTGAGTCTGGGCACAGACGCGCCGCGTATTTTCCGCGCCATTGCTGAATCAACCTGTTTTGGTGCAAAGAAGATCGTTGACCGTTTTATCAGCGAAGGCATTGAAGTAAAAGGATTGATCGGAATGGGAGGCGTCGCAAGAAAATCTCCCTTTATCATGCAGATGATGGCGAATGTAATGAACATGCCGATCCGTATTCACCGCAGCGAACAGACCTGCGCAGCAGGTGCAGCCATGTTTGCCGCAACCGCTGCCGGCATTTATCCAAATGTGGAGCAGGCGATGAAAGCAATGGGACAGGGCTTTGACCAGGAATATTTCCCTGAAGCAGATAAAGTGGAGGTCTATGCAAAACGTTATCAGCGCTATCTGACACTGGGCGAGCAGATCGAGAAAGAAACAATGTCGCTTCACCAGGAACTCGTTGCACAATCCTGATCCAACATTCATTTATAAGATAATTCTGACTGATATGAATCCCTACGAGCATATACAGATCGAGGCCTATGAAGCCAATATGCAGTTGCCAAAACTTGCTCTGGTGCTGTTCACCTTTGGCAATGTCAGCGCGGCCGACCGGAGCAAAGGCGTCTTTGCCATCAAACCAAGCGGCGTTCCTTATGAAGAACTCACACCGGAAAAAATGGTGATCGTGGACTTCGAGGGAAAGACCGTGGAAGGAAAGCTTCGTCCTTCTTCCGACACATTAACACATGCCGTTTTATATAAGCATTGGGAGAAGATCGGTGGTATCGTTCACACACATTCTACTTATGCTACCGCTTGGGCGCAAAGCCTTCGTGATATTCCTATTTATGGTACCACTCACGCGGATCACAATACCTGCGATATTCCCTGCGCCGCTCCAATGGATGATAAGATGATCGAAGGAAATTACGAGTACCAGACCGGCTTTCAGATCATGCAGGCCCTGGAAGAACGTAAGCTGAGCTATGAAGAAATGGAAATGATCCTTGTAGGGTTTCATGCGCCATTTACCTGGGGAAAGAATGCACATAAGGCAGTTTACAATAGTGCCGTGCTGGAAGCGGTAGCGAAGATGGCCTACGTGACGGAATCGATAAAAGCAGATGCGGCAAGATTAAAGGATTCGCTGATCAAGAAGCATTATGAACGAAAGCATGGACCGGATAGCTATTATGGCCAGTAAACTGGCCGGATCGCGGACGACGGACCGCAGACCGCAGACGGTCGTTTTTGAAAAGATGTTTACAGTTTATCGGAATCAGTATTAAACACAATAATATTAAAGACATAAAAGATCGATTATGGATTTGAAGAAATTGACCGTATGGTTTATTACAGGTAGTCAGCATTTGTATGGTGAAGAAACGTTGAAGCAGGTGGCGGAACATTCGCAGCAGATCGTGAAAGGGTTGAATGCTTCTTCGGAAATACCGGTGGAGGTTGTTTATAAGCCGGTTGTTACTACGCCGGAAGAGATTTACAATGTATTGCTTGCGGCAAATGGTGAGAAGAACCTCATCGGGATCATTACATGGATGCACACGTTTTCGCCTGCGAAAATGTGGATCAATGGATTGAAGATCCTGCAGAAACCATTGCTGCATTTGCATACACAATTCAATCGCGATATCCCGTGGGATAAGATCGATATGGACTTTATGAACCTGAACCAGAGTGCGCATGGCGATCGTGAGTTTGGTTTTATTGTGAGCCGATTGCGCCGCAACCGTAAAGTGGTGGTTGGTCACTGGCAGGATGAAGAAACGCTGAAGAGTATCAACGTGTGGGCGCGTGCTGCTGCGGGCTGGCATGACTGGCAGGGAGCAAAGTTTGTCCGCTTCGGAGATAACATGCGTTATGTAGCCGTAACCGACGGAGATAAAGTGGAAGCGGAATACAAATTTGGTTATTCTGTGAACACCCACGGGATCGGTGACCTTGTAAAAGTGATCGACGCGATCAGTGATAAAGCTGTTGAAGAACTGGTGAAAGAATATGAAGACAGCTATGTACTGGCTAAATCATTATTAAAAGGTGGTGATCAGCGCCAGTCACTGTTTGATGCAGCAAAAATCGAGCTGGGGCTGAAACAATTCCTTGAAGACGGAAATTACAAGGGCTTCTCTGATACGTTTGAAGACCTGCATGGCATGAAACAATTGCCGGGAATTGCATCACAGCGATTGATGAAAGCCGGTTATGGATTCGCCGGTGAAGGCGATTGGAAAACGGCTGCGCTGGTGAGAGCTTTGAAAGTGATGGGAGCGGGCTTACCCGGTGGCAATTCATTTATGGAAGATTATACTTATCATTTTGATCCGGCAAATGAAATGGTATTGGGTTCACATATGCTGGAGATCTGTGAAAGTATTGCTGATGGGAAACCGTCCTGCGAGATCCATCCGCTGGGTATTGGAGGGAAAGCCGATCCGGTTCGCCTGGTCTTCAATTCCGGCGCCGGTCCCGCATTGAATGCATCGATCATTGATATGGGAAATCGCTTCCGTTTATTGGTGAATGAAGTGGAAGCAGTGAAAGTGACACATGACCTGCCGAAGCTTCCTGTAGCGCGTGTACTGTGGAAACCTTATCCTGATATGAAAACCGGTTGTGCCGCATGGATCCTTGGAGGAGGAGCGCATCATACCGCATATAGCCAGAATCTGACAGCAGAGCATCTGGAAGATTTTGCAGATATGGCGGATATTGAATTTGCACTGATCGGAAAGGACACGAAATTGTCCCAGTTTAAGAATGAATTGAGATGGAGTGAGGTGTATTATCAAATTCAAAAGTAAAAAGTAAAAAAGGCGTGGTAGGGGAAAGTGTGTACTGGCTTTTGAGACTTTCATTGGTTATTGCTTGTGATTGCGTGGATCAATGACCGTGTAATTGATGATAATGTCTTTGAAAAGGAGGTTGGGTTCCCGCAGATAACGCAGATTTGTTTGTCTGCGATAAGATCGGTCAATTGTTGTTTGAACAGTTGAAATATTCGGCTCCTCAGATTACGCAGATGAATGCCCGCTGTCAGAAAGCTATCTGCGTAATCTGCAGGAACAAAACCTCCTGCTGAATAACATTGAATTCGACATACTGACTAAACTGTACAACATGAAGAAATTGCTTGCCCTTCTCCTGGCCCTGTCTGTGGCCACTATCTCTGTGTTCTCACAAACTTCCGTAAACATATCTGTTGACGGGGTTAATCCAAAGTATACCATCAGCCGCCACATCTACGGGCATTTTTCTGAACACCTTGGGCGTTGCATTTATGACGGCTTCTGGGTTGCGGACTCATTGAATGTGCCAAAGAAAGACCGTATCCGGCTGGACGTTGTGGACGCATTGAAAAAGATCCAGATCCCGAATCTTCGCTGGCCGGGCGGTTGTTTCGCTGATGAATATCACTGGCGCGACGGCATTGGTCCGCGCAATCAACGCCCTACAATGGTAAACACCAATTGGGGCGGCGTTACAGAAGATAACAGTTTTGGTACACATGAATTTCTTGAACTTTGTAATCTACTCAAATGCGAGCCATACATCTCCGCCAATGTTGGCAGCGGTACCGTTGAAGAAATGGCGAAATGGGTAGAGTATCTCAACTTTGACGGCGTGAGCCCGATGACAGCATTGCGCAAACAAAATGGCCGTGATCAACCATGGGGTGTCACATTCTGGGGCGTAGGGAATGAAAGCTGGGGCTGCGGTGGAAATATGACGCCTGAATATTACTCTAATGAATACAAACGCTACGCTACTTATGCCCGCAACTATGCGGGGTCAAGATTAAAGAAGATTGCCAGCGGCTCCAATGGGAATGACTACAACTGGACGGAAGTATTGATGAAAAATGTCGGCCGCCAGATGTGGGGCCTGACATTGCATCATTATACAGTACCCACCGGTAACTGGGGTAAGAAAGGTTCTGCCACCTCATTTGATGAAAAAGAATATTTCAATACCATGCGCAATTGCTGGCAGATGGAAGAACTGGTAACACGTCACTCCGCCATCATGGATCGCTATGACCTCGAGAAAAATGTAGCCTTGGTAGTGGACGAGTGGGGGATCTGGACGGATGTAGAACCGGGAACCAATCCGGGTTTTTTATACCAGCAGAACAGTTTGCGTGATGCGCTCATCGCAGGCACAACGCTGAACATCTTCAACAATCATGCAGACCGTGTGAAAATGGCAAATCTTGCACAAACGATCAACGTTTTGCAGGCACTCGTTCTCACCCAGAAAGAAAAAATGCTGCTGACTCCGACTTACCATGTATTCGATCTTTTTAAAGTTCACCAGGATGCAAAATTGCTGCCTGTATCGTTCAGCAGTCCTGATTATGTTTCAGGAGACAGAAAGATCCCTGCATTGAACTTGTCGGCCTCCCGGGATTCCACCGGTAAGGTACATCTGACACTGGTGAATATCGATCCGAAAAACAAATGGACGATTACTACTTCATTAATGGGAATCAAATTCAGTTCGATAACAGGGCAGATCTTAACGTCCGCCAAACTCACTGATGTAAACTCTTTCGATAATCCTGATCATGTCAGGAACGCGGCATTCAACGGTGCAAAAAAACAGGGAGATCAACTGGTGATTGAAATGCCGGCGCAATCGGTGGTAATGCTGGAACTGAAATAGCGATAGCCTCGATCTTAACCGTAGCGTTGCTAAGCTAACAGAACTGAAGCTCTATTTGTTGAATCATCTTTTATCTATAAAAAAATGAACAAACTGATCACAAGTTTCATCATGCTGCTGTCTTTTGCGTCATTTGCACAGCAGAAGGACTTTCATCAATGGGCAGCCACGCCGCCTATGGGTTGGAATAGTTGGGATTGTTTTGGCCCTACTGTTACTGAAGCTGAAGTAAAGGCAAATGCCGATTATATGGCAGCGAATATGAAGCAGTTTGGCTGGGATTATATTGTGGTGGACATACGGTGGTTTGTAGCCAATGATAAAGCACATGGATATAATGAAACTGATCCGCAATATTCGATCGACGAATACGGAAGATTTCTGCCGGCGGAGAACCGCTTTCCATCTGCTGCGGGAGGGAAGGGGTTTAAACCACTGGCAGATTACCTGCATAAAAAAGGGTTGAAGTTCGGTATACACATTATGCGTGGCGTTCCGGTGGAAGCGGTAAAGCGTAATCTGCCGGTCAAAGGAACTTCCGTTACAGCAAAAGACATCTATTCCGAGAAAGATCAGTGCAAGTGGTTAAAAGATATGTACACGATCGTGCCTGGCAAAACCGGTTCTCAAGAGTATTATAATTCGATCTTTGAATTATATGCTTCATGGGGATTGGATTTTGTGAAGGTGGATGATCTTTCGTCTCCGATCTATTTTACGGAAGAAGTGGAGATGATACGGAAAGCGATCGGACGTACCGGAAGAAAGATCGTGCTGAGCACTTCACCCGGGGAAACACCGATCGATCATGCAGCGCATGTACAGGCTAATGCAAACATGTGGCGGACCGTTGGTGATTTCTGGGATAACTGGAAACAACTGGAAGAACACTTTGAAGTGTTTGACCGCTGGAATAAATGGCGCGCCCCCGGCGCATGGCCTGATGGAGATATGCTGCCACTCGGGCATATCGGGATCCGTGCGGAACGTGGAAATCCGCGAATGGCCAACTTTACAAAAGATGAGCAGTATACGTTGATGAGCCTGTGGTGTATTTTCCGTTCCCCATTGATGTTTGGCGGACATTTACCGGATAATGATGCCTTCACGCTTTCATTGCTCACGAATAAACGTGTGCTGGAAGTGTTGAATAAGAACACGAATAACAGACCGTTGTTCAATGATAAAGAAAAAGCTGCATGGGTGGCGGACCAGGCGGGAACGAAAGCGAAGTATGTAGCGTTGTTCAATAAGAAGAAGGAAACGGAAGTTGTAAGCATTGATCTGAGTGAGTTGGGAATAAAGGGAAAGTATAAAGTAACAGACCTATGGAGCGGAAAAAGCTTCAATGGAAGTGAACTAAAGTTTTCGCAAAGTTTAAACGGTCATGGCGCAGGGCTCTACAAGATCGTTGGTCAATAATCCGTGTCTGGTTAGAAGTTCCAGAGGTTCCAGAGGTTTCAGAGGTTCCAGAGGTTGCTACCGCGATTTGTACATTTCTATCTGCAATGGGAAAACTACCGAGATGAAAACCGGAAGGTGTTCTGACAGAACTTTATTTCAAACAGGCAGAGATGTTCAAATCGCGGTAGCAACCTCTGGAACTCCTGAAACCTCTGGAACCCTTGGAACCTTTTCCTCCCCTCACTGCACTATGCTTTTTTTCGAACTGATACTAAACCCACTAAAACACCCCAACACCCCATCTCCCTCAATAGTATTCTGCAACGTTACAGGCGTAGCGAATGGGCCTTCATTATCGCGGGCCTTATCGTAGCTTTCCCAGAAATTATAGACTTTGCGTTCGACGCTGACGAGGAAGTATTCGACGGAATCGCCGACGGCGAATTCCTGGTTTTGCGTGAGGCGGATATATTGTCCATTAGTGAGATCATCGACCCCACTGGCACGACGGTTACGGCCGAGGCCGGCCCAGCCAAAATTATTGCGGTTGGATTCATACCGCCAGTAATACATCTGTGTATTGCCAAGCGTGTCGGGATCCTGGTAATTGGCCGTGATGCGTGCCTTGTATTTGTTATTGTCCTGCGCATCATAATAATGATAGCCGCTTGAAAGGCTATCCAGTATCACAGGTTGCAATAACCGAGTGATGGATGAATAGTGTTTACCATCCACATCGATCTCCAATAAATAGGCTTTACCCGGTTTACCGACGAGAGCCTGTGATGCGTTGGTGAACAGGCGCGGATCAAAGTAAACTCCCTGGCGAAGACTATCGGGTACCTGGAGATTGTTTGCTTCCGTAAGTATCACTTTAGAAGAAGGATCCCAGGTATAAGATCGCTGATCAGGAGAGAGCTCACCTTCCGTCACACTTACCACAGCTTTTGTAACGGCCAGGCTTCTGAAATCAGGCGCGTAATAATCCTGGCTGCGGCTTAATACAACGTAGTTGTAGGAGGGCATCTCATTATTGATATAGGCTTCCACGATCAGTAAAGGGTCGCCACTGTTGAGTTTCACATCAAAATCCCTTTCACAGGAGATCAATGCCATCAATGGCAATGCCTGTGCAATAGTTCTTATCAATTTACGCATCTGTTTCATCCGCATCAGAATTTAAAATTCCAGGTTATGCCGGGCATGACCGGGAAAAGGAAAACTTTTTTGCCCTGTATCGTTCTTTCATCATCATCTGTATCGAGATAGATGAAATATGGATTATAGCGATTGTATAAATTATAGATACTAAAGTTCCAGCTGCTTTTGAATCGCTTTGTGCTTTCAGGTTTTGGTGTGTAAGTAAACGCGATATCCATCCGGTGATAGGCTGGCATTCGGTAATCATTGATCCCGCTGTACTGATTTACATTCGTAAAGATCGGAGCGCGCCGGTAGGCATCATAACCGAGGTTGTAAGTGAACCGTCCCACCGGCATTGTCAGCGCGTTACCAGTCCCATAAACAAATACGCCAGATGCTTCCCATTTTGGCGAAAGCCTGTAATTGGCCACAATGCTCAGGTCATGGGTGCGATCATAGCGATAGGGAAATGCACGGCCTTCATTCAGATCGGGAAACGTTCTTTCAGTGCGGCTCAGTGTATAGCCGATCCAGCCTGTTACACGGCCGGTCTTTTTCTGCAGGAATAGTTCAAGTCCGTAAGCTTTGCCGGTACCAAAGATCATTTCGCCTTCGAGATTCTGATTCAGCAGTAATTGCGCGCCGGGTTTGAATTCAAGCTGATTGGAAAATGTCTTATAATAAGCTTCCGCACTGAATTCATATTTACCATTGCTGATCTGGCGGAAATAACCTGCAGCAAGCTGTTTTGCAATACCCGGCTGAATCAGTTTACTACTGGGTACCCAGAGATCGCTGGGAAAGGTTGCCGCACTTGTGGTAGCCAGATGCAGATATTGAATGGTCCGTGTGTAGGAGGCTTTGACGCTGGAGTTGGCAGTTAGCCTGTACAATACGTTCACACGAGGTTCGGGATAATGATACCTCGCAATGCTTTCCCCTTTTCCATATCGTACCACTTCACCGGTGGGAATGCCATCGGTTCCATAGATCACCTGTTCAGTCGGGCCGACCTGATCAAAGTAACTATAACGTAAGCCGGCAGTTACATTCAGCTTAGGAGATACGCGGATCTCGGTACTGAAATACGCAGCGGCTTCCCGTGCATACTGGTCATTCAATTGGGATTTAAACTCCTGTATACCGGCTGTTACACCGCCGGCACCAGGTTTGAAATTGTGCCAGATATATTGCAGTCCCCATTTCCATTTCATCCAGTTGCGGAAACTATAGGTCCAGTCATCTTTCAGCTGATAATCTTTTAAACCGGATGCGAACGCAAAAGTAGTGGTCGCATAAGTGATACGGCTGTCAAGATTGAACTGGTTATAGATGGCAGCCAGTTCATGTTTCATTTTTTTACTGATCTGTTGTTTCCAACTGAAACCAATCAGTGTATTTCCCCAGTTAGCATTGAAATAGCGGTCGCGGCCATCATTATCATCATTATCAACATAAGAAAAATCATCCGTGCCGCGATAGAAGGTAAAGTCGATAGAATTGCTTTTATTGATGATGTAATCGGCTTTCGCATTTACATCATAAAAATAATATCCATTATCGCCGATCCTGCTTTTTGCAACTAATCTTCCCACCTGATCTATATATGTCCTCCTGGCGCTTACAATAAACGATGAACGCCCCTTGATCAATGGCCCTTCGAGTGATAAACGCGATGAGATCAGGCCGATACCACCACTGCCTTTGATCGAATCCTTGTTGCCTGTCCGTGATTCCACATTGATCACACTGCTTAATCTTCCGCCATATTCCGCAGGCATACCACCTTTGATCACTTCAATATTACGGATAGCTTCTCCATTGAAAATTGAAAAAAAGCCGAGCAGGTGATTGGGATTATAGACAGGTATTCCGTCCAGCAGCACAAGATTCTGATCCTGGCCGCCACCGCGCACATAAATGCCGGCACTGGCTTCACCACCGTTCTTTATCCCGGGCAACAGCGTGATCGTCTTTAAAGGATCGATCTCACCGAGGATGACCGGTAATTTTCTGAGCTCTTCGATATTAATGGATTGAACGCTCATCCTGTTTTGCGCCACATGCCTGCTGGCGGAAACAGTTACATTGCCCAGCATGCTTTGACGTGTTTGCAATGAGAACTGTATGGACGAATCAGCCATCAGCCTTATCTGCTTTGAAGCAGGATGATAACCGGCAGCACTGGCTGCGATGGTGTAGACGCCACCGGGAAGATCGAGTTGAAGCTGACCCAATGAATCTGTTGCGGTCTTTTGCTGTTGTATCCGCACTGTGGCAAACGGTACGGCCAATGAAGAATCACTGCTGACGTAGATCGTCAGCCGGTAAGTTTGAGCAAAGCTGTTTTTCCCCGGATAAAGCAGCAACAGGAGTGCGGTGATAGGGTACAGCAGGTATATACGTTTCAGTGCATTCATCAGACAGCAGATTGGCATTTCACATAAAGTAGCGCTGGAACTCTCAGGTTGCTGGCCTAAGATAAGGCAAAACACTGATTACAGTGCAATGAACAGCGGTCAATAAACAAGCTATAACGGCAGATTGATTGCCACGGTTGCCCTGATCTTCGAATCACTTGTTTACCAGTGATTAATAAGTTCAACTCCCGGAGAAACTTTTTACCACCTGCTCCTTGTAATTAGGACTGACCGGTATGATCGTCTGTTCACCAAGCACCAGTTCTGCAGTTCTCACCGCCCTGATCTTGTTTAATGAAACGATATAGGACTTATGCGTACGGATAAATTGTGTGGAAGGAAGGATCTCTTCCAGCTTCTTCATGGTGAGATGGACAAGGTACTGTCGGCCCGTTGTATAGATCTTCATATAATCCCTTGAACCTTCGATATAGAGAATATCGGCAAAAGGGATCTTGAGAAGACCTTCTTTCTCCTTTATTACGAGGTGTTCGACGCCATCTCTTGTTTCGTCCTGATCAGGCACCGGAACGATCTGTTTTACTTTGTTGACCGCCTGCAGAAAACGATCATAAGAAAATGGCTTTAATAAATAATCCACCACATTGAGTTCATAACCCTGTAGTGCGTATTCGGCATAAGCTGTTGTGAAGATCACTTTGGGAGGATTTGTCAACGTCTTGAGAAATGCTACACCGTTTACCAATGGCATTTCTATATCGAGGAACATCAGGTCGATCTGATGTTGTTCCAGTTTGGCAAATGCTTCCATCGCATTGCGGCATTTTGCTACAAGAGTCAGCCCATCCGTTTGCAGGATATATTTTTCCAGGATCTGCTGTGCGATCACTTCATCGTCTGTAATCAGGCATTTGATCATTTCGTCAGCTTAATTTTCAGGTTTACAGAATAGGTATTGTCATCCTGTGTGATCTTTAATTCATGATGGTTGGGATAATAAAGCGCCAGTCTTTTCTTTACATTTTCGATCCCAACACCGCCATATTTTGTCTTTTGTTCAGGCGTCGTCAAAATTATGCTATTGGAGAGATCAAATTCCAGCTGATTATTTTCGATCGTTAATTTTCCTTTGATAAAACCGGTATCCAAAACACGGTGTGAGCCGTGTTTGAAACTATTTTCCAGAAAGGGGATCAGCAGTAACGGCGCGATCAGTTGCTTTGCGCTGCTTTCATCATCCACTTCAAAATCGATATTTGCCTGCGGATAGCGCTTCTTTTCCATCTCCAGGTAATTATCCAGGAATTCAAGATCTTTTTCAAGTGGCACCTGGTTTTGCTGGCAATCATACAGGATATAACGCATCATATCCGATAGGCGGAGAATGTAGGCCGGTGTATCCGGTTCACCGGTAAGACTCATTCCATAGAGGCTGTTAAGCGTATTGAACAGAAAGTGCGGATGCAGTTGCGCCTTCAAGGTTTCCAGTTGCAATACAAGGTTATCCTTTTCCAGGGCATGTTTTTTTTCCTCTGTATCAAATGCGTAACGCATGAACATTACAGAGATAAAAGCCAGCAGATCGATCATTACCTCTGTAAGCAGGTAACCTCTCAGTCCGAGCGAATGAAAATACCAGGAATACTGTTTCTCAAAAAAAACAGTCATGGCAGGATCCGTATTCAATTGCAGGAATGCCAGGGACACCAGGTAATTGAACCATTTTGCAACAAATAAAAAGTAAAATAGGGTAAAGAAGAAAAGCGGCCACTGCCATTTCTTTTTTAAGAATAATGGCCCGAGCCAGCGATAGAACGGGATCACATAGATAGTGGTAGCTATGGAAAAAAGGATCAGGACCGGGAAGGGGAAATCAGTCCGTAGCCTGGGCAGATATGCGCTTTCCGCAAAAGTGGAATATTTGAACAGGCATACATAGATCAGCCAGACCAGGATCTCATACCAGGAAATGAACCGTTTATTGGGATTGCTTAATTTGATCATCTTCATAACCTCAAATCTATTCCATTCCAATGGTTTCGTCGACGGCGGTTTCGACAAAACAGAGTTTTCATTCGACAAAACAGCGGCCGTTCCATTACGCCGAAGACAAGGCCTGTTTGGAAGAAGCCGCCTTTTTTTTAGTTTACTACAGTTGTTGCTTTGTCTCATCAAACACAAAACAACAACCATGAAACTTCTTAACAAAACTACACTGCTGATCGCAACGGCGATGATTGCAAGCCTTTGCCTGAAGGCACAAACCATTTCCGGTAATATCACGGATAGCATCAGCGGAACGCCTTTGCCTAACGCAACGATCGCCCTGGTAAAAAATGGTGCTGACATTACTACCATCAATTCCGCTAATGGTGAATTTGCTTTTTCCGGTCTTGACACCGCAGCCTTTTATACCCTGCGTATCCGTTTCACTGGTTATCGCGAACAGGTTATTTCAGCTCTAAGTGGCAAACAGGAACGCGGCATCAGTATCCGGCTTGTCCCCTTGCAAAAAGAAATGGCTGGTGTAACGGTTTCTTCCAGCAAACCGTTTATCGTACAGAAGAATGACAAGATCACCGTGAACGTGGCGCAAAGCCCGGTCGTAGCAGGCGGCAATGCATATGATGCGGTTAAAAAAGCACCTGGCGTCACGGACCTGCAGGGCCTTCAGTTCAGAGGCAAAAATGTCACCGTATATATCAATGACAAACCTTCGCGGCTGAGCGGCGAGGAATTGAAAAGCTATCTTGTATCCATGCCGGCCAATACAGTGGAAAGGGTAGAAGTGATCCCTAATCCATCCGCTAAATATGAAGCATCAGGGGGCCCCGTCGTGAACATTATCCTTGCAAAAAGTAAGGATCTTGGAACAAACGGCGTGTTAACGGCAGGTATTGGCGCAGGCAGATATCCGCGTTTCAACAATGGCATTTCATTGAATCATCGTACAGCGGCGATGAACATCTATGGCAGTTACGATTATCAGCAAACAAAATCAAGAAGTATTACAAAAGCCGAACGGTCATTTAATGAGCTGTTTTCCATAAATGACGAACAACGTTCTTTTGATGAAGGTAAAAGTCATACTACGAAGATCGGCGTGGATTATACGATCAATAAGCAAAGCAGCTTTGGTGCGCTGGTGAGAGGTTCATTTATCAACCGGGATCGTTACAGTCAGAATATTTCCCTGTCAACCAACGATTCGTCTTCACTGGTGGGTAATACAGGAGATACCCGCTTATCAACGATCGCCGCCAATATTTATTACAGAACAAAGATTTCAAAGAATGGTGATCTTTCACTGAATGCTGATTACTTCAATTATGATAAAAAGAGGAACGACCAATTCGTCACACATTATTTTGATGAAAAAGGAACTGAATACAATACACCATATTTCCTGAGAGCCGGTGCTCCTTCAAATAACCGCATCGAATCGTTTTCCGTTGATTATTCTTTTTCAAAGAGCAAGATCAGCTTTGAAACAGGTTTAAAAGCAGTACTGACACGTACCGATAATGCATCTGACTGGGAGAAAAAAGAAACAGGAGTCTGGCAGAATGACGAACTGAAATCAAACAGATTCATCTATAACGAAAACATCTACGCGGCCTATCTTTCCGCATCACGCAGCATCGGCAAATTTGATATACAGGCTGGCCTGAGAGCCGAAATGACCGATGCGAAGGGTTATTCTGTAACATTGAAGCAGGAAAACGACAACAGTTATACCAGCCTTTTCCCGAGTCTTTCGGTTTCCTTTAATCAGTCGGAGCAGCAGCAATATAGTTTCTCTTATCGCCGTAAGATCGAACGGTTTGGGTTTGATATCGTCAATCCGTTCATTGTATATCAAAACCAGTATGCATATTACCAGGGCAATCCGTTTATCCGCCCATCATTCTCTCATAATTTTGAACTGGCCTGGGCTTATGGCAATGAGTGGATGGCTGCTGCCGATTATGGTCACTTCACTGATGCTTTGGCTGAAGTATACAAGAAAGCAGGAGACGGTGGCGCAATGATCAGCACCTATGAGAACATCGCCAGCGCGGATCAGCTCAGCCTGAGTCTTACTTATACGAAACTCTTATTCAATGGTAAGCTCACAACCAGCAACACGCTTGGCGGTCTCTACGCTAAATACAATGCGCCTGCGGAAACCGGACTCAGTAATGCTGCGACAACGCTGATGATCAGCAGCAGCAATATGATCGCGATCGGCAAGGTATGGAAAGCTGAAGTATCTGCCTGGTATTATTCGCCCATGCAGTTTGGCGCATATGATTTCAAATCACAGTTCTCCTCTTCGCTCGGTCTTTCCCGCACGCTGCTCAGTAAAAAAGCAACACTTGGTTTATCTGTCACCGATCTTTTCAATACCAACAAACAACGTTACACCGCCGCATCTTACGGCACACGCTCCACTACCAGGGTAATGCCTGAAACAAGGTTCATCAAACTGAACTTCAGCTATAAATTTGGTAACAAAAATGTAAAGGCGGCGAAGAACCGTCAGACGGGGATAGAGGAGGTGAGGAGGAGAATGGCGAATTAGATTGGGGATTGATGTTCGATGCGCGATGGTCGGTGGTCGGATTTTAGATTGAAGCAGTCTTTTTTTGTAGACGGATCGAAATTGAATAAATGTATTTAATTCAATCCGGATATAAAGGCTGCCCGATCTGAGATTCGAGCATCGACCATCGCGCATCGAACATCCTTCCAGCCGGAAAGATCATCTTACAGAAATCGCAGTTCCTCTCTCCGGCATATGCCTTTTTCCGCTAGATTTGTCAGCGAACAAGCAATAAGCTCCAAAAATGATCTGTAAAAATTGCGGCGCCAGTGCCGAAGGGAAATATTGTAATCAATGCGGACAAAAACTGGGCCTCGGCAGAATGTCTATGCATGAGCTGGCGCATGACGCCTGGCATGGTGTTACGCACACGGATAAGGGTATTCTGAAGCTGCTGAAAGATCTTACAATACGGCCGCGGGCTTTTTACCAGGAGTACTTTTCGGGCAAGAGAAAGACGTATTTCAATCCCGTGATGTTTTTTCTGCTGATGGCCGGACTGGTGGTATTGTTGTATCCATTCGTGTTTGATTATGAAGATAAGATAACGCACGAAAACAACGAGTTTGGCCGGATACTTTTTCATTTGGCAAAATACAGGGTGCTTGCGTTATTACCCTTCCAGATCGGGCTTACCTGGTTGTTTTATCATAAGAGATTCAATCTTGCGGAGATCATTGTCTTTTGGCTTTTTGTGATGGGATGGCTGCAGGCACTTCATGTTTTGATCATTCCGCTGTATTTTCCGTTGATCCATCACAAAAGCGTGATCGATAATCTTTATACGATCATTTCTTTTGTGTTGATGGTCTGGCAGGGGCTTATGTTCACCCAGAAGATCAACCTGAAGAATATTCTTTCCTGGCTGATCATCGTAAATATCGTGTATGTAATAGAATATTTCTTTCAGGTTGTGCTGATCTTCGATTGGAATTTTTTACAGACAAACACGGAAGGCTGGAAATCGATCTGGGACGTAATCAAAGCCAGATATCATTGGTAAATGATCCGTTCGATGTTCGATGATCGGGCTCCGCGATTCGCCATAGTAAAATCAAAATCAAATTTTCTACATAAAAAACTCCGGCTTTGAAAGATCTCATCAGTTGCGGAGCCCGACCATCGACCATCGAACATCCATAATCTAACATCGCTCTCCCCGGATCTGATTATATTTATCGAAATTTCAACACAATGCCTGCTCAGCTTTCAAAAGTGGTTTGTTTCGGAGAGATCTTATGGGATATACTTCCGGCGGGAACGGTGCCGGGCGGCGCACCGATGAATGTGGCATATCACCTTCATCAATTAAATGAATCACCGGCTTTGGTGACCAGAGTGGGAAAAGATGAACGCGGGGATGAATTAAGATCGATACTGGAAAGAAAAGAAGTTGATATAAGGCTGCTTCAAACGGATGAACAGTATCCAACCGGCACCGTGTATGGAACCGCGGATGAAAAAGGAGATATGAAGTATGAGATCGTTGCGCCATCAGCCTGGGATTTTATTCAAACTACTGCGGACAATATGACCACGGTGGCGGAAGCGGATTATTTCGTATGTGGAAGCCTGGTGGCCAGGCGGGAACCGTCACGCAACACCTTATTTGCCCTGTTGGATCAAGCAAACACAAAAGTGGTGGATATAAACCTTCGCCCCCCATTTTATTCTGCTGAACTGATAGAAGCACTGATCACAAGGGCAGATATAGTAAAGCTGAATAATGATGAACTGGAGTTGATCTCCTCATGGTGGGGATTTGGTCAGGGATTGCGTGAACAGGCGGATGCATTACAGCGCAGGTTCAATACAAAGACGATCATCGTTACACGCGGCAGCAATGGCGCAGCTGTATGGCATGACGGCCGTTTACACGAACACCCCGGGTTTAAGGTAAAGGTTGCCGACACGGTTGGAAGCGGCGATGCTTTTCTTGCGGGCTTTCTGCATCAGCGGCTGCAGAGTAAAGAAGTGAATGAAGCATTGGTATTTGCATGCGGACTTGGTGCATTGGTCGCATCGAAAAGTGGCGCATGGCCTGATTATAAAACAAGTGATATATATGCGCTCACTAATTTGTGAGTCTTCCGCACAGATCCTAAATATTCGTGTTGATCGGGCGTATATAGTTTTCCGGGTCAAAAGAGGCTATTTTAAAACAAAAAGATGCGCATTCTTGTATTAACTTTGAAACGTTGAATTGGTCGCAGGAAGAATGAATGAATGTCGTCATAAGAACTGACCGAAAACACTACTCTAACATGAAGGTTTTTATCAGCCGGATCATCCCCGCTGTTGCAGTACATTTACTGGAAGAAGCAGGTTACAATGTTACACAATTCTCGGAGCGAAGAAATATGAGCCGGCAGGAATTGACCGATGCCTGTATGCAGCATGATGCATTGCTTAGTGTGGGGCATGAACATCTGGACAAAGAATTTCTACAGGCTTGTTCGCACTTAAAAGTGATCTCCCTTTATTCTGTTGGATATGACAAAGTAGATATTGGCGAAGCCACAAGGCTTGGCATTCCCATTGGTCATACTCCTGGCGTACTGAGCGCGGCCACCGCAGACACCGCATTCCTGCTGATGCTGGCCGTTTCCCGTAAAGCATTTTATCAGCATAAAAAGATCTTACGCGGACAGTGGAGCTATTATGACCCTGTTGCGGATCTCGGTGTTGAGTTATATGGTAAAACGATCGGCATCTTTGGTCTGGGCAAGATCGGGTATGAAATGGCGAAACGTTGCAAAGGCGCGTATGATATGAAAGTGATCTACCATAACCGCCATCCGAATCCGCAGGCGGAAAAAGATCTTGACGCCACCTATGTTTCCTTTGATGAACTGCTTGCGCAGAGTGATGTATTGTCTGTTCACACTGCGCTCACTTCTGAGACAAAAGGGTTGTTCAATTCCCGTGCATTTGAACAGATGAAAACAAGTTCGATCTTTATCAATACAGCACGCGGCGGCATTCATGATGAAGCTGCGTTGAAAGATGCGCTGGAAAAAGGGGAGATCTGGGGGGCTGGCCTCGATGTGACAAACCCCGAGCCGATGGCCGCTGATAATCCCCTGCTGCAATTTCCCAATACTGCCATACTTCCGCATATCGGTTCTGCAACCGTGGAAGCCAGGGAAGGAATGGCCCGGCGTGCGGCGGAGAATGTGATCGCGGGATTGCAGGGAAAGCCGCTGCCGTATGCGGTAAATCCGGAGGTGCAACCAAAAAAAGTTTAAAAGTTGAAAGGTTTAAAAGTTTAAGCGTTTTTTCCGGAATGCAGATACATTGTTGCAGTTCAGGCAAACCCTTAAACTTTTAAACATTTAAACATTTGAAATCTCAGACCCTGGTCAGCTATTTGAAGTGAAAGATTTAAAAGTTTAAGCGTTTTTTCCGGAATGCAGCATACATTGTTGCGGTTCAGACAAACCTTTAAACTTTTAAACCTTTGAACATTTAAACTCTCAGCCCCTGGTCAGCTATTTGAAGTACGACCTGAGCATCCATCCCAGTTTCTCATGCTGCTCCATCAGTCCTGTGATGAAGTCACTCGTGCCTGCATCGCCGTAATCGTTGGCAAAAGGGTTGATATTGCCGCGGATAAATTCGATGATAGCTTCATGATCATTGAGCAGTTCCTGGATAAAATCCTTGCTGCTGTTGTCACGCTCACCGAGCTCGCTGAGATGGGTCAGCTGGAGAAAGCTTTTTAAGGTGGCAGGTGCATAGTGGCCAATGGAACGGATGCGTTCTGCTACGCTGTCCATGATCTCGTCAAGCTGGTTGTATTGACTTTCGAAAAACAAATGCATTGCATGAAAATCCGGTCCCTCTACATTCCAGTGTGCATTTCTCGTCTTCGTGTATAATACAAATTCATCCGCCAGCAACTTGGAAAGCTGAATCGCAACAGCCTTCCTGTTTTCTTCTTTGATTCCAATGCTTGTCTTCATGATTGATGTTTTAGAAGCGCAAGTTATGATTCCGGCACCGATGTTAAATAATGAATATTCGATTTGTACAACGAATGCGCCTATTCTGCCATCAGGAGGCCCCTCGGATGGCCTTTGATCCTCCGACACCCGGCATTGACACTTTTCCCACACGCTTTCACAAAAGAAAAAGGGCTGGATAGACATCCTGCCCCGTTTTAAAATCCAATTTCCTATGAAAAACCAGTGCAAGGATACGAAGATGATCCGGCCGGGGGAATACCATTTAGCGGGTAGCAAAAAACGTTGAGTAAATGGTGGAAAATCGCCTAATTCGCGGTGAAATCCTCATGGAAATGCGGTGCGAATAGAAGAGTTTTACAAAAAACAACAACCATGAAAGACAGTTTTATACTCGAATTGGTTTATAACAACGAGAAAAAGGTGTTTGACGCCGAGTTCCATAAGCTCAGCAGGTTTACCCACCGTATGATGGTGAATATCGGGGGAGCACACGTGTATTTTGAACCTGATGAAGAACGGCATTACCGCGCTGTTTTATCACAGGATCATGCGTCATCCCCACCAGATGCTGCGCTGGTGAAAGCTGTTGCGGATAAGCTCAGGGAACTCTTCCAGTTCGAAGATTGACTGCAGGTGTTTTCCCTGTTCATGACGCGCATTGCCATATAAAACGAAATCCCGCCTTTACAGGCAGGACTTCTGGTGGAGGATGGGGCTTCGGGAACGGTTTAACCCGTTACCCCAGGCTATAGTGAATCAGCAAAAGACGGTGATACTGTTGTCGCAGATTTGCGGCTTCTGGCTATTAGGACAAACAATGTTTTGGCAAGGCTTATTAAAAAGTCCGATAACACAACAACAACGGAAGTCTGATATTCAGCTGAAATTCTTCGCATAGTGTAACCGGGATGCGCAGAATGAGTAGAATAGGTTCTCATGACGGCAGATTGGATTGGTTTTTCTGAATTGGTTATGACAAAAAAACGACAATTCTGCAATAAGAGTATTTTCCTAGTGGATCTTCGAGTTTGTACACGCATGGATTATTGTGGCTGGATATACGGTTTAACTAACTAAAGATCAAAACCTTGATCGATCGCAGAAACCCGCAAACCGGGAAAAGAAGCCGCTCTTTTTTTGATAATTGTCAATAAAGATTTTATCCGGGCTGTAAAATTCAATCACAATCCTTGTGATTTCATACCATCCAATAACAAAACCATGTACGTACTTCGGAATTACCGGGAAGGATACAACCTTAGAAATTACTTAACCCAACTTGCTAGTTATAATCCCAGGCAGTTCGATGGCCGATGACCGATGACCGGTTTCCTCTCTTTTAGCTCTAATCATTACCCAAATTTTCGGACTTGCGTAAGGTTCCCGCTGATTTCGCAGATTTTACGCTTACTGCTGTTGAAGCGTCCTGAAGGAATTGAATATTT
>QFQQ01000046.1 GCA_003243445.1 Citrobacter freundii
TTACTTTTTACTTTTTACTTTTTACTTTTTACTTTTTACTTTTTACTTTTTATTCAAAAAAAAAGGTCTGGCATTTTCAGCCAAACCTTCAATTCATTTTAATCAGAAACCTTACTCTGCCACTGCAGTTGCTTGTCTCTTCCTTGCAACAGGAGCATCAACGTCTCCCCTGCTGTCTTCGCCTCTTACAAACCGCATTGCACTCCATACATGGTCCAGTTCGACGCGCTCGATGCTTTCGTAGCCTTCGCATGTCAAACGGTTCCAGCTGCAATCACGATTCAGATCGGTAACGATCTTTGATGTCTGCTTTGGGTAGGCCACCCAGAATTTCGAATCATCTTTCAAAGAGGGCATCACATCCTTCAAAATACCGTTCAACTGATTTTCATTCACTGCAAATACCAATGCAAAATCGATCTTCCGGTTCTTCAGAAGCGGAGTCATGTTTTTGGCGAATGAAAGTTTGCTGAATTGTTTTTCGATTGAGGAGGGCAAACCCTGGATTAAAAGATTCTTCTCGTCTGCCAGTTGTAACTTTTCAAAAACTGTAGGTAACATACTTTGAATCAATTTTTAAGGGGTTTCTGGCAAGGCACCTGTCGGAGATGCTCATTGTCAGCGTTCTCATTTGCAGGGAGTGCAAAGATAAGCAAAAATGCCATGAATGATAGCCTGAAGGGTAGAAAAATGCCGACTGTGGCGGATTTCAGGGATTTGACACCAGCCAGGCGATGGTTGATGACCGCAATTTCGCCGGGGAGATTGCTTTTTTATCGGTTGAACATTTAGCCGATATAGATACAGTTTATTTTATATAACAAAAAAGCCCCTCCGGATGGAGGGGCATAAATTCTTTGGTTAGATTTCGATTAAAAGGCCTTTAATTGCCTCATTTGACCACCGGATATCGATGATCGGACATCACTTATCCTATTTTGAGACAGGTTTATAATATTTGAGCGCCTCCGGCATCAGCTTCTGCAACTGTGCGATCCGGTTACCTTCACTTGGGTGCGTGCTCAGAAATTCAGGCGGTTTCTGGCCGTTGCTCGCTTTTTCCATGCGCTGCCAGAGAGCGATTGCCTCCTGGGGATTGTAGCCGGCCATCGCTGCGAATTTAAGGCCCCAATCATCGGCTTCCAGCTCGTTCTTGCGGGAGAAGGGCAGCATTACACCAACTTGTGAACCTGCGCCAAAAGCCGCCATAAAGAGGTTCTGCGTGGCTGCTGGTTTCTGTGACAACGCCACCTGCAGGCCTGCGCCTACTGCCTGAACACCCATTTGCTGGCTCATACGCTGGTTCCCGTGTTGTAACAGTGCGTGAGACACCTCATGCCCCATTACCACAGCCAGGGCAGCTTCATTTTGCGTTACCGGCAAAAGACCGCTGTATACAACAATCTTCCCACCAGGCATACACCACGCATTCACCGTAGGATCATCCACCAGGTTATATTCCCATTTGTAACCAGCGAGTTTATCGCTCATATTGTTCTGTTGATAATAAGCATTGACTGCCGCAACAATGCGCTGACCAACACGCCTCACCATTTCAGCATCTTTATTCGCACTGGGTGAAACAACTTTATTGGAAGAAAGAAACGTCGCATACTCCTGCGTGGCCATTGATTGTAATTCAGATTCCGGTAAAAGAGTGAACTGGCTTTTGCCGGTAAGGGCATTCTGACTGCAGGAAATAAAAAGTGCAGCCGCCAAAAATGCAGAAAAAATGATCCGCGTCATAGTGTTTGTGTTTTTTAATACCAAGCCAATGTTTGTACCAAATTAAGGCAAAATTAAAAAGTAAAAAGTAACCCCGCTTATCAGCAGGAAGTTTTTCCTTTTGTAAGCGGGGTTACCTTTTACTTTTTAATTTTAATTCATTTCCTGTCTTCTGCGGGCTCGTCTCCGATCGCGGTGCTTGAGGATCGGTACTTTGCTTTCACTGCCTTTCAATAAACGACCGATATTTTTCTGGTGGGTCAAAACGACCATCAGTGCGACCGCTATTGCAAACACACGGTAAATATTATTATCAACGTTGAAAACTACAAGGATGAACACGGGAAATGCAACACTGGCAAGTATTGAACTCAACGATACGAATCTCGTGAGAAACAATACCAGCAGGAATACCCCTGAACAGGACAATGCCGTCCAAGGTGAAATACCTACTACCAGACCAAATAATGTTGCTACGCCTTTACCTCCACGGAAATCAGCCCAGATGGGGAATATATGCCCTATCACTGCTGCGAGACCCAATCCGATCTGGAGGTTTACGAAACGGATATCACTATCCGCATAGTCGGGAAGCAACAAAGCAAGCTTAACAGCAAGCATGCCTTTCAGCATATCGGTCACCATTACGATGGTACCCCATTTCGGGCCTAATACACGATACGTGTTTGTAGCACCGGCATTGCCGCTACCATATTCCCTGATATCGATGTTGAAAAAGTACTGGCTGACCCATACAGAAGTGGGTATGGATCCAATGAGATAGGCGAGAACTATCATCAATAGTTCATTCATAGAAATTTGGGTTGAAGTTGAGAACCAAAAATAAGAAAAAAACCTGAAGTTGGTAACGTTAATTTAACACAATGTACTGGTTTTCTTAATATGACACCTTTATACAGAGCCAGTTATGTCTTTCTTTGCGCGAAACGAAAATTAGACCGTATTTTCCACATGCGTCCATGATATCTGCTTCATCGGTAACCAGTAAGCCGCTTAAAAGAAGCGTTCCGCCCTGCTTTAGATGGGCCTTCAGATCGACCATATTATCCAGGATCACATTCTTGTTGATGTTGGCAAGAATGATATCAAAGCTGCCCTCTCCCGCCGCGCTGTCGGCCTTCAGCACCTGGATGATACCAGCATTGTTATTCTCCACATTTTCCTGTGCATTCGCAATGCTCCAGTCGTCATTATCCACCGCGATCACCTCGGCTGCGCCCTGTTTTACCGCCAGTATCGCCAACACGCCGGTGCCAGTACCAAAATCGAATACGCTCTTACCTTTAAAGTCCAGCTCACGCATCTCCTGCATCATCATGAATGTGGTGGCATGATGCCCGGTTCCAAAGCTCATCTTCGGTGTGATCACAATTTCTTTTTCAACAGAAGTGACCGGCGCATGAAAGTCTGCGCGCACAGCCACAAAATCGTCCACGATCACGGGATCAAAATTTGATTCCCATACTGCATTCCAGTTTGTTTCTTCGATAATGGACATTCCGTATGTTATATCATGGGCATCAGCGATCGCATTCAGTTCTTCGAGATCAACTGCTTCTTCTTTAATATACGCTTTCAACGTATCATCCTCTTCTTCGAAACCTTCAAAGTTTACTTCGTGCAATTGCGCGATCAGCAATTCTGCTTTTGATGATGATATTGGACGAAATGTTATCTGCAGGTAATTACCCATAGTTGCTGTTTTCTTCGGTTTGTCAATTCGCTTAAATTAAAAAGTCAAAAGTAAAAAGTAAAAAAACGTTCAGGATGACTGCTCGCTTTTTTACTTTTTACTTTTGACTTTTGACTTGTTTATCTTATTCCCCTTGTGGAGGTGTTCTCTGCTGATCTTCTCTTGGCTTCATTTCAGGTTTTGGGATCAGCGCTTTGCGGGAAAGTTTGAACTTACCTGATTTAGGGTCCGTGCCGATCAATTTTACTTTGAACGTATCACCTTCCCTTACAATTCCTTCAAGTGTTTCAAGACGTTTCCAGCTGATCTCACTGATGTGAACCAACCCTTGTTTACCAGGGAGGAACTCAACGAATGCGCCAAAAGGAACAACTGACTTCACTACGGAGTCATATACCTCTCCTACTTCAGGAACGGCAACGATTCCTTTGATCCATGCCTGAGCTTTTTCAACACCTTCTTTAGCTACGCCGAAGATGCTTACTTCGCCCATATTGTTCACTTCTTCGATATTGATCGTAGTACCTGTCTCACGCTGCATTTCCTGGATCACTTTACCACCTGGTCCGATCACTGCACCAATGAACTCGCGGTCGATATAAAGTTTCACCATGCGTGGAGCATGTGGTTTCACTTCGGCACGCGCTTCAGGGATACATTTATACATCGCGTCAAGGATATGAAGACGTCCGCGTTTTGCCTGTTGCAATGCTTCAGCCATCACTTCCATTTTCAAACCATCTACTTTGATATCCATCTGAACACCGCAGATACCATTGCGTGTACCGGTTACCTTGAAGTCCATATCACCCAGGTGATCTTCATCACCGAGGATATCAGTCAGGATCGCGTATTTATCACCTTTGGTGATCAATCCCATTGCAACACCTGAAACGTGTTTAGGGAAAGGAATACCAGCATCCATCAGCGCCAGTGAACCAGCACAAACAGTTGCCATAGATGATGAACCGTTTGATTCCAGGATGTCACTTACCACGCGTACTGTATAGGCAAAATCACCCGTAGGCATCATTTGCTTCAGTGAACGCTGTGCAAGGTTACCATGCCCTACTTCACGACGGCTCTGACCACGCATCATTTTCACTTCACCTGTAGAGAATGGAGGGAAATTATAATGCAGGAAGAATTTTGAATCATATGATTTGGCTGCGCTTTCTACCAGCAGTTCATCGAGTGCGGTACCAAGCGTAACGGTGGTCAGGGATTGTGTTTCACCCCTGGTGAACAAAGAAGCTCCGTGCGGAGAAGGCAGTACGTCCACTTCCATATCGAGCGGACGAACGTCTTCGAGACCGCGGCCGTCAAGCCTTACTTTCTCATCGAGGATCATATCACGAACCACATAATATTGCAGATCGCTGTAGTAAGTAGAAGCGAGTTTCTTTGTCTGATCAGGCAGTGATTCGCCTTCAGGCAATTCGCTTTTCAGGTATTCCATCAGCTCGTCTTTGATCGCTGCGAACTTGTCGCTGCGCTCATGCTTTGGCAATGCACCTTTGGCTACTTCGTATACTTTTTGTTTGGCAAATGCGTCAACTTTTGCCTGCAGTGCTTCATCCGTTACAGGTTTTGTATAATCACGTTTACCTGTCACACCTTTCAGGTCGCGCAGTTCCTGCTGTGCTTTGATCTGGATCCGGATCGCATCATGAGCAAGCTCGAGCACTTTCACGAGTTCTTCTTCGCTGCATTCTTTTGCTTCACCTTCCACCATCATCAGGTTCTTTTCGGTAGCAGCAACGATGAATTCAAGATCGGATTGCTCCAGTTCACCGCGGGAAGGGTTGATGATGTATTCACCATTCACACGTCCCACACGAACTTCTGAAATAACTTCCTTGATCGGAATATCGGAAACAGCGAGGGCTGCTGATGCGGCGAGGCAAGCCATTGCATCAGGAAGTATGTCAACATCACTGGAGATCAGTGATACCAGTACCTGCACTTCGCAGAAATAATCATCGGGGAACAATGGACGCAGCGCGCGGTCGATCAGACGGCTGGTCAGGATCTCATAATCATTCAAACGTGCTTCACGTTTGAAGAATGAACCAGGGATACGTCCCGCAGAAGCGAACTTCTCCTGGTAATCAACGGTGAGAGGGAAAAAGCTTTGGCCTTCTTTAGGCTCTTTGTTTGCAACCACGGTGGCAAGAATCATGCAATTGCCCATCGAAACGGTAACAGCGCCATCAGCCTGACGGGCCAGACGACCTGTTTCAATCGTAACCATGCGGCCGCCACCAATATCGAAAGTTTTGCGTATGGGTTGTTGTAACATAAAAATTGGAAAGAATTTGTTGTGAAAAATGGGATCAGAGCACTTAAAAACGATATGCCTAAAAACAGTTATTCCCAACATCTGAAAGAAGTTGGGAATAATCGTTATATAGAGAGTCTTGTCCTTGAAAGATCAATAACTCCCAGGCTAAAGACTTACCCAACTCCACGAAGGGAGCAACAGTAAGGTCTTATTTTCTGATTCCGAGTTTCTCGATCAATTGGCGGTAACCAGTCAGGTTATGCTTTTGCAGATAGTTCAGCAAACGTTTACGTTTACCAACCAGTTGCATCAGACCGCGGTGAGTAGAGAAGTCTTTTTTGTTTTGTTGAAGGTGACCGCTGATCTGTGCAATACGCTCAGTCAGTTGTGCAATCTGTCCTTCAATAGAACCTGTATTTGCGGCTGATCCACCAAATTGAGTAAAAATCGTCGCTGTTTTTTCTTTTGTTAGAGGCATCTTTGATTTTTTTAAAAAGTCATCCGGGTTGTATCCTATTATAATTTTGTGGCGGCAAAGGTAAAGCAAGTTGTGTAACTGTCCAAATTATTCAAAGAGCCAGTTTGAGGAACCGATGTTCGATGATAGATGCTCGATGGTCGGCCCAAAAGTATTGAATATCAACCCCCAACATTGGCATAACCAGTTATTTTGTATTTCGGACATCGAACATCGATCATCGAATATCGCGCAAAATTCGGGATCTCCCACCTAATTTCGCACCATGGAACTATCCCAGGACACCAAAAACATTCTCGGCCTCCAGCTCCCGACCGACCCAAGGTGGACCAATCTTGCGGAAAAATCGATGGAGGAGATCCTGACCGATCATGCTTTTTGTGAGCAGAAAGCCGCAACGACCTGTATCAGCCTGATCACGAAATACAGCGATAAAGAAAAACTCGTAAAAGAACTGGCGCCGATCGTGACCGAGGAATGGGGACATTTCAGACTGGTGCTGGCGGAATTGCATAAACGGAAGCTGAAACTCGGCAAACAGCGGAAAGACCTTTATGTGAACAAACTCGTCGAATTCCAGGTAAAGGGAGGCGACTGGCAGGATCTGTTCCTGGATCGCCTGCTGACCATGGCCTTGATAGAAGCACGCAGCTGCGAACGCTTTAAACGCCTCAGCGAAGGCCTGGAAGACGAATATCTCCGAAACTTTTACCGCCGCTTCATGGAAAGCGAAGCCGGTCACTATACACTGTTCATCGATCTTGCTGAAACTTATATCGACAAAGAGAAAGTACGAAAGAGATGGAAAGAATGGCTGGAATATGAAGCGGAAGTCATGAATACAATGGAAGTCCGCGGAGACAGGATTCATTAAGTCAAAAGTCAAAATTAAAAAGTAAAAATATCAGGCACGAGAGTCGAAGATCTTTTCGATCATGGTACCTGATATTTTTACTTTTTAATTTTGACTTTTGACTTTTATATCGCTCTCGCTCCATCTCCTATCTCAGACGCAAATACGCCCGGCTCATACCCCACTTTCGCTTTATAGTAAGGTTTGATCTTTTCTGCGTAATCATCGAAGTATTCTTTCTTTACGAGCGCGATCGCGCAGCCGCCAAAACCGGCCCCCGTCATTCTTGCACCGATACAATGAGGATAGGTCTTGCTGAACTCAACGATCGTATCCAGCTCAATCCCGGATACCTCGTACAACTCTTTCAGGGATTCGTGGGAGGCATACATAAGCTTGCCGAATTCTTCCAGGCGTCCATTCACCAGCGCGTCTTTTGACTGACTTACGCGTTCATTTTCCGTCACCACATGCAAGGCCCGTTTCTCCAGCACCGCATCGTTCAATACGTGTTTTGCCTTTGCAAATTCAGCTGATGAAATATCACAAAGATTCTCTGCTTTCACCACCTGTTTCAGCAGCTTCAGTGCACGGCCGCATTCGGCAAAGCGTTCGTTGTATTTTGAATCCGTCAGCTTTCTTTCTTTATTGCTGTTGATCAACACCAGCACATGATCACCAATTTCAAAGTTGAGATACTCGTAATCCAGCGTATCGCAATTCAGTAATATCGCTTTATCTTTTTTGCCCATTGCTACGGCAAACTGATCCATGATACCACAGTTCATACCGATGAATTCATTCTCTACTTTCTTACCAAGCACGGCCATCTCCGGACCGGGAATGCCAAAGCCAAAGATCTGGCTCAATGCAGTTCCGGTACACACTTCAATCGAAGCAGAAGAAGAAACACCGGCACCGATCGGCAGGTTTCCATAGAACAACATATTCAACCCGGATAATTCATATCCGCGCTGCAGCATTTCATCGACCACGCCCAATGGATAGTTGAACCACTCGCTTCCCGTTTTAGTATAGGAAGATTGCAATTGGAACTCCGCAGTCTCCGGAAAATTGATACACTGCAGACGGATCTTTTTATCTGTATTCTTTGAAATAAGCAGGTAAGTGCCAAGGGAAATAGCGCAGGGCATCACTTTTCCGCCATTATAATCGATATGCTCTCCGATCAGGTTTACTCTTCCGGGGCAGAAGAAAAAATACTTAGCATCCTGGTTGTAGCGTGAGCGGAACTCTTTAGCCAATGCGTCTTTTGTCATGACAGGCAATCTTGATTAATTGAAAGATGTTTTTACAAGCACGTAAAAATAGGGAAATTTATTTTAAGTGTCATTTATACACTAATTTTTGTTTTAGGTGAGAAGCGGCGGACGACGGACCACAGACCGCAGACCGCGGTACCAGTCATTAAAGAATGATCTCTTCGCGGTAAATGGATTATTTTATCTATCTGATGAAATAAAACACAACATTAATGTTTCGGGTTAGCAATCACCAATTCATAGTTCTCGTCGGCGGTCGGCGGTCGGCCGTCGGCGGTCCATTCAATATCCTTTCCCAAAATATGCTGCCTCTTCCTTAAAATCCAAAAAGGGATACTTTTCCATCATTCCTTTTACCTTTTGCAGATGTGCCGCCAGGAATTGCTGATGTGCTTCAGTTGTGGGATGAAACGCTTTATGCTTTCTTGCTATCACGATCTTTTTAATTTCCTGCATTAGCTGCCTCGTATCGGCGCTCACACAGTGCTCTGCAAACTTTTCCAATACGAAGCTTGTTGCCTGGTAATTCGGATGAACAAGATCGATATCATAAAACCGGTAATCCCGCAATACATCGATCACCAGTTCATACGCCGGGAAATAATATAATCCGGAGAATTTGTTCACCGTATGATGCACAGCTTCCAGCAAGCGGGCTTTGCTGCGATTGTTCTCCACCACTCCATCCCGGATATGACGGACAGGGCTGACAGTAAACAAAAACTTCAGTTTGGGATTGAACCGCTTTAACTGATGATAGCAATTATCCAGCAGCGTGATCGTTTCATCGATCGTCAGTAAATGTTTATTGAACCATTGCCCCGGAGCGCGGTGACAGTTGGCGACGCCCTCTCCTTTTCTTCCTTCGGCAATATCCGTAAGTCTGTAAGAAAAGGATGATCCAAGGGTCATAATGACCCAGTCAGCATCTTTCAAAAAATCATGTGCTTTTTGCGTTGCGTCGTTCATCAGTTGCAGACTCGTATCCGCATCAGGATGCGAGTAACGGGAATGATGTTCCCAGCTATTCCATACACCATTCAGATAGAAGAGATCATCCTTTGTATATTTTTTGTTCTGGGTATAACTGACAAGACTTTTGCAAACACTGGCCGGATCAAATAAGATCCCATGCGGATTCTGCAATACATGGAACTTAAGTTCGTCCAGTGTATTGCCAATATGTTCTGTAAAACAAGATCCGATCAAAAGGATCTTATCCTGGTAGCCGATCGGTTCAGGCAACGGCTTGATATCTATATTCACCATTAATTCCATAAAGACACGAATTGAAACGAATGGCCACGAATTGCGCGAACTGCGGCCAGCATTATAGAGGCGATTGTTTTTTAATTTGTCTGGATAAAAATTTCCCCGGCAATTTGCAGGCTTTCATCGAGTGCTTCTTTATCAAGATTGAGCAGAAAACCTTTCTCTTCAAAATGACTGATCATCCATTCGGTATTCATATTGCCGACGAGTTCATCGTTAGCCATCGGACAGCCGCCAATGCCTTTTAATGCTCCGTCAAAACGAAGACACCCTGCATCGAGCGCAGCTTCCAGTTTTTCTTTCCAGTTGGATGGGGTGGAATGCAAATGCACACCCAATTCTATTCCCGGCAATGATTCTTCCAGGTAAGCGGTGATATCATGCACCTGTTCAGCAGTTGCCAGTCCGACCGTATCCGCCAGCGAGATCACCGGAATATCCAGGCCAACAAGCTTGTTCACCCATTCGAACACGATCTCTTCTGAGTAAGGATCGCCGTATGGATTTCCAAAGCCCATTGAAATGTAAACCACCAGTTGCTTTCCGGATTTCACGCAGATATTCTGGATCTCTTCCACTCTTTCAAATGATTCAGCAATGGAGGAATTGGTGTTCCGTTGTTGAAATGTTTCGGAAATAGAAAAAGGAAAACCAAGGAACGAGATCTCGTCGAACATACTCGCCTCTTCAGCTCCGCGTTGATTGGCAATGATCGCAAGCAGGCGGCTTTGCGAACCAGCCATATCAAGCCCTTTGATGACTTCTTTTGTATCGGCCATCTGCGGGATCGCTTTTGGAGATACAAAGCTGCCAAAGTCGATCGTATCAAACCCGACTTTCAGTAAGGCGTTGATGTATTCGATCTTCTTTGCCGTCGGGATCGGATGTTTCCATCCCTGCATGGCATCCCGCGGGCATTCGATGAGTTTTATGGATGTATTGAGCATAATCACCGCAAAGATACCGCAGCGGGGGCATTGTAGAATGATCGCCGCCCGCGGGACCTCAAAGCAGTTCGATGGCCGATTTCCGCTCTTTTGGCTGAAGGTCCTTCAGCTTATCGACCCTTTCATTGCACTATTACAGGATTATGTTCCTTCTATCGCGTTAAATCGGCCATCAGTCATCGGCCATCGAACTACTATAATGCTTTAACTGGCAAGTTAGGTTAGTGAGCTGCTGCTTTGTCCGTTCTTACCGTCTTCCCGCCTTACCGGTAAAAAATAAACCGGGAAGACGGTAAGACGGTAAGGAAGTCTGAAGAAAGCAACCTTGTCTTCAGTTAATGTGTAAAAATGCCAATACATGACGGACGGAGGTTAACCAAACGGAAATAGAGCGATGACATGGCCGACAAGATGAAGGACTTTCAGCCAAAGAGAGGAAACCGGCCATCAGCCATCGGTCATCGGCCATCGAACTGCCGGGCTTTTGCTTCCTCAGTTCCTCCTCTTTGCTTCCGCTGCTTCCGGGGACGAACAGAGGAGCTTTCGAGGAGGTTTCGAGGAGGCAAAGAGGAGAATTCGAGGAGAAATTACCATTCACAAGGCGTTTTAGCACTTGTCGCAAGGCTATTCATGCATTTCACAAATTTTTACGGAGGTCTTTAATAATCAGCTGCCCGCAACAGATCATCCGGTGACGGCCGGATATGCGACCAAAGACCTGCTCTAACGGCAGGTTCAGACAACTGTCATGTAGTGAAGATCACCCTGAGACCCAAACTGCATATTCTTCAATGTTTCTTCTCTCCGGAATAACAATAGCTTTGGGCTACAAAAGCAAACAAAATGAAAACAGCATTATTGTTTTGTCTTTTCCTGTCTTTTACTTCCATCCTGATTGCACAATCCATCATCAAAGACAAAAATTACTTTATTCAAAAAAGCAGGAATCAAAAAACAGCAGCGTTCATTCTTCTTGGCGGGGGGGGCCGGGCTGACTGCCGGAGGAATTATTGCTGGCAGTGGTAACGAAACTTCTTTTGACGGCGCTGAGTCCGGCACGATCCTTATCGGGGCAGGTGTGCTGGCCATGGCGGGCAGCATCCCATTGTTTATCGCATCGAAGCGGAATAAGGAAAAGGCGGCTTCTTTACAAACCAGTTTATTCCGCAACAGTGATGGAATGTTTGTCCATAAAATACCCTTTACCCTCAGTCTTATTGTGAAACTTTAACCAGCGATCATTGCAGTCGCTGCTTCATCACTTCATACAGGATCATTCCTGTTGCCACCGATACATTCAGGCTTTCAAAATCGGTGACCATCGGGATCTTTATCTTTTCATCGCATACTTTCAGTACTGCGGGGTAAATGCCATTTTCTTCGCCGCCTACCACTATGGCCGCGGGCTCCCGGAAATCGCAGTCGTAAACGTTCTTTGATGCGGTCATTTCGCTACCATAGACCCTGATGCCGTTCAGATGTAATTCATCGATCGCTTTAACAAGGCTGTTCACCCGGCAAACCGGTAGTTTTTCCAAAGCGCCCGCCGATGTTAGTATGGCGTCTTCATTCAAAGCACCCACGCCCTTATCGGGAATAATGATCGCCTGAACGCCGCAGCAATACGCTGTCCGCGCAATACCGCCGATGTTACGGATATCAGTAACACCATCGAGAATCAGAAATAAAGGAGTCTCTCCCTTATCCACGACAAATGAGATCATTTCCTGCAGATCGTGATACTGCACTTTCGCAATCTGTGCTATACAACCGCCGTGCTCACCTGCATTAAAGCTGTTCAGCTTGGCAACCGGAACGTAATTGACAGGAACACCCGCCTGGGAAGCAAGCTTCTTCAGATCATTCACGTCAGGCCCCTGCGCGCGGGTATCAAGATAAATCCTATCCAGTGCCTGACCGGTTCGTAGCGCATTCATCACTGCTTCGCGGCCTATTACCAGCGAGCTTTTCTTGGGGCGTTGGGGAGAGCGGAAATTTTTCACTGCGCAAAGGTAGGGGAAAGAGGACGGCCGACCGCCGACCGCAGACCGCAGACGATTCTTATGTATGGGAATTCTTAGTTGGAATACTGATCATGCTGATGCAGGTGGATTCATGAGCGACGGCCGACCGCAGACGATTCTTTATGATCGGAAACTCTTAATCGAAAAGTTGATCACAATGATACAGGTCGATTCACCAGCGACCGTCTGCGGTCGGCGGTCGGCCGTCGGCGGTCCTCTCCCCCACCATCATCAACTTCACCTGCTGAATCCCCGCCACTGACATTGAATCAGTGATCTGCCCCGTCTGCACCATTTTCCATGCTTCTTCAAACGGGATCTTTCTGATCACCAGTTGTTCCGTTTCTTCGGGCATCGCCTCATGCTGCTCAAGTTCCCGCGCGAGATAAATGAAAGCAAATTCATCAGAAACAGAATTCGACAAATGCATTTTGAGGATCATTTCCCAGTTGTTTGCTTTAAGGCCTGTTTCCTCCAGTAATTCGCGCTTTGCCGATTCCAGCGGGTCAACATCCAATGCGCCGCCTCCTTCCGGGATTTCCCAGCTGTATTCATTCAGGGGAAACCTGAACTGACCAACCAGGTAAGTATTCATTTCCCCGTCCAGCGCCACCACACCGATTGCCAGGTTCTTGAAATGAACCTTTCCATAAATGCCTTTTCCTCCGCCCGGATTGATCACGTCATACTCCGTGACCTGTATCCAGTTATTATCATACACCTGCTTCGCAGCTAATATTTGCCAGGGATTGTTTTCGTTCATGTGGGATCTGATTGAAGGGGTTGTAAAACGTTTGAGAGGTTTCAGGGATTCCAGAGGTTCCAAGGGGTTCCAGAGGTTGCTGCCGCATTTTGTAAAAATAAAATTTACCGGGAAGTCTTGTGTTTCCAAACGGCGGCAGCAACCTCTGGAACCCATTGAACCTCTGGAACCTCTGGAACCTCTTCTTGAACCTTCTTTAAACCGAAAAGGGTTCAAAAAGCCGGTTCCCCAAACTCTTTAAACCCTTTATCTTTTTAATTTTCAGCTCTTATCTGAGACCGAAAGCCTTTTTTACTTTCGATACATAATCAAGCTTTTCCCAGGTAAACAGTTCAACTTTCTTGGTTACTTTTTTACCATCGGGAGAAGAAAATGTTTTTTCAACTACTTCTGACTTGCGGCCCATGTGTCCGTAAGCAGCCGTTTCGCTGTAAATAGGATTGCGCAGTTTCAGACGCTGTTCGATAAAGTAAGGACGCATATCGAAAATGCTCTCCACGATCTTGCCGATCTCGCCGTCAGTCAGTTCAACTTTTGCAGTACCATACGTATTCACGTTGATGCTGGTTGGTTTTGCAACACCGATCGCATAAGAAACCTGAACGAGGACTTCGTCGGCAACACCAGCTGCAACGAGGTTTTTCGCGATGTGGCGTGTAGCATACGCAGCAGAACGGTCAACTTTGGAAGGATCTTTACCACTGAATGCTCCACCGCCGTGTGCACCTTTACCACCGTATGTGTCAACGATGATCTTACGGCCGGTCAGACCTGTATCACCGTGTGGTCCGCCGATCACGAATTTACCGGTCGGGTTGATGTGATACTTGATATTATCGTTGAACAGTTTTGCGTATTTCTTGTATTTCGATTTAACGCGTGGGATCAGGATCTTCACGATATCGTCCTTGATCTTTGCCAGCATTTTTGCTTCTGTATCGAAGTCGTCGTGTTGTGTAGATACAACGATCGCATCGATTCTTACAGGCTGATTGTCGTCGTTATATTCGAGGGTAACCTGGCTTTTTGCGTCAGGGCGGAGATATTTGATCGCTTTGTTCTCGCGGCGAAGAGCTGCAAGCTCGATCAGGATCTTATGAGCCAGATCGAGTGCCAGTGGCATATAGTCTTCTGTTTCATTGCTGGCATAGCCAAACATCATACCCTGGTCACCTGCGCCCTGCTCTTCTTTTTTCTTACGGTCAACACCCTGGTTGATATCTGCAGACTGTTCATGAATTGCAGAAAGCACACCGCAAGAGCTTGCTTCAAACATATATTCGCTCTTTGTATAACCGATCTTACGGATCACACCGCGCGCGATCTCCTGAACATCCAGATATGCCTTGGATTTGACTTCCCCCGCCAATACTACCTGCCCGGTTGTAACAAGCGTTTCACAAGCCACTTTCGACTGAGCATCAAAAGCCAGGAAATTATCAATTAACGCATCGGAGATCTGGTCAGCGACTTTGTCCGGGTGACCTTCGGATACACTTTCAGAAGTAAACAGGTAAGGCATAAATCAACTTTAAATTTATTGATGGGTTTTAAGTCTACAATAACGAAATCGGGTGCAAATATAACACCCGATCTCATTAATTCAATACCGGCAGGCTTTTCGTTACAATTTGGAATAAATAATGTGCAAACGCATCCGTTGAGGACTGGTCGATGGCGAAGTGATATTGCCTCCAAACAGCTTCACCCTGCCCTCTCCTACAGTCGCATTAAGTGTCACCCTTTGCGCTGAGCTGGCAGCAACACTCGATGGTTTATAGTAATCAATCACGTAGTATGGCGAGAATACGCGCAGATCATACACCAGTTCGTTCTTATTCACGATGTTCTGTACGTAACGGCTGATGTTGAACTTCCAGATATTGATCGGCTCTCCGGCAGGATTCTTTGCCTGCAGTGGCGCAACGCCAAGCGCTCCGAGCGTGGCATTACCCTGAAGATCAAACGTAAAGTCGTAAGGAATATACCGGTTAAATTGAGTCGACAATGCAGGGTCATACGCATCCAGCATCAGGAATTTCGGCGAGAAGATCGAATCGTAAACGACATTATCCTTCACCTGCTCCATGATCAGCTCCGCGCGGTGCACTACCCTGTTGGTTAAGCCCGCCAGGCCTGGGATCTTGATCCTTGCATAAGAACCTGGTGCGCCCTGAATGAATATTTCATTATCCGGCGTTGTTCCCCCCGCAGCAGTTTCAAGCGGAGTTCCACTGTAATCGCGGATGATATAATTGGCCGTTGCAGAGCCTGCGGCTCCATAGGAGTCATACGCCTTGAAATTGAAGTAGGATACTGTCGTATCCCTATGGTTGGGATCAGCGGCGGTGCCTTTGTTATACCTGTAATAAAACGCGAGCTTGGTGTTTGCACCGGCAAGATTGAAGCGCATCAGCGCGTTACCACCTGCATCAGCCCTCAGCGCAAAACCTTTGAACTTGGTTTTGAAAGCGGAGTCGGTCTGGAAAATATTGTTCGCGCTTGTTGTATCGTATTTCAGGAAACGCAGCCCAAATGCGTCATTTAAACGGATACGCAACTGGTTCACCTTATTTGAATCCTGGTATGCAGAGATCGAATCATTCAATATCGCGGGAAGGAAAGTCCTTGAACCAAGCTCATTCGTATACGTCAGGTTGTTCTGACGGACGAGATAAGAAGTGTCCGCACGGAATTCATTCGACGGATCTATTTCAAAGACATGAACAGTTTGCGGAACCATTGAATCTCCCCATACACCGGCTGATTCCAGCACAAGCACGACTGAGTCGATATAAACGCTATCCGGCAGGTTGGCAAATTTGTATGGATATGTAAGTGGTTTTAATTCCAGGAACATTCTCGCATCTGTTTTACCGAACAGCGGATCATTGGTGATATACCCTAATACCTGCGGCGAGCTGTAGCTGCTGCGCGTTGAATCATTCGCAATGGTGAACAGTTCGTTGTATGTTTCAACATCGAGTGTTGTATCAAAAGTATTAATGTTATCTACAGGCGGGATCAGATCTCCTCCCAGTGTTGTGGCCTCATTGATCTTTCTGCAGGAATTTAATAGAATAAGCGCGCTGGTTATAATTGCTCCAAGCGTAATTACCAGGTGTTTATGCTTCACAAATAAAATTTATACCGGGTTAGGAAATGTTACTTGCCTGCAAGATCGACATACAGTTGTAAATACTCTGTTAAATCAGACTCCTCATTGAACGGGAGCGTCTTCTTGCCTCTCACTTTTGAAAACTCTTCAACCAGTTTCTTATCAACCTTCTCTGCTCCGAATGTGATCGCATCAGCGAAAGTAGCTCCGCCACGGAACATAGCCGTGTTATTGGCTTCTTTAAACACTTCCAGGTCTTTCTCCTTCAACGACGGATGGATCAGGGCTTTTTTCATAAAGTCTGCACCCAGCTTTTCTTTGAATGTATTCTGACCGATAGTATACACAACTTTGCTGTGCGCAAATACCGGCTCTTTCTTATACACCGTTTTGAGATATGCGGGGATCAGACCTGTCATCCAGCCACTGCAATGGATGATATCAGGAGGCCAGCCAAATTTTTTCACTGTTTCAAGTGCGCCTTTGCAGAAGAAAACAGTTCTCAGGCCATTGTCGTCAAACCACTGATCGTTTTCATCATGAAAGATATGTTTGCGCTTGAACAGCTCTTCATTTTCCAGAAAATACACCTGCAGTCTTGCGCTGGGCAGGGAAGCTACTTTGATCTGGAGAGGCATGTCATCATTATCCACTGAAACATTGATACCTGAAAGCCGCACTACTTCATGAAGCCTGTGCCTGCGTTCATTGATGGTACCAAAGCGGGGCATGATGCAGCGTACCTCAAATCCATTATCATTCGCCTTTATGGCCAGCTTATTCACCGTCTCTGAAAACTCTGTCAACTCCAGATAGGGAGACATTTCATTGGCGATAAATAAGATTCTCTTTTTTGCTGACATGTTGTCCCGTTTAAGTGATCATTTTGAAAAAACGTGTGCAAAGGTACTGTTTTTTACAAGGAATAGCTAAGTTGCGTAGTTTTTTGATGTGAATAAGCCTGATTATGATCCTATTTAAACGAGTTTCCGAGCTCCGGAACCACCTGGATAAACAACGGAAATCCGGAAAAAAAACCGGATTTGCCCCCACCATGGGCGCCCTTCATGATGGCCATATTTCCCTTTTGAACGCGTCAAAAAAGGAAAATGACGTCTCTGTAGTCAGCATTTTTGTCAACCCAACACAGTTCAACGACCCCAAAGACTTCGCAAAATACCCGGTCACCATCGAAAAGGACATCAGCCTGCTGGAAGCAGCCGGTTGCGATATCCTGTTCCTGCCTTCCGTTGAAGAAATTTACCCGGCCGGACAAATGTTGAAAAAAAAATATGAATTAGGCTATCTGGAAGACCTTCTGGAAGGAAAATTCAGGCCCGGACACTTCCAGGGCGTATGCCAGGTGGTCCATCGCCTGCTCGAAATCGTGCTGCCTGACAATTTGTACATGGGCCAGAAAGACTATCAGCAATGCATGGTGGTAAAGAAATTACTGGAACTGACCGGGCTTGAAAAAACGATCCAACTGAAGATCGCCCCTACCCTCCGCGAACAAAGCGGCCTAGCTATGAGCAGCCGCAATATGAGGTTAAGTGAAAGTGAGCGAACCGGCGCCGTCGCGATCTTCAGCACGCTGGACCTGATCCGCAGGACCATCGCACCCGGAAACACAGAAGAATTAAAGCAGCGGGCCGTCAACGATCTGATAAAGCAGGGCTTCAGGGTGGATTACGTGGAAATTGCCAATGCCGATACACTGGAGCCGGTGACCACCTGGGATGGTAACACCAAACTGGTCGCGCTTGCAGCCGCTTTCCTGGGCGAAGTCAGGCTGATCGATAACCTGCTGTTGAACTAAGCCCCTACTTTTTCGTTTTTAAATGAACTATTTTTGAGGCTAAGAGGCAAAAAAGGGAAAGAGACAAAAGAGTGTTGAAGGTTGAACCTTCAAACATTACACTTTTAAACTTCAAGACCTGAACCTGTTAGCTTCGCACTTATCTATTCTAACATTATATGCAGATCGAGACACTGAAGTCAAAAATTCACAGAGCGGTTATTACCGAGGCAAATCTTAACTACGTTGGCAGCATCACTATTGATGAGGACCTGCTGGAAGCGGGCAATCTGATCGAAAATGAAAAAGTGCAGGTGGTGAATGTCAATAACGGAGAGCGCCTGGAGACTTATATCATCAAAGGAAAAAGAGGGTCAGGCATCTGCTGCCTGAATGGGCCCGCGGCGCGGAAAGGCATGGTTGGCGATGTGGTGGTGATCATTTCTTATGCAACAATGGATTTCGAAGAGGCAAAAACTTTCAAACCCTGGATCGTTTTTCCAAAAGAAGGCAATAAGCTGTGAGAATAACCGACATACCCCAGCCATGAATAAGAAGATCAAAACCTTACTGCAATATCTTTTCTTTTTCTGCCTTGGCTTTTTCTTCGTTTGGCTGTCTGTAAAAAACATCCATAAAGAAGATTGGGACCAGATCAAATACGCGCTTCAGCACGCAAAGTATTACCTCGGCCTGCCTGTGTTCGTCATCCTGCTGGCTGGTCATTCTATCCGGGGATTACGGTGGCGTTTGCTGATGGAGCCACTGGGTTACACACCTAAAAAGTCAAACACTTTTTTCGCGGTAATGATCGGATACATGGTTAACCAGGGTGTACCAAGACTTGGTGAAGTACTAAAATGTACCGTATTAGCCAAATATGAAAAAGTACCTGCAGACAAGCTGATCGGCACGATCATTCTTGAACGTTTGATCGATGCGGTTACCCTGCTGATCATATTTGGCATCACACTCGCGATACAACCGGGCTTGTATTCGCAGATCGTGGACAAGATCTTCAACTCCGGCGCCAATACTGAAGAAAAGAAGGTCTCCGGTTTACTGATCCTGCTGATCGGAGGTGCAGCCATTGCACTGGCGATCGGGGCATGGATGCTGATCAAAAAGAAAACGATCAAAGATCTCCGGGCAATTTTCAAAAGCATTGCAACGAGGGTGTGGCAGGGACTTGTGTCCATTCAGCACCTGAAAAAACGCGGACAATTCGTTATCCTGACGATCCTGCTCTGGGGTTCTTATTTCACCGGAGGCTATATTGGTTTCCAGGCGTTGGAGCAAACACAACAATACGGAGTTAAGGAAGCATTCACCATTCTGTCTGCCGGCAGCATAGGCATGATCATTTCTCCCGGTGGTATCGGCGGCTACGCCTTCCTCATCGGCGGTACGATGATGCTCTACGGACTTCAGCAAAACATTGCCACCGCATTCGGCTGGCTGCTCTGGATCGTTCAGACCATCGTCATTCTCATTGGTGGCCTGGCGAGCTTTGCGCTGCTGCCGTGGATCAATAAGAAGAGGGAACCCGTTTCTCACCCGAACGAGTCAATGGCTGGGATCGATGGCCGATGACGGATGGCTGATGGCCGAATCTTCAATTGAAAATTAATAATAAAACAGAAGCTTTACAAATATTGTAAGGCTTCTGTTTTATTATGCAGATACTAGTTTGATCCGGCCATCAGCCATCCGTCATCGGCCATCGAACATCGAACATCGATCATCGCCCTCCCTGCCACAATTGTACAAAAACTTAACGCACAAACACCTCCTTCTTAACTAACTTTATCCAATCACTAACCGAAACTATTTCATGTCTCACGAACATACCAGGCAAAAGACGATTGTACGGGATATAAGCTGGCTCTCATTTAATGCGCGCGTATTGCAGGAGGCGGGAGACCAATCAGTGCCGCTAAGGGAGAGGATCCGCTTCCTAGGCATTTTTTCAAATAATATGGATGAGTTTTTCAGGGTGCGCGTGGCTACACTGAAAAGAATGATACAGTTGGGAAGCGCAAAGGCGAATATGCACCTGGAAAAAGATCCACAACAGATCCTGGATGATATACAAATGACAGTATTGAACCAGCAGAGTGAATTTGCCCGGATCTGGGATGATGTACAAAAACAAATGAAGGCTCAAAAGGTCTTCCTGGTTACAGAAAACGAGCTGACCGCGGAGCAAATGGAATTTGTTCGCGATTATTATGATGCTGAAGTGAGCTCAAATGTGATCCCGTTGATGATCGAGAACATTCCGAGATTCCCCAATCTGCGCGATAAATCCATTTATCTCGGGGTGGTGATGTGGAAGAAAGACAGTGCGCTAAAAAAGAAATATGCGCTGATCGAAGTGCCAAGCCGCGTGCTGGGACGATTCGTGCAATTACCGGCCAAAGCCGGTGAGCACCGGATCATCCTGCTGGAAGATGTGATCCGCTGCAACCTGCCGGAGATCTTTTCCTATTTTGGTTATGATCAGTATCACTCACATGTATTCAAAGTGACACGCGATGCGGAACTGGATATCGACAGCGATATTTCCACCAATATTATCCAGAAGATTGAAAAAGGATTGAAGAACCGCCGCAAGGGAAAACCGGTGCGGTTCGTATACGATAAAGAAATGGATCCCGGGCTGCTGGAGTATCTCACGCGCAGATTGAATCTTACAAAAAGGGATAACCTGATCCCGGGCGGACGCATCCATAACTTTCGTCACTTTATGGATTTCCCTGAAGTGTTCAAGACAAACAAACAGCGCCAGAAACCATTCGATCATCCGCTGCTGACGGAACGCCGTGTGTCTGACGTAGTACTTGAACGGGATGTGATGCTTCATCTCCCCTATCATTCATTTACACCTCTGATCGATATCATCCGCGAAGCGGCCATCGATCCGGCCGTAAGCACGATCAAGATCACCTGTTACCGCCTCGCATCTCAATCCAAAGTGATCAATGCACTGATCAACGCCGTGCGCAATGGCAAGGAAGTTGTGGTAATGCTTGAACTGCGGGCCCGTTTTGACGAAGAAGCCAATCTTGAATGGAAATCAAGACTGGAAGAAGAAGGCGCCAAAGTATTGCTGGGGATTCCAAACATGAAAGTGCATGCGAAGCTTTGCATGATCCGCAAACGGGTGAAAGATAAGAACGTGTTATACGGCTTTGTGAGCACGGGTAACCTGAATGAAAAAACAGCCAGGGTATACGGCGATCATTGCCTGCTTACGTCGAGTCCCCGGATCATGACGGACATCAGCCGTATTTTCAATTACCTGGAACATCACCGCAGCGGAGATTATCATTCGCTGCAGAATTGCCAGGCAATCATTCCGAGCCCCAATATCGTAAGGCAGGAATTGCATAAGCTGATCAATGAAGAGATCAGGATGGCTAAAAAGAAAAAGGAATCCGGCATCATCCTTAAAATGAACTCGCTTTCAGACGAAGACCTGATCGCGAAACTTTCCGAAGCAGCCCGTGCAGGCGTGCCGGTAAAGCTGATCGTAAGAGGAATTTTCTGCATGCTCACGGAAAGCAAGAAATTCAAGGAACAGGTCCAGGCGATCAGCATTGTGGACGAATACCTGGAACATGCACGTGTGTGGGTATTTCACAACAAGGGTAAAGAGAAAGTTTATATATCTTCGGCCGACTGGATGTTGCGCAATCTTGAACATCGCATTGAAGCAACCTGCCCGATCTGGGACGAACGGATCAAGAAGGAACTGATCGATATCCTGAAAATACAATTACAGGATAATGTGAAAGCAAGGTGGCTGAACAATGAACTGGATAATGAATATGTGAAACCCGGCAAAACAAGAGTGCGCTCCCAGGTGGACATTTACCAGTATTTATTTAACAAAACAAAGGAAAACATTGAGACTGGCAGCCATTGATATTGGAAGTAATGCAGCTAGATTACTGATCAGTGATGTATACCTGGATTCTCCTTACGCAAAACCTGAGTTCATCAAAACAAATCTCGTAAGGGTACCGCTGCGCCTGGGATTTGATGTATTTGACAAGGGAGAAATCTCACCCGCTCGTGCCGAAAAAGTAGTGAATACGATCAAGGCCTATAAACTGCTGATGGATGTGTATGATGTAAAGCACGTGAAAGCCTGTGCAACATCAGCCATGCGTGACGCGGCAAATGGCCAGGCGATCATAGACAGGGTAAAAGCAGAGACAGGCGTGCAGATCAGCATCATCAGCGGACAGGAAGAAGCATCGTTCATTTATGAGAATCATGTGGCGGAAAATATGACCACTGATGAATCTTATCTCTATATCGATGTTGGTGGCGGCAGTACCGAACTCACCTTCTTCAGTGACGGCAAACTTATCTTCAAAGAATCATTCAACATAGGTACGATCCGCTTGTTAAAAAACCAGGTGACCGAAAGGCAATGGGACCTGATGAAAGAGTTCATCAAGACCCGTACAAAAGGACATCACCATGTAACAGCGATCGGTTCCGGCGGCAATATCAACAAGATCTTTTCTATCTCAAAAAGAAAAGAAGGAAAGCCGTTGAATCTCGATCTTCTCCGGGATTACTATAAAGAATTCAGCAGCCTTTCCCTGCCGCAACGCATGAGTTTTTACAAACTCCGTGAAGACCGCGCCGACGTGATCGTTCCCGCAATACTGATCTACATCAACGTTATGCGCTGGGCCGACGCCGAAGAGATCTTTGTTCCAAAGATCGGCCTGGCGGATGGTTTGATACAGTCGTTGTATGAGGAGATCAGGGTTTCTGTTTCGAAAGGCTGAGAAAGGTTCCAAAGGTTCCTAAAGTTCCAGGAGTTTCAAAGGTTCAAGGAAATTTCACTGTTCAAAGCGCTGCCTGTAATTTCGAACAGCGGGGTGACAACCTCTGGAACCTCTGAAACCCCTGTAACCTCTGGAACCTTTCTGAAACCTTTTGCCTATTTTTACCCACCAAAAAAATCGCAATGTCTATCAGCAAGGAAGCACGCAAGGTTACCACCAATACGCTACAGAAGATGAAAAATGCGGGGGAAAAGATCTCGATGATCACCGCGTATGATTATTCGTTTGCGAAAATATTTGATGCAGCAGGTATCGACATTATGCTGGTGGGAGACAGTGCGAGTAATGTAATGGCAGGTCATACCACTACCCTTCCGATCACGCTTGATCAGATGATCTATCATGCGCAAAGTGTGGTCAGAGCCCGGGAGAAAAGTCTTGTTGTGGTGGATATCCCGTTTGGTTATTATCAATCCAATTCAGAAATAGCACTTGCTTCCGCGATCCGCATTATGAAAGAAAGCGGTGGACATACGGTCAAGCTTGAAGGCGGCGAAGAGATCATTGACTCGGTAAAAAAGATCGTGAGTGCCGGTATACCGGTGATGGGACATTTGGGGTTAACGCCACAATCGATCAATAAATTCGGAACATACGTAGTACGTGCCACCGAAGAAGCCGAAGCTGCAAAACTTCGCAGAGACGCATTGTTATTGCAGGAAGCAGGCGCATTTGCGGTAGTGCTGGAGAAGATCCCGGCAATGCTGGCAAAAGAGGTATCCGAAAGCTTATCTATCCCAACGATCGGTATCGGTGCAGGTAAATATTGCGATGGACAGGTGCTGGTGATGCATGATATGCTTGGCATCAACACTGAATTCAAGCCGCGTTTTCTCCGTCAATACCTGAATCTTAACGAACAGATCACCGGCGCAATACATCAGTACATCTCGGATGTGAAGAATAAAGACTTTCCGAATGATCAGGAACAGTACTAAAAGAGTATCGATGTTGGATGGTCGGTATCTATATTGAATATTTTGTTGAAAACGGCGCATCACCAGATGTTGATGATATTTCGAATGAATGCCGACCATGAACCATCCAACAGCGAACATCTATCGCCCTCGCAAAATCCCCAACTGAACGCCTTTTCCAGGCGATGCCTATCTTTGCACGACTAACAACAACCGATTTTATGATTGCTGATGCACTGAAAACACTTCAACTTGAAAATAGATCTTCCGGCGCCTCAACCGGCAAAAAATGGTTTGGTAACGGTGAAGAGATCCGCTCCTACTCTCCTGTAGATGGTGCGCTTATCGGCACCGTTACGACAGCCACAAAAGAAGATTACGAAACAATAGTCAGGCAGGCGCAGGCTGCATTTATCGCATGGCGTGCATGGCCCGCACCAAAACGTGGTGAGGTGGTCAGACAGGTGGGCGAAGCATTGCGCAGCAATAAAGAAGCATTGGGTAAACTCGTTTCTTATGAAATGGGCAAGAGCCTGCAGGAAGGTTATGGCGAAGTGCAGGAAATGATCGACATCTGCGATTTCGCGGTTGGACTTTCGCGTCAATTGCATGGTCTTACCATGCACAGTGAAAGACCCGGCCACAGGATGTATGAACAATATCATCCGCTGGGCATTGTCGGTATCATTTCCGCATTCAATTTTCCGGTTGCGGTATGGAGTTGGAATACTATGCTGGGCTGGGTTTGCGGTGATGTATGCATCTGGAAGCCTTCCGAAAAAACACCGTTGTGCGCGGTTGCCTGTCAGCATATCATTGCAGAAGTGTTTGAAAAAAATGGCGTACCTGAGGGCGTGAGCAACATCCTGATCGGCAATCGTGATGCAGGCGAATGGCTGAGTAACGATACACGGATCCCATTGGTGTCAGCCACGGGATCAACACGGATGGGAAAAGCGGTTGGAGCCGCTGTTGGAGCAAGGTTGGGCAAAGCCCTGCTTGAACTGGGCGGAAATAACGCGATCATCATTTCCAAAGATGCGGATCTGGATATTGCAATCCTCGGCTCATTGTTTGGCGCGGTCGGCACTGCCGGGCAACGCTGCACAACAACGCGCAGGCTGATCATTCACGAGAGCATCTATGATAAAGTGAAAGCAAAGCTGACAGCAGCATACGGACAGTTATCCATCGGAGATCCACTGAATGAAAAAAATCATGTGGGCCCGCTGATCGATAAAGACGCGGTGAAAATGTACCTGGATGCAATTGAAAAATGTAAGGCTGAAGGCGGCACATTTGTAGTGGAAGGAGGTGTACTGGAAGGAAAAGGATTTGAAAGCGGATGTTATGTAAAACCATGCATTGCAGAAGCAAAACCTGGGTACAGCATTGTACAACACGAAACCTTCGCGCCAATTCTTTACCTGCTGAAGTACTCAACTGTTGAAGAAGCGATCGATATCCAGAATGGCGTGCCACAGGGTCTCTCTTCTTCTATCATGACGCTGAACCTTCGCGAAGCTGAGCAATTCCTTTCCTATGCAGGAAGCGATTGCGGCATTGCCAATGTGAATATCGGAACATCCGGCGCTGAGATCGGTGGCGCATTCGGAGGCGAAAAGGAAACCGGCGGCGGAAGGGAAAGCGGAAGCGATGCATGGAAAGTGTACATGCGCAGACAAACGAATACCATCAACTACAGTACGCAATTACCGCTGGCGCAGGGGATAAAGTTTGATTTATGACCGGTGGCGGATTGAGGTTTCAGCGCGGTTCCTGGGGATTTTACCGGTTCCAGGAGTTCCAGAGGTTCCAAAGGTTCCAGAGGTTGTTGCCACTATGTGGAAACCCCGGGTTCTACCAGTAAATTTTGTTTTTACAAATCGCGGCAGCAACCTCTGGAACCTCTGGAACTCCTGGAACCGCTGAAACCTTTACCCATTCCAACCATTTAAAACTCCCACCCCGGATACTAAACTCTCCGGTTCACCGTTGATAATACTTCGCATAACTCCTTTGTTTTCTGCGAAATATTTACAAATTTTGCATTCTTAACGATATCCTGAACCCAACCTGACTGTCCAATGAAACGAATCCTTCTCCTATTGACGATTCCCCTGCTCTGCAGCACCCTTTCGCATGCACAAATGCGTATTGGTATACTCGGAGGATTTCAACAGTCAGAGATAAAGGAAACAAACGACCTTCCCAACTGGGATGAGTTGAAAGGAAGATATTCCAAAAGGTCTGGCATCCACCTGGGTTTTATCGCAGACCTGCCCTTCAGCCAGGAATCAAACCTGTTCTTTCAACCTGCTGTCATCTTTTCGCAGAAAGGCCGCAAATATGCCTATGCACAGGATTCCACCGTATCGTTTACCAGACGGCCGCCACTTCCTGATTCTATAGTGGAAACCTATTATTCCGAGGCGCGCAAGCAATACCTGAATTATATCGATATCCCTCTCAACCTTGTCTATAAATTCAAGCTCAGTGAAAAGACGCGGTTTATGCTCGGTGCCGGTCCCTATTTGTCTTTCTATTTCAATGGATCTGACAAGACAGACAAATATGTGGTTGGCGTAAGCTATAAAGCCGAAGAAGAGCAGATCATGGTAGGCAAAGGTGATGGCAAATACCGGTTGCTCAATTGGGGCGTGAATGGTCTCGCTGGCTTTGAATTTGGCCGCGTTTTCCTGACAGCCAACTATAGCCGTGATATGAGCAATGCTTTCGAACCGGTCGACTATGAAGCTTCAGATTTTAAACATTCCGTGATGGCGATACGCCTTGGTGTATATCTTGGCAAGCCGGTCAAGCTTAGTGATAAAGACACCGATAAGGACGGAATTTTTGATAAAGACGACCAATGCCCGACCTTACCGGGAACTGCAGGCCTGAAAGGCTGCCCGGACCAGGATGGTGACGGCGTCATTGATCCGCAGGACAGATGTCCAACGGAATTCGGGCCTGCCGAAAACAATGGCTGTCCTTACCGGGACAGTGACAAGGATGGTGTACTTGACAAGAATGATAAATGCCCGGATCAGCCCGGGCCAGCGGAGAACGGCGGATGTCCTTATCCCGACAGAGATAAAGATGGAATCCTGGATAAGGACGATAAATGTCCCGATACACCTGGTCTTGCCCGTTATAATGGCTGTCCTGTTCCTGATTCAGATGGCGATGGCCTGACCGATGAGGAAGACAGATGCCCGAATGAGAAAGGTACTGTAGCCAATAACGGCTGCCCTGAGATCAAACAGGAAGTGATCCGCAAAGTGACTACAACTGCCAAATCGATCGCATTTAAGGTAAATAAAGCGGAATTGACCCCGGCCTCGTTCACCGCGCTTGACGCACTGGTTGCGGTGCTGAATGAAGACCAGTCTCTCAAACTGACCATCGAAGGTCATACCAGCGCTGAAGGCTCCCGTGAACTGAATATGCGTCTTTCTACGGAACGTGCCGAAGCCGTGAAGAAGTACCTTGAATCGAAGGGAATAGCCGCATCGAGGCTGACAGCACAGGGTTTTGGCCCCGACAAACCGCTCAATGCCGGCCGCACAAGTGAAGAAAAAGCTAAAAACCGCCGTGTGGAGCTGAAATTAAGCAACTAGGAAAAAATGATTTTCGTCAATAAAACCCTGCGACTGTTGGTTGGCAGGGTTTTTTCAATTGTGGGATGTCTTTTGAAAGATCGATGTTGGATGTCAGATGGTCGTTGGTCGGGATTTACGTTGAAAAGCAAGGATGTATCATCGATTTCACATGGCAGAAGAAATTGAGGCAGATACCCATTTAGTAAGATCCGACCATCGACGATCGATCATCGAACATCCAATGTAGGGAACTAATTCCCTCAAAATGTATGAATGGTATTTATTAATTTTATCGCTTTTAGGATTTTTGTAGACAATAAATAATAAAATAATCGCTAATGAATTGTTTTGCTAGTCGTACCCTCCTGATTGTAGCTGGTTCTTTGCTTAGTGTAGCCGGGTTTTCTCAGAAAAAAGAAGTGCCGAAAGGCTGGCATCTGATGGACCTGAAGGATAGTGGCTATTACGGTATCAGTATGGATAAAGCCTATGATTTTGTTCAATCCAAAAAATTGAAAAGCACACCGGTGATCGTTGCCGTACTTGACTCTGGTGTGGATACAGCACATGAAGACCTCAAGCCGATCCTCTGGCGCAACCCGGGTGAAATTCCGGGCAATGGTATCGATGATGACAAGAATGGTTATGTAGATGATGTGTACGGCTGGAACTTTCTCGGCAGCCGGGACGGAGTGAATGTTGAAAAAGATTCTTACGAAGCTGCACGCGTATATCATCAGTTGAAGAGCAAATGGGAAGATAAAACCGTTGACCCAAAAACACTCTCAGCAGCGGACGCAAAAGAGTACGATATGTGGACCCGCGCTAAAAAAGATGTAGTCGGCGTTTCCGCAAGCGCAGCTGATCTCGCACAGATGAAAAGCGGTTATGCTCAGCTGACTTTCGTGGATTCGGTTGTACATGTTGGAGACAGTATCATCCGCAAAGACCTCAAGAAAGAAGAATACACCTGTAAAGATCTGGCAAACTACACCCCTACTGCTGATATTGCGGGCCGTGTAAAAATGCTGATGACAAGTATCTGCAAAGACAATAACAAAGACGATATCACCAATACGGATATCCTCGAAGATCTGGAAGCAGAAGTTGGTCAGCTTGAAAGCGAGATCGCCAAGAACGAAGCGGTGAGTACAGCTCCGAAAGATTTCCGCAACAGTGTGGTGAAAGATAATTACAGCGACATCAACGATAAGTTCTATGGCAACAACAACGTGATGGTAAGCAATAAATCTGCTTTGCACGGTACACACGTTTCCGGAATTATCGGCGCAGTTCGTGATAATAATATCGGTATCAAAGGTGTGGCGGATAATGTACGCATCATGACCGTTCGTGTGGTTCCTGATGGTGATGAACATGATAAAGACATTGCACTCGGTATCCGTTATGCGGTAGATAACGGCGCGAAAGTGATCAACATGAGCTTCGGTAAAGGCTTTTCTCCTGAAAAGAAATGGATCGATGAAGCAGTTCAATATGCACAAAGCAAAGGCGTATTACTTGTACATGCAGCTGGCAACAGCGCACAGAATGTAGATACAAGCTGGAACTTCCCTTCTTCCGTTACCCTTACCGGTACAAAAGCTCCAAACTGGATCACCGTTGGTGCAAGCGGAGATCCCAAAGCCGGCGGACTGGTGGCAAGTTTCTCTAACTATGGTAAAAAAGAAGTGGATGTATTTGCACCCGGAGTTCAGATCTATGCAACTGTACCGGGCGGCAATACCTACCAGAACCTGCAGGGAACAAGTATGGCTTCTCCTGTTGTAGCTGGTCTTGCGGCATTCATCATGGAATACTATCCTAAATTGTCTGCAGAACAGGTTAAATACGTGATCGAAAAAAGTGCACAGAAACCAACCTCCGGAAAAGTCATTGAGCCCGGAACCGGCGAAGAAGTGAAGATGAGTGATATCAGTTCTTCCGGTGGTGTGATCAATGCCTATGAAGCGATCAAACTTGCTTCCACATTGAAGCCCGAAGGCAAAAACGAAAAGCAGGCCTCGAAAGTGAATCAGAAAGTAAAAGGATAACCCTCGCAATTAAAAATCCCGGAGTTTTGCTCCGGGATTTTTAATTGCGTTACTGTAGAGGTTCCAGGAGTTTCAGAGGTTCCAGAAGTTCCAGAGGTTTTTGCACCTTAAAGTAGATTGTATTTGATCGATGTGATCGGGATAAGTTATTTATGTTTGAAATAATTTTGTGCCCCCGGTTTCAAACCTCTGGCCCCCCTGGAACTCCTGGAACTTCTGGAACTTCTGGAACCTTTGGAAACCCCGAAACCTCTAACAAACCCAAACCACAAACCTATGTCCCCTGATCTCTCCCGTGTTGGCTCCTGGTACCACAACTACATAAAGCTTGTACCGGAAACGGATCTACTGTCTGCGTTTGCCAATAAGGATAACAACCTTATTGAATTCTTCAGCAGCATACCCGCTTCGAAACGTGGCTACCGCTACGCCGAAGGCAAATGGACCATCCAGGAAATGCTGCAACATATCATCGATGCGGAAAGGGTCTTCACCTATCGTGCGCTGCGCTTCGCCCGCAAAGACTCCACCCCACTTCACGGCTTTGACGAAAACCTTTACGCCGCCAACGCCAGGGCGGACACCCGTCGCTGGGACGATCTCATGGAAGAATTCATCCACACCCGCAAATCATCCGAATTCTTCTTCCGCTCACTCGACGAAGATCAGTTGGAAGCAGAAGGCATTTCATCCGGTAGCCCTGTCTATGTAAGAGCATTGGGATATATTGTGATCGGGCATGGGTTACATCATAGGAAGGTGCTTCGCGAACGCTACGGCTTATAACGCGAATCACAGACACGGATTACGCGAATTATAGTTAGATTTTTGGTGCCCTCGTTGCTCTATCGTGCATAAATTCCCTTAGTCCATAATAAACTATAAATAAGAAGTCCCCGCAAACCATGCGGGGACTTCTTATTTTATCATATGCTAATTCGCGAAATTAGCGTAAAGAAATTCGCGTAATCAGAAGGCTTTTTTGGGCTTCTCCTCCGTCTTATTCCCCTTCACCAAATTCACCTGATTGATCATATCATCCACCACTTTCACTGCCTGGTCAAGATAGATATCCTGGCGCAGTGCTTTCAGCCATTGGTTGAAGCGATCCTGCTTGCCTTTGTCGTCTGACCAGCGATTCACTTCGGAAGGAAGTGCGGAGATATCCATTTCCGCTTTCAACTTTCTTACAGAATCCATTTGTGCATAGGCTTCGCGGACCTGCTTTTGCTCTTTACGGTACTTATCCAATTGCAATGAATATTCTTTGTTATTCTCGCGGTTCAGCCATTCAGTATTCTTTTTGATGGTCTGGAAAGCTGTATTGTTAGCCAGACGCTCGTTACCCAGCTGACGGATCGTTTTCAGATCGTACCCGGCATTCCAGCCAGTGTATGGCGACTTCACGATCTCATCCCATGGCAATGCATCAGGATCATCTTTTTCGCGCAGCTTCAGGTATTCCAACTGGTCAGGAAGCACGATATCGGAAGATACACCTCTCAGTTGTGTAGAGCCGCCATTGATCCGATAGAATTTCTGCAGCGTCAGTTTCACCGTTCCGAGGTCGGAGTTGGACATGGAGAAACCTGTTTCAGGATCGAGGCCAATATTACGCTGAACAGTTCCTTTACCATAGGTAGACGTACTGCCGATGATCACACCACGGCCATAATCCTGGATCGCTGCAGCAAAGATCTCAGATGCAGATGCACTGAATTCATTTACCATTACAGCCAGCGGACCGGTGTACAATACGGTTTTGTCTTTATCCTTCAGTACGCTCGGGCGGTTGTCCTTGTCTTTTACCTGTACGATCGGGCCATCTTCAATGAACAGACCGGCCATCTGCACCACATCATACAGTGAACCTCCCCCGTTATTGCGAAGATCGATCACGATACCATCTACGTTCTGCTCTTTCAGTTTCACCACTTCTTTTGCAACATCGATATAGCTGCGCGCTCCGTTTGGATTTTCAAAATCCGCATAGAACTCAGGCAGGAAGATATAACCGATCTTGGAGTTTCCATTTTTCACCACAGCACTTCTTGCAAATGTTTCATCCTGCACGATCTGATCACGGATCAAGGAAATTGTTTTCAATGTTCCGTCTGTTTTCTTCAGGGTGAGCTTTACCTCAGTTCCTTTTTTACCGCGGATGAGTTTTACCGCATCTGTAACACTGAAGCCAGTCAGATCAACAGGTTCTTCATTGCCCTGCGCCACTTTCTGGATCAGATCACCTACCTGTGGTTCACCTTGCTTGAAAGCAGGACCACCGGTGACGATACTTGCAACTTTGATATTGCCGTCATCATATTGCAGGGAAGCACCGATGCCAAAGAAGCGTCCGCTCATTTCTTCATCAAAATATCTTTTATCTACGGGCGGGAAGAATTCAGTGTGAGGGTCCATTGTGGTTGTGATCGCATTCACAAACACATTGAATTTATCATCATCATTGAATTTAAAACGGAAGCGTTCGAACATTCTGTCGACGATCTTCTTTGTTTTCTCGCGCGCTTCTTTTTCCAGTTCAGCGTCTGATTTCACGACAAAGCTGTCGCGGCCTTTATTCTTTTCGCGTGTATCCACAAGATCCGCATAACGCTCCAGCGCGAGATATTTCAGTTTCTTTCTCCAGCGTTCCTTATACTCTTCTTTGTTTGTGGCAAACTGAAGTTTGTCACCATCCAGCATCACTTTTTCATCTACATTAAAATCGAATGGTTTTGCCAGGATCTCATTGCAGATCGCAGCAGCCTCTTCCATTCTTGTGGTGAAAATGTCTCCTGCTGCTTTGAAGAATGTAACAGGCGCGCCTTTGATCTCTTCATCGATCTTTGTTTCGTATTTGCCTTTCAGTGAAGCAATGTCCGAAGCAAGGAACATGTTCTTTTCAGGATCGAGATCGTTGATATATTTCTTGAAAACTTTCTTTGAGAAATCATCGTTCACCGCCTGTGGGCTGTAGTGAGCCTGCGTGAGCATCTCTCCCACCAGTTTCAATATTTGTTCGTATTTATCGGGTGGATTCTTTGTGTTTCTTCCCAGGGTTTGGACTGCAAGAAAAGATCCCGCCACGATCATCAAGATCACAATTGGAAGTCGCTTCATATTCAATAGGTATTTTACAGCATTACGCATATTCCAAAAATAACGTAAAATGAATGTATTTCTTATTAATATAACCTTTTAACAAGGGATTTTGATGAATGGTTCGGCCCCTGAACAGGAACTTTTCAAAAGGGTGATCGATGTTCGATGGCCGATGGTCGAATGAAAACTTTAACAAAAGATGGGCGGCAGCTTCCCGGGGCATTTGATTCGATCATCTGCCATCGGACATCGAACATCCATCCACTTGAGTACTCTCTCAACTTTTGTACTAAAAACATTGCTTTTATTTTTTTTGCGAACTCCTTTTTCCTATTTTTGCAGCCACAAAAACGGTGGTTGTAGCTCAGTTGGTTAGAGCATCAGATTGTGGTTCTGAGGGTCGCCGGTTCGAACCCGGTCATCCACCCATAAAGCCCCTTCCTGGTTTACAGGACGGGGTTTATTAATTTTTGATAGTCAGGTAAAGCCGATTTGATCTTAGATCAGGATACTCAATGACAACACATTGTTTCCCCATACAAAGCCCGGGCATCGGCCATTTGACATCGCACATTTGTTTTAATGCAATTACCCTTCCATGAATTACTGGCTTTTATCGATCCCGCTGCTCTCGGCGTTTGCCGGTTGGGTGACGATACGGATAGCTATCTGGTTGCTTTTCCACCCCTTACGTCCGAAAAACTTCCTGGGTTTTCAGTTGCAGGGGGCCTGGCCGGGGCACCGGGAAAAAATTGCAAACGCAGCGGGAACCTATGCAGCTTCGCTTTTTGATCCCGCAGCATTGCAACAACAGATCAGCCAGCCCTCCCGCTTCGATGAAATAAAACCCCTGATCGAGGAACATATGGACCATTTCCTCAAAAACAAATTACAGCAGCAAATGCCCATGATCGCGATGTTCATTGGCGACAAAACCATTGCACAGCTAAAGACCATTTTTATACAGGAAATCGAACTCCTTTTTCCCGAAGTGATCAGTAAGATGGCGGGAAATATGGGACAGCAAGATCATCTTGCCCAACTCATTGCAAAAAAGATCGAAGCAATTCCGGATGAACAGATCGAATCTGCCTTTTACATCCAGTTCGCACCTGCTGTAAAAAAAGCCGGACTGCTGGGGCTGATCATCGGTCTGCTTATCGGCCTGATACAGCTGTTAATCGTTCTGCAGGTATGACCTGTCCGCTGTTAAGCCGCATTTGCCCTTTATCAAATTGTCAGGCATTTATCAGCAAGTAACGTCACGTTTTCACGTCTAATCACACACAAACACATATATGAGGAAATTTTTATTTACGTTTTTGGTTGGCCTGTTTGCGTTTAATGCAATGGCTCAACAAGGGATGGGAAATCGCGGAGGCGGCGCCGGCCAGGTATCGGGGCGTTTATATGGAAAGATCGTAGATGCACAGTCAGGAAAAGGCGTTGAATTTGCCTCAGTACAGCTGCTCGCCAACCGGATGGATACCGTAACCAAGCAAAGAAAGGAAACCGTGATCGGCGGTATGCTCACCAAAACAAACGGTGAGTTCTCGGTAGAAAACGTGCCTGTATTCGGTCCTATGAAACTGAAAGTAACAGCGATCGGTTTTAAAGAGTTGGTCACACCAGTTTCATTTGACATAAAACCCGGCGGTGATATGACCGCAATGATGAGTGCGCTTGATAAAGACCTTGGCAATATCAAGATTGAAACAGAAGAAAAAGTACTGGATAACGTAACCGTTACAGCATCCAAGCCCGGTCTGCAACTGGGTATAGACCGCAAGATCTTCAACGTTGATAAGAACATCGTTTCAGCAGGTGGAACAGCAGTTGACATCATGCGTAACATTCCTTCGTTGAATGTTGACATCGATGGTAATGTAACCATGCGGAATGCTTCCCCTCAAATATTCGTGGATGGCAGACCAACGAATCTTACCCTGGACCAGATCCCTTCTGATGCGATCCAGAGTGTGGAAATGATCACCAACCCTTCTGCAAAATTTGATGCATCAGGTGGTACAGCTGGTATCCTGAATGTAGTATTGAAGAAAGAAAAGAAGGTCGGCTACAATGGTAATCTCCGCGCAAACGTTGACTCGCGTGGACGCGTTGGCGGCGGCGGCGATATCAATCTGCGCCAGCAGAAAGTAAACCTTTTCGCAAGCGGTATGTACAATCAGCGTAAATCCATTGCAACAGGTCATACTGAAAGAGAGAACTTTTATTCTACTCCACAGGTGAATCAATACCAGACTGACAGATCAACTTCACTCGGTGGATTTGGTTTTGGCCGTGCCGGGCTTGATTATTTTATCAGCAACAGGAATACACTTTCCGCGAGCGTGAACTTCGCACGTGGCCAGTTCAAACCTTACAGCAGCAGCGGTATCCTGTATGATTCATTGTACCCTACCCCGACCACTTCCTTCCAGGACCGGGAGAGCAATTCCAAAAGCAATTTCCGCAACCTGGGTGCAACACTGAGCTTCAAACATAATTTTCCGAAAGCCGGTCGCGAGTGGACAGCTGACGTTACCTACAACAAAGGCAAGAACACCAACAACAATTTTATCAATACTGATTACCTGGATAAACCCGGTGGCACATTGCTGAGCGAATACAATCAGCAGCAGACGATCGATGGTAAGAATAACAATGTGGTGATCCAGACAGATTTTGTAAATCCGATCACAGACAAATCAAAACTGGAAATGGGTCTGCGTGCGCAGCTGAGAACAAACAGCAGCATCAACTCTTTCTATTATGCGGATGCCGATGGCAAATGGGTTTTCCAACCTGCATCAGCGATCAATTATAAAAGTGATGACCAGGTGTATGCAGCTTATGCATCTTACTCTAACCAGGTAAACAATTTCGGTTACCAGTTAGGTCTGAGAGCAGAAAGTTCTAACTATAATGGTGAATTGCTGAATACCGGCCAGGTGTTCAAGATCGATTTCCCGATCAGCCTTTTCCCAAGCGTCTTCCTTTCACAAAAACTGGGAGAAACATCCAGCATTCAGGTTAATTATACAAGACGGATCAACCGCCCGAACTTCTGGCAGTTGACTCCTTTCACGGATTCATCCGACAGGTTGAACCCAAGTAAGGGTAACCCCGGCTTGAAACCTGAGTTCACGAATTCGTTCGAGTTGTCTTACGAAAAATCATTCCGTAATAAAGGCAATTTCCTTGCGTCTATTTATTACAAACAAACAACGGATCTGATCACACGCTTCCAGGAGCCTGCAACAGGTGCCGGCGGCGAAGAGTTGCTGCTGAATACGTATATCAATGCAAACTCAAGCTATACAACCGGTCTGGAATTGACGACCAGGCAGAACCTGTTCAAGTGGTGGGAATTCACGCCTAACTTCAACCTGTATATGTCTGATGTGGATATAAATATCGCCGGGCAGGCAGATCAGCCGAAGCTGACGAGTTATTTCGCCAAGGTGAATAATACATTCAAATTACCGAAGAACATTTCTCTCCAGGTTTCCGGCGATTATCAGTCAAAAACAGTTCTTCCTCCGGGTGGCAGCGCTGGTGGCGGCCGCGGTGGTTTTGGTGGTGGCGGTATGTTTGGTGGTGGACCTTCAGGTGCATCCCAGGGTTATATCCGTCCAACATGGGGCATTGATGCGGCGATCCGCTATGAATTCCTGAAGAACCGTACAGCTTCTGTATCTATCAATATCAACGATATCTTCAGAACCCGTGTATCTGACGTGCATTCGGAGTCTACATTGTTCTACCAGGATGCATTCCGTCGCCGTGATCCGCAGGTACTGCGTATCAACTTCAACTGGCGCTTCGGTAAATTCGACCCAAATCTGTTCAAGCGTAAGAATATGAAGGGAGAGAAAGAAGGACAGAGTGGCGGGATGGATGCGATACAGCAGTAGGCGAGAGTCTGCGGTGTAAAATGAAGGTTCCATAGGTTTCTAAGGTTCCAGAAGTTCCATAGGTTGGCATTCATTAGAATTGAAGAACTTTCTGCGTAAAGTATAAAGGGTGTAAAAAGTTTTAACTTGTTACACCCTTTTGTTTTGAAGTCTGCCAATAAAAGTGTTTTCCGCGCAGGATAACCTCTGGAACTTCTGGAACCTTTGAAACCTCTGGAACTTTTTACCTCTGCCAACTTGCGAACTTGTGGCCTGGAACCGCTAGCTTTGGCCACGCATGAAAAGAATCACCGTTTCAGTCATATCGGAGCTTACGACCGACCAGCGTGTATTGCGTATTTGCGGCACGCTTCATGAAATGGGATTTGAGGTCAGGCTGATCGGAAGGGAATTTGGAAATAGTTTGCCGCTCGGAGATTATGCATTTCCGGCAACAAGGATCCGTTGTTTCTTTAGCAAGGGTTTCCTGCAATTTGCAGAGTTCAATACACGGCTTTTTTTCAAATTGCTTTTTTGCAAAACAGATTACCTGCTGGCGAATGATCTTGATGTACTGGTACCGAATTACCTGGTTGGCAAATGGAGAAGGAAGAAATTGTTTTATGATACACACGAATATTACACCGGTGTATCCGCATTAAGAAATTCCCCCTTTAAAAGAAAGTTCTGGAAGAAACTGGAAGACTGGATCTTTCCTAAACTCTCTGTTGTATATACCGTGAATGAATCGGTCCGAAGCAAGTATCACGAGGAATACGGAAACAATATAGCGATCGTAAGAAATGTGCCTGTCACCCGTCCTGTTAATCCCGCGCCAATGCCGGAGAAATGGATTGGTAAAAAGATCCTGCTGATGCAGGGAATGGGAATGCATCCCGGGCGTGGCGGGCTGGAGTTGCTGGAGATCATGAAATATCTGCCCGGGGATTATCATCTTGTTTATATCGGTGGCGGTAATGAATGGGATAAGATCGCGGAAATGCGGGAAATCTGGAAACTGGAAGACCGTGTGGATATGATCAGTAAAATGCCGCCGGACCAGCTCAGACGTTATACGCCGCTAGCCACGCTGGGGATCTCGCTGGACGGGTTTGAAGACCTTAACCACTGGTTCACGCTGCCCAACAAGCTGTTTGATTATATTCACGCCGGCCTGCCGGTAGCGGCCAGCGCTATTCCGGAAGTGAAAAACATTATCGAACAATACCAGTGTGGATTTTGTTTTATCTCCCGGAACCCGCAAAATATGGCGGAAGAAATAATGCAATTATTAAATGACCCGCAGCGTTATGAAGCTCTCAGAATAAACGCACTGCAGGCTGCAAAAGAACTGTGCTGGGAAAACGAGCGTCAAAAACTGATCGCTCTGTATGAGCCATATTTGTAATGAATAAACACCTTCACATAGTATGCCTGGATACGCCGTGGCCCGCTGACTATGGCGGCGCGATCGATATGATGAACCGCATCATGACCCTGCATGAAATGGGCATAAGGATCCATCTCCATTATTTTAGTTATAATGACAGAGGCACGCCGAATGAACTGAACCAGTTCTGCGAGTCCATTCACGTATACAGGCGCGAAACATTCAAGAAAAGCTTTTCCTTAAAATTGCCCTTCATCGTTTCATCCCGGATCAATGAAGAACTCGTGAGAAATCTTTCTGACGATAGTTACCCTATTCTGCTCGAAGGCATTCATTGCACCGGCATCCTGCGCGAAATGGATATTTCATCCCGCAAGGTGGTAGTAAGAATGCATAACGAAGAAAGCGTTTACTATAAAGAACTGGCAAGAGTAGAACATTCATTTGCCAAAAAACTTTATTTCTTCAATGAAAGCAGGTTGCTGAAAAAATACTCTGAGCATCTGCCGAAAGATTGCACCTATGCCTGCGTCTCGGGAAATGATATTCATGCATTAAAAGATATTTATCATCTCGATAATGTTCGTTTCCTTCCTACTTTCCCTACCTGGCAGGAAGTGAACAGCGAAGAAGGACAGGGTAACTTCTGTCTTTATCATGGTAACCTTTCTGTACCTGAGAATGAAAAAGCGGCACTCTGGTTGCTTTGTAATGTTGTCACAAAAGCAAGAGCACCCTTTATTATCGCGGGCAAGAAGCCTTCCAAACGATTACTGAAAGTAGCGGAGCTTTGTCAGCATACATGTCTTGTAGCCGATCCGTCGGAAACAGAAATGAATGACCTGGTAAGAAAAGCGCACATACACGTACTTCCCTGTTTTAATAAAGAAGTGACGGGCATCCGTCTTAAATTATTGCATGCGCTTTTCGAGGGAAGACATTGTGTGGTGAATGAACCCATGGTTTCAGGCACAGGCCTGGAAGATGCATGTCATATCGGTAACAATGCAAACGCATTTGCATCTATCATCATGCAGTTATACCATCAGCCTTTTACAAGGGAAGAGCAGATCCTTCGCAGGCAGCTGCTTGGAAATACCTACGACAATACAAGGAATACCCGGGAACTTATTCAATGGTTATGGTAGCGTTGTCTACCACACGGCCTCTTTCAGTACGGATCATCCTGGCGGGGAATTTCTGCACAACGATGTAATCATGTGTAGCCATCAGAATGGTAGTATTGAAGTCTTTTGAGATATGGAACAGCAGGTTCATGATCTCATCAGATGTTTCTGGGTCGAGGTTACCAGTCGGCTCATCCGCGAGGATCAGTTTGGGTGAGTTCAACAGCGCGCGGGCAATATCCACTCTTTGTTGTTCGCCACCGCTGAGCTCGAACGGCATTTTGAAGCCCTTTGCCTTGAGGCCGACTTTTTCCAGCACATCCTGGATCTTTTCATCCATCAGCTTGGCATCCGTCCAGCCGGTAGCCCGAAGCACGAATTTGAGGTTATCATTTACATTCCGGTCAGTCAGCAATTGAAAATCCTGGAAAACCACGCCCAGGTTGCGGCGCAGGAAGGGAACTTTGCGCCAGTCCATTTTTTTCAGGGTAAAACCAGCCACGGTCGCCTCGCCCTCGGTCAGCGGAAGCTCCCCGTAAAGCGTTTTCAACAGGCTCGACTTGCCTGTTCCTGTTTTCCCCACCAGATATACGAATTCCCCCTTATTTACGGTCAGGTTTACGTCCTGCAAAATGAGATTGTTGCCCTGATATATGTTTGCGTGCAGTATTTCTATGATCGGCTCAGACATTACTCCGTTCGTTTCCTGCAAATTAAGACAAACTACCGCTAAAAAAGGTCTTTTTTTTAATCAAACTAAAAAATTAGTTGTAGAACTAGTTTTTTAGTTATAGATTCGTTTCAGTAATTTGCCTGGGGCAACAAAATGATGCCATCATAAAATAAACTCGGGATAATGAAAGCACTTACAAAAGCGGAAGAACAGGTGATGCAGGTTTTATGGAAACTGGAGAAAGCATTCCTGCGCGATATAGTGGATGCGATGGCCGAACCAAAGCCGCATCAGAATACGGTAGCCACGCTGCTTAAGATCTTAATGGAAAAAGAATTTGTATCGGTGCATGTGATGGGTCGTCAGCATCAGTACTATCCAACAGTGAGTAAAGATGATTATTCCAAACGCAGCATGAAGCAACTGGTTAAAGGTTACTTCGAGGGTTCATTCAGCAATGTGGTTTCTTTTCTGGTAAAGGAAAATAACATTTCGGTGGAAGAACTGGAAAGCCTTCTTCAACAAATTAAAAAACAACAAAACAACAAGAAATGAAAAGCTTGTTCTTTTACCTTCTGCAGGTTATAGTTGTGTCCGGCATCCTGTATGCCTACTATTATGTTGCGCTCCGCAATAAGAAATTCCATCAGTATAACCGCTTTTATATCCTTGGTGCAACGCTTGCCAGCATTCTTATTCCCTTCCTGAATATACCGGTGTATTTCAGCAATGAAGATGCATCTGCTCAATGGATGAGCGCACTGCAAAGTCTGTATGGTCAGCCTGTGGTGATCGCTGTAGGTGCTGCACCGGTGGAAGAAGAAAGCATTTTCACCTGGCAGAATCTGCTGTATGCATTTTACGGATTGATCGCAATAGCGGGACTGGCGAAGATCCTTCTTTCCATCTACCGTTTAAGAAAGATCATCGGTCAGCATCCGGCGGAACACCTGAACGGGATCCGTTTTATTAATACCGCAGAACCCGGAACACCATTCTCTTTCTTCCGTTGGTTATTCTGGAATAACCGTATTGAATTGTCTTCACAGAAAGGCGAACAGATCTTCCGCCACGAGATCTTTCATATCGAACAAAAACACAGTCTTGATACCGTATTTATGGAAATGGTCACCATCGTTTTCTGGATCAATCCTTTCTTTCACATCATGAAAAAAGAATTGAAGGCCATCCATGAATTTCTCGCAGATCGCTTTGCCAGCAATGAAACAGAGAAATGGGAATATGCGGAAATGTTGCTCATGCAGGCGTTGAACACTCAGTATTCACTCGTTCATCCTTTTTTTCACAACCAGATAAAAAGACGTATAGCCATGATTACAAATCCACAAAAAACAAGTCACCAATACCTGCGCAAACTGCTGGTATTACCATTAGCAGCGTTGTTGATAACGTTGTTTGCCTTCAGCTACAAAGAAAAACAAGCAAATCCACTGCCGGAGATCACGATACTTGATCTTCCAACTGCAATCACTGACTCAGTCCCATCAAAAGCTCCTTATGACATAAAAGCAGATGTGATCAATATCACCGGCGATGGATTTAACAAAGAGAATCAGCAAATCCCTCCGACCCTGATCATCTTCAATGGTAAGGAGTACACGAGCGAAGAATTCAAAGATTTTACCGGCGAAAAGAAGAACGATGTTGTAATTGATGCAAAATATGTGATCTCCACTCCCGCCAACGATAAAAAAGCTCTTGCCAAATACGGTGAGAAAGCAAGAGGTGGCGTACTTGAATTGAAAGGGGCCACTATTGATACAGTTCCTGCAAAAAAAATTATCAATGTCAAGCTCGTAGGTACAACTATACAAACAGATAAACAGCCGTTGCTGGTACTTGACGGGGTGGTGAAAGAAAACGCGGATTATCAGAATACGTTGACGAAGATCGTGCCTGACGATATTGAATCCATCACCGTACTGAAAGATGCCAGCGCAGAAAGTCTCTACGGTCCAAAAGGCAGGAATGGTGTACTGCTGATCACTACCAAAGACGGCGTGTCCGGCAAAACGCAACCTGTAATAAAGGACGATCTGAAAGACGTTGTTGTTACTGGTTATGGCATAAAAAAAGCCAATATTGACTCCGTAACCAGTCTCAGATTAGTTCCTTCCAATCAGGTTACTAAAAAAGTCGCCGGCGTGCAAATTGAAAAATCTGATACGGTCAGGACCGGCGTGATGGATATAGTTGTTGAAGAAAGAAAACCGAAACTGGAAGAAGTAACAGTGACGGGTTACGCAACTAAAAAAGTACAGGGTGTTGAAGTCAAAAATACACCTGCGGAAAAGAGTAAGATCGAAGAAGTAACTGTTGTAGGTTATCCAAGAGCGGGAAAAGTGAACGGAGTTTCTGTTTCATCCAGTCAATTGGACGTAGAACCCGCATTTCCGGGTGGCGCATCTGCCTGGTATAACTTTGTTTCAAGAAATGTAGACGCAACTGCTCCGCTCAAAAAAGGAGCGCCTGCAGGTCAGTACACAGTGGTTGTACGCATGAAGGTTGATAAAGACGGAAGACTCAGCGATTTCAAAGCGATCACCAATCATGGCTATGGAATGGAAGACGCAGCCATCCGTGTGCTGGAAAAAAGTCCTTACTGGAATCCGGGTTACAGGAATGGCGTTGCGATCAACTCCTATAAATTTCAACCGATCGTTTTTGCTGTAGTAAATGAAAAAGGCGAGATCAAAGGCGAAATCCCGGAAAATACGGCAACCATTTATCCAAACCCGGTTAAAGACAATCTTTCTGTACTGTTCAACAGCAAGAACAGCCGCACAGTTGGAGTCAGCATCGTGGATATGAATGGTAAAACCTATACACGGAACAGTCTTACACTTGCGAAAGGCTCAACCACCTCCAGCATTTCTACCAAAGATCTTGCACCAGGCACTTACCTGTTGCGCGTAACGGGGAATGACGATGCAACACAGACGTTCAAGTTTGTAAAAGAATAAAGGAGGATCCAGAGGTTCCATAAGTTCCAGAGGTTTCATTAGTTCCATAAGTTGGTCAGTAGCTGAAACGACCTGTGAACTTATGAAACCTATTAAACCCCTGAAACCTTTGACACTTCTGAAGCCTCCTCCTCAGATCAAGTTTTATGTTGAATTGTTAGATAGAAAGAGGTCCCATTCCTGGGACCTCTTCGTTTTTTTGCAGTATCATTTCATTTAACAGGCAAGGATCAATATTGGATTGACCCGTTTGTTGTGGTAATGGTCAGTCTTTTATCCGGTACGGATTCTTCTACCCTTCCGATCACCTGCGCGTCCACGCCGAATTTTTGTGCTACGCCGATGATCTTTGCTGCACCCGCTTCTGTTGTATAGATCTCCAGGCGGGTACCCATATTGAATACCTGGTACATTTCATGGTCATCTGCTCCGCTTGCCTGCTGGATAAGATTGAAGATTACGGGAGGCGTAAACAAATTGTCTTTTACAATATGAACATCTTCCGGAACATATTTCAGGCATTTGGTCTGACCGCCCCCGCTGCAATGGATCAGCCCCTTGATGCTGTCAAAATGATCTTCCAGCAACTCTTTTAGTATTGGTGCAAAGGTCCGGGTCGGTGAAAGCAACAGTTGTCCGATGTTTAGTTGCTGACCATCCACCTCTGTTTTATCCTTCATCTTATGCGGACCGATATAGACTACTGAATCATCCAGGCCATTGTCGAATGACTCCGGGAATTGTTGTCCGTATATTTTTTGCAATACATCGTGTCTCGCACTGGTAAGGCCATTACTGCCGAGTCCGCTGTTATAGGATCGTTCATATTTAGCCTGACCGAATCCCGCGAGGCCAACGATCACCTGTCCTGCTGCTATTTTCTCATTGGTGATCAGTTTTGATTTTGGCCAGCGTGCAGTCATGGTCCCGTTTACCGCAATTGTTCTCACCACATCGCCTACATCTGCTGTTTCACCGCCCATGTAAGTAACGTTTACGCCGAAATCCTTCATATTATCAAAGAATTCCTGGGTGCCATTGATCACTGCTTCGAGTACTTCAGCAGGAACAAGGCGTTTATTTCTGTCGATAGTGGAGGAAAACAACAGTTGATCGTAGATACCTACACAAAGCAGATCATCCAGGTTCATAACGATCGCGTCCTGGGCAATGCCCTTCCAGACGGAAACGTCGCCGGTTTCTTTCCAGTACAGGTAAGCGAGAATGCTTTTGGTACCTGCTCCGTCGGCGTGCATCACATTCACCCAATTGTCATCACCGCAAAGAACATCCGCATAAATTTTGCAAAAAGCTTTGGGATAAAGGCCTTTATCCAGTTTTTTGGTCGCGGCGTGCACCTCTTCTTTCTGTGCTGAAACGCCTCTTTTCGTATATAAGCTCATTGTGGAGATTGTGGCGCGAATGTAGCTAATTTTTGAGAGAACCGATGTTAGATGTTCGATGGTCGATGGAGGACTATGCCTATGGATCAGACCTTCTTTACAGATGCCTCCGGATGCCAGAAAATGCTATTTGCATTACAGGGCCACAAACGTCAGAGCCGACCATCGACCATCCAACATCGATCATCGATCATGCCTTATCTTTGCCCCTTTATGCAAATTCACAAAAACCTGGATCAGTTACCCTCTTTCAACAACGCAGTGGTAACGATCGGCACTTTTGACGGCGTGCATGCCGGACACCGCCGGATCATTGACAAGATGATGAGTGAGGCGCGGGCGGTGAATGGGGAAACGGTGATCATTACGTTCCACCCGCACCCGAGAAAGGTAGTGTCTTCGACAATATTGGGGATACGGTTGATCAACACACTGGAGGAAAAGATCGAACTGCTGGAGCAGCTGGGGATTGATCATGTGGTGGTGGTGCCATTTACCGATGCATTTGCCAATCAGACGGCGGAGGATTATATCGAACATTTCCTCGTAAAACGGTTCAACCCGCATACGATCATTATCGGATATGATCACCGGTTCGGCAAGGAGAGAAAAGGCGATTACCGCCTGCTGGAGCTGATGGTGTCTCGTTTTGACTACCAGTTAAAGGAAATTCCCAAACATATACTGGACGAGATCGCGATCAGTTCAACCCGTATCCGCGAAGCGCTGCTGGAAGGACGTATTGAAATTGCCGACAAACTTCTTGGCTACGAGTTCTTCTTCTCCGGCACTGTAGTGGATGGCGATAAACTTGGCCGTCAGCTCGGCTATCCAACCGCCAATATCCAGGTGGAAGATGAGGAGAAGATCGTTCCGGGCAACGGCATTTATGCAGTCTATGCCTCCGTGCTGAATGAAAGCAACCGCAATGGTGAGACGAGGTTAAAGGGAATGATGAGTATCGGCTTCCGCCCCACAGTGGATGGCAAAAAACGGGTGATCGAAGTAAATCTTTTTGATTTCAATCAGGATATCTACGGCAAAACGCTTCGCGTCTATGTAAAAAAATATCTCCGCGAGGAAATCAAATTTGATTCCCTTGAAGCACTGATCAAACAGATCGACCAGGATAAGATCGACAGCATAAGCGTGCTCTGATCTGTGAACAGGACATTTTGCGTGATAGTGCCGTTGTATAAAGTTAAAGGTGCAGTAGTCAAACTACCGCACCTTTAACTTTATTGAGTATAGCTGGCTTTTTCTGAAGATCTTTTATTGGCTCTCTCCTGCTATTTTTTACTACTAACGCAACGTTCGCATCGATCAATATTCTACGCGGAACTCAAGCTTTGTTGCATCTTCAAAGAAGTCGCCCATATCGCCTTCTACCGTTACAGTCTTTTTATCATCGGAAAGTTTTACGCTGGCGCCTTCAACTTTTTTTGCAGGTTTCGGGAGGTGGAACACGTACCGGTTGACGATCGGCATGCCCTGATCCACTGCTTCTTTCATTCCCTGGATGGCTTTATCGTCTGATATTTTCGCGTATTTCTCTTTATCGAGTTTGCTTTCGATCAGGCCAGGAGCGAAGCTGGTATTATAATAACCTTCAAACGATGCCTGCGGCATTTGATCTTCCGGTATCCCGCCGGGCGCGCCACCTTTAGATTCCATTTCCTTTTTCATCATTTGCTGCAGCAGGGTGCCGGATAATTTTTGCACTTTGTTGATGTCCGAAACATTAGCGAAAGGAAAAGAGATATTGGTCAGCATTTTTTCATCTTCCAGGTTCATCACCATACCCATTGTACCCTTTTTCAGCAATTCCTTATCCTGCGGAGCGAGATTCGGAATACTGTCGGCAAATGCTGCCAGTGAAATAGTTGAATCCAGGTTTTTACCTTCCATTTCCTTGCCCTGTCCGGACATTTTCATAATGCCGGCTAGCTGGCTCATATCAATCGTTGTCACGATCTTTCCGCTGCCATTACCATCAATCGTGATATCACGGGTAGTTTCACAGCTTGTCAGAAAGAACAGCGAAGCTGCCAGGCACAGAAGGGAGATTTTTTTCATGTTGAGTATATTTTTCAAAAAGTTAGTTGCAAGTTAAGGGGTTGAGGGGGCAAAAAAAATTAAAGTGTTTACGGGGAGGTTTCAGAGGGGTTTAGGGGTTTAGGGGTTTAGGGGTTTAGGGGTTTCAGAGGTTTCAGGGGTTCCAGAGGTTTCAGGGGTTCCAGAGGTTTGAGAAGTTTGGGACGTTTGGGAGGTTTGGGAGGTTTCCGCGTTTGTTGGAGGGTTACTTGAGGTCTCGGACGATTGCTGTCCGGTAAAACAGGACGCTTAGCAGTCCATCCATACAAGACAGTTAAAGTTTTTTGATTGTGTCTTTGAAATGCAAGCTTATTACACACCACGATTGTGCATTCCTCACCCACAATTAAAATTGTGGGCTAAACGATCAGGCTGCATTCGGAAAATTGATTCAGTGAGCTGATGGAAACAAATGCTCAGTTATTTTGAGGTGCGACCAGCCCACAATTTTAATTGTGGGTGAAGAATGCGCGATCAATAAGCAGTTTGAGGCATTTTCCCAATAGGCTGCTGTGTTGAAGACTTGTCTAAACGTCCCAAACCTCCCAAACCTCCCAAACTTCTCAAACCTCTGGAACCTCTGAAACCCCTGAAACCTTCCCCTCCCCTACGCCACAATCTTATACACCATCTCCTTCAGCAATGACGCATCTTCCGTCGGGGCTGCATTTATGCCGATGCTTTTAAGGTTGTATTGATGCAGCAGCAGTAAGATGCGCTCCACACCGGCATAGTCGTACAGGCGGGAAGCCTGCACGTAGTCTTTTACAAAGAAGGGACTTACGCCGATAGCGGTGGCGATGGCTTTTTCATCGGAAGATCCTGCACCGAAGATCATGAAGACCTTGCTGAAAAAACCATAAAGAGATGGCAGGATCAGTTGTATAGGTGCTGCTTTGGGATTTGATTCGAAATACTGGATGATGCGGATGCTTTTCGCAAGATCCTTTTTTGCGAGTGCGGCCTGTAATTCAAATACATTGAAGTCTTTGCTTACGCCGACAAATTCTTCAATGTCATCTTCAGCAATATTTTTTCTTTTCGCAAGATTGACTGAGATCTTTTCGATCTCATTTTCTATACGGCTAAGATCGTTACCGATATGATCGATCAGCAATGCAAGTCCTTTGGGAGAAATGGTCAGCTCTTTAGAACGGAGCAATTCCTGCGTCCATTCAGGCAACTGGCTGTCATAGATCTTTTTTGTGCTGATGAAGACACCTTTTTCTTTCAGCACTTTTGCAAATTTGGTTCGCCCGTCTACTTTTTTGTCTTTATAAGACACAACAAAAATGGTCGACTGCAAAGGGTTCTCCACATATCCTTCGAGCTTTTCTATATCACGCATTTGCTGCCCTTCTTTGAGCAGCACCACCTGCCGTTCAGCAAACATCGGATAACGTCTGCATGCGTTTACAATATCCGCCCAGGAAGAATCTCTTCCATAAAAAACGGATAGATTAAACGAGGCTTCGCTTTCGGGCAAAAGATGATGTTCAGCATAATCCATCACTTTATCGATGAAATACTCCTCTTCACCTTCGAGCCAGTAAACGGGTTTGAATACCCCCTTTTTCCATTCAGCTATGATTTTTTCAACCGCCATAAGAAGCTAAGATACAGGCTTTAGCCATTTTTTCCGGATCGCGTTTCCAAAGTTTTGCACGCCCAAAAAAAACTTTCTGGCACGGTTTTCGGAATTGACAACGCGAATTTCCGAACGCAAATTTCGCGAAATGAAATTTAACCGAAGTAATTAAAATCCATGAGGATTATACGAATGTTTTGATCCAACGATGCTGTAAAAAACCACCGTTCATACTGAAAGTTTACTAATCATTTAACGAAACAAAAGAGAAGTATTACATTTAAAAATTTTAAACATTTAAAACCCACTCTATATGGCAAACACGAATTATCCATCTGCTACGCCGCAAAATCAGCCACCAGCGCCACAGAACCGCGGCAGTCGTAATTTATTAATAGGTATTCTTGCAGCCGCATTGCTCGGCACCTGGGGTTATCTCCTCTGGGATAAAAATGACTCTGGCGAAAAACTTCAGGTTGCCCAGGTTCAGTCGGACAACTTTATGTCTCAGCGTGATTCACTCAAACTGATGTATGATGAAGCTGAAATGCGTCTTGACTCAATCACCGGTGCAAACAATAACCTGCAAGGTGAAAAAACCTCTCTGCAAAAAGATATCGATTCCAAAAAAGCAGAGATCCGCAGCATCCTCAGCAAGAAAAATGCTTCTGATGCTGAACTGGCAAGAGCACGTACGCTGATCGCTGAACTGAATGACAAGATCGCTAACCTGGAGCAGGAAGTATCACGTCTGACTGGAGAAAACCAGGAGCTGACAGCTAACAACACACAGCTGACTACAGAGAAGCAAACGCTGGAGCAAAACCTCCAAACTTCTTCTGCAGAAAAAGAAGCCCTGTCTCAAACAGTTGACGTAGGTTCTACTTTCAGCGCAGCAAACATTCAGATCACTCCGATCAACGAAAAGAAAAACGGTAAAGAAAAAGTAAGCACCACTGCAAAACGTGTAGACAAACTGGTTGTTTCTTTTGATATCGAAAACCGTATCGCTAAATCAGGTCCTGCTGACATGTATATCATGGTAACAGCTCCGGACGGTAAAGTGATCTCTGATCCATCACTGGGTTCAGGTACACTGACTACACGTACTGATGGCGACAAAACATTCACTACAAAAGTTCCTGTAGAATACGAACAAGGTACACGTAAAGCAGTACAGTTCCCTATCCGTCAGGAAGACTTCCAAAAAGGTGATTACAAAATTGAGATCTATCATAACGGTTTCAAAATCGGAGAATCGACAAGAACCCTGAAAAAAGGTGGCTTGTTCAGCTAAGAGACTAAAAGAGGTGAAAGGAAGAGAGTATTCTTAACCTGGAACTTCTTCAAGATGGTGGTTTATTCGGTTAAAAGCAGTTGCAACTCCTGCAACACAACCGCGTCACTTTCAAGTGAGGCGGTTTTTTTTGCGGGTAAATGATCGGAAGAAATATTGTTGAAAGAATGTTGATGGATATAATGACGGCGGATATGTATGTAATACAACCTTTCACAGAAGCCGTACGGGTGCATAGCACGACAGTGGTGATCTGTTGTGCAAGGCATTATAACAGCGGCCTGTTGGGAAGATGCCTTCAACGGCTTATGGATCGTGCATTCTGCACCCATAATTAAATTCAATATCGTTTAGTTCACGGAAAGCTATTCGATCGCCCAGCGTAGGGCCCCCTCTAAATCTCCCCCTTCAGGGGAGACTTTAGGTCGTTTTTTAAAGATTTTTCATTTTATATCGTAA
>QFQQ01000005.1 GCA_003243445.1 Citrobacter freundii
AAAATCTGCGGAATCAGCGGGACGTGTCCGCCGGAGGAGGAACCTTACGCAAGTCCGAAAATTTGGGTAACGATTAGCCCAAAGGGGGAGATTTAGAGTGGGCCCCTACGCTGTTCCTTCCTTTTGTTTTTTTCTTTTACTTAAAAACTCTTCAAATTCTTTCAAACCAAAACTACTCAGGTTCCTCTCCTTCGTCAATCCTCCCTTCTGCGCAGCCAGCACGCCATACTTTATGTCCGCAAAGCCATCCAGGTGGTGTGCATCCGGATCTATGGAAACAAGCGCGCCCTTTTCAATAGCATAAGGGATCCATTTCCAATCCAGGTCAAGGCGGCGCGGGTGAGCGTTGATCTCTATTACCACATTATGTTCAACGCAGGCATCGATCAGTTTTTTATGATCCAGCGGATAACCTTTACGGCTAAGCAAAAGACGGCCTGTAGGGTGGCCGAGAATGGTTGTATAGGGGTTGCTGATCGCTTTAAGAATGCGTGCCATGGCTCTTTCTTCTGTCATCTTCAGGTTGCTGTGTACAGATGCGATCACCAGGTCGAATGAAGCAAGTACGTCATCCGTATAATCCATGCTGCCGTCTGTAAGAATATCGCACTCGATACTCTTGAAGATCCTGAAGGGGGCCAGCTTTTTATTCAGCTCATCGATCTGTTTATGCTGTTCTTTGATCCTTTCTTCCGATAAGCCCTTTGCATACGCAGCGGCTTTTGAGTGATCGGACATTACAAGGTATTCAAAACCTTTGCTGATGCATTCCTTCGCCATTTCTTCGATCGTATTGGCACCATCGCTCCAGTTGCTATGGTTATGGATCACGCCTTTTACATCGCCGGGTTGTATCAATACCGGCAGCTGGTTATTTTTTGCTTTATCGATGATAGCAGCGGATTCCCGGAGACAGGGTAGGATATAGGGTAATCCTGCGCGGGTAAAGATAGCTTCGTCTGTAACAGCGCCCGTGCCTGCATAATTGCGTGCCGGAAACTGTTCCTCAAATGCATCGATGAATTCAATGGAACCGGAAGTGAGGAATAATTGCTCCGCAAGATCTGTTCCGCCGGTATACAAACGGAGTTTCAATCCATTCTTCAGCTTATATAAAAGGGTGGCTGAAGAATCTTCCAGTAATTCCGGTGGTTGTGCGCTTTGGAACTTCGGCTTTACATTCTCCGCTTCATCCAGCACCACATATTCCAGTTCATCGATCGTGAGTTCCTGGCGGCGATAAGCGCCGGTCACGGCTGTTTTATCTGCACCGAATAATTTTTTCAGGTAACCATCCACCTGCGGAAATATTTCTTCAAGCTGTGCGTAAAGAAAGCTTCCCTGGTTGAGCATATAGAATTCAATCGCTTCCTGTACATTCTGCTGTGTCTTTTCTCCAAAGCCTTTGAAGAGCGTAAGACGGTTCTCATTACATGCGTACAATAATTCACCAAGCGATTCAATCTCCATCTGTTTCCAGATCGTATGGATCTTCTTTGGTCCGATACCTTTTATGTTGAGCATTTCCACAACACCTGCGGGAGTGGTCATCATGTATTCATCCAGTACAGAGAGTTTACCTGTTTCGAGCATCTCCACTACTTTATTGCCGATGCTTTCACCAATTCCTTTTAACCGGAACAGATCTTCCCTTGGCGTATCCTTTATCTGTACATCCAGGTTTTCTATGTGATACGCTGCGATGGAGTAGGTCTTTGTTTTAAAGGAATTTTCTCCGTGTATGTCCATTAGCTTGGAGAGAAGGGAAAAGTTGTCTGCAATTGCGGCGTTGTCCATGCGGGTTGATTGAAGACTCAAATTTATGAGAAGGGGAGTAGGATCCCGCAGATTTCGCATATTTTATCAGTCTGCCCTTTGTTAGTGATCTTCTCTTTTGAAAACGCCGAATGATGATAACGCGGAATACGCAGATCAGTCTCCTACGTATTGAGGTGGGAAAGAATAGCGTAAAGTTATTTCCCTGTCAGCCCGGACCTGGTTTAATAAGATAGCAACCATAGTTCACTAAGATCCGGGCGGACGGAAACGAAAAAGTCCCGGCTTTCGCCAGGACTTGTATAAGTTCGAATAAGTTTTAAACTTATTTCTTTTTAGCTGCTTTTTTCTTAGCTGCTTTTTTCTTTGGAGCTGCTTTCTTAGCTGCTTTTTTTGGAGCTGCTTTTTTAGCTGCTTTTTTCTTAGTTGCCATTTTTGTAGAATTTAATGTTTAGTAAAATGGGTTATCAATAGTAAAAATAATAATTATTTTATACTACCCAAATTTTTTTTCCACAAAAAAATGGCAATCAACAAACTCAGGCTTCTGCTATGTTTACAGAAACTACTGTTCTGTTGTTTTTTCCTTTACGGAATTCAACGATACCATCGTTCAGTGCGAACAGGGTAAAGTCTTTACCAACACCAACATTTTTACCAGGATGATATTCTGTACCACGCTGACGAACGAGGATGTTACCAGATATTGCAGGTTGACCACCAAAGATCTTAACGCCTAAACGTTTGCTTTGTGAGTCACGGCCGTTCTTTACACTACCTTCACCTTTCTTGTGTGCCATAGCTATGATTTTTTAATGCTATTCCTAATTCCACATAAGTATCAACCGGAATTCGGAATCTCTTATTAGGAAATTAATTAAGCGATGCTTGTTACTTTGATCTTTGTATAAGCAGTACGATGGCCTTTCTTTTTGTGAAAGCCTTTTCTTCTTTTTTGTTTGTAGGCGATCACTGTCTCACCTTTCACCTGACCAACGATCTCTGCTTCTACTTTCGCACCTACAGATGAACCAATAGACAGTTTACCATCGGCATCCACCAACAAAACTTCCAGGTTTAATTTATCCCCGGCATTGCCCTCAACACGAGGAACGAACAAAGTCTGGTCTTTTTCAACCTTGAATTGCTGGCCGGCTACTTTTACTACTGCTATCATAAATCTATAATTAGGGACGCAAAGGTAAGGGGAAAGAACGATCTTCCCAAATAGAAAATTCAAAAATCGATGACCGATGCCCGATGTTCGAGGGTCAATAACGACTTTTGGCTCCAATTCTATAAAGATTCCTGATTCTGAAGGACTTTAAATCGACCATCGGCCATCGGTCATCGAACATCGCCACTCCGTTATCAAGGTTTTGCATCCTTGAAAGCCTATCTTTGCCCCTTCAGTAAGGCCGAATGCCATTGGAAAAACCGGGCTCTAATGCCCAAAAAATATTAGTGTTTTGAAAATCAAGTCATTACTGGCGAAGCCATTCGCTTCATATATATATAGACAAATCCAGCGGGGAATGGCAACCGCAGTGCAGGACCAGGAAGCCATCCTGAAAATGCTGATCAAAACAGGCCGGAACACTCAGTTCGGAAAAGACGCAGGCCTGGATAAAGTCACCACTTACGAAGAATACAAACAGGCTGTACCGATCCGCGACTATGAGCAAATGCGCCCCTATATCGACCAGATAAAAGAAGGCAAACATAATGTGCTCTGGAAAGGAAAGCCACTCTATTTCGCCAAAACTTCCGGCACCACCAGCGGAACAAAATATATCCCGATCACCAAGGATTCGGTGGATAATCACTTCAGTACCGCCAGAAATGCCGCACTGTGTTATGTGGCTGAAACAGGAAATACCCGTTTTTTCGACGGTAAACTCATCTTTTTATCCGGTTCTCCCGAGCTGGAAAGGGTTGGTGGCATCCCAACAGGCCGTCTCAGCGGTATTGCCAACCACCAGATTCCTGCCTATCTCCGCTCCAATCAACTGCCTTCTTACGAAACGAATTGTATTGAAGACTGGGAAACCAAGCTCAATAAGATCGTGGATGAAACGATCAATAAAGACATGACCCTGATCAGCGGCATCCCACCATGGATCCAGATGTATTTTGATGAACTGATGCGCCGCAGCGGAAAAAAGATCGGCGATCTGTTCCCTAACTTCAGCGTAATGATGCAGGGCGGGGTGAACTTCGAACCATATAAAGCCCGGTTGTTTGAAAGCATCGGCCGCAAGGTTGATTGCGTGGAACTGTATCCTGCGAGCGAAGGATTTTTTGCCTTCCAGGATACAATGAAAGCAGAAGGGCTTCTGTTAAATACAAACGACGGGATCTTCTTTGAATTTGTGCCGGCTGGTGAGATCTTCAATGAGAATCCGACACGTCTTTCTCTGGCTGATGTAAAGGTGGGTGAGAACTATGCACTGATCATCAACAGCAATGCCGGATTATGGGGTTATAATATTGGAGATACCGTACGGTTTGTTTCTACCAATCCGTACAGACTGGTGGTAACAGGCCGGATCAAACATTTTATTTCCGCGTTTGGTGAACACGTGATAGGAGAGGAAGTGGAATACAGCATGAAGAAAGCTGCGGAAGAATCGAATGCTCATGTGACCGAGTTCACTGTTGCTCCCTTTGTGAGCAGTGATGCCGGCAAATCATACCACGAATGGTTTATCGAATTCGAACACGAACCATCCGATATGCAGGCCTTCCTGAAAAAGCTTGACGACAATCTCCGCCAGAAAAATGTCTATTATGATGACCTGATCACCGGCAGCATCCTCGAACCGCTCAGGATCACCAGGATCCGAAAGAACGGGTTTATCGATTACATGAAATCGATCGGTAAACTGGGTGGACAGAATAAGGTGCCAAGGTTGAGTAACGACAGGAAGATTGCGAGCGAACTTGCACCCTGGACGGAAACTTGAGAGAAAGGTTCCAGGGGTTTCATAGGTTTAAAAGGTTTCATAGGTTGACTTCAACGAGGAAAGCCTATTACATCTCTCAGACAGCCAACCTCTGGGACCTCTGAAACCCATGGAACTTCTGGAACTTTTAAAACCTATTAACCCAACATAAAATCTTTTTAAAGTTTGAACTGCTATGTCTGATCAACCCATTCGACGCATTGCCATATTCGGATCAACCGGCTCCGTGGGAACGCAGGCGCTGGAGGTAATAGCCGCCAACCCTGATAAGTTTTCTGCAGAGGTGTTGACGGCGCATGGCAACGAGGAATTGCTGATCCAGCAATCGCTACGGTTCAATCCAAATATCGTAGTGATCGGTGATGAAAGAAAATATGCCAAAGTAAAACAGGCGCTTTCCAATACCAATATAAAAGTATTTGCCGGTGAACGTGCGCTGGAAGAAGTAGCGGCAATGGATGTATATGACCTGATGCTGGCCGCTATTGTCGGCTATGCCGGATTGAAGCCAACACTCAAAGCCATCGAAAATAATAAGGCGGTTGCGCTGGCCAATAAGGAAACACTGGTAGTGGCAGGCGATATCGTGATGCGCAAGGCTGTGGAGCATCGTGTACCGGTGATCCCGGTGGATTCAGAGCATTCGGCGATCTTCCAGTGCCTGGTTGGTGAGTCACGCAATAAGATCGAGAAGATCATTCTTACCGCATCAGGAGGTCCGTTTCTTGGAAAGAAACCTAACTACCTGGTGAATGTAAAACGCGAACATGCGTTGCAGCATCCTAACTGGAGCATGGGCGCGAAGATCACTGTTGATTCTGCTACGCTGATGAATAAAGGCCTGGAGATGATCGAGGCGAAATGGTTGTTCAATCTTGAACCTGACCAGATCCAGGTGGTGGTGCATCCGCAAAGCATCATCCACAGCATGGTGCAGTTCGAGGATGGCAGTATCAAAGCACAGATGGGCCTGCCTGATATGAAACTGCCGATCCAGTATGCGATGGCTTTCCCGCAGCGCATCCCCAACGATTTCCCGCGCCTTGATTTCAGGAAATTTGCCACACTGACATTCGAGGAACCCGATCTGCGCACTTTCCGCAATCTTGCGCTTGCCATCGAAGCATTGGGCAAGGGCGGCAACCTGCCTGCGGTAATGAATGCGGCCAATGAAGTGGCTGTATACGCTTTTCTCCGCAACCGCGTCAATTTCCTTGACATGACCGACGTTATCGAGAAAGTGATGCAGAAAGTGCCGTTTGTGGCAAATCCTACACTGGAGGAATATTTTGAGAGTGACGGGGAGGCGAGGACGTATGCGGCGGATATCATTAAATTGTAAGTTGCCCTTAGGTAGGTGGTTGTCCGTTGTCCGTTGACCGCTGTCGGAATACAAACAGCGATTGTTTCGCCGGACAACGGTCAACGGACAACAGACCCCGATCTCTTAAGGAATTCAAATAATTCACGAGCGGCATCCCGAATCTCCCCGGTTTACCGGATATTTGCGGGCGTTATTCAGCATTCAACGAATTTAGATATATGATTTTACTGGCAATTAATTGGGCAGCAGTCAGTGTGCAGGTGGGACAGTTACTGTTGGCGCTTTCGATCCTGATCGTGCTGCATGAGTTCGGTCACTATATAACGGCCCGCTGGTTTGGTTGCCGGGTGGAAAAGTTCTTCCTGTTCTTTGATCCGTGGTTTGCACTGGTGAAGAAGAAAGTGGGAGATACAGTGTATGGTATCGGCTGGCTTCCGCTGGGTGGTTATGTGAAGATCTCCGGTATGATCGACGAGAGCATGGATAAAGAGGCAATGAAGCTGCCGCCGAAGCCTTATGAATTCAGGAGCAAGCCGGCCTGGCAACGGTTGATCATCATGTTAGGTGGTATCATCATGAACGTGCTGGTGGCATTTGTGGTGTATGCATTTGTGCTGATGATCTGGGGTGAAAAGAAAACCCCGAACGCAAGTGTAAAGAATGGTATCTGGGTGGTGGATTCGGTGATGCACAAATTTGGCTTTCAGAACGGCGATAAGATCATTGCGGTGAATGGTGATACGATCAAGAACTTCGACGAGGTACAAATGAAAGTACTGATCGGTGGAAGGAAAGTATTGCTGGAAAGGAACGGTGAGATGAAAACACTGGATCTGCCGATCGATCTTGTCGATAAATTCATCACCCGTAAAGATAAAAAACGCATTCTGATCACTGAACGTCTTCCTGCAATCGTTGGTGTCTATGCTGATAAGGATACTGCCTATGGTAAACAGGCCGGCTTAAAACCATTCGACCAGATCGTATCGGTAAATGGTACACCGGTGCAGTTCATTGATCAGGTGAATGAAGCAGCAAAGCCATTTGGCAACAAGACGGTGGACATACTCGTAAAACGCAATAACGATACGGTAAAACTGACTTCAAAAGTAAATGCGGACGGAAGGCTGGGCCTTGCTTTGCTGGATGATATGCAATATGACAGCCTGGGTGTATACAAAGTGATCCATACCAAATATGGTTTCTTCTCTGCGTTTCCTGCAGGTGTATCGAAAACATTTGAAGCATTGGGTGGTTATATAGACCAGTTCAAACTGATCCTGAACCCGGAGACCGGCGCCTATAAAGGTGTGGGTGGTTTCAAAGCGATAGGTTCCGTATTCCCGACCTATTGGGATTGGGAAGCGTTCTGGAAGATCACCGCATTCCTTTCCGTGATCCTCGCATTCATGAACCTGCTGCCGATCCCCGCGCTGGATGGCGGTCACGTGATGTTCACCCTCTACGAAATCGTCAGCGGACGCAAACCCAACGAGAAATTCCTCGAATATGCCCAAATGGTCGGAATGGTATTGTTGCTTGCTTTGATGTTATATGCCAATGGTAATGATTGGTTTGGCTGGGGGAAATAAAGTAAGTTCAAAAGTAAAAATATCATACTTGTAAAGACCTCCCGCATTGGGAGGTTTTTACTTTTGAATTTTTACTTTTTACTTTTTACTTTTGCATTTGCTCCGGGGCTGTACCGGTTTTGACAGCATAGATCTTTGGAAGTGTAAGCATGTCGTGCGTTGGATAATTAGCACGTAAATCTGAATATTCAAACCATAAATGGCAATACTCAGTATGCCATGGCTGCCTAATCAGTGATTAGTTAGTCATTAGGGCCGCCGGGCCGGTTGATCTGTTACCACGCCCCGCCGCCGACTTAAAAACAAAACAGGTTGCTGCAATGAAAGGCTGTGCTCATTGCTTAAGACCATCCAGCTAAGTGTTATGTTGGTTTGTTCATTTCCTGTATAACGCCGACAAACAATAATGAAATAAACATGTAGAAAGCTTTTGGAGAATGTGTTTGGACAGGGGTTCGAATCCCCTCAGCTCCACCACCTATTGACAAGTTCAATAACGTATTGACAAGATAACCCGCAGACTCAAAGAGTTGCGGGTTTTTTGTTGTCAGCTGGTGACACCAATTAACCCTCTTTTACACTCATTTCCTGGTGTGTTCTTCATTGAGTTCACAGTACTTGACAATGACTCAACGAAACTGACACAACGGACTATCTCTTAACATTTTACAAGGTTCAAACTATCCGCTGAGGTTGTTCAGCGGGCTAACTTTAACCCGTGTAAATGGAGTAAAATGGAGAAGAGTTTTGGACTGATGTTCTTTCTTAGAAAACCGAAAGTGCATAGATTAGGCGACCCAGTTCCGATCTATCTGAAGATCACCGTTAACGAAGAACCCAAAGAACTGAGCTGTAAGCGAAGCTGCAATCGGGGGTTATGGAATTCTTCTGCGGGTCGGCTGAATGGCAGGACCGATGAAGCTAAATCCATTAATCGTTACTTGGACGCGATTCAAGCGAAAGTTTATGCATCCAAGACAAAGCTAATGGAGATGGGGCTAGAGATCACCGCTGAGCGGCTCAAATGCCTGGTACAAGATCAACCTATACCAGACCAACAACATACCCTTTTGGAAGCATTCGCTCTGCATAATCAGAAGATGGAGGCTTTGGTGGGGATTGACTATGCAGAAGCAACATACGTTCGATTTGAGACGACTTATGCTCATACTGTTCGATTCCTGCAATTCAAATATGGGCTCGATGACATTAATGTTACGAAGCTGAACTATGAGTTCATTGAAGAATTTGAATTCTGGTTTAAGACTATCCGGAAGTGCAATCATAATTCAACGATAAAGTACCTGACAAATCTGCGCAAAGTGATCAAGACCTGTCTTATGAAAAAATGGCTGGTCACAGACCCGTTTTTTGGGTTTACCAGAAAGAAGAAAAAGGTAGATCGAACACCTTTGTTGGATAATGAAATTAAAGCTCTGTCGAATAAGCAATTTACCACAGAGCGGTTAACGGTGGTCAGAGACATATTCTTGTTTTCTTGCTATACCGGATTATCATACGCTGACGTGAAAAAACTAAAGCAACAAGATATTTTTATTGGTAACGATGGGTATAAATGGATTCGATGCACCCGCGAGAAGTCAGAAACAACATCTAATATTCCACTGCTTCCGGTAGCTGAAAAGATTTTGGCTAAATATGCTACTGATCCTACCTTGATTGAAAGTGGCAGATGTCTTCCTGTTCGAAGCAACCAGAAGTCTAATGAGTATTTAAAGGAGATTCAAACACTTTGTGGAATTAACAAAAAACTTACGACACATATTGCTCGCCATACATTTGCTACAACCGTGACGCTGAGTAAAAAAGTGCCAATTGAAACAGTGTCAAAAATGCTTGCCCACCGAAGTATAACAACTACGCAAATTTATTCAAAGGTGTTGGACGAGAAAGTGAGTGCAGATATGATGGCGCTGAGAAATGCATTTCCATTTGTCGGGGAGGAATTTGGTTACAATCCCGAAATAGGTAAGACTGTTTTGGGACCAAAAATGGAAGATGTTTTTAATATGCTGCAGGAACTGCTCGCCACTTGTATTCGTTTGCAGTATTCGGCTGTACCTGTCTAATAAATGGACAGATTTAAGACCGGTAAAGAAATCAGTCGCTGAGGGGGCGGAATGCAATTATATTAGAAATTATATTCTGCTACTTGTCCTTGCTTCGATGGTGCTGCACAAATCGCTCGGGGGCTAATTTAATGTTGTTTTCGACAGCCATTTCTATGACATCGATCGTATTGGAGAAAAAGTTGGAAGAAAAATCGTTTGATGAATTGTTTAGGTTGCTGAGAAATGGTTTTGAGGCGGAAATTCCCATTCAAAGAGCTTTGACGGAGACCGAGAAAAAGAATGAAGAATCCCGGCTGAAGCGGCGTTATGAAGAGATGGTGGCACATGAAAAAAAGAACTTGACATAGCGATCGGTTACTTGGCGTCCGTTGACGAGACTGCGTACAAGATTAAAAGGAAGTAACTATAAAAAAAGCCGAGCGTGCATTCACTTTAGGTGAACGGAGATTTGGCTACAATGTTAAGTTGTGGAATCGGCTTAGGAATCTTCCGTATGTTTTGACCTTATTGTCGTTTCTGGCAGCGTTGATCATTATGACCATGTCAATTCTGTTGGCCATTTGAAACTACTCGTCTTGTTCCTTCATATAGCCGTTCAGTTGAAGAATTAGCAAGTCGTCAGCTTCTTAATTCTATATCGGTGATATCGAAGGTCTCTACTACGGCTTCCGTTTTAAGTGTAAATGAGACAAAGACGTCAACTTCGATATTTTTTTCGCCCAACGAATAGTATTTGCTGTTTTCATCATCATGCGAAGGATTATAGGCGTGTCCCTCTACGGTCAGGGTAAAATTAAGGACCGCCGAAACGACGGCAGAGTCTTCCAGCGTGACCTTCTCTATTTCCTGACAATCGTACCAATCCAGCTCATTGAGCTGGATTTCACCTACAAACGGCCACTCCTGCTCGTCGTATACGTTCATAATTTCCAACCTGTCGACAAAACGGTTGATTTTATTTTCGATCTCATTGCCCATTGTTCGTTTCAATACGTCAATGATAAAAACATTGTTGATGCGTGTTTTATCCAGCCAGGCCTGGAACTTTTCAGAAGCTTTGATCTTCGGTTCAATGATCAGTTGAAGAAAGTCCTTGATTGAAGGGAAACCACGGAATTTGCGGCTGTCGCGTTCAAGTTGCGCATGGATCTTATATTCTGTAGGATTTTCAGAAAGAGGACTCTTTTCATAAAAATCCTTTTTGTTATTGGTCAGTAAATAACAGTGCGCTAATTTCCTTGATTCGGCATATTCTGCGTAAGTTAACCAGATGCCGCAATCTTTGACTTCGGTTTTATCATCGTTGAAAGGCTTTTCTCGTTTCAGTACCCGATCCATCACTTTTTCGAACGAGATTTTCTCATAGCCTAGTCTGGTTAAATAGTAATCTGTTTCAAGGAGATCATAAAATGCTTCAAATTCAAGGGTGGGGTCAGAGCTGGCGATGGGTTCACTATTTTTAGGGAGGAATTTGTTGTGTTCAATCCGGGCAGATCCCAGCTCTCTGGCAGTCTTCTTATGATTCCGAGCGGTATGCAGGCGAAGTTCTTCATAAACAATTTCGGACAGGTATAGCTTTATTTTTTTTTGTTGTGCCTGTGCCAGCAGGATTTGAGCATATGAGTTTTTCCAGTACGGATCTTGTTCAAAGATATTGGTGTCAATAAAAAGATGCATGGCGTGGTGATTTGCAAAATGTCTAGTGAATATCTAAAAATATCCCTTCACCGGCATAATTCGATGAGTAGTTCGAAAAAAAATCTTGGATCAACTTTCGTAGCGTTCGAGCCGGGGCAAGGTGATGTATGGCGTTTCATGTAAATAGGCTAAAGCTAGTTTCGTCTTTTATCATAAGGCTATTAGTATTCTCATGGCGAGGCGGGAAGTGCAAGTAACTGCGGGAGAAACTGCCAAACTGCCAGACTAAGCAGCATATGATGATAAAGTCACCGGCTATCAGCCGGTGGTGTTCTCTTATTCGCAAAGGAAGGAAGTGGTAAATTGTTGCCCACTACGCTCTTGACCGCGGGCGGGAATTTGTTTATTTTGCACCACAACCACCAAAAAACCTTACCATGAATGATCCACGGGGATCCATCTGGCGCAAATGCGATTTTCATATCCACACGCCCCTCTCTGCATTGGAAAACAATTTTACAAAAGACTTCGATGCCTATGTAAAAGAGCTTTTTACCAAAGCGATCGAAAAAAATGTCAAAGTGATCGGGATTACCGATTATTTCACCATTGACGGCTATAAAAAGATCAGGACCGAATACCTGGAAAATGAGCCAAAGCTCCGAACACTTTTTACAGAGAAAGAACTCCAGTCGATCAGGGAAATCCTGGTGCTACCGAATGTCGAGTTCCGGCTGAACAAAATCATACAGATTAACAAGATCCAGGAGGGCGGTAAAAAAAAGACGGAAGCGGGCCGGGTCAACTTCCATGTCCTGCTCTCTAATGAACTTTCCATTAAGCAGATGGAAGAAAATTTTCTGCACAACCTCAATTTCGTATATGAGGCAGAGCCTGCACAACAGCACAGGCTGAACAAACTCAAGGTCGACAATTTAAGAGCACTGGGGAAGCGACTCAAAGAGGAGCAGCCCGGCATCGAGGGGGAGGATCTGCGGGTAGGGATGACGCACGCAGTGGTGGATGATCAAGAGATTATAGAAATGCTGACAGGAAACAACGATTTCCTTAATAAATACCTGACTATAGTGCCATCCGACGAAGACCTGTCGGAGATCCAGTGGAAAAGCCAGGACGGGCTGACGCGGAAGATCCTGCTTTCAGCCGCGCATGCCTTCATGAGCGCGAATCCGGCAACCATCGCGTTTGGGTTAGGGGAGAAAGCCGAAAGCTTGGACAAATTTCTGAAGGAATTCAAGACACAGAAACCTTGTCTGTGGGGGTCGGATGCGCACAATAGTGAAAAATTGTTTGAACCAGACCTCGAACGATATTGCTGGGTCAAAGCTGATCCTACGTTTGAGGGCATACGGCAAATCTTATTCGAACCCAAAGGCCGCGTGTTCATCGGCAAATACCCGCCGCTGCGCGCCAGGATCCAGCAGGCAAAACATTGTTACCTGAAATCCCTTCGCGTGAATGGGCTGAAGGAGTATGACCAGAAAAATGGAAAATGGTTCAGTGGTTTCGTGTTACCTCTGGGTTTTGAACTGACCGCGCTGATCGGGAACAAAGGAAAAGGCAAAAGCGCGATCGCGGATATCTTGGGTTTGCTCGGCAACGCGCACGTCGACAAGGCTGATTTTTCTTTTTTGAACAGCCAGAAGTTTTGTCAGAAAGGCTATGCAGAAAATTTTTCAGCGACGCTGGAATGGCTGGATCAGGCCACGACGAGCAAAGGACTGGCGGAAAATGTGGATCTCACCAACGTGGAACGTATAAAATACCTGCCGCAATCCTACCTGGAAAAGCTCTGCAATAGTGAGGATGGACGTTTTCAGAAAGAAATCAATAAAGTGGTTTTTTCCCGGCTGGAAGACTCCGAAAAATTGGGGAAGCGCGATTTTGACGAGTTGCGCGAACACATGACCAGCCTAATCGCGCAAAAAATCGTGGATTTGAAAAATGACCTGGAAGCCGTCAATAAAGAACTGATTCACCTGTTAGAAAAAAAAGAACCGGCTTACCGCCAGGTGCTCGAAAATAAACGACAGGGTCGAAAGGACGAACTGGCTGCTCATGAAGAAGAAAAAAAGGGCATCGTACCGGTACCCAATCCGGCGCTGGATGCCTCACTGTCCACCGAACAGAAATTAAAAGTACAGGAGCTGGCCGGGCTTAATGAAGAAATCAGCCGGTTGGAGCAGGCGATCGAGGCGCAACGGCAGCAACTTGCCGGCAGCCGCCTGCGGTTATCGGAACTCGGATTGGTACTGCAGGAACTGGTGTCGACGAAAGAACGTTTTGAAACCTGGCAACAGAACCGGGCGGATCATTATGCCGGGTTGGGGCTGGACATCCGGGCACTGACCACAATGACAATTACCACCGCACCGGTAGACCAGTTCATCAAAGCGGAGCAGGAGCGGGTCGCCGCCTTATCCCAGACCCTGAGCGAGGACCAGGAAACAGCAAAAGGAACCAGCCTCGTACAGGACTTGCAGGCAAAACGCAAGGCGCAGGAACTGCTGGGCGTTGAGTTGGCAAAGCCGCTGAGGGACTACCAGGAATATGAACAGCGGCTAAAAGCCTGGGAGGTCCGGCGCGCAGAGATCATCGGAACGAGTGAAAAGATCGACAGTCTGGTGTATTTTGAAACAGAACTGGCTTACATCGATACCGGGGTGGACAAGGACTTGGAGAAATTGGTGTTGGCGCAGGAAGCATTGATGCGACAGATATTTGCCGCCAAACAGGAGGTGCAGGCCATCTATAATAAAATCAAAACGTCGATCTCCGAAGTGCTGAAAGAGTATTCGGCGGAACAGAACATCTCCCTGGAAACAGCTTTTAAAATAGACCGGTATTTTTATAATCGTCTCTTTGATTACGTGAACAAGTACGGCGATTTATACCAGGTCGGTGATCAGCCGGTCCGGGATCTCGTTAAAGAACACGATTTTGACAAGATCGACGATATCATCGCCTTTGTCAAAAAACTGCTCGGAAAAAACCTGCATTACAAAGAAGGTCGCAAGGGCGATTTGTACAATTACCTGACGACACTCGCGTATCTGGAACCGGAGTATGATCTGCGGTTGAACGGCAAAAGCCTGAAGCAATTGTCTCCCGGGGAAAAGGGGGGCCTGCTGCTCATCTTTTATCTGGTACTGGACAAGGATAATAAACCGCTGGTGATCGATCAGCCGGAAGACAACCTGGACAACCAGAGTGTGGCCGAAATACTGGTGCCCTATATCAAAACCGCCAAGTCGAAACGCCAGATCATCATGGTGACGCATAACCCGAACCTTGCCATTGTCGCGGACGCGGAGCAGATCGTGTACATGGATATTGATAAGGAAAAAGATTATGCCGTTAAGGCAGTGGCAGGCGCCATCGAGAACCCGGCCATCAACAAACATATTGTCGACATCCTTGAAGGGAAAATGCAGGCGTTCAATAATCGCCGGTTGAAATACCGGGAGGAAAAAAAATAAGTATGCTTTTAAAAAGAAATGCCGGTGAAAGGCATTTCTTTTTTTTTGAAGGAACACTATACAGCCGCTAATTCTGCTCCATTCTCTTTCTCGCACTACATATTCCGGCAGCGGCAACGTATAACACGGATCATTAGCGGGAAGCTCATAGACCGTGCTGCCTGCCGATCACGCAGCGCAGGGTGATGTCAGCTCCACCACCTTTTATCCATTCAGTAAAGTATTGACAAGATAACCCGCACACTCAAGAGTTGCGTTTTTTTGTTGTCAGCTTGTAACACCAGTTAACCCTGTTTTACACTCATCTCCTAACGTGTGACTTTACAGTCCTTGACAACGACTCAGCGAAACTGACATAATCGAATATCTTTAATATTTTACAACGTTCCAACTATTCGCTGAGGTTGTTTAGCAGGCTAACTTTGACGAGTGTAAATGGAGTAAAATAGAGAATGATTCTTCGATGCTAAATTTCATTAATTCTGATAATTACTTCACTCTGAGTTTATTGTGTTCGAAGAAGTAGGTCACAAGGCCTTAGATTTTGTTGCATTTTTGAGATTGAATAAGTTATCAAGGAATAAAGAAATAGAAATCGTCTTGATTATTGTCTCATTTTAGAATTGCTTGTAGGCAATCACAGAAACGCATCTTTCGCATAGACACGGTTTATTTCAAAACGTTTTGTAAGTCGGACGCCAGGAAATAAAGACGTGATCTCACTTTAAATGCTTTAAGTTTTCCAATTCGCATCCATTCATAAATTGTTTGGCGTGATACACCAAAATATAAGCAAACTTCCCGCATTTTATAAAGCGGTTTAGTCACCAATCCAGGAGTTTGGAAATGGTTGATTTCAGTGACTGGTATAGTCGCGGTATGTTGAGTCAATTCTTCCTGAATGATTTGTCTGAAAAGTGCTATTAGATCTTCTATTGAGATGGGACTTAAAATAGGAGTTTGTGTAAAAGCTTTGTTGAAGTTTTTCATAACCTGACTACTTTGATATATTTAGGTGATCATTCTCAAACAACAATAAAATACTCCGAATTGGCATTTTTCTAAGTAAACTCAACTAAACTTCCTAGAAATGAGTTATGCGATGGAGTGTATTTCAAATAACCGAAGGTGTGCAGGTCCCGAAGATTGTTAAAAAACGTAGTAGGACTGGAAATCTTGCACATTTCTGAGAGTTCATATCGGAAAAAATGTATCCGTTCTTCCTGATTTAGCTGCTTTCGTCGCCATAACGCTACAAACAGGCTGATGTGTGCCGGTGTAATTCTTACATCACCTTCAGAGGCTTTCAGAAATTCAAGTAGTGCATCAATGTTTTCTTTAACGAATGCGGATTCTGCTTTTTTTGGAATGTTTGTCATGAGTCCGGATTTTATTTTGACCTGATTCCGAAGCCTGATGCTTCGGAGAATTTGTTGCGTTGAGTTGCTGGCTAGGTATTTTTGAGTATAGGCTTTCTATATCTTGGATTGATACCACCGATGCTGTCTCGTATCGGGTAAAGCGATCTCGGTTTTCTTGTATGAACATTTTGGATGCAAGCTCAGTTTCGAAAAAATGTAAATCTTGTGCGCATAAGAAATATGATGCTCGATTATACACGAGTATTTTGTCAGATCCGTCAAGTGCTTTTTGGCATTTAGCAAAGGCATTTTCCAGTATCACATGATGCATTTTCTCATGCTCATCATTTAATGCGAACAAAATCGGTAATTGCTGTTCCATCGATTTCCCACTCCAGTATCGATTTACTAAATCTCCTAAAATAGATCGCCCTTCTTTAGAATGAAAAAACAGATATTGTAAATCCTCGATCAACTTTTCCATTCTGTTGAGAGCAAGCCTATCTTCCTGCGTATCAGCCTCAATGGTGTTATGCAACGGATCATAAAAAGCCTCCTCCCAATCGAAGGAGGCCATCGCTTTTCTCACTTCTTCAACGTCCACTTCTCCCACTTTCATTTTCACCCATGTTTATCAATGAACCTGTTGTCCTTTACGTTTTGCTTTTCCAGTTTTTTGTTTTGGTGGTTCATCAGATCCGACGGTTACTCCCTGCTTGGCTGTCTGCTGCTTTCCTTGAGATTGTTCTTGTACAGCTTTGAGTAATTGTTCGGGTTTGAGTCTAATGCCGTTCATTTCGAGGAAATTCATCGTTTTAAACCGTGGATTAGCTTCCATTTGGACGCTACGCTCTTTTCCATCAATGGCAGCTGTGACCGTTACTCGGTTCCCATTCCGAAGCCCATCTTTCAATCCTGCGGCTTTAGTCGGATCGTTCAGTTCGCTGATAGAATATCGTTGCAATACTTTATCCATGTCATACCCATATTTTTCTCCGTATGGTCGAATCTGAAAATTCCCATTTACAGGTTGATTGAAATCTAGTTGTTGCCAAGCCTGATAAGAAATCCCTTCCCTGGTTTTAAGTTCCCGATGTACAGCACGGCCCTGTAATAAATTAGTTGCCTGATCCAGAGTGACGTTCTTTTCTCCTTGATTAATGAAAAAGGTCTGTTTTAAAGGTTCAGCGAATTGAGGATTTTTCAGTGACAGGCGATAATTGTTTAGGACGTACTCACCATTCTCTTTTCGGCTGAAATTCAGATAAGCTGTTCGTTCCTCTATGCCGGGAGTGCGATGTACTAAAGCAAATTTTGGCTGTCCTGTTTGCATTTCGGCCTTTAATTGATCTTGCATGCCCTTACCAAATCCAAGATCGTTCAAGTCTTTTGACAGCGCTGTGAAGTTGGTGTTATTCATATCGGAATTTGTTTGTTGACGATGATTGGAATTATATTCTTCTACCTGAGATGGAGCGGTGGGAGGGGTCATGATTTCGTCACTGATCGCCCCGAGGGTGGGTGAAGAAGCCTTTTGTTTTCCTTCGTTCAATGCTTCATTTAGAGTGGCGCTGAATTGCTCTTTTACAGAGGGGCGGTTACTGGAGAATATTTCCTTTTCCAGATGTTGTTGACGCATGGCATTTTCAATGTTAGCTCGCTCCTGATGCATGAGTCTTTCCGTTCCAAAAAAGTTTACTACGTTAGTCAATGCGCGATTTAATAGTCGTAGCAGCGGATTGGGATATAATAGGTGCTCGGTTACCTTGATTTCGGCCCGCAGAGCAATAAAGCCGAGATCTTTACGGATGCTCTTATCTGCACCGAATTCGGCTTCGAGAGAACGAAGCTTCTTCAACTTTGCCCGCTGGTAAGATGGGTGTCGAAGAGCACTTGCCGAAAACAGCCGTGCCGCGTTCAGCTCCTGATTCTTCAGTTTATCCAATTGATCATATAATGAAACTTGTGCCATTATTTGTACTGCTTTGCTTGTAAAACTCTGTGAGGAAGTACACGCATGGAAATGTGACGACCGCCGTTTCGCTCCTGCATTTCAATAATCAATACCTGATTTGGTGGTAGTGTTTGCCGGGAGATTGTAAAAACCAGTGCTTGTGAACTGACGGGGCGAAGCTGACTGGTATCGCCGGCAATGAGCGAGATTGGAACAATAGTTTCCTGAATGGCAACTCGTTTGGCTCGGGTTCGATCTTTCAGGTACAGTCGTATACCATCAATTTGAAATGGTAACGCACCTTCATTAGTTATGTTGATTACAAAAAATAGTAGATCTTCATGTACATAGATTCCGGCGAGCTTTGTTCTTATATCTCCTGATCTATCTTTAACTCCGTATAGCCACCGGTCCGAGCTTAGGAGCTTGTCCGCTATCTGCCTGGGATGCATGAAGTCGATCAGAGGTAGGGAATAGCTCCATTGAGAAGGATTATCTGAAAAACTGATTTTGAAAACGTGTAAACTTCCGTCACTGGTTACTACAGTGAGGTTGGTCGGCGTAAACTGTTCGGTGGCAGCTTTCAATAGTAAAATGCTGTCTGCAGCTTGTACAGGTTGTACAATTATGTCAACAGAGCCAATGTCTACGTGCTTTATGCTCCGGTGTAACTGAATACTGGTCGTAATTCGGGTCGAAACTTCTATGGGTATAACCTGGGGAAACAATGATTGGCAGCAAAAGAAGAATAATAACAGGAATGATATTTTCATAATTAATGCAGTTTAGGAATGAGTAAAAGGGGATGCCCAGCAGTGACTGAAACTTTGACCAGCTTCACTTTTTTCGTCAATAGTGTTCTGGCGGCCTGGATTCCTGTTGACGCCGCTTGTGCCGCAATTGACGGGTCAAATGCGCTTGCACCAAATCCCGATAAAGACTGAGATGCGCTTTGCCGGGCCGCATCTCCAGTGATTGTGCCCTGCACAGGGATACATGGAAGCCCATGAAGGTCATAAACAGAGAAATCAACTGGGTAGATCCGGCCCTTAAATTGAAATGGCGCGACGGTAAGCTGAAGACAGTCGCTGCTCAGCTGGACAGTCGCATAGATGAACTGGTCTTTGGGAATAGCCGTACCGTTAAGAACAAAAGCCTGTGTTATTCGCAGTTTAACTCTGGCTCCATTGACTACTTGTTGATCCTCATGAATGATTGCCATTAATCCGTTTGAATTTGAATCTATTGCAATGGAGTTATCGACGGAATAAAACCGTTGCTTTCCTGATGAAGGAGTTGTGTCGAGCCGGCTCATGGATATTGTCGCCTCAGCTGTGCCTGAAATCTTGATTTTTTCATTTTGTACTTTCGGTGCAGAAACTTTACTTACTTGCTCAGGGTGCTGGATTGCCATTATCTTATCCAGCATACCGTTTAATTCTTTTAATTCAGGATCTTCTGATGTATCTGATCTGTCGTGCATTTGCCCTACAAGAGCTGATAAGCGGTTCACTTGCCTCTCATCCAACCCAGACGCAGGAGAGCCATTATCGTATATTGTTTTTCTGGTTGGCCTAGACGCAGGATCCTTTAATGCAGTTTGTAGCTGGTGGAGTTTAGCGTAAACTTTTTGTTCAGTTTGATCTGCAGGAGTATTAGAAAATGGACTGATTTCATCCGATCGTTCAAATGAAAGAGGTTCTTGTGATTGCGTGTCCGCAATCCCGGGAAATGCCAATTCGTTTCTGGTATAAGGGTCTTGTTTCAACTGTTCGCGCCATTTACTCGAATCGTTTTCCGCCTGTTTGTAGTAGCCCATTTTGTCCATTTTTGCATCGTCTTTCAATTTTGCGTTCGGTAAGTCTGCTTTTAGCAGGTTGCTTACTTCTACTGGAAGTTCCTGTGCATTGGATTTTCCGCCGCCTAATGACCAGAAGAGCAAACACAGGAAAGGGAGTACTATGGCCGGAAGAATGAGTAACATTTTCTTTTGTCTGTCTGAGATCGAATATTTCATGATTTTAAAAGTTGACGCACGCTGTCGAGTAAACCCGGGCGCACATTATGAATACTATCATACAAGGTTTTGCCAGCTGGTGATAGCAAGAGGCTATCCATATAATTGACGAATGATTGAAGCCGTAACCTTTCGCCTTGCGGCAAATCTGAGGTACTACGCGGGTCTTCCAATGCTGGGGAAGTGATATACCCAGGCTTTTTAATATTGTCGATTGGCAGAGAGAAATTTGTTTTCTGTTGAAAACCACTAATAATGACCCACACACTATAGCAAGCAGAAAGTAAAGTACAGATAACCATTCCAGCTTTTTGCTTTCGCATAGACATTCTACCAGTAAGCCGCTGCATCAATTTTACCCACCGATCACGCACTCCCAGATATCCATTTGTTCCGGCAGTTTTCACGCGAAAACGAAAAGCCTGTATAATTCTGAATTTAAACATCTGTTATCTTTTTTGTACTGTGATATCCTCATTGATCAAAGTGTTCCACCTTTCAACGAGAAATCCGTGAGGATTGTGATCACTCCTTATTATACTCCTTAGCTGTCCTTCAGTGACCAACCTTCTAAGCACAACACTTGTTGACCGGACGATTTGTTGTGTGGCGTAACATCGGAACCGATAGGGAGCCTGCGTTAAGTCTAATCCAATACTGTCAATTTGGATCGACTGACTTATATTTCCGCTGATAATTCCGCTATAGTAGCCACTCTCTTTTAAGTTGTCATATTGTCTTTTTGCTGACGCATCTGCCAAATAAAGAGCCTTTGTAATAGTTTGAGCAATAGCCTTGTCATCCGGAGAGAGGGTGAAAAAGTACTGATGGAAAGTTGCGACATGATCTTTAGCCTCCACCGGTAAATTATCCTTTCTTCCTACAGAATAGGCTTCCAATGCTTTTCCCTCCGCCAGTATCCAGATTCTGGAATTTGCCTGTTCCTGCAATCTTCCACTCTGATAAAGCTGGTAGCCAGTAAGCAGCAATGAACCGAGAACGATGACAAGTGTGAATCCTCTGACGTATTTAAACGCAGTATCAATGTTTTTTAAATGCTGAAACATTATTTGCCTCCCACTTTATCTTTGAAATAATCACTGTTCATAGCTGTTCCCATCCCTCCTGACATCATACGGTGTTCGTTGCCATAGAAATCTCTTCCCATATTGGAGCCGAAATTCAGCACAGCAGAACTGGTGTTTTGCACTGTGTTCATAGTATTCTTTGCTTTTTGATGAAGAGGAGCGATTCCCCCTGAATTGACGATGTAGCCTGCTATTGAAGGAACAGTCATGTAGCCGGCTATGCCAATAATCATAAATATCAAATACGCTAAGTCGGTGGATGAAAAGAACGTATCCCCTTGATCTTGGATCTGACCTATATCATTCTTCAACATATTCTCCTGGATTTTGCCCATGATAGCTCCGAAGATGTTTGCTATAGGAAGCCAAAGGAATATATTTATGTATCGTCCTAGCCAGACGGTTAGCGAATGCTGAAGCCCGTCAAATACAGCCAGACCAAATACAAGTGGACCGAGAATGGCTAACACCAAGAGGTGGAATGTTCGGATCGTATTGATGCATAGCGCGGCCGCTTCATAAAGTACTTTTAATACCTCGGATAGCCACTGTTTGATTGCATTTCGGAATTTGTAAGAAAGTTTTGCCATTCCAAACGAAACAGAGTTTCCAATACTCTCCAACCAGCCTTCGTTGCTTGGATCTTCATGGAAAGTATAAGCATACCATTTATCCCGATCTCCGCTTCCATCAAGTCCTACATACATTTCCCAAAACTTGCTGTTCTTGATGGCTTTTTCTTTTTCGTCGAGAAGTGTTTCGATTGCTTTATCGGAGTTTTCTACCATCTGAGCGGTCCCATCAACAGTAGGCTGAAGAACGCCGTTAATGAGCGCAATGACTGAGGGGAAGATGAGCACAGCAAAACCCAGAACAAAAGGCCGGAATAAGGGATAGAAATCCACTGGCTCAGCATTGGCGATATGCCTCCATACACGGGAAGCGATATACCAGGTTGCTGCAAAACCTGCAAGCCCTCGGCCAACGCCAATCAGTCCACCACAAAGTGGCATCATGTCATCGTAGAGCTGTGCCAGTACTTCCTGAAGACTGTGTATCTCCCCAGCTACACCGCCATTATCCTGTGCCATGGATAAGAAAGGGAATAGCATTCCTGCCACAATAAGGCTCATCACTCTCTTCAAATTCATTTTCTCACATTTTACCTTTACGGCTGTCCATAAATTCTGCGCATAGCTTTTATATCCTCGCGCTCTGACTTGCGCTGTGCTTCCAGTATTGCATTATCTGAAGTAAATTGTCGTAGGCGAACAATTTGTTTTTGCAAGTCTTCGTGTATCCGGTCTATTGCTGTGAGTCGTTCATTGTCTGACATTCTCAACTGTCTGGCGGTGATTACCAGTATTAGATCTTCGATCGATTGCAGGCTTTCGGAGAAAAGACGTTCGTAAACCTGACTCATAAAACTAAGTTCTCGGTCGTTGAAGAGGTCGCTTCTTTTAGCTCTTTGCCATGCAGATTTATATTCTCCAACTAATTTCATTTGGAGTGAGATGATCTCTGCAATGCGCTTGTATTTCCTGACCGAAGGACTGACTTGCCATAGAGCATCCAAAAAAACATCATGCAGCCGAAAGTTTCCTTGAGAAATATCCCGGATGGTAGTGTAGCCTTTTGCAATTATTTTATAGCCTTTTTCTAGGTCGCGAAGAATTTGTTTGAACTGTGCAAGCTTTTCGACATTGAGTAATAGCTGTTGTGCTTCGAACGATTGCCCTTTGACGACAATTGCATAGCTCCACATCGAGATGATCAGGATCCATTTCCTCATAAATACCAGATTTAGAAACCGTGTACCTTTTTACTTTGTCTTATTTCTATCTCATCTCTTGAGCGTTGCTTCGAAAGTAGAACGTTTGAAGCGCCAAAGGACTGAACTTGCGTTACCAATTGCTTCATTTTTTCATGAATGGAAGCAATTCTTTTTAGTCTTTCGTTATCATCGAGGTCATAGTTTTCATCGGTAATTAACTCAACTAATTCTTCCACAGCCACGTTGCTTTCCTCGATCAGTGTTAAGAATATGCATCTAGCTTGTTGTATCTCAGAAGGGATAAACTGTCCAGAACCTGTCATTTCTTCCAACGAGGAGTGAAATACCTGGAGCATTTTGTTTTGCAATTGTGCAACTTCTTCGGCCCGTGCATAATTCCGGAGTTTAGGATTTACACTCTTAAAGGATTGGAAGAAATCGCGGTAAAGGTTGAACTCTCCGTTTTTAATATCCCCGATCATCGTAAGACCTTTATCCGCGATTTCATATCCCTTCCGGGCATAACCAATGTATAACTGCAAAGCAGCAATTTGCTGTGTTAGATATCTTATCTGGGTCTTCTTTTGCTTAAACCATTCTGACCATGTCTGGGCGTAATTCACCTGTGCATAAAATATCAGTATCAGTAGAAATAAAATCCTCATAATACTATTTTAGTCGGTTTCTGAATTTTTGTTTTCTGTACTCACGTTGTAGGTTTTGTGGGGTATTTTGGGCCAGAAGACTCTGAGTGGTGTTTATGTGAGGAATCCTCTCATTGCTTTCGATCGGTATCTCCTCATATCTTCCTGTAAGTTGACCGTGTGAAAGGCGAAGCTTTTCTGCTGTAAAGCCTCGAAATTCATTATAAGTACAGTGTAATAAAATTTCTTTCCAGTCGATGTTCGCTTCGCCAATCCCTGTTATAGCAGCAGTAGAAAGTTCATCGAATTGTGTGTATGTACGGATTTTAAATTCCGTTGGTATAAAAGCTTGTAGATCAGCTTCCATGAAAAGTTCCTTGAGAGCCAGTTCCGGCCATCGTCCGGTGATCGGGTCATCCGTATATAATCCGGCAGGGATGATCATTACTGTTTCATATCCTTTTGATCTCAACAGCTTGTCAAAATCCTTTATTTGTTTTTCAAGATTTATCATGGCAGTCCATACATTTTTCTTACTTGGTCAATTTCCTTCTTGTCTTTTGCCCTCTGTAGTCGTAGCAGTATATTCTGTTGATTAAATTCTGATAGATCCTGATATGTCTCATTCATTTCAGCATTGGCTTCCTGAATTACTTCCAGACGTTTTGCGTCAGTCATTGAAGTCGCAAATGACTCTATGACGAGAAATAGTTTGTCCAGTTGCTGCACACTTCGTTCCAGGAGCCCAGTATAAACTCTACCCATGTGAAGAATTTCCGGGACTGTAAATTGGTCATCTGCGCGGAACAATGCATAAGCACTTTTATATGAGTTTACGATCCTTACCTGTTGTTGTATTATTGATTGCACCTGTCGATAAGTTGCAAGTATGCTTTTTACCCGAGCCAGTTCGTCGAAATAGTCGGCATATAAAACCCTCTGCCGCTCTACCCAGTCTGTGATTTCATCCAGCCGTAATTTCGAAAGGGTATTTTCTATTGCCTTTTGAGCATTCTGCAACCAGATCGTTTGATTTTGTAGGCGTTGTATCCGTAGATCAACAGCCTTTATTACTTTTTTCACCCCATTGGCAATTACTGCAGCTATTTCTACCTGAGCATTGACCTGTTTTTGAGTAGACATTGTAAAAAGCAATGTCATCAAGGTCGATATAAATATCTGTTTCATTGGTTGGGAGATAGTTTTTGATAAATCGTGATCCCCATTTTTAGTTGTCCTTTTGCTGGATCAAATGAGAGTACCCGACCGTTCTTGTGGATGAGTAGCCGTTGCTCACTCGGCGTATAACTGCCAGTCCAATGTTCTATCTTATAAGTCGGTGGGGCTGGCTTATGTCGATCTATATACCTGTGAAAGGTTCGTCGAATAATTTCATACTGGGCTGCGGATCCTTGCGTATGCGCAAGAATCTGTAGTGTGTCGTGTGTGTCGGAATACTCACTATTCCATTTGGCTACGTAGGTACCGGGGATTGAGTCCTGCATGTTCGATTTTGAACGAAGCATATCGCAAGAAACCAATATAATTGCCATTACAATAATTACGTTGATGATCATTTTCATAATATAGATTCAGTTAATAAAGCGGTGATTCCTTTTTCAATGCTTCCATATTTTTTTGCATACGCCTGCATTTTTACTTTTTCAGTCTCTTCAGTTGTATACGCGAGATATTCTTCTGGTGATACTTCAGTTCGGTATACCCTGGATAAAACTCCTCCTAATGAAATGAAAACTTCTTTATATTTCTTAGTAGGGTCATTAGCCTTGTTTACGGATAGAACTAAGGCTTTTTCTTTTTCTGTTAAGCCCAGCAGTTCCTGGATCTGCTCGAATTTGTTTTGGTATTTTGATTGATCAAGCAATATTTTACAATCGCTGTTATTGATGATGGCTTGCTTAACGATTGGCGAGGATATGATATCTTCAACCTCTTGCGTTACAACGATCGCTTCGCCGAAGAATTTTCTCACCGTTTTGAAAAGATATTTGATGTATTCTGCCATTCCCTCCCTGGCAATTGCTTTCCAGGCTTCTTCAATCAAAATCATCTTTCTGACTCCCTTCAATTTTCGCATCTTGGAAATAAAGACTTCCATGATGATCAGTGTAACTACCGGGAATAGGATGGGGTGGTCCTTAATATTATCCAGTTCGAATACGATGAACCTCTGCTGTAACAGGTCCAGATTCGTGTCTGCGTTTAACAGATAGTCGAATTCTCCTCCTTTGTAATAGGGCCTGAGTACATACAGGAAATTGTCAATATCAAAATCTTTTTCTTTAACTCGATCTCCTGCCAGTTTTGCAACGAACTCATCCCTGAGAAATGCGTAGAATGAGTTAAAGCAAGGGAATACGTCGGGATGCTTGTTTAAATATTCGAAATAGAGTTGCAGGGCGTCTGATAATGCTACGTATTCTGACCTATTAAACGTTTCGTTATCTTTTTTCCAAAGAGCTAACAGTAATGTTTTGATGCTTTCCTTCTTTTCAGTATCCAGAACATCGCCGGGTCCGATATAGAAAGGGTTAAAGCGTATTGGATCCTGTTCAGTGTAGGTGAAGTAATATCCTTTCACCATGTCACAAAGACCTTTATAGCTATGACCTACATCAACTAATACAACATGGGTTCCCTGCTCATAGTATGAGCGAACCATGTGGTTCGTGAAAAAACTCTTCCCAGATCCTTTTTCAGGGGTGACCGGGCCATCGGGCCACCAATGGCCCGGTCACCCCCGCTGGGGCCAAGGATAAATTTGTTTCGATTGGTACAGATACCTCGCTTCACAGGTTCATCAGAAATATCAACATGAACCGGTCGACCGGTGAGTCGATCTCCTAAACGTATGCCTACTGGACTCAGTGAGCTTTGGTAGTTCGTTTCGAGGTTGAGAAAACAGCAGGCTTGTTCTGCAAACGTGTCAAAACAGTCATTGTTTGGAAAGTCTGCCGCGTTCCCCGGAATCCCTGCCCAGAATATCTGCGGCGCTCCCGACAGCTCCAGCTTCGGGGTCGCATCTAATTGGGACAGGGCCGAGGAAACAAGATTCTTTATTTCTTTCTGTTGCTCCTTATCACTTGTCCATGTCACCAGATTGAAGTGTGCCCTGACTGGTAACCGTTGTTGCGAAATAGCCTCGTTCAAAAATTCGTTTGTTGCATCCCTGGAAATGGCGTTTTCTCTTGAATAAGCTGATAGGGATTGAAGCCTTAATCGTTTACTCTCTAGCTTCTGAAGAGTTTTCTGTGCATCACCGATAAATATGTACTGATTATACAAATGATCGCATGGTAATAGTTGGCCGAGTGATGAAGCAAAGCCAACCGAAAACTTTGACTTATCAGTACTGTATTTGTCATAGTTGATTCGGGAGCCACAAATACCGGGTAAATCCCCTGCATCCGAAAGCGTATAAACTTGTACGTATTGATCTCCGATGCGTATTCCATCATTAAACTGAATATCCTTAATAACAGGGAGGCTTTCATTGGCGGACAAAAAGCAGTACCGTTCGATCAAGCCAGCTCTTCCTTCCTCGCTTTGTAGTTCAGCAGCTCCCAATTTTTTTAACTTTACGAATCCGCTATCCTCCAATATTCGTTTAAATTGACCGCAGCTATCCTGAAAATCCTGCAATGCTTGTGGCTTCAGCAATTCTTCAGAAACAAATGAACTACGCAGGAGCGTCGAAAATAAGGACGTAGATACCTTTCGGTTCACCGGTTTTTTAGTTAAGAAGATGTAACAACGATGATCCAGATATGGACGTTCGTTGAAAAATCTTTCACTACTTCTAGTCAGAAAGCTATCCCCGGCTTTGATGAAATCAGGTCTGTGCTTTTGATCAGTGAACCAGTCCTGTTTATGAAAGACTGAGTTTTTAGGCAATACTTTTATCGCCTTTATCAATGCTTGGTGAAACGACTCATATTCCTGATCTGAAAGGGTAAAGATTTCAGGTAACGTTGCTTCAAACACTACGGTAAAATCCCCCATTTTCGAAATGATACAATCCTGCTCGATGCCTTTCAATGGAAAAACATCTTTTAACCACTTTTCCATACTCACTTTTTTTCCGAAAAGACTTATTTGAAAAACATTTTCCTGCTGGATGACCGGATAATTTTTGGAATGCTTCTTTGTGCAATCTTTTTCATCATTCCATGTTCTCCATACGTGTGTGATAGCTTATAAATCCTCATAAATAGTATTGTACCGGCTATGGCAATAATCACAACACAAGCAAACGAGTTCACTCCCATAACATAAAGGATGGCGAACAAGATCAGCAGAGCGACCAGTCCGCCACCTAGCCACCAGATATACTGTGCTTTCAACCCTTTAAACTCTATAGGCTTATTTATTCCTTTGTTGATCGTATACACGCTGTTGCTCATTTTTTACGGTTAAATGCTAAAGAATGATTTGATCACAGTTGTTACGATGACAAGAAAAATACAGCTACCAAACCAGGCAGCGGCTACCTTGCCAGTATCCTGATCGCCGCTATTCCATTTTTGATAGACTTTGACAGCTCCGATCAATCCGACAACGGCTCCAACTGCATACATCAGGTTTGTTCCCGTTCCGAAATATTCCCTCACCATCGAGTTAGCCTGTTCAATACCTGCATTGCCATCCTGCGCGGACGCACCAATACTTATCAAAGAACTTACTATGAGTAAGACGCATAGCTTCGCCTGTTTGCTTGTTAAGCAATTCACACTTCCTCTTTTCATATCTCACTTTGCTTTAAATAACTTCAGAAATACCTGGTGCCACTGTCCGGCAGCCGCCCACCACACGTATGCTAGCAGTGACACACAGGCAATAGGGTGCTCCGTCCGGGCGAATCATTCGCACTTGGTTTTCCTGCACTGCCAGAACGGAGCGATATTTTTACCACAATCGGGAAACTTCTTCTTGCGCGATTTGCATCTGAAGATGATCAACAGCTTCCTTCATGATATAATTTTCAATCGCGTATTGATATGGAGTATTTTGTAGGTGGGAATATATTTGTAGTCTGGACGCTAATCCTGAGAATATTTCTTCTTTTTGCCATTTGCGGCTTGACGCCAGCGTAAATATTTCGTGGATTGACGTTTTAAGATTAGAGGCACTGTCAAATTCTTTATCGTTTGAACCTGAACCATGGTCAGCTAAATTAACCTCATTGTTATCTGGTGAAGTTTTAACGGCTTTATTTCTATACGTAACAGCTAGTAAGCATGTATAGTAGACAGCGATAAGAATCAGGCATATTATTGCGAAAGTGTGCCAGGATGTCGTGTTAAGCATATACGATCGTTTTCATTTTCACATTTACTTTAGTCGAGCGATGCAACAAAGTAAAGATACTATGAACTAAAAGCGATTAGGCTTTCAATTTTGAAAGAAAAAATGAAAATGATAGGTCTCACAAAGGATTGTCGTAGAATTATGGCGATAAGTCCGCTTGATTTTCATTATGAAGTACGACGGTTAATTTATGCTCTAATAACTTCCTGTACTTATCGCTAAACGAAAAGGAAATGTCTTTAAGATAAATTTCATTAGTTGTAAAAGATGTTATTCGGCTATGTGCCACTAATGTTCCTCGGTTTACCCGGGAGAAATCTTCTTCTGGTAGAATTGTTTCTAGTTGCTTTAGACTTAGGTGTGGCATAAATATTCCATGATCTGTATATATCTTAACATGATGTGCAACGGATAAGATGTAAATTATTCGGTCAATATCTACGCGAACAAACTTTTTTTTCAAATGAATATAGAAAGAGTTTTTCATAGGCATTGATATTTTAGACAACCGGAACGATTAATTTAGATTTAAGATTGGATTATGGAATATCCAAAGTGTTAAGCATTTTTAGACATTCTATTTTATCAGATAAAGCAATTTCTAATAAAGTGAAATGTTGATCTAGTAAATATCTCAATCCCGCTGGGCTGTGGAATTCATCTGGGATACTTTTATTGGAGCCAAAGACACTCGAAAATGAGATCATGGAACCATTGCCTGTTAGTAGCCAAATGAAGTCGAGATCGGGATATTTGTAAAGAATGCGAATTAAGATATTCGACCCAATAGACCCTCTTCCTTTCAACTGTTTGCTCAAATATCCATTAGCAATTTCTAATGTTTTTTCAAACTTGTAAGGGGTTATTTGTTTGTATTCGAGGTATTCGTTTAACCGATCTATTACTCTCATTGGATTATGGTTTAAAGATTAATTCAAAAACGAGTTCGCATACCTTTGTGAAGAGAAAAATAACATTCAGTACCGCACCTCCGGTAGTTCTTCTATTTCATAGTCCACTGAATGCTTGAAAATCCAAACGCTGTCCAATAGTCTAAAAAGTTCTAAAGCATCAAGAGCGATATTGAACTCGCTGGTTGCTTCCCCCATCGAAAGGTTTCCTATTGCAGCATCAAATACTCTTCGTACGAGGATTTTCCAATCATAAATATTCTGAAGAAAGAAAAATTTCTCGATCGCTAGCAGCGGGTTATTTAATTCGATTGGCGAGAGATGACTTGGGAAATCGTCCCATGTACCAATGGTTTTTTTTAAGTGCTTGAGCTTCTTGATGATTTTAGATTTCTCTATTGTTATTTCATTCTTTTTGTACGCTTGGTTAATGAGGTGTCCAATATCTATCAGATCGACCAGATCATTATGCGTAAAAGATAATTGTGTAATAGTAGATAGAACACCATCGAATTTATTCTCGTAGGCGGATTCAAAAAAGCTTATAATTTTTGTAGTTTGAAAGGACAACCCTTCGTCACCAAATAATAGGTCTATTTTTTCTCTGATTAAATCTTCTCTTTTATCTGATATCATATTTTTTTTATTTTTAGGTAAATGGTTTTTCTGCAAATGAACATACAGGTTACTAATAGATGATTTTTACTTCCATTTCTTTTATCACTCAACCACTATGGCCCTAGTGAAAAATTTTGCTCAGTCTTTTTCATTATAAAATGTTTAATAAGAAATATTTCTAAAACAAAACCTGTTATTAATTCAATTGATATCATTCTCGGTAAAAACTTCCAATCTCTAATCTTTTATCTTAGCGAATCGTATTTTTGATCATAGATTTGATCAGTATTTATGGCTAGATCTTGCTGCATTTTGTCATCAATTAGAGGTGCAGGGAATAAGGATTCAAGGTTTTAATTGAACCGCTATTTGGCTGCGATTTATTGGCTCCCTTTTTTCGATTATTTCGGAAGATTTGCGCTTTTTTACCTATAAGGCGGCAGACTTTTTCCTGCAATTATTGTTTGTTTAAAGGAACAACTGTACCCATGAATATTCTAATCGGAGGGTGACTAATTTATTCATTTCGAAGATTTTTTTATTCAGTCCAAAAAACTATTATTTTTGTATATATGGAAAGGAAAATTCATCAGGGAAGAAATATCGCTAGATTCAGGCAGATGCTTGGCTTAAAGCAAGAGGGGCTAGCTGACGCGTTAGGTGAAGACTGGACACAGCTAAAGGTAACTAGGCTCGAAGCAAAAGAAGAGATCGATTTAGCGATCTTAGAAGAAGTTGCGCGTGTCATGAAAATACCCGTTCAAGCAATTCAGAATTTTGATGAAGAAGCCGCAATTAATATTGTTGCAAATACATTTAGCGATTTCAAGGATAATGCTGTTGCGTCGGCTGTGAATTACTATCCTACTTTTAATCCAATCGATAAGGTGGTTGAAATCTTAGAGAAGATTAATAAAGAAAAGGATCATGAGATTGCAAGACTGAGAAATGAAATTGACCAACTAAGGAATAGAATTAAATAAGACCTTTAAAAAAGCCGTTCGTAAGAGCGGCTTTTTTTGTACAAGCACTTTCACTTCGCACGCCTTCACGTGATTATCACGGAGAATTATTTTCTTTAGTGTTATTAAGTAGATCTTATACGCGATTACTCTTAAAATAAATTCTGCCCATACTGCTTTTGTCACGATTTTGTTAAAATCCTGGAATGTCAAGCATGTAAATGTGGATTTTGGCTATTTTAATATCTGTTGTTAAATGTTCAGTTTATGCCGGCATAACCACTACTCGTGCCGTATAATTCCACTCACAAGTAAGTCACAAGTCCACCTCCATTATTGAGCCTTTTAGCTTATTCCCAGTTGGGGACAGCTTAATTAGTATTTGTATTAGTTTAATCAATAACCAAAACCTACCTATGCAAACATTATTAAATTTCCTTAATTCAGTAAAGCCTTTATCTGTTGAACTGCAAACACACCTGGTTCGAATCCTCAAACATAAGAATGTAACAAAACGACAAATTCTATTAAAGGCTGGCCATATAAGTCGCGAAATTTATTTTATCGAAGAGGGATTACTGAGGTGTTATTATGATAAAGGCGCGCAGGAGGTTTGTACTTGGTTTATGAAAGAAGGCGATGTGATTATTTCAGTGGAAAGCTTTTTTTCCCAACAACCAAGTGAAGAAACAATCCAGGCCATAACACCCTGTTCTGTTTGGTATATAACACACAGCGAACTGTCTAACATATATCAACATTACCCTGAATTCAATTTTATTGGCAGAGTATTGACCGAGAAATACTATGTTCTCCTCCGAAAGGAATTACGAGGACTAAGAATGCAAAGTGCAAGGGAACGATATGATTGGCTGATGGAGTATCATTCTGAATTGGCTTTACGGGTTCCTTCTAAGTTTCTTGCCTCCTGGCTTGGCGTCGGTGAGCCTTACTTCAGCACGCTAAAAAGCCGATGAAACTTCAGGTTTTTTTCAATTTCTTTCAATATTGAAACTTTTCTATTTCTTCTTTAATTCTACCTTGACCTTGTTATAAGATATTTCTCGTTTAGCTACCATCAAACCCACTTCAACTGTTTTTTTAAACCAAACACCTGAACTATGAAGTATCTTTTTTTAATTTTGCTATGTGTCTTTCTGTTCTCATGTCAAAAAGATAGCGTGAAAACGAAAGAATCTTCCTACCCGCAATTACGCAAAAGTCTTAGTGAGCAGCTCCCTGCGGCTGATTTTAACCTGTTAGATTTCGCACGCATTAGTCGAGCAAATATTAATGACAAGGCATTACTCAGAATTTGTTTTCAAGGGAAAAAAATGAGCGAATCTTTTCTGATTGTGGAAGTAGATGTTTTCGGTAATGTTCTGAAAGGTAAAATAATCGAAATAGGTGAATCAGAATCCCCTTACAGCTTTACTGGTGAAATAGTAACCAAAGATCTCTCCGGAGGAAATCTCAAACATCGGTACTATAAAAATGGATATAAGCTGATACCGACTTCGCCAGTTTCGACGAATGTATCTATGCCTTCTCAACCGGACCCATATATTATGTTACCCGAAGTAATAGTTGTTGGCAGTTATCCGCCTTCAGGGGGTAGTTTTGGTTACTCTACTTGGATCAGCGCACTGTCTTTTATTGACGACTATGGTAGCGGAGGAGGCGATTGGTCAGGAGGCTATGTTCCCGGTGATTCATTTGGTGGCGGTGGTGGTGGCGGATATGGAGGAGGCAGCGGGTCAGGATATGGTAATGGAGATCCAAATTTGCCTTCAAATCCCAGTAACCCCAACGATCCCAATAATCCTAACTATCCCGTTGAAGTTATTGATGATCCTTTCATGCAAGTCGAGTTTGAATCTCAATTTGCTGACCCCGCAATAGATGTGGATGCTTATCTGAAATGTTTTAGTCAAATACCTGATGCCGGAGCGATATGTACAATTGCTATCTTTAGTGATATCCCTGTTGATGGCGACCCCAACAAGATGTTTAATTTTATGTCTGGATCTCCTGGCCACGCTTTTATAAGAATTGAGAAGAAAAATGGAGGACAGGGTATTAAACAGTACTTTGGTATGTATCCGGCAGAGGGATGGAAAACTAATGACATGGTTAATGGAACACCTGCTAAGTTAGTTGACAATTCCAATCATGAGTATAATGCTTATATGGAGATCAACATTACGCCGCAAGAGTTACTATTGGCCATAGAAAAGATAAGGAGCCAAAAGTCAGCGATATATAATTTAAATCATTATAACTGCACGGATTTTGCCCTCGATGTTTGGAATGCAGCTTCAAGCAATCAGACGTATCTGGAAATTCCAAAGTTGCATATTCCAGGAAGCTCCTATCCGGCTAGCAATACGCCGCAAGGATTATATGTGCAAATACAGGGTTTGAAGGCTTCAGGGAGTCCTATCGCTGCTGCAAGCCAAGTGAACGTCGATGGAACAAGTGGTTCAGGTAAGGGTTCTTGTAATTAAAATTTTAGTCTATGAAAATCTTTAAATTTATCAGTCATCCTATAGTAGTGAGTTTTACTTTCTTCATGATACTTATAAGCGGCGATCATTTTGGAGGGTTTTACTTGCTCTATATTTTAATGGCACTTCCCTATGGTGCGCTGCACGCCATTCTTGGATTTTTGGGAGTAACGATCTTAGTAGTTAATTCTGCGTGGCATAAGATTGGCCTCAAGCATACATCAAGTGCTATAACGAATATTCTTGGCATATTTGTTCTATATGTGTCATTGGTGTCTTTTTTTAGACTGAGCTGGGACGAGAATGACAATACATTTGTACAGACTATTCCTTTGATTTCATTTTTCCTATTTGTGCTTTGTTCTGTTTCTTCACTAGTTTCCTCGGTGTTAGAAGTTAGTCGCGCTCAATCCATTTCTAAGTAACTTCAGTGAGTTGGGGCAGTTTTGTAAGGTTTTCGATTTTCTAGGTGGCTAAATCTTTACTTTGAGATTTGGCCACTTATATTTTTACTATATCCGGCCAAATTTCAACCATTTTAATTGAAGATTTGGCCACTTATAGTACATTTATATCTGGCCAAATCTATAAATTTGGGATAAGGAATATATCATGAACAACATAATAGGAAGGGTTGAAGAGATTAAATTATTACAGCATTCGCTGAAAGGAAAAGACGCAGCTCTAATTGCAGTATATGGCAGAAGAAGAGTTGGGAAGACTTACCTTATACATAATTTTTTTGCAAAACAGTTGATTTTTGAGTTAACGGGTATGCCGAACGGAAATCTTAAGGATCAGCTATTTCAATTTAGTAAAGCCTTTCAAAAACTGGCCGGGTCTTCTTTGGCGATCCGTTCTCCGGCTAGTTGGGCTGAGGCTTTTGATGCACTGGAGCGCCAATTAGAAACAATGCCAAAAAGTGGCAAACAAGCTTTGTTTTTCGACGAGATTCCTTGGCTCGACACAAGACGTTCGGGTTTTTTGTCCGCATTCGAACATTTCTGGAATACATATGCGAGTCGACAAAAGCACCTGATAATTGTAGTATGTGGATCAGCTGCATCCTGGATGATTAAAGAAGTGGTTAATAGTAAAGGAGGTCTGCACCATCGGATAACTCAGAAAATCCGGCTTCTTCCATTTACCCTTCAAGAAACGGAGACTTATCTACAGTACCGGGGTTGTAGATTAAAGAGATATCAGATCCTTGAAATTTATATGGCGCTTGGGGGAATTCCTCAATATTTAAATAATATTCAGAAAGGTGAAAGTCCTGCTCAGGCCATCCAGCGTATTTGTTTTACTAAAGACGGTTTGCTCACCGGCGAATTCGATAATTTATACAAAGCTCTTTTCGAACTTGCGGACAATCATCTTAAGGCGGTAAGAGCACTGGCAGCGACTGCAAATGGTTTGACACGCCAAGAAATAATCGACAAATGTGGAATCAGTTCCGGAGGTAGAGCGTCAACAATGCTGGAAGAATTGGAAGCGTCGGGATTTGTTCATTCCTATCAGCCTTATGGAAAAGTTAGCAAGGACTTGATCTATCGGCTCACGGATGAATTTTCTTTATTCTATCTAAAGTTCATGGATATAAGGAATAAGCAGAACTGGAAAAGATTGAGCGAGGGATTGCAATACAGAATCTGGTGTGGAATGTCGTTTGAGTCGATCTGTTTGAAGCATGTTGAACAAATTAAATCTGCTATTGGGATTAAGGATCAAAATACTTGGGAGGGCAGTTGGAGGTATATTCCAGGCAAAGGAAGTAATGAAAATGGAGCGCAAATTGACCTATTAATTGAACGGGATGACAACTGCATCAATATTTGTGAGATTAAGTTTTATAATTCTCAATTGGTAATTGATAAGAAATATGCAAAAGAGCTACAACAGAAAATAGATGTGTTTCAGCAAAAGACTAATGCCAAAGCAACGTTGTTCTTAACAATCATCACGACCTATGGCCTAAAGGAAAATATTTATGGAGATCTGGTACAAGCCTCAGTTCAAATTGACCAGCTATTTTAAAATGTGAAAGAATAATATTATGAAGCATCTTTCTTTTCGACAGTTAACGATCTAACAACCATCTTCGCACATTAGTAAATGCATCTAATTGTGCTTGTGTAGGAGCTTTATCGACGTTTGATTTATAATCATGAACACTAGCAATATCATTATTTCTTACCAAGATTTCATCTACCGTAAAATCATTCACTTGCATGCCTTCCTGTTGAAATTGCACTAAGAATTGATCCGGCTTATTGCGATAGACAATGATGATTGGTTCTTCACCCGCTGGGGATACATAACATTGCTCAAGAGGCATAATCGTTATTTCAAGTTATAAATATTCTAGTTTGAGAATTCTCTCTGATTGAATACCACACTACCTAAAACTCATTTAGTCAATCTGCGTCTGCTGATTTCTTTTATAGTTTTTACTCAGATTTTCAGCAGTCGAGATTAAACAAGAGCAAAAGTTAGCGAAAGTAGAACATAAAATATACATTTGCTAAAATATTTAGTATTGCAATTTTATATTAAAATAAAATGGAATGGTCGGACATTCGGAGCGTTAGTCATCCGAGTAAATCATGACCGTACAAAAGAGAGTTTCGATGTGGTCGGAAGAAACAAGACTGTAATAGTTGAATCAAACCGGCCTATGTTGATATTGAAGAGATTAGACAATTGGAAACCGACTTACAAGATCACGTCAGGACGATTTAATAGCCCGGGATTTGATGATGCATTAATAAAAGCTGTACACGAAGGGATTATTGAATTTGAAAAACGGACCCCGAGTTGTAACTAGTGTTAAGTTCATCTTTTATATAGCAACTGCAGCATTGATCCTGTTCCTGGCGGCCTGTTCGGGTAAAGATAAAGCTGGGGAGGCTACAGGTACGCCGGCGTCAACGGACACCACTACTGCCGCTGTTAAAAACACGATCAGTTTTACTGCGGATCAATACCGGCTCACGGGCATAGAAACGGGAAAGCTTCAATCAAGAAATCTAAGCAGTATTATTAAACTAAATGGAATGATCGATGTGGAGCCTTCCAATGTAGCGACTGTATCGGCACCTTTGGGCGGTTACATCCGCACAGCAGGTTTACTGCCAGGTCAGCCAGTGAAGAAAGGTCAGTTGCTGGCGACGGTGGAGAACGTTGAATTTATCAATCTTCAGCAGGATTACCTGGAGAGTTTAGGCAAACTGCAATACCTGGAACAGGAGTTCAAAAGACAACAGACCCTGCGCGAGCAGGATGTAAATGCCGCTAAAACATTGCAGCAGGTAACTTCCGACTACAAGGTGATGCAGGCACGTGTTAATGGGCTGGAGCAGAAACTGGCATTGATCGGCATTAGCGCAAGCTCTTTGCAACAAGGTGGAAAGATTTCACGCACGGTTAATGTCTATGCACCAATCGGCGGATTTATCACTGCCAGCAACGTCAACATCGGTAAATACGTAAACCCTTCTGATATTTTGTTTGAACTGGAAGATAAGTCAGATCTGCATCTTGCGTTAAATGCGCTGGAGAAAGATGTGCCAAAGATCAGGGTAGGGCAGACGGTGAAATTCTCTCTCGCGAATGAAAATAACTACAATAGGGATGCGACAGTGTTTCTTGTTGGTAAGGCTGCCTCAACGGATCGGAGCATACCGGTTCATTGTCACCTCGGCAAGCAGGACGAATCTCAACTGTTGCCGGGAATGTATGTGAAGGCCTGGATTGAAATGGGCGCGACAAGTCAACGCCGTTCCCTCTGATGCTATCGTGCAGTTAGAAGGAAAAGATTACATCGTGGTGTCTCAGGGCGGAGTGGCGCAAACTAGTTATAGCTTCAGGCTGGTTCAGGTGGTGAAGGGAATGGGGCAAGAAGGCTATACAGCAATTGTCTTGCCTCAGGATATCGATCCTAAAAGTTTGAGCATAGTTGTAAAAAATGCCTATACAGTACTGTCAGCCCTTAGGAATGCCGAGGATGAAGAATAGGTTATTGTATTGTGATCCTTTTGACAACTGGAGGGGAGGTAAGACGACCTCCCCTCCTTATTTAATTCATACTTGATCAACAGAATGAAAATATTCTCAAGCCGTCAATGCCTTATTAATTTGTCCGGCTTAACTAATGAAATTAAAAATAAGTACTAAATCCAAATTGTATTCCCGAAGACATTGTACGAGGATTACCTAGAATATCCTGTTGCCAGTTTTTGCGATAATTTAAACGGATAACTGTCTGGCTTGTTGGCCGCCAGCTTACAGCAGGAACAATTGCAAAAATATCGTCGTGAATATTTGTCCCCGTTGAACTGAATTTAGCTTTGTTCCAATCAACATATTCTAATCTTACTGCTACATTGAGCACAGCGTTTTCAAATCCGAGAATGCTTTTTCTTAACACCGGTTGAACAACATCAATGAAACCTCCGCGTTGCCTTCGGCCAAATTGTTCTGTATAGGTCTCCGGAACATCAACTTTAACCCATGCCCATTCGCAATTGATGAAAGTGTTAGCTCTTCGAAGAGTTGTGTTATAATCGATCGCAAATACTGAAATCTTTCTCTTTTTATCCAATCGCAGGCCATCATCTTCGAATTTATTATATACGCCACCCATATAGGAAAGTCCAATCTCACCAATCTTACTGCGCCGTAAAGCGACTTTAGTAGTCAGCAACGGCACCCCATTGAAGCTTTCTTCAAAGCGGCTCCTGTTTTCTTTGCTTGCCGGCAAAAAGGTTTTATTTTCAACATTGGCTATGATCTTATCATCAAATCCATTGGTAAGATATACCTCGTAACCGAATAACCATTTATCAACGCTCTTTTTTCCATACAGGCCAAAACCTGCATTGCTCCAGGTTGCGGGCAGCATTTGTGTTGCGGACAGAGGACGGTCTATAAATTCCCATTTCGGACCGTCGTGATTTTGGTTAAAACTTCCGATCGGATTCATTACGATACCACCACGAAAGTTCAGGAGTGGCGCAAATTCAACGTCGATGGAAGCAAACTCTATATTGATTTCTTTCGTGCCGTCTTCAAATTCTAATTCAGTGAGGAATTTAATGCGTTTAGAAATCGCCGATGAGGCAAATAATGTCAAACGCCGCATTTGAAACTGGTGCCCTTCCGATAGGCCGTTTTCGCTGAGATACTGATAATTTGCCTCCACGTAGCCGCCGATCGCCACCGGTAATTTTCCGGCCCGGATAAAGGGACGGCTGTATACGGCATCCATGTTTAATTGTGGTTGACTCGTATCCTGTGACACTTCGCGTAGAAGCGCAGGGTCTATTTGCCCAAGCCCTTGTTGATAAATAAATAATAAAAGGATCGGTAAAAGATGTTTCATTGTTTTCTTAGATCAATAAATATTTTTTCCTTATCAATAGTAACAGGAAATTGTTTTAAATGCTGATCCGCAGGACCGCCCACGACTTTGCCCTGGCTACTAAATTCACTGCCATGTGCGGGACATTGCAGCGAATCACCAATAGCCTGTAGCTCAGCCCCCTGATGCGTGCACTGCATCCATAGAGCCACGTACTGATCATCTGAAAATCGGTATAAAATAATGGGGTAGAGTAACACTTCGTTACGAATGATCACAAACGACCGGTAGGCTGCATCTCTTTCATCTTTTAAGAAAAAATCGCTTTTATTAATGGCTATCCCGTCCTTGAGAAGAGTCCCTGTCAGATACCGAGAGGTATTGCAGGACAAAGCGGTTAATGAAATTCCTGTAGCACCGAGACAACCGCCACAAGCGTTCAACAGAAAAGTTCTTCGGTTCATCAATCTGGTTTTTATCGCTTATAATGATTGTAAAAATTTGATAAGCTTTTCTTTTTCAATGGAAGTTAGTTGAGTGAACTTTGATTTGCTTCGAGTGGCCTCACCACCATGTAAAATGATTGCCTCTTCGATACTCTTTGCGCGCCCGTCATGCAACAGGAAATAGTTGCCCCCTTGCGAGTTTCTTGAAAGACCGAGCCCCCAAAGTGCGGGAGTTCTCCATTCAGCGGTCGTTGCGGTACCCTCCGTGTAACCGTCATCCAAATCCGGACCCATATCATGTAACAATAAATCCGTGTAGGGATGGAATGCTTTATTTGAGAGCACATCGATGACAGAAAAGCCTGTCACCAGCGTAGGCACATGGCATTTTCCACAGTCAATCGTCTTAAAAATCTGGCGACCAGTTTGGATCTCCAGATCATGCTGATTGCGAGGCTGTGGTGCTTTTAATGTTTTTAAATAAAAGACAACATCGAGTATTGTTTGATTGGAAATCTCAGGATCAATATTCTGTCCTGTATATGTATCAGTGTATTCATAAGAAGATGTGATACCCATATCCTGATTATACGCGTTGGCGGTTTGCTGCAGTAGATCGAAGACCGATGCTTTCTTGCCAAACCGTCCAATGTACTTAGCGTTATGCTCTATCGTGCCAGAACGGAGGTGAACATACGCAGGTGGCGTTATCCAGTTGGGGCGACCAGAGATTCCATCATGATCATCGTCATTTTCGTCTGACAATGCCAGCAGCGTCGCATCTGGTAATGCGTCCAGGAAACCAAGGCCGGTATTTGCAGGAGGCATGAACGCGGAGAAGGTCGCCATCGCTGGAATCCGTTCGGTCTGAAAACCTGGAATTGCACGGTGTTGCAATTGCGGGCCTCCCTGGTTCAAAAATCTATTACCCGTTGAATCTGTTTGACCAAATCTGGTAAGCATAGTAAATGGATGACCTTTACCATCTCCCGCGTGGCACGAACCGCAGGAAGTTGCCACGAATAGCGGCCCCAAGCCCGTCAGCGGTGTAAAAACCTCTTCATTGAATGCGATGTCTCCTCTAAGGAAAACAGCATTTTGTTCCCCTGTCAACCCATCAATCGGGCCATCGAGAATGTCTTCATCGGTTGGAGCTTTTGAAAGTATTTTCTCACAGGCAAGTGTCGAAAATGCCATCAAAATAATTATAGCAGCAGTTTTTAATTTGGTCATAAAATAGGAGGTAGGTTAGCAAAAATAATAAATTAGACTAATCTAATTTATTATTTTTGCTAGTTTTATTATCTTGCAGAAAATCAGCTTAATGGCGCATTCATTCACTGAAGAGAACTATTTGAAGGCTATTTATAAATTGCAAGAAGTCAAGGGGGATGATGTATCTACTTCCATTCTCGCGCAGGTATTGGAAGTGCAAACACCTTCTGTCACGGACATGATCAAACGACTGGCTGACAAAAAGCTGGTGAGTTATCAGAAATCAAAAGGAGCTAAACTTACTGATAAAGGCAGGCAGGTAGCTATTGGGATTATTCGAAAGCATCGTTTGTGGGAAGTGTTTCTTGTCGAAAAGCTAGGCTTTCGTTGGGACGAGGTTCATAGCATCGCCGAAGATCTTGAACATATCAAGAGCGATCCATTGATTGAAAAACTGGATTCTTACCTGGGGTTTCCAAAATTTGATCCGCATGGTGATCCTATTCCAGATGCGAAGGGCATTCTGCCCAGATCGAAGTCTGTTGTGCTGGCTTCCTTGCCAGTAAGTAGTCACGTAAAGTTTACGGGAGTCATTGATCACAGCAGTGCTTTCCTGACTTATTTGGATAAGATTGGGATCGGTTTAGGCGCAGTTATTAGAATTAAGGGCATTGAAGAATTTGATCAGACTTATACGCTAGAATTGAAAGGGAAAAAAGAAGTCCTCGTAAGTCATAAAGTTGCCGGAAGCCTTCTCGTTATCGAGCAGTGAAAGATAGGTCGGCATTTCCCGCATTTACTTATGGTTAAACTTTACAGGAATTATTCTACGTTACTGCAATTATCTGTAATTTATTTACTTCCTATTTGACTGGAAATTATGTTAATGCTCAGGGCAAGAATGATTGTGTTGAAGGCAAATGATAATATCCCATGTAACCAAGCAATTATCCTCAACCGTTTATTGGTAATTGAAATGTCAGAGACCTGGAAGGTGGTGCCAATTACGTAGGAAAAGTAAATAAAATCCATATAATCCGGTTCTGCATCGTCCGGAAAATCCAGTCCACCAATGGCGTAATAAAGATGAGCATACTTGAAAGCAAACGTAGTATGTACAATTGTCCATGCCGTTCCGACTGAACTCATTGTTAATAGTATGTGTGTTAATAGCGCTGCTCCGCTTTGTTTATTTGCAGTTACGTAAAGCAGGAGGATTGCAACAAGACTGATACATGCTGCGATCAGGACGAAGACAAAAAGGGCGGCCCTGCCACTGTCTTGTTTTTTTACGGTTTTCCTAATCTGATAAGGAGTGCATGCGATAATTGTCGTCCAGGAAAATAATAAATAGGTTAGGGAGAACGCCAGCCAAACAATCATCCAATGAACGGATGGCCGGCCTATTTTATTCAAAAGCAGCGCTACCGTAGCACCAATAACTGCCGCAATGATCAAACGTGTCACCTGGCTTGTTTCACTGACCCATGTGATCCACTTTGCCTTTTTCATATTGAATTAAGTTTTTAATCTTATAGCCGATGCAATGGAACTGCGACCTGAATTGGTAGATAACTTCAAACAAATCTATTTTTCTCTACTTTTGATTCTTTGATTATATCTCGTTGAAGTTTTTCTTTGAATTCCAATCAGACTGATACCAAGCCGCAGTGAATAATTGTTCCAGCCTTTTTTCATTAAAAATCCAGTATTTCCTATCAAGTATTGATATTTCATTGCCGCTGTGAAATACAATTGAGGATAGCGCCGCGGATTTGTTCCTCGAATAGATAGAGCAACCCCTGGCTGAATCAGGTAGAGAGTGTTTGAAGTTATTTTTTGAGGGATTAATCTGTCGCCGTATCGCGTGTGCCTGGTAACCAGCACGGATTTATCCCGCAGGGTTGTCGATGCAATTCCGTTCAACAACTCGACATTGAAGCGGATTCTATTTCGGGAAACAAAAGCGAATCTATTCATCCATCCAACCTCTGCGTATTCAAGTATTGGTTCCGTTACGATTTGTGAGAATTGCTGAGCCTGCTGCTGAGGTGTAACCCCCAATGATAGACCCGAGCTCCAGCGGTTGCTGATAAAGAACATAATGTCAGTCCCCGTTCCCCAGACCCCGGACTGAGGAAAGTTTGTATTCAGAACATAAAGATCGATTCCGAAACTTCCCTTATATTTTAATCGTTCATTGTTGGGCTGATATTCTTTGATCGAATCTAGGTTTTTCTTAAGCGGTATAATCTCATTTTTCATAAGACTGTCAGCAGCAAAATTTGTTTTTTCATCTGACTGTGATCTCCCAACCGAGCCGTAAAAAATCAAGATACTAAGCAAAAGATAGTTTATCATAAATCTAAATTGAGTGCTATGTTGTATTACCTCTATTCATACTAAACGCTGGTTGGAGGTGTTGAAAGCTTCAGATTTACTCAGAATCCCTTAGAAAGCCGGTACATGCCCCACCATCCGACTGGTGCCAATGCTATCACGCTCCACATTCCTGGAAAATAGCCGTATGGCGTACCAGTAAAAAGCGGAAATATAAAATGCGCAAGCTCCGTCAATCCCATTGAACAGAAGAAAGTCCACGCCAGATAATAACCCAATTGAGATCGCTTCCAGATCAGGAAAGGGATAAGCAGCCAGCAAGCCCCAATAGCATACAGGATAATGACAAGCGGTGACATTTCCTCGGGCACTGGCACTCCCGTAAGTTCAGCCAGGGCGGGAAAAAAATCCATTTCGCGTTCTTCTACTTTATGCAGGATAAATAATAATAACGTAATAACGTATGGAACAGCAATTTTCCGGAGTGGTAGCCGAGAAGGAGCGACGATCCAACAAAACAGCCCACCGACATAACCGAAAGTAAAAATGAAAGCTGGGGCAAGCCCGAGCGCCAGATAGCCAATCAGAACAGCTGTTATGGTGAATAGTGTTGCGACAAGAAATATCATCTGTGTGCTATTGTACTGAATAAATGGGCTTTAACGCTTACCGTGAAAAATTTGGTTGTTACTCAGATCGTTCATCACCTTGTTCTGCGTTTTCAGCGTCTCCGATTCTGGTCTGTTCTTTCCACTTTACATACCATTTCTGATGATGGAGGCTAAGCAAGAAATATAGGGTGACAGCACCGACGCCTGCAATAACAAACATGTTCAAGCCGATTGCTACGCCTATTGCTGCAGTACACCAGATAGTGGCAGCCGTTGTTAAACCGGAAGTTGTGTTTTGCGGTCCGTGACGAGTGATCATTCCTGCACCAAGGAAACCCACTCCAACAACAATGTTTGCCACAATACGGGAAGCAGCCGCAGTATCCTGCAAATGTGCACCCACGGAAGTGAATATTGTTGCACCGACGGCTACTGCCGCATACGTCCTGATACCTGCATCTTTGCCATGCTTTTCGCGGTCAAAGCCGATGAAGGCTCCGAGTCCCAATGCTGCGAGTAGTTTGATCGCAACGGTCAATTCAGCTGAAATGTCCATAGATAGTTAATGATTTTATTGAGTTGGCTTTCTTGCCGGTACCTTACATGATAAAATAGGAATCTGAATTATTGGTAGCTGTAGGGATTGGTTCACCGGCCATTTCCAGTAAATTCCGTTCAATAGTTTGTGAAAGGGCCAGCATAGGCGTATCCGTCGGCTTATTGTCAAAAGGATCCTGCATAAGTATCGCAGTTCGTTCAATAGCGATGAATAATACCGGGATCAGTGTTGCGACCACTATTTCAACCCAGGGGTTGTTGTGTTGCAATCCAAACGGTAACATAGTCATCAACACATAGATCAGGAAGTGAATGAGGACGCTATATGATCTTGGAAAGATAGTGTTCTTAATCCTTTCGCACCTGCCCATAGAGTCGGTAAGCCGTTGGATCGTACTATCTAATTGAACCTGTTTATTAGCGTCCAGTTGATACCTAGATGACAGTTCTGCCAGTTCCTCCGCATGCCTCGTTAGGAGAAGATTCGGAAGGTTGCCGCTATGCAGCTGATATTCGTCACAATATTTTTTCACTTGTTCGGGCATTTCTTGTTTACGCATTGCGCTGGTCAGGGCATAACACCAAAGGGATTGTCTTCGGGCAAATTGTTTGATATACCTGCTTTTATTTTCATCAGATGGAATAAACTGAAGCAGTTGTCTGACCAATGTGCGGCTGTCGTTCACAATCGCACCCCAAATTATTCTCGCTTCCCACCAGCGCTCATAAGATTGTGCGGTACGGAATGCCAGCAGTAAAGACAGAAGCGTTCCTACCAGGGCTGAAAGACCAATAGGGATGGTGATACTTTTAAAAAACGGCAAGTGATCGGTCAGTCCGATAACTCCTGCATAAATAAAAATGGCTAATGCATCCCACTTGATCAGCTTCAGGAAATAGAGTACGGATATTCTGTTGTTGGTCAGCATAAGATAATTTTATAGACGTGTTGTGACAAAATTTTGTTTATAGCCAGCATACTAGAAATATAAGAAATAGCCTTTGACTCTACCCTGACTATACTCCAAAGAGGGCAATGGTATTTTCAGCACATTTACCAGATCAAACACCGTGCGCAAAGTTTTGCTACTGGTTTTGATCCGGGAAAGATCGAGATCCAGCGACAAATACCATTGACGGTATCTGGGAATATCCCGCCGGTCGAATACAATATGCCCGTCTGCATCAATCTCCCTGTTCTCAACCCCCCCCAGCATACCCTGACCTCCAGTTCCGATCGCAAGACTCAACCAACCAGGTAATTTTGCGTGGGGTAGGATAGACGTGAGGTTAATGCTTAGCCAGTATGTTTGAGCGTTATAATCTTTAAGTAAGCGGGAGGGAAGGGTATTTCCAAATAATTCATCAACACGTGAGGTGAGTTCTGGCAAATAGCGATCGCGGTGAGCCGACAATTTTATACGCACGATCTGTTTATCAGACAGCGTTTCTTGTAACGCAAAAACTCCTGTGCCAAAAACATTCGCCGTCATGTCGCTCCAGGACCAACCCCATTTCGCGGAACGTCCATCAAGATACTCTATCGTGCTGAGATAGCTCATGCTGGTCAGGCTGCCTAACAGAATTGAAGTGGCTTTACCTGTTCCTGCCCATTGCCAGGCTTTGAAAGAAAGATTGGCGGTGTTGTAGCTGGTCCAGAGGTGTCCCATCTTATCAAGTTGCAGCCATTCTTTTGCGTCATTGAATGATCGAAGGGAAGCACGATCATAGTTTTTATACCAGGCGTTATTCAACGCAACGAATGAAATGCCAAGGCTTCCCGCAGAAATACTCCCAACCAGTATTTTTCGATTCATAGCCATCTTTTTCAATGAATCTGACGCATTGTGTACAGGCTCGTTGTCCTTAAAATACATTTCTTCAGAATGTTGCGCTATTGCAGGATGGATGTTGGTAATAATCGTCAATAATGACAGGATGCATTGGATCAATATTTTTGCATGTAGCTTTTGCATAATTGATTTATTACCGCTATCTCAAATGCTGATACCGTTTTGATGAAGGATCTGAAAAATTAGTGTCTTTCAAGAAGGATGAGTCTGTTAATGTGCGAAGGAAGTAGGAAAGATATTGGACCTCCTGCCGATCGAGCAACTTTGCTCTTAATATTAACGAGTCAGTGCGATGGTCATTTTGTCGCGCGTATTTGGAATGATCTAATGCAACGGAAAGACCGAAAATTCGACCATCATGCATATACGGTGCAGTGATGGCAACATTCCTCAAGGAGGGCACTTTGAATTTTAAGGAATCCTCTTGGTTACCCGTAATCCGCATTCTTCCGTAATCATTGAAAAAAGTATCTACTGGCTGACCGATGTTGCGAAACCTTTGATCTGTAAACAGTGGTGGAGTGTGGCAACCAGCGCAGCGGACCATAAAAAGATCATATCCTTTTTGTTCCCATTGCGTGAAAGTTGTTTTTCCGGCGATTACCCTGTCATATTTTGAATCGGCAGAAACGAGCATGCCAGTGAACTGGGCAAGCGCTTTTAGCAGATGTTGGGAACTGATCTTTGTACTTCCAAATGCCGCGCTGAACATCCGTCGATATTCTTTATCGTTACTTAACAACAAGAGAATAGCGTCTATTGAGGTCGCCATTTCTGAAGTGTCGGTGATCGGGGCGAGGGGCTGTACCTCGATATGATTGATTCCCCCATCATAATGAAACGCTTTCTGCCATGCAAGATTGGAGAGGCCCGGCGCGTTCCTGAAGGAAAAAGCGCTGTTAAAGCCATGACTCAATGGATGCTCAAAATCTGCAAAACCAGCAAATTGCTGATGACAGGATGCGCAGGAAGTGACACCATCCCTGGATAGTCTGCCATCGTAAAATAATTTTCTGCCTAACTCAAATCCTTCGCGTGATAGGGGGTTATTTTTATAAGTATATACCGGTATAGGAAACCCTTTTGGTATCGTTTGTGTTAGAGGTTCACGGTTAACAGTTGGAACTACAAACGACTCCATCAACAGACTACTAATGATCATTGAGACTGTAAACATTGATATGATCAGTGTCTTTTTCAATATGCCAAAATTGATTTTAGTGAAAACATCTCCTTGTAATTTTCGGCATAGCGTTTCGCAAGCGGACCTGCACTTGTACAGGCGGGTGTGTCGCTGATCTTAAGGTCTTCAGTTCCCGTGAACCAGTAGTTCAGGTCGGTAACAATGTTAATATTGCTCCGGGTATTTTCTGTAATGTGAAATGTCTCTTTCTGTTTAAAAGCCAGAAAGATGCGCTGAAGCGAATTGTATTTACCGTCATATCCGCCGATATGGTATTCAAACATCCGACGGGGTAATGTTGAAGCAGCCGAAGTACCTTCGAGTTTAGCCATCACATAACCAGTGTTCCAGGTCCAGAACATGTCGTTGATGGGGTCCAGTGTTCCTGTTTGCGCTCCACTGACATTGTCTATGCTGTCGACACCAATAAGAAAAGATATGCCCGCATAGTTTCCGGTTGGGACCTTTAACCGAATTGTTTTTGATGAATCAACTGATTCGTTGATTAAGAAATGTTCAGGACTGATGTAAGTCCCATCGTTCTCCCCGCCATGCAGAGCAATATGGCTTACATAGTATTTGAACTTGTGGACGGTAAAAGACTCTCCGAATGGATTGACATATTGTTTTCCTAAGACGAGAGAATCAGCCCCAACCTGATGGGAAAAAGAAAGTGCAATTGCCCCTGAATCCTGATTAAATAACTGTTGCTGCAATGCCGTTGACCAGTAATTGTCCTGGAAAAGAGAAAGAGACGCCAGCAGATAAAATAACACAGGCATAAGTAGAGTGTTTAGTGTTCGTGTATGGAACTATTTACTGATGGCTCCATTTTCCAGATTTTTTCAGGTAACGTATCAATAGATAATAGGCCAGTATAACGGGGAGTATTATTGCTAGCAGTAAATTCCTGATCGAAGAATCATAATCTGTAAGTTCAGGATAAGTGAATAGTGTGATCAGCGTAATTCCTGTCAGCCAGACAAATTGCGTATTGTATTCTTTTGTCAACCAGCGTTTCCATCTGAATGTCATCGAACGAAATGTTGCGGAAAGACCTTTGGTTGAGGGAAACCATCGGTTCACGTGATTGCAATAATTGTCAAACACGATTCCAAATTTATTCCGGAGGAAATGTTCTTCTGCCAGAACTATCGCCTGATATGTGAAGAGAAAGAAAGGAATGACTACCGCGAGATAAAACAATGAATTAGCCAAAATTCCTGCTCCCAATAGCATTAAGATATTTCCGACATATAATGGATTTCTACAATGATTAAAAATGCCTGTTGTTACAAGATCATCTGCATAAACCTTTCCGTCCTTTCCTCCACGGATAATATATGCAAGGCCAATCGTTGCCCCCCTGATCAACTGACCCAAAATCGTGATGGTGAGGCCAATTGCCAGCGGCCAGTAATAATAGTTGCTGCCAAGCCGCTTCGCATCGAATATTGGTGGCGATGGAATGAACAGCATCAGATATAAAAAGATGAATAAAAAGTTCCTGTACTTATACAGAAAATTACCGATCGTAACCATTGATGTTTTTTACGTGCGTTATAAAATATTATCCATTACTATTCGTCATACTTATAGTCTTCTATCCGGTGTATCCAATTATACCGTCGTTCAAAAGACAAAATATCCGCTGGTGGGTTTGGATGCCCTGCCCCATAAGTTGTTTTCTTGAAAAGAAAACGGGAAGCAGGGCTCCAACCCATCTTACGTTATTCCTCTTCTTCACTGTTCTTCATCTTAGAGAGGAGATCATAAGCTCCTTTTAATACGATTTTAGTTTTCGCTGGTTGAAGTTGATCAGGTAACTGGACAGCAATGAATCCGGCCTCACTGATTCCGGTTTGAACTTCAACAATTTTGAATTCGTATTTTGCGGAATTTTCGCTAGCCGCCGGTTTTGCCTGATTTTGTGTACCCGCATTTTGAGTAGGTTCTGCGGCTACAGTTTCCACAAACACATATTTCTTTCCTTCAAAATCGACCACCGCAGTTTCAGGAAGGGCTAATTCCTGGCTGTTGCCTGCCTCAATCAATGCCTGCAAATAAGTGCCCGGAACAAAATTGCCACTTGCGCCATTAGTTATGCTGTGCACACGCACAGTCTTGTCTTCATTTATTTCCCTTCCAACCAGTGTGATCGTCGCTGTCCGCTCAATCGTTTCATTGGCTAAAACGAACCGGACTTTCTGGTTCACCTTTATTTTCGACAGATCCTTTTCAAATACATTTAATTCTACGTGCAGGTCGGAACCATTTACTATTTCGAACATGACATCATTAGGATTAATAAACTTTCCAATGTTAACGTTGACCTTTGTGACATATCCGTTAACAGGTGAATAGATGTTTGTGGTGGATGATATTTTATCTGCTGTCAGTCTATCTGTGTTGATATTGACCAGCTCAAGCTTATGTTTAAGACCACCAACTTTCGCCAACATGCTATTATACTGGGATCTCGCATTTTGCAGTGTTTTCTGTGAGTTAACATTTTCCTTTGCGAGTTCCTGCTGACGGTTGTATTCTGCATCAAGAAATTCCAGTTGTGCTTTATTATCAAGATAGTCTTGCTGCAATTGGACGAAGTCTTGATTCTGCAAAACAGCAATCACCTGGCCTTTTTTAACAATGCTGCCCTGAAGCAGGGGAGTTGACCGGATGATGCCGCCCATTTGGGTAGTAATGCTTACAAGGTTTTGCGGAGGTACATCCAGATAGCCATTCACTTTTAATACTCCACTCATGGATCGCATTTGTGCATAACCTGTTTCTATGCCGGTAATATCATATTGTTCTTTTGTTAAATCCACCGTTGTGCTGGATTCATTATGCGCCGAAGTTGAATCCTTTGCCGTAGCTTCTGGTGATGCTTCATTGCTGCTACAGGCAGTTACGGCGAAAGCTGCAATTGCTAAACAAACACCTAAAAGTTTGAACCGTTTCATACTAGAATATTTTTCTTTTTCTTTGAGAAAATTAATTATTGATTGCCTTCCAGATACTGGATCTGGATCAGTGATTGATTGTATTGGTTGATTGCCTGCAGGTAACCCAATCGGATATCTGCATGGGTTTTAACAGCCTGAAGGAATTCCAGATATCCAATTTCACCGTTTCTGAATGCAGTTTGCGCCTGTCTCAGGATAAGTGTTGCATTGGGAACGGCGCTACTTTCATAATAACTGATACTAGCTTCATTTTTGACATATTCCTGCACTGCTTGCCTGAGTTGACCATTTAAATTCAATCGTAATAAGTCAAAGTTGCTTTGCGCAACTTGTTTTTCCGCTGCTGCTGCTTTAATACGATACCGGAATGGTTTATAAAAAATGGGGATAGAAATGCCTGCCTGAACGCCCTGAAACCGCTTTCCCCGACCGAAGTAACGTTCGGCTCCATCAACATTTTGAAAGCCAATAATTGATTGTGAAAAATAGCCCAGGGAGAAGTCAATACCACCTTTCGCTTTTTCAACGCCGATCTGTCTTTCCGCGATGGCGATCTGTTGCTTATAAAACGCTGATACAGGGTTATGAAGTGAATCGGATATCTCAAAATTCGGAATGTAATCCAATTTGAAAGAAGTATCCAGTGCTATCGACACAGAGTCGGTCGTATTAAGCAATGTTTGAAGCTGCTGTCTATAGATCAATATATCAGAACTGTTTCTGCGGAGCGAGTTTCTCACATCGTTCAATTGCGTCTCTGCGGTCTTTTGTTCGAGCAGATTTGTTTCGCCAGCTTTAAATCTTGCTGCGGAAGCTCTGAGGAAGTTGCCATACACCGTGTCCTGCACCTGTAGCAACTTCTCCAGGTTCAATAAATATTGAAGTTGATAAAAAGCAGTCTTGATCTGGTAAACAAGATCATTTTTGTTTACAGCCAGGTTCAACTGACTACTTTGAACCCTGGCATCACCTAATAACCGATTTGCCTTGAATAATCCCAGATTAGGAATCGACTGGCTGACGGAGATATTGTTGTCCCATTTAATGGAATTTGCCTGTCCATACTGTATGCCTAAATTGGTTTTGCCAAAATCAGTAGAGGCACCCCGAATAAATTCCTGCTGTTGGATCTGCGACTCAGCAGAACGGATGGCTGGGTTATTCTGAATACCCATATCGATGGACTGTTGGATAGACAACGCCCCTTGCTGTTGAGCAGATACGAGTTGTGGGAGCGTCATCATCAGTAGCAGGATAGTTGCTCCGCCAATGTAAGCTGGCTTTACTTTTTTCATTTTCATTTTGTCAATAAAGGTGTACAGGATGGGTAAAACGACGAGTGTCAGTATCGTAGATGTTACGAGGCCTCCGATTACTACAGTTGCCAGTGGCTTCTGAACCTCTGCGCCAGAAGACGAGGAAAGTGCCATTGGGAGAAAGCCCAATGAAGCAACAGTAGCCGTCATCAATACGGGTCTCAGCCTGATGGTTGTTCCCCGGATCACAATTTCCCGAAGGTCATTCAGGCCAGAAGCTTTTAAGCGGTTGAATTCGCTTATGAGTACGATGCCATTGAGTACTGCAACCCCAAAAAGTGCGATAAAACCAATGCCTGCAGAGATGCTGAATGGCATTCCCCTCAAGACTAGCGCAAATACTCCACCGATCGCTGCCATTGGAATAGCAGTGAAGATCAGGATTGACTGTTTTAAGGAGCCAAACGTAAAGAAAAGCAATAGCAGGATGAGGCCGAGTGCAAGCGGAACAGCGATCGACAAACGAGCAGAAGCTTCTTCAAGATTTTTGAATTGTCCTCCATAAGTGATAAAATATCCGGGCGGTAGTTTTACCTGTTGTTCGATCTTTTGCTGGATCTCCTTTACAACGCTGGCAATATCTCTTCCTCGGACATTAAATCCAACAATAATTCTCCGTTTGGTGTCTTCCCGTTGAATTTGGTTTGGTCCCACCCGTAATTCAACGTTTGCCAATTGCATTAGCGGCACCTGGTTACCATTCGGCGCGGTGATGTAAATATTTTTAACGTCGTCTATGCTTTGCCTGTTTTGTTCTTCCAGACGTACAACAAGATTATATCGCTTTTCTCCTTCATAAACGATCCCAGCGACTTTTCCTGCGAAGGCTGAATTCACCGCATCGTTTACGGTTTGAATATCCAGGCCATAGCGAGCTAACTGGTCACGGTTAATGTTTACGATGATCTGTGGTAGTCCAGTAACTTTTTCTAAGTACAGGTCTTTTGCACCATTCACCGACCCGACGATCTTGCCAATTTTCTCAGATAAGGTAGATAGTTCCGTCAGATCCTCTCCGAAGATCTTGATTCCGACATCCTGCCTTACGCCGGCTATCAGCTCATTCATTCTCAATTGAACAGGTTGTGAAAAACCAAAGGTGACTCCCGGTAATTTTTCCAGCTCTTCTGCCATCTTATTGGCAAGTTCTTCCCGGCTACCTGCGCTTACCCACTCTTTTTTGTCTTTCAAAAGGATGGTCAGATCGCAGGCTTCCATCGGCATCGGATCCGTTGGTATTTCAGATGATCCTATCTTTCCCACAACTTCTCTCACTTCCGGAAACTTTTTTGTCAGTAGTTGTGACGCCTGGTTCACTTTGTCAATTGTCTGATTTAGGGAACTGCCCGTAAGGAGGCGCGTTTCCACCGCAAAATCTCCTTCCTCCAGTGTTGGAATGAACTCTCCTCCGAGATTCAGAAACACTACCAGGCTTGCAATAAAGAGCAGCACAGAGATTACCACAACCAGTATCCTTTTTTTAAGTGCCCCTTTTATGATCGGAGTATAAAACCTCAGGAAGAAATTCATCATCTTGTCAGAGAAATTCAGCTTGTCACTAATTTTCTTATTCAGTAAGAGACTACTCATCATCGGAACATAGGTCAGCGAAAGAAGAAATGCTCCGAGGATCGCGAACGCCACTGTTTGAGCCATCGGTCCAAACATTTTCCCTTCGATTCCCACAAGGGCAAGGATCGGGAGGTAAACGATCAGGATAATGATCTGACCAAAAGCTGCAGAACTCATCATTCTTTTAGCACTCTCAAATACGTTGTGATCCATTTCTTTTTGGGATAGGACCTGAACTCCAGGCTTTTTGTGCGTGGCAATATGGTGCAGCGTTGCTTCTACGATAATGACGGCTCCATCAACAATAAGCCCGAAGTCGATTGCCCCAAGACTCATCAGGTTACCGGAAACTCCGAATATATTCATCATCGATATTGCGAACAGCATCGCTAAAGGTATCACCGAGGCAACCACAAAACCCGCTCTGAAATTTCCAAGAAAGATTACCAGAACAAATATTACGATAATAGCACCTTCAAGAAGATTCTTTTTAACAGTGTCAATAGCGCGCCCAACCAAAGCACTTCGATCAAGGAAGGCTTCTACAGCGACGCCCTCAGGCAGGCTCTTTGTAATCTGTGTCATCTTATCCTTTACGAGACCAACTACCTGGCTGGAGTTTTCACCCTTTAACATCATGACAATACCACCTACAGCTTCTTTGCCGTTTCTCGTCAAAGCGCCATATCTAACAGCAGAACTAATGTTTACTTTCGCGACATCGCGGATTAGAACAGGAATACCGCCACTATTTTTGACAACAATCTTTTCGATGTCGTCGACGTTTGAAACCAAGCCTTCACTTCTGATGAAATACGCATTTGGTTTCTTATCGATGTAAGCACCGCCCGTATTCTGGTTATTTTTCTCAAGAGCACTGAAGATGTCACTGATGCTGAGATTGTAGCTGCGCAATTTATCTGGAGAAAGGGAGATTTCATATTGTTTGAGAAGACCGCCGAAACTATTTACTTCAGCAATACCTGGCGTACCCAATAGTTGTCTGCGTACAATCCAGTCCTGTATGCTCCGTAATTCCATCGCGCTATATTTACTTTCAAAACCCTTTTTAGCATATAGCGTATATTGATATATTTCACCTAATCCCGTTGAGATCGGAGCCATTTCAGGATTGCCGATTCCATCAGGGATATTTGTTTTCGCCTCGCCTAATTTTTCATCTACCTGTTGTCTCGCCCAGTAGATATCAACTCCATCCTTAAAAATAACTGTTACAACAGATAAGCCGAATCTGCTCATCGACCTGACCTCATCCAATTTAGGGATGACAGACATTGTTTGTTCGATGGGAAAAGTGATCAGACGCTCGACTTCTTCTGCGCCGAGTGATGGACTTAAGGTGATAATTTGTACCTGATTATTGGTGATATCAGGCACGGCATCAATGGGGATCTTTTTAAGTGAGTAAACTCCCCATATTATGAGGCCCAATGTCATTAAGCCGATTATAAGTTTGTTCTTTATTGAGAAATCTATGATTTTGTTCAGCATAGCCTATTTATAATTTGATACAAGAAGACAGTGTTGTACCATTTCCTCTGGAACATCGCAGTGGTCATCTATGGCTTGTTGCCACTAGCGCAGATCATGCTCAGTCTATAAAGAATGAAGAGCAGTCTGGTTCTGAAACACTCGATCTTTGCAGGAAAATGTGCGCTGTTATAGCATCTGTTGTTAGCTCGCCATTGATAAAACAATAGCTCGGCCACTCAATTGCTAATAGCGAATGTGTCAGCAGGCAAGGCCTGCACGCCATTGTTTGTAAACTATGCCAATAGTTGAGGAGGTTGCCAAATTGGGACAGCTGTATCCAGCGTACCGTCAGGCAGAAATGAAGGGAATGTCTTCTTAGAGAAAAATTCTACGGAGGAGACAGATGGCAAAAGAAGATTGTCTGTCATGCCGGCACAACAAGCACAGGTGCAAAAAGGAGAACAGGTATCATTTTGACCTTCGTTATGCTGCGTCGTGCTTTTTGAAATTTCAACTTTCGCAAGTGTCGTATTTACGGTAGTGATATTATCAACGCAAGGCAGCACGCTTTGCATCAAAATAACGAGTACCATAATAGTTGCGAAAAATTTCATAACGCAAAATTAGTGTTTATGATTGACTTAATAAAGTGACACATTAGATAAATTGGCAATGGTGTTGCAAAAACATGTTAGCAAGGCCTTCTGGCTTCGGAAAAGCTTAATAATCGTTATAAGAGTTGTCCGCCAAGTAAGTGTTGTAAGCGACTAATCATATGCACTTTACTTGATTAGCATTCCTGACAGTCAATTCATCTGATCAAAGTATTTCTTCCTTTAAAGGGATTCCTGTAATCGTCTGATATTTTCCTTCTTTCCAGCCATCAAACTGGTACGACAAAAGTCTGTGAAATACCGATGCATTTCCATGAAAGAAATGGTCTCGCTTATCCAGTCCTGGATCGTATGACCAAGCCGCATTTCCATTTCCAAGCGAACTAGTACATCAGTTATCCGAAAATCCGGTGTTCCCAGGTGCCAGGTGTCTGCATCGCAAATGATCATTTCCAGCAGGTTCTGTGGCCTGGCAGGCACCCGCGAAGCGAGTATGCAACCTGCAACTTTCTTTATGACATCTTCCTCTACGGTCAGAGAGTTAAGATAGTCCTGCATGATGATCACTGAGGTTTCCTCGTGCCCGGTCAGCAAGCCGAATGCATGGCCAGTATCATGAAACCATGCTGCTGATTTTACAACAAATGAGTCCTTGACATCCAATGTATAATGTTTTGTCAGAAAGGTGGCATAGCTCACTACGTTTTTGGTATGATCCAGGTTATGATAAGGATATTGATGTCTTGAAGTCCTGATCAATTCCGAAACATAGTTTACGATGTTGTGTTCGATTTCTAAATAGTCTAACATCTTAAAAGGTTTATTTAGTCGATACTTGAGCATGATTACTCGATAGGTTGATCTCTCCGTCGATTTTCAGATAGTGGTTTTTGCTATTGAGTATGATATGTGAAAGCCGGCCAGTCTTCGTACCTATTACTGTGTGGGGCACTTGATGATTGGTTAAAAATGTAATGGACTTAAATTGATATCACTTTCACAAATACTGATCTGAGATTTCAGATAGTATTTAAGCAGTCGAGATATTCAAATGATGGGAGTGGGTGTAGAGACGTTACGTCATGCGGCCTTATCTGCATTACTTATCCGAAAATCAGATTACAGTATAGCCATAACATCTTAATCAGGTATACTCCTGTTCAAAATCATTGAACTAATTAAAAAGGGAGAATGGAATTAGCTCCTATACTAGCTTAGGAGGCTGCCATACGGGAAGTGTAAGCGATGGCATAACACAAAGCTGAGGTTCACAATAATTTCTGGCTGTAGAAATTTTAGCCATAATAAGACGTGCAGGTAAGATGTGCGCGACTGAACAGCATCCGCATTTGCATTGACCGTCTAGACTACAATGGGTATCAGCCTTATTTGAAGAACTGGCCTTTTTTTGACTATTGACTTGCTCTACATGGATGTGTTCTAAATTTAACGTAGATGTATCTGCGCAGCGTATAAAACTCACGTTAACCAGGAGAAAAGCCATCAATGTAAAAAAGGCGCGCATGAATTAAAGATATATAATTGTAGAAAACTACCAAATCCTTCCGTTTAGTGAATGGAATGATTTGATACTTTTTGTAGAGCGCATACAACCCATTTGATAACATATGTCTGAAAATGAACGGGAAAGGAAACTTAAGGCTAAAGTTGGAGAGCTTTAATGGCGTCTGCAACACGGTTGTTTTTTTTAATAAAACATGAATTGTAAAATCTATTACTTTTGCTTATCAATGAAGATAATTTCCTTAATACTGGGATTCATCATACTGTTGGCTAGCTCCATGCCTTGTCATGATACGTCTTCTATTGATACAGATACAGCAAAGCCTCAAATTAGCCAGTCATCTGCTGGTGAAGCTCACCAAGAGACATCGAAGGATGCTTGCTCTCCTTTTTGTATCTGTTCGTGCTGTTCAATGAATTCCAGAACTCAGGTGCTGTTTGCGGAATTCGAGTTTTTCAAACCGACAATTGTTCATAATTCAAGTTTCATTTTACAACGGCCAAGTACCATTTCATTTCCTATCTGGCAACCTCCTCAATTGGTCGCGTAACCGATACTGGTTCCCAGTATCAATAGTTATCATTTTTTGATATCATAAATGCTTGTATGGCGAAAAAAAAGTCATCCAGGCACAAGAACGTTTCGCGTAAACCTCTTTCAACAAAGCGTCGTAAAATTCGTTGGGGGAAGATTGTATGGATATTGGTCGTGACAGGCTTTATCATCTATTTGGTCTTGACGGTGGCACTTCTTGTGCTTAGATATATGCACGTTTCAAAAGTTCATTCGTGAGTGTTTAGTATTGGTCGTTGTTGTACTATAAAATATTAGCAGTCTTGTATTGAATAAAATAGTTTTTAATAGATACTAAGGTGCTTGAGATGCGAATGATTTTTCGAAGGATTACAGTCAGATGCGTAGGGTGAGCAAGGAATTTGGGCCGGCAGAATCAATACGGTTAATGGAAGTCTCAGCTCCGGAAAGCCGGTCCATTTTTGTATCATTGAAGCATCATTAAAGCATGAATATCTATAAGATGGTAACCTTACCTGATCCGAAACCGATCTGATGCAATTTGAGGTATAAACGATTCATTTTTACTCTCATTTCAACAGAGATCGAATTTATTACAGATGGTTAGCTCATTATAGTTTATGTCAAGCGTGAAAGTCAATCTTGATTTGGTTCTACTTGGAATCCCTGAATGTAAAAATGGTTGTACAGATAGATTGATCGAAGGCCTTGGCGATATTGCCGGAATTAAAAAAGTACAGCTTCTTTCCGCAGATGCAAGTCGTAAGGCGCAATTATATATTCAATATGACAAGGAACTCATTAGCGCCTCGGAGGTATTAAGGTTGTCGAAAGGGTTAGGGGCGAAAATAACGGATCGATACAGGCAAATTATTGTTGAAGTAATTGGCATCAGGCACCAGCGGCAAACAAGATTGATCGATTCCTTACTACAGGATGTGACAGGAATTCTTTCAGTGTCCACGTCGGTAACCGGAGCAGTTCAAGTTGAATTTGATTCCCGGTTTATGGATGAAGATCATCTATTCATGTTACTTGAAAAGCAAGGGTTAAAAGTTCTTAATCGAAATTGTTCATCTAAAACAAAAATTGTGACACTTAAAACAACTACCGGGAAAAACGAGTCTGAAAAGGCATCATCGTCAGGTCAGCATGCCAAAAAGGATCATGCAGAAGAAGGTGGGCATGGGGGCGTTTTTGGAAAAAACACGGAACTGATTTTTAGCCTTACCTGTGGCTTACTAATTGGGATTGGGTATGCTTTAGAAAAATGGACGAATGTTTCTTCTACCGTGCCGGTTATATTTTTCATCGGTGCGTTTTTCTTTGGAGGTTTCTTTACAGCCAGAGAGGCTGTTCAGACAATTGCGAAGGGTGGGTTTGAGATCGATTTTTTGATGTTGGTGGCTGCTGTTGGTGCGGCTATTCTTGATAAATGGGCGGAGGGCGCTTTGCTATTGTTCCTTTTCAGCCTTGGACATGCTCTTGAACACTTTGCGATGGAAAAGGCAAGAAAGTCTATTGCAGCACTTACGGATCTTGCTCCGAAAACAGCCTTGCTTAAAACGGGGAGTGGTACAAAGGAAGTTAGGATAGAGGAATTGCGCAAAGGTGATCTGATTGTCGTAAGGCCCAATACGAAGATCTCTGCGGATGGAGTTGTTATAAAAGGCAACAGTAGTGTTAACCAAGCGCCGATCACGGGCGAGAGTATCCCTGTAGACAAAGAACCTGTGGACAATCCGGATATTAATGCGGAAGATGTGTCCAAGCTTGATGCAAAGTTTAGAGTATTTGCCGGAACAATCAATGGCAATGAACTGCTGGAGATCAAAGTAACAAAGGAAGCGAGTGATTCGACTTTATCAAGACTGGTAAAACTGGTGAATGAAGCTCAGACACAAAAGTCACCCACGCAACAATTCACTGACAGGTTCGAAAAAATCTTTGTACCGGTTGTTTTAATCCTGGTTGTAGCACTCTGTTTTGCGTTTCTTGTAATAGATGAACCTTTTAGTGCCAGTTTTTACAGAGCGATGTCAGTACTGGTGGCAGCAAGTCCCTGTGCCCTCGCTATATCAACCCCAAGCGCTGTTCTTAGTGGAGTAGCAAGAGCGGCCCGCGCTGGTGTTTTGATCAAAGGCGGAAGACCTCTTGAGGATCTAGGAACCTTGACTGCGCTTGCTTTTGATAAGACAGGCACTTTGACCGAAGGAAAACCCAAGCTGACGAAAGTGGTGCCACTATCAGATTCCTTATCGGAGGTCGACCTTTTAAAGATTGTTGTTGCTGTGGAAGATCTCAGCGATCACCCGATCGCCAAAGCGATCGTACGTGATGGAAAGGCAAAACTGGGAGATCAAACTTTTGAATCCGCACATGATCTGGAAGCCGTACTTGGGAAGGGAATTAAGGCAAAGCTTGGAAGTGATGAAATATTCGCAGGAAATCTGGCATTGTTTGAATCGCTTGACGATGCTAAACCTTCAAACGATATTATTGAAAATGTCAGGAAAACCGAAGGCGAAGGAAATACAACGATGCTTATTCGTAGAAACAGGGATTACATTGGACTAATTGCCGTCATGGATACACCCCGGCCGGAAGCAAAGGAGACGCTTGAGCTGTTGAAAAAAGAAGGCATCAAAAAGATGATCATGCTGACGGGTGATAATCAGCAGGTGGCTGATGCAATTGCCAAACAAACGGGTCTTACAGAGGCGTGGGGCGGTTTGCTTCCAGAGCAAAAAGTAGAATCAATTCAAAAGCTTGCAAAAGATGAGAATAAGGTGGCAATGGTAGGTGATGGAGTGAACGATGCTCCAGCTATGGCAAAAAGTACCGTAGGGATCGCCATGGGTGCGGCTGGTTCAGATGTTGCGTTAGAAACGGCTGACATCGCGTTGATGGGGGACAAGCTTATTCTTCTGCCATTTGCCATCGGTCTGAGCCGTAAGTCAAAGAGGATCATAAAACAAAACCTGGTGATCAGTCTCGGTGTTGTTGCTGTGCTTGTGCCACTGACCATACTCGGTGTAACCACCATCGGCCCCGCAGTCATTGCCCATGAAGGGTCTACTCTGATAGTAGTATTCAATGCATTGAGACTATTGGCGTATAAAAGTAATGTAGGACATGCAGAACAGAAATCAAAAGACTAAATAATCTCCAAGATTAAGAACAGCATTTATGGAAAAAGATCAGATATTTAATGAGGGCTATTCTAAACCCAGCGACTTTAAATTTAATCCTGCCGTCGCCGGCGTATTTGATGATATGGTAAATCGTTCTGTTCCCTTCTACGAAGAGATACAACGAATGGTTGCGGAACTTGCGGCAACGTCCTGTGTTTCTGAAAAGGATGCGAAGGTATATGACCTGGGATGTTCGACGGGGACAACGATGGCCTACATGCACAGCATGGTATCGCTTGATGTAACATTTATCGGCGTAGACGACTCAGATGCGATGCTGGAAAAGTGTCGCTATAAGTTAGATGCACTTTTTGGAGGAAAGCGCGCATATTTTCTATCACACGCAGATCTCACGGAAGATCTCGCGATCGAAGATGCATCGGTTGTTATACTTTGCCTTACCCTGCAGTTCGTAAGACCGATCAATCGTGAGAAATTACTAAAGCGAATTTTTGATGGTCTTCGCCATAATGGAGTTCTCATATTGGTGGAGAAGGTGCTCGCGGAAGAAAGCGAATTCAATCGTGATTTTATCCGTTTTTATTACGATCTCAAAAGACGACATCAATATAGTGAACTGGAGATTTCACAAAAGCGGGAGGCGTTGGAGAATGTCTTGATTCCTTACAAGCTTAGTGAAAATGTCTTGTTGTTACGAAATGCAGGGTTTGAACATTGTGAAGTGTTTTTTAAATGGTATAATTTTGCGGGGCTTGTGGCAAAGAAGAGCCTGTGATCTTTGAGTTTTTTTAAGACCTGAATTGATTTTAGAAAAGAACAATTAGGACGATCTCTCATCTTTTACTGTAGATTGTTTATAAGAAGGTTAAGCTCCCATTGCGCTTATCACAATGGGAGCTTTAATATTTCAGGGACTGCATGAGTCGCTTACTGCTTCTTCAGTCAAAAAAGAATTTAAAGACGTTGACGCCAAAAAAGGTGTCAATGGTGTGAAATGAGATGATAATATCTGTATGTCGACAGAACCGCCAACAACAATGCCAATATTAGGAAGATAATCCCTACAACAAGACCCAGATTCCGCATCCATTTAGGACGAACTGGATCTTTGATCTTGCTTACTGGCTGATGCTGACGCTTACGGTTTGACGACTTCTTGTTAGCCATAAAACCAATGCGTTAATTATATAAATCGTTACGGGATCCAACATCCGCATAAGGAACGTAGCGGATGGTAAATGTTCAGGTTTTTAGCCGAGGGGGGTGAATAACGGAAAAGGACGTCGAAAGTAATTTTCCAGTGTAGCGGTCTGTATAAGCTGGCTTGAGAGATATTTCTAAGAAGACGGGTAAAATTGAAGGTTTGGGACATCCGTAAACAGCACAGCAAGCACAGGAGCATAAAGGGGGACAATTGTCAGAACCAGCCTGATGTTGGTCATAGTGACTACTTCCTGTAACCTGCGTAATTGCGTCATCGGACTTGACGCTAGAACATAAATCTCCACAAGAGGCCAGGCTCGTCACAAAAAATACCAACATCATGATGTACGCGAACACTCTCATCGGAGTCGAAGATAAACGATTTACTGGAAAGACGAGAATTGGGAAAAACAACCGGGTTGCAAAAGAAATCTATCCATGTAGGCTTGTTGGTGCCTTATTCTGTCTAGAAGTCCGTGAGATTACATTTGAACTGGTCTCGTAATGAGCAATATTCCAAGATAAATTTATAGTGCCGTACAACTCATGTATTTACTCGTAAAATTTGTTTTTAAAAGAGTTACTCATACTTGCGGTTTTGCCATCAAATAATACCCACATGGTTATTCGATTTTAACTAAAGTCATAAGACCAGGAAGGGTCTGCAGCGCGGAATATGGCAATTGGTAATACAGACGGCCTAGATGATCATCGTGGCCACAAGACTGGTACGGTTTACGGTTAGTATAGATAAATTACTTTAGGTGTGCTTTTGAGCATGACAAAAAATGATACCTGAACTCCCCCTTTGTTGTTTTTTTTACTTTTTCGTATGGACCAATAGGCAAAACAGTATTGGAATGCAGTCAGGTACTGTTTTGCTAATGATCTTCATTTTATAAAATCAACCATATGCTATTGCGCAGTACGGACTCGTTTTGAACAGCATTCTTAAATGATTTTTTCAACCAGTCGATAATAAGTTTTCTCATGTGCAATTCCACCGCGTCTCAGCAACGTGTGGTCAGGGTGATGTGTCAACATTGCCCTATTTTATACTATGAATCTACGATCAACCCCTTATCAGCAGCTAACAACAGCGGCACTCTGTACATATTCGTTCTTCCAAGAATGGATCTTTTACGCGTTAACGCCATTCACGCCGGGTTTTTTCTAAACTGTTGCAAAAAGACATCATTAGCCAGGAGCATCTGAAACAATGGGTTTCGAATCAACATTTCCAAGTGTCAATATTTACTTTAGAATGTTTCTTCTTTGTTATAAAAAATAATCTTGTCTGCGATCTGCAGTACATCTCTCATCTTCCCTTGCGACCTTTAGTTTTACATTTCAATAAGGGTAGTGAACTATCGTTGCGACTGGGAAATTTTTGTTCCGGGGAGCGTATTAGACTGCCCTTAATTTTTGTTTGTCATTTCTCAGTAAAAACTGCTATGTGACAACCACACGACCATTAAATCGAATTCAAAACGGAAATAATTTTATACTCGAAAGGTGCACTACCGTTGCGATTGAACCTTAGTTCAGAGAGCGTAATAGACCTTTCACTCAAAGTGTTGCCAGATCAAGTTAGAATATTAGTCGTAATGGACAATTAAAGGTCTTAGTGTCGGCAGCATATTAAATAACCCAACGATTGCTATGAAGATTTCAAACGTCCTTGGAATTGATGTATCCAAGACAAGCCTCGATTGTCATTTACATGTTCAGGGCAAAACCTTATCTGAAGTATCTAACGATTCCAAAGGGTTCGCGAAACTGGTTAAATGGCTAAAAGTTAATTGTATTAAGCCCGAAGAGCTATTGGTCGTGATGGAATACACTGGTATTTATACTTATGGCCTGGAAAGATACTTACACCAGCATGGAATATCCTTCGTAAAGCGTCCCGCACTTGATATTAAACGGTCACTAGGTATGGTGAGGGGTAAAACTGATAAGGCAGACGCCCGGTTCATCGGTAAATATGGTTGGATGAGACGGGAAGAACTTGTTCCGATGAAGCCGGTCGAAAAGGAGTTGGTAACATTGCAGCAGTTAATGACTTACCGAGATAAAATGGTTGCAGATAGAGCTTCCTACCAGGCAAGAATGAAAGAACTGAAAGAGCATGTGACCGACGGTGTTCATCCAGGGATAATCGGTTCTTCTGACAGAATGATGCTGAATCTATCGACGGAAATAAAGTTGATAGAAAAAGACATCAGCAGACTGATCGAGAATAATCTGTTATTGCGGGAGTCCTACGAACTGGTAACAAGTGTAGTGGGTATAGGATTTGCGACGGCGGTTCACTTCATTATTTCGACAGAAAATTTTACACGTTTCTCTGATGTCAGAAAACTAATATGTTATTGCGGAGTAGCGCCCTTCAAACACGAGTCAGGTAGTAGCATTAGGGGTAAGACCAGGGTAAGCAATCTGGCAAATAAGAAACTGAAGACCTTGCTCACAATGGCAGCTATTTGTGCAGTGAGGTTTGATCCTGGATTAAAAGCAAAATATCAGCAAAAGATTGCAGAAGGTAAACCCAAAATGAGCGTATTAAATATCATTCGTGCGAAACTGATTGAACGAATTTTTGTTGTTGTGAAGCGGCAATCGAAATACGAAATTCGTGCTGCCGCGTAAAGTTTTGGGTACCGGCATCAGGACTTTGGGCATCTTCGTTGCGTCGCAATCCGTTCATCGTTCGGTTCAATGGGCGTCACCACAGTTATGTCCCCAACAATATCAGATTCCTTTACGAAGGCTTTCTGCGTAAGCATTGGGTAATGCACTATCTTCAACTGCTTTGGCCGCTTTCTCGATATCGTATTCAAATCGTACAAATTCAACCTGTACGGTTTCCTTTACAAAAATGCTGCTATCCGGGTTAATAGTGAGGATTACGTAACCGCCACGATTGTCACCGTCTTTTGGCTTTCCAACTGAACCAATATTTATCGCATGACGGTAATGTTCGTTTTCTGCGGGAACGGATGGAAGTATCCGGTGATATGGTTTATGGGTGTGACCGAAACATAGAATGTCTGCATCCGCATCCTGCATGATCCGCAGCATGCTTTTTTCTTCCCGATCCTCAAATAAGTATTCATTTATTTTTCGGGGACTGCCGTGAACCAGTAAAAGATTGAGTTTGTCATTATTTAACTGGAACTCTACTTTGATATGAGCAGGCAGGGTTCGTAAATAGTGTCTTTCCTTTTCGTTCACCAATTGATTCGTAACACAGATAGATATGGCGCCATTGGCCTTTTCATCATCCGTCTTGTAGGCACAGCCACAATCGCTGCTGTCTCTGCCTATGCCAAAATCATAATTACCCGCAATGGTGGGAATACCTCTTTTCCTGATCTCATTGATCACTTCATTAGGCCAGATATTGTAACCCACCAGGTCTCCAAGACAATAGATCGCATCCACCTGTTGCTTTTCTACATTTTCAAAAAAGGCTTCCAACGCAGGAAGGTTTGCATGAATATCACTAAATAAAGCAATTCTCATAAAAAGATAGTTGAATGATGTTGAAATTTATTAAGACTAAACCGTCGCTTCTTTTACCGGGTAATATTTTTTTCTGAGCCAGAAGGCTACGTTCACCAGCGCTATCAGCGCCGGCACTTCCACTAGTGGACCTATGACGCCTGCAAATGCCTGTCCGCTGTTAATACCGAATACACCGATCGCCACCGCAATGGCCAATTCAAAGTTATTACCAGCTGCCGTGAAGGCTATAGAAGCATTTTTGGAATAATCTGCGCCGAGCGCTTTGCCAAGAAAAAAACTTACAAGGAACATGATAGCAAAGTAGATCACAAGCGGGATCGCTATTCGTATCACATCCATTGGGATCTGAACGATCAATTCACCTTTCAGGCTAAACATAACAATGATAGTGAATAACAAGGCAATCAACGTGATCGGAGATATAATAGGAATGAATTTTTGCTGATACCAGGCTTCGCCCTTCCATTTTAACAATACAAAACGTGTCAGTACGCCTGCGGCAAAAGGGATGCCCAGATAAATTGCCACACTTTCCGCAATCTGGGCGATGCTTATGTGAACGGTAGTTCCGGCTAAACCGAACATAGGAGGCAATACCGTTATAAACAAATAAGCATAAAAACTGAAGAAAATGACCTGGAAAATACTATTGAGTGCTACCAGACCAGCAGCATATTCCCTGTTACCTTCCGCAAGTTCATTCCACACAATCACCATTGCAATACATCTTGCCAGGCCAATAAGAATTAAGCCTGTCATATAGGCTGGATAATCCTTTAATAGAGTAATTGCCAGGAAAAACATCAATATTGGGCCGATCACCCAGTTTAGTAAAAGAGACGCTCCAAGTATCTTCACATTCTTAAATACTTCGCCCATCTTTTCGTAACGGACTTTTGCCAGGGGTGGGTACATCATTAGAATTAATCCGATAGCCAGAGGAACATTGGTGGTACCGGATGAAAATGAGTTGATGAAAGATGGTGCCGAAGGAAGGAAATACCCGATTCCAACACCCACCGCCATTGCAAGGAAGATCCAAAGAGTTAAATACCGGTCAAGAAAACTAAGTTTTGTTCGCTGTGCTGCCGGGGCGCAATTGTTTGCACTCATGTCATTTTATTTTTTGGTGATATACACCATTTCAGCTGCGATCTGGTTGACCAATGTTGTGATTTTGCTTTCTTCATCTGTATCTACCGCCTTTTTAAAGCCCAGGAAATAAGGACTGGATACGGTAGTCAGTGCCTTGCAATTATTTTCTGTGATAGTGTCACAGACCACTACTGAGCTGATGTTTTTTGTTGGCAGTGATGGGTCGCTGGCTATTTTGGAGAATAGTATGATCGGCGCTGCATCATCGGCATACCTCACTTCATACACCCGGCTGCCGTTCTGCATTTTTGCTTCGATCCTGTAACCTACCTGTTTCAAATAATGAATCATCTTCTCGCTGATCTCACCGGTTTGCAGGCCTGCCGAATGAATGCCGAGTCTCTTCAGCTTCTTCCTGTAAGAAAGGGTTTCCGCAAATACCTCCGACACCTGGCTTCTAAAGGTATTCTCGCTACAGTAAAAGATCAGGTTCCAGCCCTCGTGACTCAACTGGGAAGTTGCCAGCGTATACCGCAGGTTTTCGAGGCTTTGCCAGTGTTTGGTATCGATCCATTCCGACTTGACCGAATTGAAGTAGGTTTCTAATTTTGGATATAGTCTTGGGGTTGGGTCATGAGTTTGAAAGGAGGTAACGATGAATGTTAACCCGATTATCATTGCAAGGAGCAGTAGCTTTTTCATGTTGCACTTATTTTGGTTTAAAGCAGCCTGTATTGACCAGGTTGCTGCTTATAAGTTTACTGATAAATCTTCATTGAATTAATCACAGCAACCCGGAGCGCAACAGGCTGTTTCATTGCTTGGTTTTTTCGCGAAGACCGTAATACTGAAAATACCGGTATTGCCTTGTTTGAATGTGATTAATTGTTCCGCATCGAGATAGTTGGAAAGAATGTCATCAGGAACTACGATTTTCTTTTCCTTTTGAATGGTGATAGTCTCAAAACCAGCCTTTCCGATCAGGCTCAGGTAATCATTTTTCTGGATGGCACCGGATACACAACCAGCATACATTTCCGCAGCTTCTTTAATGTTTTCAGGTAATTCACCCTCCAGCACAATATCAGAAATGCTGAAATGTGCGCCGGGTTTCAGTACACGGAAAATATCGTTAATGACGCCTTCTTTGTTGGGAACGAGGTTTAATACGCAGTTGCTGACAATGACGTCTGCGGTATTGTCATTCACCGGCATGTTCTCAATATCGCCCTCCCTGAATTCCACATTATGAAAACCTAATTTCTCCGCATTGTTTCTTGCTTTGCTGATCATGGCTGGAGTAAAATCGATGCCAATCACTTTCCCTGTTTCACCGGTTTCCGCACGGGCAATAAATGCATCGTTACCTGCTCCGGAACCAAGATCTATCACCACATCACCTTTTTTGATTTGTGCAAATTGGGTAGGGAGACCGCAGCCTAATCCCAGATCCGCCTCGGGATTATAGCCTTTCATATCAGTATAATCGTCGGTCATGATGTTATATACTTCCGTTGAGCAACCACCTGATCCGCAGCAGGAGGAAGCATTCTCATTTTTATCCTGAAGGGCAATTTCGCTGTACTTCTGCCGTACGAGTTCTTTAAGTTGTTCCTGTGTTTCCATTTGAATGATCTTTATTGGTATAACGCAATATTGCGATGAATGAGTTCAAAAAAAATCAACAACAATTGTTGCCGATTTCAACCGAAAAAAAGCCTTCAAGGGCAGCTTTGTATTGTTTCCAGACCTTAGGGTCTATACAATAACACACACTGGTTCCTTCAATCGTACCCTGAATCAACCCGGCATTCTTTAACTCTTTCAAATGCTGGCTAATGGTCGCTTGTGCCAGTCCCAATTCCTCGACCAGGTCACCACAAATGCAGGCCTGGGCCTTCACCAAATGCTGAATGATTGCAATCCGGGCAGGATGAGCAATGGCTTTCAGCATGATAGCCAGTCTGTTCTGCTTTTCTGTAAATATTTCAGTTTTTGTAAGTCCCATTTCTATCGCAATATTACGATATAAACTAGAGCCGACAAATTTTTTTAATAATTATCCCAAAAATTTGGATTCAACTTAGAATACGCTCCGTCCATCGTTCCGGTCTCTTATAAAATCTGCTAAGGTATTGTCTTTACCTGTTTCAACTTCAAAGGGCAAAAGCGAAAGCGAATTTGATGGCCGCCGCCCGCAACCCAATCGTTCGGCATAAACACAAATCCTCCCACAACTCCTTCCTTTATTCCGCGTGCGATTGGGTGTTCTGCTCCCGCTCGCCATCTATCCTTCTGCTTTCTTTTTTCCCTTTTTCTTTTGAAACATTTTTTTTCATTTAAAACACACAAACATGGAAATCGTAGGCAGAATCACAGCAAACGCAAACATCAAAACAGTGCAGGAGCGCCAATTGGTAGAGTTTACACTTGCAGTAAACGATCGTTACAGAAATGGAAATGGTGATACCGTCGACAATGCAAATTTTTTTAGTTGCTCGTACTGGATCGGAACCGCTATAGCTCCATACTTGACGAAAAGCACAGTCGTGCAACTATCCGGGGAACTACGCGTAAAACCGTGGATCGGGGCACAGGGAGATGCAAGAGCCAGCCTGAATTTTCACGTAAACAAAATCAAGTTTATCAGCAAAGGGGAGCGCGCAGCAGCAGACACGGCGAGTGATCCCAAAAATGCAAAACCTAATCCGAAGAGAAGGCGTAATCCTAAAAAGTCAGAATATGATGATCTACCATTCTAAAATCTAAACCTCCTAACCACTCCGGGAGCAGGAATATGGTAGAGTGGCAACGTTATGACTTTTTTTAATGATTGTACCACCATCGAAGAAGTGAAAGCCAAATACAAGCAATTGGCTAAACAGCATCATCCGGACATGGGAGGAAATACCGAAACCATGCAGGCAATAAACCGGGAATATGCTTTTGCCTCTGCAAGAATCACGAAAGGCGCAGGTCTGAGCGATCAGGAAACCGAAGATCAGCTACGATTTTCGGAAGAATACCGCCGGGTGATCGAGGCGATTATCCATCTGCCGGGCATCATAATAGAATTGGTCGGTGCCTGGGTTTGGGTGACGGGTAATACCTATTCAGTGAAGGCAGAATTGAAAGCTGCCGGGCTATTTTTCGCAGCCAAGAAACAAGCATGGTATTACCGCTCTGAGGCATATAAAACGAGAGGAACAGGAAAGTCATTGGATGAGATTAAAAGCAAATACGGCAGCGAACGGATCAATGGCAAACGGTTTCGCAAGGAAATAAATAGTTAATCCATAAAACTTATTCAAATGAAAAAAATTAATAATTGGGCGGCAGAAATATTCTGCCGCTTGCTGGAAAAGTTGGTTGATCGAAACAGTTATTTAAAGTTGGAGTTGCCTTCTTTTGAACCGTTATACCTTGAACGGATTCAGGAGAATCTGATTACTCCATTCGGTATCGGTGAGGTGTATAGTCTTATGCACACGTACACCCTCAACGGTGACATGATGCGCGATCCTGAAATGTGTTTCATCGTGGTAGATCGGAGGGCGCATGAAAAGGAGTATCATCGAATCGGCATTTATCCGCAGCTTTTCCGACAGGACAATATCGGGCTGTACGAAGAAAGCATCTTGATAGAAAGCGATGAAGTATCCACGATCTTATACAAAACGCAACACGAGCATGTCGCTTTTGCAAACGACTGGTTGAATAATATTTCCGACCAAGGATACTTAGACTGACCGTCAATTCTTAACTAATTAACCTATTACTATGAATTTTATAGATGTAAAAATTACTGTTTGGAATCGCTTGCATTTTGATGATGTCGTACATATGCCGGGACTGGTTGAACTAATCAACGAATCCGGGATTCAACAGGTAACTGATCCCGACTTGGGATATCTGGAAGATGAAGTTTTGCAGGATACAGAGCGCACTGTTCTCGTTAGTGATAATTGGAAGCTATCAACAATTCAGGTTTATGAAGCGGGACAGTTGATCTGGCAAAATGGGGAATAATAAATAACATCAAACCGGGGGCGCAGCCGTTCAAGGAGCGCTTTTTCTTATGGCACATTCAACAATCAAACATAAGGCTAGAAAGACCGGAAAATTCGTTGAGGAAACTCCGAATTCCGTTCTTGATCGCTGGATTAAAGATGCTGAGCATAAAGTTGTTCCTGTGGATCAGATTTCTTTTAGCCAGCTGAATTACCGCAAGATCATGGCCGAAGAAGCCCTAAAAGCGTTTGCGTTGGAACTTGCGCAGCATGGCATTATTTCGCCGCTTTTAGTTCGAAAACTTCAAGATGATAACTATGAGTTAGTAGCGGGAGAAAGGAGGTTAAGAGCAGCTAAAATAGCCGGGATCGACACAGTTCCTGTGTTGATCGCCATATTGACAGATGATCAGGTAATAGAATTGCAGCTTTCTGAAAACCTTCAACGGGAAAATCCCCATCCGCTTCATGAGGCACAGGCAATCGGAGCGATGCAAATGACCGGAAAAACAATCGCAGAAATAGCCACACGATTGGGCAGAAAACCCTCATTCGTGTATAGTCGTCTGCGCCTCCTGCAATTGATCGAATCGTTTCAGGAAATGCTGTTCGCTGAGAAAATATCTCTAAACGATAGCTATCAGATTGCCGGACTGTCAGCAGCTTCCCAGACGGAGCTATTTGAAGCAAGGTGTACTGATTGGAAGAAGCAAAAGCATTTTCAACTCGGTAATTTGGATTACTTCTTATATCAATATCAGTATGATCTCAAGCGTTCGCCGTTCAATACGAAAGACAAAACACTGCTGCCAGAAGTTGGGGCGTGTACCAATTGCCAATATAACAGCGCTACATTGAAAACGTTGTTTCCGGAGGAAGCAAAACAGGCTGTTTGCCGCAATAAAGAATGTTATGCGGCGAAATGTAATGCGCATATTAATTTATCGGTGACGAACGCTTTATTAACATATCAGCCCGTTGCATGGTTATTCCGTAATGAAATGCCTGAACAATACCTGTCAATTATTGAAAGCAGACCCGAATCAGGGGACATGCCGCGGCACAATGTATGTGAAATCACCGTCATTGAAGAACCTGATGCGCCTGATGAAAGTGATTATATGTATGAATATGATGAAGATAATGACGAAGGGCAAAAGATAGACGAAAGCGAATGGGCAGCAGTGCAGCAAGAATATCAGAATGCGATAGAAAACTATTTACTTCACGTGAGTAGCGGTCATTATCAGGTAGGTCTGTTGTTAAGCAAGAATGGCGTTAAGCCGGTGTACTTCAATCTGGAAAAGCCGCAAATAGTTGCACGGCAAAACGGCGCAGTTTCTGCGAAACAAGTGCAGGAGGCAATTAAATCTGGCACTATAACGCCTGAGTTATTGAGGGCAGAAATTGAACGGCTAAAACAGCGCGAAAAACGGAATGCTGAACTTGATAGGGAAAAGGTTCAATTGCAGGTGCATGAGTTGTTTTCAGAAAAGGGGACAGATAAATCGGTCTTAAAAAAAGCAACTTTGGCCGACCTGAATGCCGCAAAATTTTTGCTGTATGATCGATTGAGTTCAGCCGGTCAACATCTCGTTGACAAATGGCTTTTCCCAAACAGGAAAGACGTTTACCGGGTGAAAAACGAGGATTTTTATAAGCGAATTTCGGAAATGAAACCGGAGGAATTTACCGCGCTGATCCGTATCGCTATTGCCGATAAATCGGAGAGCAAATATCCCTCCCAGGCGGCTGGCTATTTCCTCTATAAGACTGCGGAAGAAGCCGGTTTACCGGTTGCGGCAGTTGAGCTGTCTCAGTCCGCAAAGGCGAAAGAAAGGGGGGAGAAGTTATCTGTGAGAGTGACCGAGATAGAACGGAAAATTAAACAGATCAAATAGTTTTTGAGGTTGATGAATTGAAAAATGGGCTGCGGTTTTGCAGCCCATTTTTTTGCTTGGCAGGAGTTAATACCGTCTCTGCGTTGCTCAGAAACTTTTCAGTTTTTCATGCATGTCAATCAATCCACCTTTGGCTAGTAGGTCTGAAGATAGCGTTAGTACCTCTTGCTTCTCTTCTTCCGTAATTCCTTCCAGCAGGCTGACATTTTTTTCTGTGTCGGTACTTAATCCTCGTTCAACAAGTTGATGAAGTAATAGCAGGGTTTTCCGTGTCGCCTGCCCTTGTAGCTTGATCTTTTCAGTCATTCCCGGAGCGCTCAAAATGGTTTCAAATAGCTTCCGGGAATCAGTTTTTGTTAGCATAAAGTTTGATTTAGTCACTGTTCTTTTTCACGTATTAAAAGTAGTAAGTATTAGCGGTGACAGGTTATCCAGAATTTGGATGAGTGAGCGAATCGCTTTTTTGCAATAGTATATTCGATGTAGATCGCTAAGAGATTTCGCGAGAGGGAGGGGTTTGCATCATAGCAAACGGCTAGATGTACGATTGTAATACAATCGGTAAAACCTTTCGCTCCGGAGTCGCTTCGGTGAGTAAGAAAAGTGTGAATGATTATGAAACAGCATGATTTACAAAGGATGACCAGGCACGTTCGTGTCCGGCTGACTGAGAGAGAATATGAGCAATTAAATACCGCGTTTAAGCGCACTACAAAGCGGAAGTTAAGTGAGTACATCCGTGCCTTGCTGCTGGGTAGACCGGTTACGATCTACACTCGAAATCGCTCCCTTGATGAACTCATGCCGGTGCTGTTGCAACTGAGAAAAGAGTTGTCTGCGATCGGGAATAATTACAACCAGGCAGTACATAAACTTCATACGTTGAGCCGCTCCCCGGACGCCGTGAACTGGGCAAAAAACACCGAACACTATCATCAGCTTTTTGAGGAAAAACAGGCAGAGATCAGTCGCCAGATCAGCCGGTGTTCAGATCAATGGTTGCACGGATAAAGCCGGGAAAGAACATCCGGCGGATGCTGCAATACAATGAGCAAAAGTGCGCTCAGGGAAAGGCCAAATTTCTGTCAGCTGAGAATTTTTTGAAAGAGGTTAATGAACTGCAATGGAAGGATAAGATCGGCTGCTTTCAAAAGTTGCAGGCGTTGAACGAACGGACTAAAACCAATGCACTGCATATCTTTTTGAGTTTTGATCCGTCAGAAAGAATTGCAGAAAAGACTCAGCGTGAAATTGCACGGCGATACATGGAAGGGATTGGATTTGGTGATCAGCCTTACCTGGTTTACCGGCATGATGATGCGGGACACCCTCACCTTCATATTGTCACCACGAACATTCGGGTGGACAGTAGTCGTATTGAATTGCACAACCTCGGGCGAAACGCATCAGCCAGAACGAGGAAGCAGGTGGAGGAAGAGTTTAGACTCGTAAAAGCAGACGGACACCAGCAGGAGCAAACAGGTTTGTTGTCCGTCGCAAGGCAAAAAGCGCAGTTTGGAAAACGGCCCACTAAATCGGAAATCACCCGGGTGTTAGGCTTGGTGATAGACGAATACAAATACAGTTCGCTGGAGGAATTGAATGCGATACTGGCACTTTATAATGTTGTGGCAGACCGGGGAAGTCCTGGCAGTAAAATGTTCGAGGAGGGAGGATTGGTGTATCAGATCACCGATGATGAAGGACATAAACTCAGCACGAGTATTAAAGCCAGTGCGCTCGCGATGAAGCCTACTATGAAGAGCTTACAGGAAAAAATCAAGCTTAATGAAGCGTTGAAAAAGCCGCTTGCAAAACGAGTCAGGAGTGCCATCGATTTCGCGCTGTTAAAAAGGAAAACGCCTGATCTGAATTACCTGACGCAGGCGTTGGCAAAGCAACAGATACAAGTGATGTTCAGGCAAACGAGCGAAGGATTTATTTACGGATTAACATTCATTGATCATCAGTCGAAAGCAGTGTTCAACGGAAGTGAATTGGGCAAAAAATACGGTGCGAAGATGGTTCTGGACCGCTGTCAGGTACCGATCTGGAAACGACCGACTACCCCACACCGGCAAAGTGTGCTGTTGCCATCGCTTCGCTCCCTTGATTTGCTAACGTTAATCCTGGATTTGGGACGAATAGTTACAACGCTGATTATTCCTGATGACTACAACAAAACATTTATAGTGGGGGCGCATTCTTACCCTCACAGGAAAACGAGGAAAAGAAAGAAGAGATTGAAAAAGTGAGGTATGAATACAGGAGAGAATGAGCAGGCGCTGCGTAAGATCATGGATCTGACAAGACTCGCAAGTGTGCTGATCTTAGGCGTACATTTTTACTATGAGTGTTACCGTTTTTTTGCTGAACTGGGGTGGCAAACGGAGCTGACAGATCGCATTCTGATGAACCTGATGCAGACGGGGTTGTTTAGTAGGTTCGCTTATGCAAAAGCGATGGCGTTGGTATTGCTGATTGTCTCCCTGTTAGGTGTGAAAGGAAAAAAACAAGAAAAGCTGCGAACCAAGACAGCCATCTGTTACTTGCTGGCAGGGTTGCTTTTGTTCTGGTGCGCTGGTGCATTATTTCGGTTTCAGTTGAGTTCAGCGGTGCTAACCTGGTGCTACTCCGCTGCGACAAGCATTGGATTTCTACTAACCCTTACTGGGGGTGTTTACTTGTCTCGGATCATCCGCGTACACCTGAATGATAAGGATATTTTCAACCACGAAAATGAAACCTTCCCACAGGAAGAAAGGTTGTTGGAAAACGAATACTCCATCAACCTTCCCGCAGAATATTATCTGAAAGGAAAGAAGCGAAAGAGCTGGATCAATATCATTAATCCGTTCCGGGGAGTGCTTGTAATGGGTACACCGGGTTCAGGTAAAAGTTATTTTTTTATTGAGCATGTGATCCGCCAGCATATTCGGAAGGGGTTTGCAATGCTGGTTTATGACTTCAAATTTGATGACCTGTCACGGATTGCTTACAACACATGGTTGCAAAACCAAGCAGCTTATAAGAACCCCGCCAAATGTTACTTCATCGATTTTGAGCGAATCATCCATCGCTGTAATCCATTGGAACCTGCTTCCATGAATGACATCACAGATGCAGCTGAAGCAGCCCGTACAATTTTGCTGGGTTTAAATCGTGAATGGATCAAAAAACAGGGCGATTTCTTTGTTGAATCACCAATCAACTTTCTCACAGCAATCATTTGGTATCTCCGTAAATATAACGATGGAGAATTTTGCACGTTGCCGCATGTGATTGAACTGATGCAGGTGGATTATGACCGATTGTTTACTATCCTGCGGACAGAAAAAGAAATTGAAGCACTTATTAATCCATTTGTATCTGCATATCTCAATGATGTGATGGAACAACTCGAAGGCCAGATCGCGGCAGCCAAGATCTCCATGGCGCGGCTAGTATCTCCACAACTTTATTACGTCATGTCGGGAAATGACTTTACACTTGATATCAATAATCCCGAAGACCCCAAAATCGTTTGTCTAGGAAATAATCCACAAAAGCAGCAGGTCTACGGTGCAGTGCTTTCGTTATATGTTTCCAGGTTGATCAAGACCGTCAACAAAAAAGGAAAGCTGAAATGCAGTTTGGTTTTTGATGAATTCCCGACGATTTATCTGAACAACATTGATAGTCTCATTGCTACTGCCCGCAGTAACCTGGTCGCTACAACACTGGGGATACAGGATTTCAGCCAACTTAAGAAAGATTATGGAAAAGATCAGGCAGATGTGATCTTGAATATTACAGGAAATGTGGTATCAGGACAGGTTAATGGAGAAACAGCAAAGCAGTTATCCGAAAGGTTTGGAAAGATCATGCAGGATCGTACAAGCCTTTCAATCAATCGAACAGATACGTCTGTGAGCAAATCCAAGCAATTGGACGCAGCCATTCCTCCGTCGAGAATCTCATCGTTAAGCTCAGGAGCGTTCGTAGGCATGATTGCGGATGAACCTAAGCAGCGGATTGGACTTAAAAGTTTTCATGCGAATATTTTACAGCCCGTTTTACGACAGGATATAAAGGAATCCGTAGTTTCTGACGAAAAATCAGGGGAGAAACGGCCTGATGAACTTACGATTAGATCGGTATATACGCAATTAAAAAAAGAAGTCGAAGATTTGGTCGATGCCGAAATTGAGAGGATTTTAGCAGATCCAATTCTTGCAAGCGGGCTGATCAAAAAATAAGAATTAAATGGTGAGGACGTGTAAATAAATTTAATCAATAAGCTCATTGATGCTGCGAAAGTGGTGTCTGATGCTTATTGCTAAATTTCGATACCCATGTGAGCTTAACTTCCTGAAATGTTAAATGCAATTAGTTATACCCGGACCTCACAAGACGAAGATAATGATCAGATAGTGTTCCAGGAATTGGCAATACAAAAATGGGTGGTTGCGAACAAAGTACAGCTGATTAGTTCTTTTTCTGACACTGGTTATAGCGATGAGACCTTGGATCGGCCTTCTTTTAAGCAGATGCAGGAATTCATGGCCAATCATCATTTAGACATCGACCTGTTGTTGGTGTTAAGTCCAGATAGACTTGGTTATTGTACCGAGGAGATTTTTCCATTCTTAATACATGCAAACGAAGAATTGCAGATCCAATTGATGCGAGTGGATTACGAATCGTTGAAAGTTGATCCTCCTGATAAGCGAAAAGGCTTTTGGTATTAAATAGGATGAATCACGATCTGGAATAGGCAGGTACGCATTCTTGGTATGCTAATCGATAAGGGTGCTATGCTTTGTTAATACAGTCAGCAAAACAAAAGTTCTCCTCTTTTTAGACTATTTGGATTCATGATTAAAAAGGTGGCGGTGTAATGAATCGAGTAATGCCTGCTCAAACCCAGGAGTATTAAACTCGCCTAATACCATTTTATATTCAGGTATCCATTTAATAAGGTTCCTTCATTATCAACCTGAGCAAGATTACCAAATTATTCGGAAATATAACAGTGCTCAGCAAAGCTACCGAGGTGCCGCTGGGCAAAAGCTATCGGGAAGATTTTATAAAAGCTGTGGAAAGCGGCAATCCTGGTTAAGCTTTTCCACAGATCACTTTCCTGTACCTTCTACTGCTTTTGGCGGTGAAAGATGACATAAACAAAATCTTTATGGTGTTTGCCGATCAGAGTAGCATCGTCAAGAAACGATAACTGAAAAAAATGGCTAGATCTATCACCTTCGATCTGGTTGATAAAAAAGTAGTCTCCATAAAAGGAGATGCCCATCTGGATTTCCGGATCACTATCGTCAACCTTCAAATAGCCGTTGATGTATTCGCCTTCCATTCGGAACACTAGAGAGCCGGATTGTGTCTGGTTGTTGAGCCCCCATTTCCCAGACCACTGCCCTTCAATCTTTAACATTCTGTCCATCTGCTGTTGTGTGGGAAGGTTGTGATAGCCAATATCTGCCGCCTCTGGAGTGGTAAAGGCATCCATCGCGAATGTAACACCGGTACAAACATCCTGTAGACGGCTGTATCCTGATGTGATCGTAGTTCCTATAGTTGCTTCAGCTGCATACAGGCTGTACAGCACGAAACCGATCTTGTTTACGATGGAGAAAGCATCGGTTTTCGCATCTTGGTTTGATTTCTTGATATGGACATAGGTGCTGCCGTTCACCCATACATATTCAAGTGCCTTCAACACATCGGGCTTGAAAGTCTCGAAATCGGTAAATCCGACCTCTCTTAGGATGTTCATCATTCTGTTCAGGTTTTCCTCCTTTTTTGAACTGATCAGTTTAAGGTGGTAATGATTGTCCGCGTTTAGTTCATAGGAAGATTTTAGAAAATTACTGTCCCAGTCTTTGGTACCGGTGTCAACGATCTTGCTGACGATAGCTTCCTTGAATGATTTCTTTTCTATCTTTTTCGGAAGGAGCAGAAACTGCTTGAGCATGTTGAATCCTGGGCTGTGCTTATCGGCAACCGTAAGATCTCCAAAGGGATGGGGGATCTTGGAAAGTTCCTCATGGCAGATCATTTCACAGATGCTTCTTGCCACGTTAATCGCGGCCTCATAAAACCCATCACGGTAGAGCATCTTCGATTGTATATAGAAGCTGATAGACAGAACGTCTTGGAAATAGGGGACTTTCGAAACATTGGTCCATCGATTGATCTTGTCATCGAGATTTTCGGAGTATTGGTTTTTCAGGTCGTTCTTGAGGCGTTCAAGTGTACATTCAGCTGCTCTTTGCATTAACGGATGTTCTTTACGTTTTTCCCAGAACTGCTGATATTTGAACAGTTCTTCGTAATCAGATATGATTTGCATGTATTCGGAATATTTTTTGGTAACAGTATGTCCTATGATCGCAGTATCCTGATGTTGGTATTAATCTCTACGTTGCTAGCTTATAGACCTACAGCATAATGGTGATGAAGTTCCTTCTGATCTCGGAGAGAAGTGTTTTCTGTTGCTTTTCATTAAATTCGAGGAACACCTGATTATTGCCATATCCCATTTCCGCGACAAACCCCTCAATTATCAATTCCATTAATTTAAAAAGATTGCTGTTCACATCTGAATTTAGAATCACTGAGTAGCTAACTTCTGCAGGATCCAGAACATAGTTGTCCATTCCACCTCTGGCCAAAAAATTGCTGGACATGTTTTGGAATGCTAGTTTTCCGTTCGTGGTAATATTTAGATTGGCTGCTAGATGTACATTCTTATGCGGATGCGGATCTCCCAGAAAATTTATGAGCAATATGATACAGTCAAACTCACGTCGCAAATTGGTGATCATGAGCTCTTGGCTATAGAAATAGGCAAACTCATAGCAAATTTTACCAGGCGTTAACTTTAGACCCATTTCAAACCCTGAATTTACGGGTCCGTCAGATTTTGGCCCATATTTGAAAGTATACTCCCTGGAATTGACCTTGACTTGAAGCGCAGCATTGAAGATGGGAATGAATTCCTTCTTCCTCTGATTATCAAGATAGCTGCTTAATCGTTTGTGAAGTTGGGCAACGGAAATGGTCTCGTCCAATATGTTTATTTCATACCTGAAATGGGAGTAGAAATTCAGACCTGTGCGTGTTCGGCTGGTTGCGATGTCTATTAAATGCGGGTTTTCAGGAGCGGAATGTTCTTCCGGTTTGAGAGTGGATAGGTAACTAAGGAGTTCGGTGTCCAATAGCTTCGAAATTTTTTCTAAGTGAGCTGTGTCCAGATGCTGGATTTTACGAACCAGATCGTTAAAATCTATGATGTTTATTTTATCATCGAAAGGAAAGTAGGGGGATGTATCAACCTTAATGGTATACTTCCCCTGTTTTCCTAAGAGCATAAAGAAATTGATACTTTTGAAGGTCTTGTAGTGTTCATCGGCAATACAGGTTAATAGTGTTTCGTTGACCTTTTCGCTTGTCTTATCGGCGCTAACCTGGTAGGCGATGCCAGCAGCCTCGTCCCCAATATCAAGTCCGGAGAAGTTGGGTTTGTCACCAAAGTTTTCCAACCTATAACCATAAATGACATTGAGAAGCTTGGCGATAAAATTCTCTGATTGCTTGTGTATGTTCTGATAGCCAATCAGCCCATTGTATTCTATTTCTCTGCTCAATGTTGCAAGTTGCGCCAGAATTTTTTCAGTCAGTTTTCCTTGTTTGATCATCTCATCCGTCTTTGTGGAAAATAAATATACAACTTCACTTGAACTTTTGATCGACCGTGGGTAGGCAGGGTAGGCTGGCCATACGGTTATCGTGATGAGTACAATAGTATCATGAAGATTGGGCGGATAATACCCGATGGTGCATCGCCTTGTTCAGGTTCATGCCAGCCTCAAAATGATCTGCTGAAATATCGTCGAACTTTACCCAGTTAAAAAGCTTCAGGATCCCGCCTCCATACGATACTGAAGAGGACCTTCCTTCTTTCGTCGTCCTATAACTGTTAGAGGGTACATCGATGAATTTCAGTTCGAAGCCTGGAATGCTGAGTCTTCTCATTCTATCTCCGTCTTTCTTATCTACGATGAGAGGAGAGCGATATGTTGGAATTCTTTCTTTTCGTTTTAAGGAATGATTGAAGTCGCTAGAACTTCAAATTGAACTCGTCGATTAAATCGATAATTACGTCAGAAGGATCAAGGTTTTTGTATTTCCTGAGCAGCATTTCCTTCAGGTTCCCATTGTTGAGAAATAGGATCAGCTTTTTGTTTTCAATGAAGATGTCCTTTCTTTTTTCCAGGCCACTTTGATTGGGAGCCTTTCTACTACAGATGATTCCGAACCGCCCGATCGTATCCTTTTTTAAATAGTCTCCAATCTGGAGCAGCACATGTTTGTCTATTTCACTGCCATTCTCTGCATAGTTCTTAAATTCGAATACGATGTACCTGGCTTCATAATCATCTCTGATGAATTTCCAGTTCTCATTATTACTGCTTCTATTTGGAAAGATAGCATCCCGTATATCTATTCCCGATTCCCTTCTGCTCTGAATTTTTGGTTCACCAAGTGGTGGAACGAAAAGGTGTATCAATATTTCAATGCAAATGTCCTCATATTCTTTCCATCCGTTCGTTCCCTCAGGGCAATCATCCATCTTCTTTAGTAATTGTTGAACGTTTTCCAGTTCAGAATCCAGTATTTCCGACCTTTTAGTATCCATCAAATCCCGCATGCCGAAATACCGATCAATAAGCGCCGGGTGTGAAAAAAGTTTGCTAATGACATCATGCCCTTCCCAAACTACAATTCGGGGGCCATAAGCACGCGCATATTCCCTAGCGGCGAATGTCAATTCCGAGCTCGTTACCAGCAAAACCTTTGTTGCGCTTTCTGCCATTGCCACCCCATACAACTGTCTCAGGGTTTCAATGGATATCTTATTTTCCTTATAAAACTTCACCTGAACAAGGAGTTTATCGGAAAAGCCAAAGTTGTTTTCTGGTTCTCCAATAAAATCATAGCCTCCATCTCTGGTAGGTGCTGTCCTTCTTACGTTCAGCCCCTCGTTCCGTACCAAATCAAAAATCATGTCTTCAAACCTCTTCGGACTAAATCCGGACCAATCTGTGAACTCAAAGTTGACCTTCTTTGAAAGTTGCAATGCTCGTTTTAGGGTTTCCAACGCCTTTTCCTTTTGTGAAGAAAAGTCGATGTACTGATAGCCCGCTAAATCTGCTGGAATAGTACTATTGTCGATGGTTATCGGGATAATCTTGATTCCCATTTTTACAGCGTTTAGCAGCAGAGCAGAACTCATTTCATATTTGACCCAATTAGAATTTAGGGATGTAGCGCTCAATACTAGGATAATTGCGTCGCTTAATCGAATGCCCTGATTAATCTTTTCCTTTATATTCTCTTCCTTGAAAACTTCATTTGTATCATTCCAAAACTCAATGTCAAGATCTTTTAGGTTTGTTTTTAACCAAGAGATAAAACCGAGGTCCTGATACGAATAACTTACGAATACTTTATTTTTCATTCTGGTGCTAGTAATTTCTATCTTTTATTCCCAATAAATGTTTCTTTTATTTGTTAAGTGTAGTTAAATATACTAATAATGGGGTTGACTTTTTGTGTCGTTAGTTGATGCTTTCGTGCGGAGGACTTGTCCTACAGGACGTCGGTGCTGCAGTATTGAACTATGTTAAAATCGTTAAGTTATACCAATGCAAAGAGGATAGAGGCTATGCCTCTGTTGGTGTAGCAACAAATCGCGATCGAAAAATGAGCCGAGCAAAACGACGTTGAAATGATCGGCGCATTTTCTGAATTGGTAAGCTCCAGAATAATTATAGATCGGCCTGTTTTCAAGTTGATGCAAGAATTTATCGGGGAGCAACATCTTGATATTGACCTGATGTTGCTCAAATCGCCAGACCGCAATGGCCGCGATGTCAGTCACGTTTACGAATTTTGGGAGCATGTCTGTAGCCATTTTCAGGTTGAACCCACGTTTATTGGGGATGATATTTACTTAATATCCGATAACCTGTCCAGTATAGATCAAATTTTCTATCTTATAATAGGGCCAGCGCCCATAACGCTGTTGTTTATATTCATTTGCAATATGCTAAAAGCGAACGGTCAGAGGCGAAGATCGTGATCTGCTTGAACGTCAGGAGTTGACCATACAAAAATGGCTAGAGCCCAACAAAGTAGAATTGTTCAGATCCTTTTCAGATTTTTGCTATAGTGGTGGTATAATGGACAACATAATTAGCAACAAGGTTGCAAGGCACACCTAGAAGGAAATCATCAGGCAGCACCAGGTACATGGATTTATTCAATCAAGTATCCACGAACCTGGTCTGAATTTTCATCCCGATACTCCGTTCGAAGACTATGTAGGTCGGGATAATAAAAACACGTTCACCCGAGCGGAACAGCAAAGCTTGAGCCGTCAATTGGATAGTTGTTTCGAAGTCTGCAGGCGACAGAAGGTAGATATCTATGCAACCCGCAGGAGTCTAACATGTCGATGAAGCTGAAATCAAAGTTCAGGTAATAATTTATTCCGCCATTCTTGCCTTTCCTTTGTTGGCCTAAAAAGGTAGATTTGAAAAGAAAAATTGCACCGCCTCAGTGGTAAAAATAATCAATCTGAAGAAGATGAAAACGCTATATGTTATTGGGAATGGCTTTGATATCTATCATGGCCTTAATACTCGGTACCAGATTTTTGCCCTTTATCTGGCAGAACACCATCATGAAATCTATGAGTTGCTGCTGCAGTATTATCCGTTGGCAGATCTTACCGATCCCGACCATACGCCTGCCGACTATGGACTGTGGTGGAGGTTTGAGGCCGCTCTGGCAGATCTCGATTACAGGGAGGTGCTTGAAGATAATTCGGATTATGCCGCCAGTCCAGGTACGGGGGAATGGCGCGATAGCCAATGGCACGAGTACCAGATCCAGATGGAACTTATCATCAATAAGCTTACCAGGGATCTCATCAGGGCATTTGTAGGTTTTATATTAAGCGTGGATTATAAGGTGGCCCAGACCAATCCTCCACTCAAGTTCGACCAGCACAGCCATTTCCTCAACTTCAATTATACCGAAACACTTCAAAGGTTTTATGGCCTGCAAGATGATCGGATCACCTATATACACGATAAGGCGGCACAGGTGGATTCCCCTATCGTTCTGGGCCACGGAACAGATCCGGAAAAATTCAGGGAGCCCGAAGAAAGGGAGCGCGAGGGACTTACCGAAGAACAGCTGGAGTACTGGCGCGAAAAGAAATCCGATGAATGGGACTTCTCCACCAACGCCGCAAAAGAGGAGATTTTGGGCTATTATGGACGGGCCTTTAAGAATTGCGAGCGGATCGTTGAAGAGAAGGAAGACTTCTTTTCAAGCTTGGAAGATGTAGAAAAAGTAGTCGTACTTGGCCATTCCCTTTCAGAGGTTGATATCAAATACTTCCAAAAGTTGAAGGCTGTCGTAGGGGAGAATGTGCAGTGGCAGGTCAGCTGGTACATGGATGCCGACAAAGAAAGTCATACGCAGGCGCTGCTCGGTTTGGGCGTACCATTGGATAGGATCGAGCTCATCAGGATAGAGGATCTGCGTGAGGACACAGACAGAAATAATAATTGAGGCCATGCTGGTAAACGTAGTATCCGGTGCCAACAGACCGTGGCCCGAAAATATGGAAGAGCTAACCAACTGCACGGGAAATTGGGAAATCTATCGCCAGATAGTAGGCGATAGCGCATTGATCCATCGCCTGCCCAAATGGGGCGACCGATTACGGATCGATGGCTTTCTCAAAGGCTACCAACTTGCCCAAACGCTGAACCTTCCAACGTTGCAATCGCTCTCCTTAGATACATTAAATGGTAGGCCTGCGCTGGTTACCCAGGACTTGAATTTCGGACAGTCCCGTTTGTATGTCAGCCCGAACAGTGTCTATTCCGAGCAGCACCGACAGGTAGAACTGCTGACGGGATTGATCCTGTATAAGGAGTCCGTGGATAAGTTTATGTCACCCTATGAACAATATCGTTACCAGCACAAGCTCTCCCAGATCAGGGATCTGTCACAGTTTGTCGCCCAGATGAAAAAGAAGCTGGAGGAAGTTTCACTACGTGGAGTTTTTATCGGCTTCGATGCCTATTTCTTCGGAAGCGACAAGGGAGAAGTGTCTTCGATCGACTATAAGCTGATGGATCTGGATGATGTCACCCAAGAGGAAACCAACAGTAATCTTGACGAGATCAATTGGCGGGAATTTACAATAGCGCTGAATGGTTTTGTCAGGAAATTTGTCATCCCGGAAAAACAGCAAGAATATCTTGCCGAGTTCTGATGCTCGATATTCAATAGTACAACACTCAATCTGTTGATCTTTCAAAGTCGACACTAAGCTTTGTCCAATACCATTTGCCATCCGAGCCATGGTCACTGGATGGGGCATGGGTAGCGATCAGAGCCAGCTATGCATCGGCACGCTATGATAACGATGGCTTCGAATATAATTTCAGCTATGACGTTGGTTATCCCATTACCAAGACCGTGCGCGCGGGGATCAACCTTAATTATGTTAGTCCACGTATCTTCCTGCAAAAGGAAGTCAATAGTTTTTTGGAGAGCTCTTTCAGTTTGTCCAAGAGTTTGCTCAAACGTAAGCTGATGGTTTCAGGATATGTCAATAACCCTTTTAGAAAACTCGTGCATCAGAAGACTAATACCTATACCGTAGACTACCGTTTTATACAGTAATACCTTTCGCTATTTTCAGACAGTTAATATCACGGCATCCTACAGCTTCGGCAAATTGAAAAAATCATTACCAAAGGTCGAAAGGCAGATCGAAAATACCGATGTGACCAATACTTCAAATTGAGCATAGGTAGGTCCAGTTTGAGCTAAGCTATCTTTCTTTGGAAATGCCTATTGGATTTTCATGCCATAACAATTATTGTCCCTCAGGTAACCTTTCAGCTCGGGATGCAGTTTGACAACTTTTTCGTCAATGAATTGCTGAACGAATGGAGCGATCTGGTATTGACAATCCTCGGGCGGATCCATATTCATGTCAAGGTAATCGACAAGGTCAGTGGACATCAGAAGTGGCCCCTCTACCATGGTCAGCAGGACAAGGAAGAAGGAAATAATGTAAGATGTCCTGTATTCTATGTTCTTGAAGTGTACTTCCAGATTTTTATCAAAAGGTTGGATAATATTGTGCAGGGTAAACTGCTTTCCGTTATTATGAACGTAGTCATTTAGCCGGCCTCGAAGCGTTTCCCAATAGGTGGTAAGATCGTGCTTAACCAGTGTATCATGTATATTGCTATCGCTTTTGAGATATTCCATATAATTTTCGAAAGCCAATTTTTTCTTGATCGGCCAGGGCAAGGCATCCACCTTTCCCGTCAGCCAGCCGACAGCGGCCCTTTCATCGTTACTAACAGTTGTTCTCATTGACAGGTCCTCATTTAACGCTGGGCAATTCTTTGCCATTTCCAATAGGAAAACATACAACAGAAGGTCATCACGAAGTTTCCTTATAAGGGAGTTCGCATCAGAGAAAGCGCCAATGGAACAGGTCAGCTTGATACTCTGCAGGGTACGCACGGCACTGTCAAGTAGAAAATTGTCTACTATGTGCATTTGGCTTTCCGAAAACAGTGTGATCATACGGCCATTGAATGTACCCAGATCACTCAGGTGCTTTAAAAAATCAATGTTTTTATCGAAGCCCTCAGTAAAGAGTCTATATCCCTCTGTTTCCTCAATAGTCTGTTTTTTATATTCCATCATATCGTTGCTTGTCTGTTATTTTTTGTTCCCTCATACCATCGAGCTGCTGTCTGACCTTCCTTGATCTGTGTGCGAATTCGATCTCATATCCTTTGAAACAAAAGTCTGCACAAACCTATTTCTGTTTTGCGCAACTTATCTGCGCAGTTGAAAATAAATTAAACCAATTGCATCAACTCATCTGGCAGTTCGGGTAGGAACATCCCTGGTGCATCCAAGTCTGCCCTGAAGATCTCAGTCAACCGTTTGGCATTACCAAGACCGTCTCTTTCCCGTGTTGCCAGTTGCATCTGCAGGTGGTCGTATTCTGAAAGCACATATTTCACGAGCATTGCGCTGCCATTTTTCTTTGCCAGGCGATAGGTATATTTCATGATCCACAAGCCTTCGGTCGCCACCCTAAAATCCTTGAGATGTATCAGGCCATCGTAGGCAAAGTCATGGCCAATATGGCAGCATGTCCTTCCATTTTCTATACCCAAAGGGTTTCCGTTGCCAAGGCCCGTGGGAAGGAATGCCGAAAGCATTGTTTTGATGTCAGAAGCCTTGCCCCATGCGTCCCTCTCGCCCCTAAGGTCATATATTTCATCTATAAAAGCGAAGATCCGATCAGCTACGTGTTCATTGGAGTGGTCCAAGAACCGGTTGAGCCCATTGAATATCGGCCTTTTAGCGTGCCAATCGTTTCCTGCCTGGTAATAGTTCTCCCAGATCTTGTCAATCTCCAGAATGATTATGTCGGTCCTGATACTGGGGAGGGTCGGCCTGTGGACATCACTTTCGAATTCCTTGGAAATGGAACTTAACGGAAACTCTCGGGCTAAGAACGCTTTTGCTTTTTGGAATCTGGTTTGGTCTGTATAATAGAGGTCAAAAATGGAATCCATGAGATCTTCGGCAAAAAGTACATCCCTGGCAGAATCAAAATTGAGATCATCAACGATAAATGGCTTTATATTTTTTCTGTTATTGACCACAAAAAACTTCAGCCCGCTGGAATAACTTTGATAGAGGTTATATAGCTTAAAGGCATCAATGGTCTGATTGATCTTGCCCCTGTTGATCGAAGAGGTGACCTGGAATGCAAGCTTACAATGTTGCTCATCTCCCAGATCTATACCAGGGAAATTGATCTTTTGGCGATTAAGATCTTTGAGCTGATAGTCGAAGATGATGTTCAACAGCTGCTGGGCTATTCCTTCTGACACTTTATTGATATCGTAAAATGCCGATGCATTGGCGAGCTTGATTTCTGAAATCCAGAACGCAAGGTGTCTTCGGACCTGTTTTAATTCTTCTTCTACATTGGCCATGGGGCTGTAACAATTTTTGTATTCCAATATACTCAATTGTATCATTTGTTAGCAGTCCCTTTATGCAATGAAGTTAGCGCTCATTGCATCAGAACAGGCGTGATAATAATGAATCACTTGCATAGCCTTGCCCTTTTCAAATCCTAAGCGTATATTAGGTTGATACTGGCATAGATCAGGTGACCTATCCTTAATGCAGGAACAATTAAATCGGTATAACATGAGCTTTAAATATTTGAATGAAGCCAACTTTTCTTATCTCTGCCAAGGTTTGACCCTGGATATTTCCGACATGGGGTTGATCGATCAATCCTTGGAGCAAATGAACAAACAATTGGGGCTGCTGGATAGAATCGTTGCCCATAATGTCCAGCACGGCGCAGATTCCTCCCTGGATGTCGATGGACCACAGATCATCATCAAATTTGATAAGTACCTGAAGGACGGTAAACCGCTTAGCACGGTCGTGATCGGAAAACAGTTGAATGAACCCGGCCTGCCACCGATGGTTCATATAAACCTGCATTCTCCCTCTCTCAATATCCCCCAGCGTGTTGAAATACCCTTGCGGTACCTGATAAATGGCATGCCTCCATTGGTGGGCACTTACATGGTGTACCTGCATGCCCTGATCATCGATGACAAGGAAACCTTTGTTTATTACGGCATAACCAAACGAGGTTGGATGAAACGTTTTCAGGAGCACATGAAGCTTGCGATGAAGGGAACGCACAGGAGGTTTCCACAATTGCTGGGCGATAGTATCAAGGCTAGGAGGGATCAGCTGCTTGGTCTGAACGGAAACCCACAGCATATCCTGACTGGAACCTATCATGTAGTCTGCGCAGCAGGACGCACCAAAGCTGATGCCTTTGCAATAGAACGCTACCTGATAGACAAGCGTAGCATCAATCTGCCTGTGGGACTGAACATGATCTGACTGAGTACTCAACCTATATTTCTCCAGAGCCCGCTCCTTCTACTTCCAGAGCTAATAACGATACGATAGCCAGGTCGGAATTCCGTGGCCGCTTCCGTAGGTATTTTGGGTATGGTTCCCACCTGCGGAATTCCGGAGAGTCTGGCTAGGGGTGTCAGGTTTTTCCATTTGCTATCATCAAACAGTTTCTCATGAAAAAAGCACTGCATTTCGGTACCAGCAACATAATAGTTCCACCCATTTGTTGTAAAACGGTTGTCATTCATTACCGTCAATATGAATTCGTGAAAGGGTACGGCAATACTGGGATGGAGTTCCTGGAATGTTGGTTTTGTCCATCCGTGGCTGCCACCAGCAACAGGATGAAAATGCTGGTCCCTTAGATAGGCGGCAGGTACAACACTACACCCCCAGAACGGAATGGCCAGGAGATCGTTTCCCCAGTGACGGGCAAGATAATGTTGGTCTGAACAACAGTTGTACAGTAGGTAGATTGCCATTCCCCTGTTGGCCGCAGCAAAATCCATTAGGGACAGGAGCTGGGGCTGGCCTCCATCAGGAGTGTGGCTGATCGTGGGGTAGTGGTTCCCAGCATAGACCATCTTGCACTGACAGGGGAAAAGATAATAGCCCCTCGGCGTTTCGATGGCAAGTTCAAGATCATCACCGTTAGCGTGCTCATCGCGGGATTCCCATATTTCAAACGGAAGTCGGTGAACGGAAGCATTCTCATAGACCCAATAGATCAGGTCCTGCGTCAGTGTCGTCTCATATAACTTGCTCCGTTTAAGCCTCCAGGTGAAATCGATACGCCACCAGGCACGGGCGGCAAAGTCTGCCACATGTTGGATAATAGGATGGGCATAGTCCATAATTTACTGGCTTTGGGATGAGTTGAGCTGATTTTTACTGATGATAATTGGCTGGTCCGCAACAAGGGCTTGGGCCATCACTGCAGCAAGTCCCTCGGGAAGTGAACTTATTTGATCTTTGTTCAGATCATGAACCAAAGAGACATAACTTCCACGGCCATCATCGTAGTAACTGTAATAAAGATCAAAATATCCCTCTTTGTAATAACGAAGCGAAAGTATCTGCTCGTTATTGTATTCATCCCACGTAAGAACTGCTGTAGTGATCCCATTTTGCCAAGATATGCCAATCACTATCTCATCCTCGTTGAGTTTTGCCGATAAAAGTTGCTCGATGAGTTGGTCCGAAGATGCCGATAAGGTTGCCGCGTCCATGGACTTTTTTATTAAAGTTTGCATGCTGAATCAATGGTAAGTAATTTAAACAGTTGTTCACTTCATCAATTGATAATATCTTGGTTGATCGGAAACATGATTTGATTTTGCTGTTGTTCGATCCAGTTATTTAGTACACTTTCGATTTTGGAAAGTGATCTCCAGGCGGGGCGTTGTTTTGTAAAGAAACTAGGAAAATGGAACTGAATCCAAGAGTTCATATCTTGATTGAAAGCTTGTAAAACAGTTTGTTTTTTTGGGTTTATTATTTAAAAACTTCATCTAGCCGCCATAGGAGTTCCAGCGCATCGACCCATCCGGAATGGATATGGATATCCAATATTGACAGCAAATCTCCAAAGGGCTGTTCTTCCATCAATATATCGCGGTGGTCCGCCAGAAGTTTCTGCGTCAGGGAGACAATTTCCCTGATCGAATATGAATCAAAGGTGTAGCCGACCTGTGCCGAGTAGCGGGTTATCTCCGCAACCATGGAAAGTATATTCTTTGGATCATAGGACAGCGCCTGGTTCAAGGTCTGCATCAGGTAATGGGCCGTATGTCCAAGCAGAAGCCCTTTGTCTGTGATCTGCGATGAATAGTTCAATAGCTTTTGGTAAAGTGGACTGATCAGGAAATATAGTTTTCGGCGATTATCATCATCGGCGGGCAGGGTTTGGTTATTGCCCAACCTTTGGTTCTTTTCCAATGCGAAGAAGCTGCGCATAACTACATCATCAAAGATGGTCAAAGCGTTTTTGATTTCTGGATCCTCCTTCGTTATATCGGTCGCCAAAAGCAACACTGCACCCGCACGATCAATATAGTTCGCGACAATTTCTAGCTTACGTTCTACGGCAGGCAAATGCTGATCGAATAACTCGTCAGGTTCATAGGTATGGATCTGTTTGAAAAGACGGAACAGAACAGCGTTCGAGAATGATGGGAAGTCGTAGGCTTCTTTCAACAGTTGGTCGGCCAATGGTATATCCTTTTCTAAAAACCAGAGGAGCAGGTCCGCATAAGCATCAACATATTTATTCTTTTGTTCCAAAAGCGCAGTTTTTTGATGGAGGATTTTCATAATCCTATTACCATCTTCCTCAACCCGTTCTTTTTTGAAGATAATAGCTCCCAATAAAACCGCACAGGTGAACGCATCGGCTTCAGCTGTCAGTCGGGAAAAAAGAAGTTGTTGGTATAGCTCAAAATGGCTGTTGAATAGCAGTTGAAGTCTTTGGGCCGCGTATAGACGGACAATCGCATTTGCATCATTTAAGGCCTCTTCATATAATGAGATAATTACGGGATCATTATCTCTTAGGATGATATAGGCAAGGGATTCGGTAGCGGTGATCCTTGGTGTTGGAGAAAAGATTCCGGTAGCAGCGCTGGCCGACTGTGTTCGGTCAATGTTGCTCACGTGCGCAAAGGTTGCCTGGATAACAGCTTTTAATTTTTTGAACTGTAGCTCGGGCAGATCTTCCAGGTGGTGGGAGGCGATCGTCAAGGTGCTGGCGATAGCGTTCATCATTGTGAACTTCAATTCTTCGTGGAGATTTTCCTCTAGTTTGTCCCAAAGCGCAAGGGCCTGTTCCACGAAAGGGAGATAGACATCAACACCTGGCCTGGAATTGCGATATTGATTGTTGAAGGTTTCCAGATTTGCGATTCCCCTGGTCAGTTTAATGACCTTTGGATCACCCATCTCAACACCACTTTCCTCTAACCAATCTTCGGTTGTCACTGTCGAAACGGAAGTGGAGAATTCAACAGGCCTTTTGTTTTCCATGATCTTTCTGCCTTCCATAAACTTCTTGGCCTGGCTGCCTTGAAGTCGATCAGTGGGAAGGCAGGACAGTATCGCGTGGAGGCCATATTCATCCCCTTTTTCATAAGCTTGGAAGATGGCAGCTTCTATAGCTGCTATCTGTGCATCTGAAAGTTTGGAACCCACGTTCTTAATGAATTCACGTACCTCGTAAGAGGTATCCATGCCGGAGAGGAACCGCGGGATCACCACCAGGGGCAGGATAATCTCGAACATTTCCTCGGGATACAGGTTCGATAGGTTCATTAACTGTTTCCATAGAAAGCCCACCTTCGCCTTTCTAATGTAAAGGTGGATGAGTTCAAGGGCCTCCTGTTTTTTGCCTTCCCTGAATAGCGTTTCTAGGAAACTGTTGATGTGTTCACTTAGGCCCTCTGCTTTCCCTGCGGTGTGATGGTCTCCCCAAACAACCGAATAGTCGGGGATAAAAGTACATTCGTCGCCCTGATAGGTAAAGGTGAAAATGTCCTTCTGTTGCAGATCATCTCTTTCCTGTACGGCCCTGTTGATGATGTTCAGCCCAACCCCGAGTGCAACTTTCGGGGATGCTGCCAGAAAAGATGGATAGAATTGCGCCAAACGAAAATAGCACATCTCAAAATCCTGTCGCCTGTTACTGGTAAGGTTCATCACCACCGAACTGCCAAATGTTGTCTTTGCACTACTTGATTCCCAATGTCCGAAAATGGTGAGATAAATTTCTCCAACCAGTACGGGATCGATGGAAACAAAATACTTGATGTGCTCTGATAGAAAGGAGAAATAGGTGATCTCAAATCCCTCTTCATTGAGCAGCGGAAAGATACTTCTCAATATCTCTGCGGACGCCTTTGGATCGGAGGCAAAAGTTTTGGATACAAGTTCTATGCCGCGCGAAGCACCAATCCGGTCTAGGAACTGCTTTTGGTCGGATTGACGGTTGGCAATGATGTAGCGCATCAGGTTTCTGGCACTTTCACCATTGATACTTGGATGACGGTCCTCAGGCTGTTCGTTGATGGCCCTGTCCAATAGAAAAGCAAAATCAAATAGATAGGCATTCTGCAATTTTTCGGATAAAAAGGAGAGCAGGGCGACATCCTGAGGTAAGGTGTTTCTCCTGATGAAACGGATAGACTGCAAAATATTCCGAATGATCTCATTTCCCTTGTCCTGGCCATTCTGCTTTAAGATCTCGTGCAGATCTTCGTTGCTGGCAAACTGCGATGCTATGGTCGCATTGATCATCAGGCGGACAAACAGTTTAATTTCTGCACTCTTATTGGCAGAGAGCTTATGGTACAGGTTCCAAAAAACAGCCTTGTCCTCATACCATACCGATGTGAAAAAATAGATAAAACTTGGTCGCAAAAAAAATGAACGGGAGTGGTCTTCCTGTATAAACTGTAGTAGTGAGTCATAGCTATGCTCCAGGCACAGACGGCTAACAGCATAATCAAAAAAGATGTTATGCGAATAGCCCACCCTGCTTTGCCTGACCGAAATTTCGTTCAGGATGTTTTCACTGAGGAAGTAGGAAAGCTGTGACAGCCCTTCATTGTCCCAAAATTCCAATAGTTCACCCTTGGAGAGTGACAATGCCCTGTTGTGGAGCAACTGCTTGGTAAATGATAACAGCAATTTTTCTTTCAGCAGAGAATGGTCGGTAGCACTGATTTTCTGCTCCCAAAAAAGATCCAAAAGCTGTGTTTCAGATTTGTATTGTTTGATCTGTTCGGCCCCACCGCTATCAATAGCCGCAAGGATCGCTTCCAATAACTTTAGAAAGAAAGGCGTATGCAGGATCTCCTTGAGCTCCCTTCCGCTCCCGGCGTAAAAATCATAGAGTTCCGAGCCGAAGGAAGCCTCCCTGATTTCATCTTCAGTTAATTCCCCTACCGTGATTTTCCGTGAGTTTGATGTCGCGGAAGTATTCTTCGGGGAAAAAAGGCTTTGCAGGTCCATGGATTTGGAAGCATCATAGGTTCGCACACTCACCAGAACATTCCATTTTTCCTTTAATCGCGTTTTGGCCTTCCTGATCTGCGCTAAAAAGCCAGACCTCTTCTCTCCATCGCGTGCGGCGTCGAAGCCGTCAAAAATCAGCACTGCCTTATGCTCATTTCCCAATTCGACCTTGGACAGGCTCTCAAGCCAATTTTCGCCCATCCCCATTTCCTCACCAATGGACAAATCGGAACTATCGAATGTGTTATCGATCTTGATGATAAAACAGAGAACGTTGTCGGCCAAAAGCTTTTGCTTCAACTGGCCAAGCAGATAGCTCTTGCCGATGCCCGGCACCCCAACGACCATTCCGTTGCCGCCAAGGGCAAACTGGTATAGTTCATTAAGCAGGATTTCCCTTTTAATTTTCATCGTTATGTTGTTGTTTGGCAAGGGTAAATAAATGTTTCGTGTATTCGGCATCAACAGCAGTTGGAGCCGCCTCCGTAGTCTGTGCAGGATCGGCATCAACAATTTTTGGGGAAATGGTTTCTATTAAAGGACTGATTTCGTTTTCGAGCTCGGAAATAAACTTGCCAAGCCCATCATATTCATGTTCACCCTCCAGAAAGAAAACCGTTTGGATCCCGTATCTCCGCTTCAGGTCTGCCGCAAAGTTCAGTGAGGATTGTAGCGTACTGGCCGTAGCCCTAAGGACTAAAAAATGGGTCTCCGAGCGGTAGGTCGACAGATCTTCCCTGACAAATTCCAACATTTTTATAAAGTATGGATCGGTCATGCTAAAGCCAATAAAGACGATCCTTCGAGTGGCCAGCAATGACCATAGGAGCTTCCTCCGCAGGGGCCATTCATAGCCGTATTTGATCAGCAAGTCACTGAAGTGCTCTTTGGTAATTCCTTCTTTATTGATCTGATCGAATAACGTGTCTTCGGGCTTTCCAAGTTCAAACCCATATTTGGAGGAGTATTCCTTACCGCCAAGCACAATGCTATTGGGAGCATCAAAGATGCCGTGAAGGTGTGCAACGAATCTTCTAGGGCTTTTGCTATAATTAAGCGAGCTGAGAAAATCGTGGATCTTTTGTTTGGTGCTATCTTCAAAATGAAGCGAACTGGCCATACTCTTGTTAACGACCGAAAGGGCATTTTCTAATACGATGTCATAGTTCGTAGTAGTGATTGCCTTAAATGGCAAGCGGCAAAGTGATTCATGAAAAGGAAGATGGGTGTTGCCCGGTTTAGGCTCGAAAGTTCTATAGATAAGGGCGTTGTAATCATCCCCCAAGCAGGTTTTTACCGCATCTGCAAACGTTAGGAAATTTCCTTTATCAGCATTGAATGTGGGATCCGCTTCCTTGGCTGCTGCCTCAAGCTCATCTACAAATCGTCCCCAGGGAGGATAGATAGCTCCCGAACATCCCGCTCCGGCCATCAAAATAGCATCTTCGGATCTGACAAGATCGACCAGATCTGTGAAGGCCTTCTTATTTTCCTCCAGTTCCTGTGGCGTGAAATCGATGGGAGCTTGCAAGCGTAATTTTTAGTTTCTACTAATATAAAAATATTCAATAAGGTTTTACAAAATAATTCGTGCAGCAGTATGGGTCAAATAAACCATGGCGCGCTGGTGTATTGAGAAATGCACTCGTAAGTTTAGTTATCTGTTTCTCCGGTTCTCCAACCATTTCCGGAAATCATAATAGCCTTTGGCAAAATCGTAAGCTATAAATCTTTCCACGATATCCATTGCGTCCTGGCGGACGCCGACATTGGTTTTAGCAATATCTATCATAGAGGCTAGGCCTGATTTGAAATCACTATTGTAATTGAAATCAGTTTCTGCTACCGAAGCCAATATTCTAAATAGGCTACTGGTTCCTCCCTGAGGAGCATCGTTGGCCCATTGGTCATTTTGCGACATACCTTGGATGAGCATTTGGCGGATCTTGGAGGGTAGCCATTTTGATTCGTCGCTTAGTAACCACACCATGCCTTCGAATTGATCGATATAGGAGCGCATATAGAAAGTGTTGTGGGCGTAGAAGTAACGACGGGCCAGTTCGGCCGGGGTATAGTTCCCAAAAGTGGGATGACGCAGGGCCATGATATCGGGGCAACTAGGAGGAACGCCTAGATTGGTACCCAATTCGCCATAAGAAAAAATATGACTGTACCCTTCGCCGCCCGTTGCCATTAGCGTATCAAATACATCTTCAAATCCCCGATCAAAGCCTGGGATCGTAAGCTGAGGGGCATACAGCGCAAGTGTTGCTGGGTTTTGCCTGGCACATTCATATAGGCCTGGCCAGGCATGGATAAATTCATGGACTTTCTCTGGTGATGTAATAGGGGAGATATCACGTTCCTCTGCATCAAATGCCCAATCCATCTGCAGGGCTGCCGAAGCAATATTCAAACCTCTTTCCCGCCCTGTGTCCCTGGCGCAGGGTAATGGGAATATCCAGTGGTTTTGGCTGTTGATATCCGGAAATCTTAGGGCCTCTTTATGCTCCACCATGTTAAGCCACCATTCATCTGAAATCGGCGGAGTTGGAACCCCCAATCTATGAAGTTCGTTGCGCGCAATGATCAGTGGGCTATCGTTGGGCATCACCTTTTCCTTTACCGCCCTAATGACGGCATTAATACCTTGGGATGAAGATGCAGCTAACTTATCGGCCAGTGGTGGGGAAAAGGCTACCACGTCCTCTACGGAAACCTTATGCCAGATAGGCAAGATCAGGTTTCTCTTTTCCATCATCTCCCGCATGTTCAGGCCGGTCAGTTCCCTTTTTGCCCATGGCTTCATGAAAAAATTGGGACTTAAAACGACGATGCCAAATCTACAGGAGTTTAACCCTTCATCAATTTTTTGAATGAGGCTGTCCCCGATGGATAGTGAGAATTCATCGTACCAAACGTCTATTTGCTGGGCCTGCAGCTGCTGGGCGAGCGGCCTTACAAAATCATCTTTGTCTTCGCTTGCATGGCAGATAAACACATCGTATTGCATTTTTCCTTGGTTATCGGACCTAAAATAGCTAAAAAGTACCTCAATCAAAATTTTGCGATCTGTTGAATTCATTTGCATTGGACCGCCGGTGGTACTTCAATGATTGAATTGAGATTGTGCCAGTTCTTGGTGGGATGTATATAATCTTCGCAGGGATATTTTCCCTTGAACTACCGCGATGTAGTCTGTACTTTTTTTGATGATATCGGGATAAGACTGAGGACCAGGAAGGCCATGCCCCGGTGATCTTTTTCCAGCTGCAGCGTGAGCATTGTTGCCCCCGTGTTCCAAACACGGATGGGCTGTCCAGTTTCATGTTGGCTCAAAGCTTTGCTATAGTCCAGCATGGGCAGTACAACGGGCGAACCGAATAGTCTGGTGATTTTTTCGATGATCAGGGCCATTTCAGAAAATAGGACTGCGGTCTTCTTTCGGCAATGGCGGAACAGCTGTAGGCTTCCTCCCTCTGGATAGTTGTTGATCTGGCACCTGTTGAAATAATTCAATAGGGGTGGGGCTGCCTTGTGCAGGGTCACCGCGCCGTCTTCTGACTGGTGCAAGACCGTACCGGTTTTGGCGATCGTCGATAACCGGTCGATAAACCAATGGTGGTCGCCCTCATTTTCCAGCAGTAGTTTTGATCTTTCTATGAAGTCATACACAGACAGTACCCGTGTATCGATGTTCATCAATTTGTAGGTGATAAATGCCTTCTGTTGAACGCCAATATCATCACTGACGAAATAGTCTGACTTGGAAGCAAAGAATACGTGCGCGGCATCTTTGTTCAGGTCATTAAAACTATTTTTTTTGAGCTGCTGCTTTTTCCCAAGGTGTTCCTGGGTCACGCCAAATGTTTCCAGCGCGATATAGGTATTGAGCATGGCCTGATAAGGATCGCTTTTGTCGGCTTCGGTCGTTATCTGGTCCACCAGTTCTGTAAACGACTTGCCCAAAGTGGTGTCCTTCATGCGTTCTCCGAATTCGAAGGACCATTTGTCAAAGCTGTAATCGTCACGATTGACATAGCCCTCGAACAATTTACGGTTGAAGCTCACAAAACTTTTATCATTGATGAAATTGCCCATTCTCCCGATTGCCTGCATGGCATCTTTCATGCTCCTAACATTCTTGAAATTCTCAGCGATCGGCCTGACGGAATCGGGAAGAGTGCCCGTGTCGAAATCATTTTGGGGGATAACCGGAAGTTCCATGAGCTGAAGGAAAGCTGCTTGCAATGCTTCTCCACCTTCGAAATCCAAAAGGTCTTCCAGCAGGGTATCCATACTTTGTTGCGGTTGCTCCGATGCCGTAAAATCATAGGAGTTATAGGCCTCCGTTGGTACTACCAGGGAATATTTGATCTCCTTCTTGATGTGATCTCGATGGATAAAGTTATCATGTACATATCGCTCCATCAGTTCAAGATCTTCCTTCCGGTACGCTTCGGTCGAAGTGGACAGGTCACTGAGGTGGGCTTCGGAAAAAGGGAAAATGAAGAAGGGGGCCAGCGCTTCCACAGCATCGGTAACATCCTGCCGGAACTGTTTGGAAGTTGGTTTGAACTTCCTGAAAATGTTGCTATCAAAATAGATCCTCATGGCACGCTTTAAGCTAAAACTAATATAGACAAATTATACTGATTACGCCTTTTGCTTTACTTGGGCAAATCAAGCAAGAGAAATTGTTTGATCCATACAGGTTGGGGGGCTAAAAACGCATAAGGTCGGGGATTAAGGCCGATGAAATTACCTGTTTACGAAGACTATTGGAATCTTTTTTACGCTCTTCGTGTGAGACGGCGATCGCGGTATACATGATCGCGGCCCTAGTCAATTTAAGAAGTTTGAGCGTCTTTTGTTCGAAGGAAGATCTGGTGATCGAGTAGGAAATGTCTGGTTCCGAAAATGCATAGATTGGAATGTACATATCTGAAAGAAGTTTAAAGCCCTTATGCTCGATGAAGTTCCGGATAAGTGAGATTTCTTTTGCGTCTTCTTCCAGCAACAGGTCGAAGTCCATATCTTTTTCGTAAAGGTCCTTGCTTAACCAGAACAGTCCGCGCAGCGCCCAATTGTCACTCGTTGCGAAAAACTGTCGTAGCTGCTTTCGGTTGTCGAACCATAAGCTTCGAAAACTCACTCGGTTCAAGTCGATCTGCAGTCTAAGATAATCGTTCAACAGGTACGCAATTTTATCCAGTATCGAATAAGCCAATTTGAAAGATATTTTCATCTGTTCGAGGTAGAACGAATATTGGACCATCTCCATGGTATCGACCAAGGGGACATCTTTGTCCGATAAGTGGGGCTTCCCATTGGAGACCGATAGATAGTAGGCATATCTTGCTGTCGAAAACTCTTGCTTGATCTGATTGAACAGGTTGATACAGACAGGAGCCCTGTTACTGGCAAGGGTTACCGTAGGCAGGTTCAAGCAGTCATGCGTTGCTACCGTATGTTGGCCAAGGTCGTTCAGGGGATTGATAAAAAGGGTTTCTCCCAAGCACCATAAGCGATACTTGTTAAGTTCTAAATCATTGCCTAAATCATAGCTCAGATTCGGGAAATCTGATAGATACTCTGCCGGATAGTTTTCTGCAATATGGTTCCTTAGCTGGTCATGTAGGTTTTGAAAGCCGTCCAGTGCCTTTTCGTGCAGGGATGCTTTAAATTCCAATGCCTGGACAAATTGATGATAGGAATAGGAGATAAAAAGGTTGGCATGAATGTTATCAAATAAGGACCTTCCATAGTTAAATGTACAGTTGGCCATATTCCCAATGGCCATCGCAAAATTTGGCAAAATCTCGATTGCCTTCTTCCAATAAGCCATCGCTTCCACAAATCTCCCTATCACGAAAAATGCATTTGCCAGGTTGGTGTAGATCTGGCATTGGCGTTCAGGAATAACTTCAACAAAACCATTGGAAGCTATTGCTTTACGCAGATAGATGATTTCGTTTGAAAGTTCCTCCATTTGAAATTGCCAGCCTTCTGTAGATTTCCTGTACTTGAGAGTCCTTCTGTAGGACCATCCATTTGACAGGGTATAAAACAATACCGTCAGTAGGGCCGGTTCTAAAGCCCGCTCATTAACTTCGTTCGCAAACTGAAGACCTTTGTCGACACCATCCAGACTCTCGCGGTCCATCGACATATCGAATAATGTTCCGATAAGGTCAATCTGGGATTGCTCATCTAAGTTTCTTAAAGTTTCAATTGCCAAGAGTTCCTCAAATTCCATGTCTTTATTACTGTTTAAATAATTCTCTACAAATCTAGAACCTTCCTACGCACCCTACTTGCGCAGTGCCAATAAAAACGGTAACTATTTATTCCTTTCATTGTCGGGATATTTTTGAAAAGTGTAATGACCATTTATAAAATCATGAGGTATAAATGCTGATGTGCTTTGGAAAACATTTTGCAATGTTTGGCCAGAGCTATTTCAATTCATTGCTGTGTAACCATAGCATTTACTAAAATTGGCCCATCAGTGAATGCTTGTAGGATGGCTTAGGAGGAAAATATCGGCTGGAAATTTCAACTGGCTTCTAAGTGTTGAGATTTTCGAAATTCTTACATTTACGTTTGGCAATACTTAACCTTTGACTTAAATGGCTTTTGATGAATTTCCCAAGATAGACAGGTATTCCCTGAATAGCGATGAATCGGTGATAGCGCTTCAGCACCTGTTGAACAAAAAAACTGGCTTTATACTGCGCGTGGACTTGCCCGATCTGGGGTGTGATTTTGATGTAGAATTGGTGAGGAACGGTGATAGTGCTTCCAACTGGCGGTTTCCCATTCAATTGAAGGGTGTTGAGACAATCCGCAGGATAGACGATGGCCAATTTATTTCCTATCCGTTCGCTACTTCCAGGCTCGGCTATCTATTGCGGAGGCTTCCCGCTTATGGTTTGCTGATACTGTATGACCTTCCCTCAAAAAAACTCTATTACGACTACGCCGATGAGATCTATAAGAGGTTAATGGAAAGACGTGGCAATGACCACTGGAAGGGGAATGACGACGTGAGTATTTTGATTCCATCAGGGAACGTGCTCACCCCCGAAAGCGTAGACAGTTTGCATAGGAAGTTTCTTTCCAGGTTCGAGAGTGCCACCCTGATGCAATCCTCTCAGGGCGCAAAATATGGGTTGCCCGAGGTTAGCCTTGAATCCGGCCAGGCCTTTGATGTCAATAACCTTGAACATGTAAAGCAGGTGCTGCGCAAATGGGGAACGACCATGATCATGCAGTTCGACCTGCAGACGGTCTACGGCCTGCTTACCAGGCTTCCCGCAGAGCAGATCATGGCCGACCGGGAACTCTGCATGCTTGCGCTCACTACCTATGCCGAATCGGGAAGGAATGCAGACTCGATCTTCTATACCCAGCGTGCCAGAAAGCGCTTCGAACTCACCCAACAGGAACGCAGAACGATGGACTTTATAGGGCTCAAGAACCGGTTGTATCTAGGGGAAATCAGCACTGTCCAGTACATTGAAGGCACCAGGGCATTGCTTCCCACACTCTCCCAGACGGATTCGATCACACTCAGGGTACAGTTACTGTATTTTGAGATTTCACTGGTGCAATGGCTGGAGCCCATGCCCATGCACCTGGGAGATCAGGTGCAGCAGTTATTTAAGGAAATCGATGATGCACCGCTACAAGAGGTATGGAAGCAATACCTGAAAGTCTGGAATGCGCAGAACATGGAACGGTGGATCGCTCATTTCAGGATAGAGGGATTCGCTGAAGGCCAAATCAGGGAACATCTTGGACAACCCTTGCCTCCATTAGTACTTCAGGAGAGGCAAAAGACCCTGCTGAAGGTACACCGCATGTTCTACTTCTTTGTAGCAGGTATCGACGCTTTTGCCCAGAAGACGGATAATGCGCTGCTACAGGCCCACCTGTTCAGGATAGTGGTCAGGTTCGAGTTCAACTTCGCCGAACAAAAGGTCAGGTTTGTTGCTCCGGATGATGGGGCCGGGGACCTTTCCGAGCATGTCAGGATCGCTGATGTCGCTTATAACGTTTTCCTGGAAAGTAAACTGTTCCGTGAGGCCTACGAAGTGCTCCTGATGCAGATCGACCTTTTACATGTTGCCCGGTACTGGCAAGAAACTGTCGCTGGTTTTGATATCGGGGAACTAATGAAAAGAAAAGACGACCTGGAGAAACAGCACGAACTTGCCGAAAGGCTCATCATTCCAGACCTTTTGAAGAAAAGGGCCTCAATGGAGAAAGAAACGCTTTTGGAGATCCTGAACCTCAGATCGTATAACGATGCACAATTTGCAACCTTGGCCAGGATCGTCTTCGAGTCTGGTAAATTTCCCCGCGCCTGGTTGGAGCATATCCTGGGCTGGATGAAGAGCTACAGGCTGTTCCATCAAAGATGTAAATCCGATGAGATTGAGCTTGTGGAAGTCCCTGTTGCCCCTGATGAAGCCTTTGCCAGCCCTGTCGCATTCACCTTCAGGAACCGATCGACGAACATTGTCTCACTGGTAAGCACAGACATGGAGGGCCTTCTTCAGTCGTGGGGGTATTAACCTTAATCTGGCAATGGGCTGCAATGACCAGATCTATGCCATGCAGTGCTGACCATCCAGGTAGATAGGCGCTTGTCCCATAGTTGATATTGCAGAGGTTATTTAATATAAAAACCGTTTCGCCACCCGAAACGGTTTTGTGGACCAGTTGAGCATTGATCCATGGCGGCTTATATAAGATCGCAGGTGTTGATATTTTATGTTATGCGAATGTTTTTTTGGGTTTCGACCTATTTTTTGGACAGAAAGCTATCGCCGGACACGCGTGTTGAATTGATCGAACAGCTTTCCCTGCAAGCGCTAAAGGTAGTCATTGCCGATTCACTAAGAGTTGACAATAACTATTTCGCCTGAGCTGGAATTGATGATAAGAAATTAGCATTAGACATTAATTCATCCGGCAGCATAGATGAGGTTATCCGCATATTTTCAGCCGCCTACGGACTGTAGCCACGGTCGATTGACCCTGAAAATAAATGGGGAAATACATTCTTTTTAAAACTCTTATGCCCTATGGTATTGCCCTTGGGGCTGGTTGAGACGTTTTTCAATCTTGAAGCGATGACGGGTCATTCTCCTATTTTGTGAAACTGGGTAGTTACGGAAAAAGTGTCAAGATAGAGGTTGGTGAGTAAGCATCCGGCTCGCAAAGGAGCAGTTTGCAGGATGCTCACAAATTTGGCGTACTGTACTATCAACTCATTATTTGTTCGATGATCTGGTAACTCAGTTAACTATGGCGACAAGTTTAACGAATGGGGCGCTTTTCTTACATTTGTTGACAGTTCCTTGTAAGGTGTTCTAAAAGATAGTGTAATCCATTGAGTCGCGCTCAATGTCAATACAATTAAAAGATATTCAATAGAGTAGGAGATGGGTGTTATTCCCCTCAGCTCCACTTGAGGGGGACCGCAGGGTCCCCTTCTTCATTTTTATCCAGTTCTAACAATAGGTGCGCCCATACCGTAGCATGAGCATGTACTTATTGTCCTACCGTCGATGAAATTCCTTAGTTTCAATGCAATTCCTTATGTTTCTCACCCCATTTCCCGAGCAGTTCAATTACAGGGCCTAAGTCATAACCAATTTCAGTAAGCTCGTACTCAACACGGGGAGGTACTTCTGCGTACACTGTACGTTTGACCAGTTTGTTTTCCTCCAGCTTACGCAATTGTAAGGTAAGCATACGCTCGGTAATGGTTGGCAACAGCTTTTTGAGCTCCGCAAACCTGAGTTTACCATTTAATAGCCATGAGCAAATGACCAGCGACCATTGTCCACTAATGATGTTCGCAGCATATACTTCCGGACATTCCTGCATTAAGGCCTGCTTATTGGCAAAATTGGTAGAGCTTTCCTTAATTTTTGACATTACTTACATTTTTTATAGTACCCTACATTTGGCAGCTAAGCTACCAAAATGGCAGCATCCATTTTAATTTTACCCTGTAAACAATGGTAAAGAAAAAATGCAAACATTAGTGATCGTGACCCATCCAGACATAGAAGCTTCGGTAGTGAATAAGAGATGGATAGAAGAACTGAACAAGTACCCCGATGTTTATACCGTACACCAATTACACAAAGCCTACCCGGATGAAATGATAGATGTGCTGGCTGAGCAAAAACTAATAGAAGCCCACGAGCGTATAGTCTTTCAATTCCCATTTTACTGGTTTAGCTGTCCCGGGCTATTGAAGAAATGGCTGGATGTAGTGCTGACTCATGGTTGGGCCTATGGCAGCAAAAGCGGGTACAAAATGGCTGGCAAAAAAATTGCTTTGGCCCTTTCTGTTGGGGTTGATGAAAAAGACTACCGGGCCGGCCAACGTTATAAGTATACGATGGAAGAACTGCTGAGACCGTTTGAACTAAGCTTTGAATATGTGAAGGCAGATTACAGCTCTTTCTTCGGCTATTATGGAATGGAGTTTAATACCTCCCTGGCATGGGTGGAGAAGAGTGTACCATTATATCTGGATTTTTTAAAGGCGCTCTAAAGGCAAAAAACAGCTAAGCAACATTGAGCAGATGCTTCAATTGCTTACAAGTAATTAACAGTAGCCGAAGACTGTTATTCTCAAAAATGATTTTTCCAGAGAACAGCGAAGCAATTACCCGCCGCTGTTCTACAAATTCTCAGTCAAACGTAAAATCGTATCAGAGATCCCGACTTTTGTATAAACTGCCTTTGGCCTGTCCAGGTAGCTTTGTGCTATAAATAACAACATAGCATTATGGCAAAGACAATTATGATAACTGGCGCTTCCCGTGGCTTCGGCAAACTTTGGGCAGAAGCGCTGCTCCAACGTGGAGATAACGTGGTGGCAACAGTACGCAATCTGCAATCACTGGATTCACTGGCAGCCAAATATGGTGAGCGACTATTACCCTTGGTATTGGATGTGACTGATCGGGCGGCAAGCTTCCAGGCAGTGGAGAAGGCCAAAGCACATTTCGGCAGTATTGATGCATTGATCAACAATGCCGGTTTCGGGCTGTTTGGTGCCATCGAGGAAAGTTCTGAGGCAGAGGCACGCGCACAGATGGAAACCAACTTCTTTGGACTGTTATGGCTCACACAGGCGGTATTGCCGATCATGCGGGAACAGCAACATGGACATATCATCCAACTGTCAAGCGTATTGGGTGTCGTTTCCGTGCCCATCCTGGGGATTTACAATGCCTCCAAGTTCGCCGTGGAAGGATTAAGTGAGACACTGGCAAGTGAAGTCAAAGGCTTTGGCATCAACGTCACCCTGGTAGAACCCAATCAGTTTGCTACCGATTGGGCTGGCACATCGGCCAAACAGGCCGAGAGCATCAGTGCCTATGACCAGGTCAGGGCTGGCTTCTACAGCCAGGTTACCGAAGATAGTGTCGGTATTCCCGAGGCGACCACCGCAGGGATCCTGGAATTGATCGATAGCAAAAATCCACCATTACGCCTGTTGTTGGGTAAGGTGGGCAACCCCTGGATCAAACAGGTATATCAGGGCAAACTCGCTGAATGGGACGCCTGGAAGCAAACGGCGGACGCTGCCCATGGAAAATAATGTTCTACCGATGACAGTCTGTGCCGCCCCTGCGGCATAGATTGTTTTAATTTTGTAGTATCATGAAGCACTTTACTTCCATCGCAGAAATGAACAGGTACAATGGGATTCCCGCACCGGAACACCCCCTCTTGGGGATTATCCGCTGCAACCTGTCCTGTAATACTACCGATCAGCCGTTTACGACCGATTGCTATATGATAGGTTTCAAGAAGCTCAGATCCGGCATCGTGCGTTACGGCCGTACGCAATACGACCATGATACCGGAAGCATGAGTTTTGTAAGGCCTCGCCAGATGATCCAGTTCACCGATCTGGAATTTGAGGAGGATGGATTTTTGATCTATGTGCATGAAGATTACCTTAACGGACACGTCCTGCATGAGGAGATTGCCGAGTACTCTTTCTTTGATTATGATATCAACGAGGCCCTGCATCTTTCTCCGCGCGAGGAACGGCTGATGTGGGACCTTTTTGCCAAGATCGATGCAGAATATCGGGACAACCCCGATGAATATTCCCGTGAGATCATCCTTACCCACCTGGATTCGATGCTCAAATATTCCCAACGTTTCTATAAAAGACAGTTCATTAACCGTACTGAACTTTCCGGTAATACGGTGTCCAAATTCCAGAAGGCACTGGAACGTTATAGTCAAAAAGAACTGTCTTCTGATAGTGGACTGCCAACAGTTACAGCGCTGGCCAATGAGCTCAACCTTTCGTCCAGATACCTCAGCGATCTGTTGAAGCAGGAAACGGGAAAGACCGCCATCGAGCTGATCCACATCCACCTGATCGGACAGGCCAAGAATATGATGACAGCCAGGAATAGCAATATTTCAGAGGTAGCTTACCGCCTCGGCTTCGAAAACCTGCCATATTTTTCAAGGCTCTTCAAAAAGCAGACGGGGCAGACTCCGATCGAGTTCAGGAAGCAGCTTGGACAGAAAGGGCTGCTAAACTAGCCCGCAACTCTTTTTGTTGGTGCGCATTGAGCTCATGCTTAAAGTGGCTTTCAAATTAGTAAGTCTTTCATTTCACAAAGGCCATGCGCCCCGGGAGCACAGCCTATATAGAAAAAATTACGAAAGGATTTTTCTGTCTGAATTTTCTATCCTATTCCTTGTGTGAAACAAGCAAACTTAAAGGTAATTCCAGGCTGTTTTTTGTTATCCCCATTACTACGATTGTACGGAACCGTTTGATATTCTCATTGCTGAAAAATATCTTTCGGGTAAGATTTTCATAATAGCTCATAGACGGAACAACCATTACGAGAAAAAAATCTGACTCTCCAGTAACATAATAACATTGCTGAATTTCAGGAATGTTTTCAAACTGTTTTTTTAACGCGTCTATTTGTTCAATTTTCTCACTATCGAGAAAAATTTCAACAAGTATGGTAACACTATTTCCTATTTTTTCCCGGTCAATAACAGTGACATCTTTTTCAATAGTCCCAAGTTCACGCATTTTTTTTATACGCCTTTGAACGGCCGCAGCAGATAATCCGATCATTTCCCCTATGTCTCTTTGAGGAGTGAGGTTGTTCTTCTGGATAATGCTTAAAATTTTATAGTCAAATGTATCGAGCACAGCCAACCTATTTTGATGAAACAAAATTGCAAAGTAGAGGGTGAAATTAAAGAAAAAACAACCCTTTTTTGATGCAATTTTGCAATGTCTATGGATAAATTCTAAAACAAACCACAGTTTTGACCTAGCCATTTCCTGTTATATGAAATGGGAATCATCATCTATGTAGTCGAAAAATATAGCTAAAACATGCAAGAGGGTATACTTTGCCAATTAAAATAAATATTCTGATATGAAAAAAGTGTTGTTTTTTCTCTTCTTACCCTGTTTATCATTTGCCCAAGTTGACAGTACTGATATAATAGTTAACCAAATCATGGACAAGCAAAAAATTGTTGGACTATCCCTGGCAATAATTAAAAACGGACAGCCTGTTCTAAACAAAGGTTATGGATTAGCTAATGTAGAATTAAACGTACCTGTAAACTCAGCAACTGTAATCAGGCTTGGTTCGATTAGCAAGCAGTTTATTACTACAGCTATTATGAAATTGATGGAAGAAGGAAAACTGGATATCAGGGATGGAGTACATAAATATTTCCCTGATGCACCTAAGACATGGCGACCCATTACAATAAAGAATTTAATGACTCACACATCAGGTTTGCAGAGAGAACCCCCTGCCTATGATAATTTCAAAATACAGCCCGATATAGACGTTATAAGGTCTGCATACAACCTGCCTCTTGTTTTTAAGACCGGCGAAAAATTCCAGTATTGCAATACGGGTTATTTTATCCTGGCAGAGATTATAAAACAAGTGAGTGGAATGCCCTGGCAGGATTATATCCGTCGCGAATTGTTTATACCAGCAGGAATGAAGAATAGTTACCTAACAGATTTTTATCAGATTATTCCTAACCGTGCTAATGGATATATGCACAGGAACGATACGTTGATTAATGCCACCTCCATGTTTGCCATTCGACCCAGCGGGGCTTTTCTTTCTACAAGCACTGATATGCTGCTTTGGGATAAAGTGCTGAGGGAAAAAAATATTATTCTAAAAAAAGAAAGCTGGGAATTACTTTGGCAGCCATTTATAAAAACATCTGATGATCCTGAACTCAAGGCTTATTATGGATTCGGTTGGAATATTGATGAACGCAATGGGCACAAGGTAATTTGGCACGATGGTGCCAATACTGGTTTTCGTTCTCTTTATGCCCGGTTTGTAAATGATGATTTGTCCATCATTATAATGACTAATACGGATGAGGCTAATCCCTTTCCACTTGTAGGGGCTTTGTCAGAATATTATTTCAGAAAATAGGGATCAATATCGTTTACAAAGGCACCGCTGTCTGTTAGCCGTTACTTTAGTTTTGAGTTGGTATAAATTAAAGCCCGGGTGTTCCCCGGATGGCCGGGAGTTTTATCCCAGTCATTTAATATATATCCTGAATTAAGTTTATACATAGCTTTGTCCCCGTGTTTTCCTATTTTAACCGTTCAAAGGGTATGAAACGATTTTATCTTATTTTCTCCTTAATATTATTTTTCCTCACTGGCTGTCAGACTACTGATCAAACTCCGGTTGATGTAGTTCATCACTATTATAAAAGTGGAAAATTCAATGGAAGTATATTGATCGCTCAGCATGATCGGGTTATGATCGATACAGTTTTCGGTTACCGGGATCTGAATAATAAAGCAGTACTAACAAAAGAGACACCATTTTATATTGCTTCATTGAGTAAGTCCATGACAGCCATTGCAATTGCTTTAATGGCAGAAAATGGATTACTTTCATTCGATGATCAGGCTATAAAATTTGTTGAAAACCTTCCTGCTTATGCCCGTAATATTACCATAAGGCAATTGCTGAATCATACCGCTGGAATAAGAGATTATGAAAACATACTTAAGACGAAAGGCCTGACCAATAATGATGTAATTTATTGGCTTCATGGTCAGGATGGATTAGCATTTGCTCCTGGAACAAAATTTCAATACAGCAACTCTGGTTACATTATTTTGTCATTGATCATTGAAAAGGTTTCCAAAATGACCTATTCCGGATTTTTGAAAAGCAATATTTTCGATCCACTGCATATGCATCACACAACAGTTTATGAGTCGGGTACAGTTATAGCCGATAAGGCTATCGGGTACAACAAAAATGAACAAGTGGATGATTATTCAATACTGACGACAGGGGATGGAGGCATTTATTCCACGGTGGAAGATCTTTACAAACTCCACAACGCATTAAGAACAGATCAATTGTTATCGAAAGAAAGTATCAGGTTACTGTATCAAACACCGATTTTGCAGGATGGCACCAATTCTGAATATGGGGCAGGATGGTTCATTGAAAAAACTGATGGCGGCATTATAACCCAACATACAGGAGGACTGGCAGGTTTCCGAAGCCTGTTTTGGAGAGATCTGAAAAACGGCAACACTATAATTGCACTTACTAATAAAGGTGATGCCTTCCCTGTATTTGATTTTCAGAACGACATAAAAAAGGTCTTGAAGTAAATGCATTCAGGTCCCGTAACCCTAAGACAGCAGATGACGAAACGGATCATTGAACCGGCAGATTGAACTAAGCGGCTTGATTATTTCTGACAAACGATTTTATCGGATTGCCTTTTTAGTACTCTTGTATTCAACTGCCGGGAAATTCAGTAATGCAGTAACGAGATGATCAGCACACTTAAGGGGGTACGGTTTTGTTGTCGTCTCATTACGAAACTATATTGCTTTTAACATACGTTTTCACTGATAAGGTGGGTGTGAATCGTCATGCAAAGGCTAAGCAAGCGTATAAGCCTATCATGAATTAAAAGATCTGTTCACAGCAACAAACAAGTAATGAGTACCGCTACTGACATGAAAAGGCTGACGCGACTCAGCGCGATTTTGCTTCAACTCCAGACCAGGAGGGTTGTAAGTTCAACTACCCTGGCTGATAGATTTGAAGTAAGTACAAGAACCATCTACCGCGACATAAAATTGCTGGGACAAATTGGTGTGCCAATAATCAGCCTTGACGGAAAAGGATATTCGCTGGCTGAGGGTTATAAAATTCCACCGGTGATGTTCAGCGAGGAGGAAGCCAATGCCTTAATAACGGCCGGGCAATTGATCGGGCTGAGCCGGGACAGTTCTTTGATCCGGAATTATACAGACGCCGTTAACAAGGTCAAAGCAGTGTTGAATTATGCAACAAAAGATAAAGCAGAGCTGCTTTCCAAACGTATTGCCGTCAGTCCTGCAAGTGTTATGCAGTCCAGCAGCAATACCTTGTCTGTCATTCAGCATGCACTCACCAGTTTCACTGTGCTGCGCATTACCTATCGTGCTGAAAATAACAAGGAAAGCACAGAGCGATTGATTGAGCCCTTTGCATTTTATCACAGCATGGAACAAAACTGGGCATTGATCGCTTTTTGCAAGCTCAGAAATGATTTCAGAATGTTCCGGCTGGACAGGATTGAGACCGTTGTTCCAACAGGGCATACGTTCACGCCGCATCAGCTTAGCCTCCAGGAATATCTTCAGGAAAAGCAAAAAAAATTTACACCCCCTGACAAACTGTTGTCATAGCCTGCCGATACCTTAGCTGCCACTAAATATAAAGCGCTATGAATTTAATTTCCATCAGGATCATTACCTCGAAGATAGAAGAGCTCATTGTTTTTTATGAGCAAATAACGGGAGGCAAAGCTATCAGGCATACCCCGGACTTTGCTGAAATAAAGACTCCAAAAGCTACCTTGGCTATAGGAAGCGTACGGACTTTACAGTTTTTTGGTGGTAACGCTGTAGCAGAACCTGCGCACAATCGTAGCGTGATAATCGAATTCATGGTTGACGATGTGCAGCAACGCTTCGACGAGTTGTCGGAACTTTTGAATAGCCTTACTATTGTGCAGGAGCCAACGATAATGCCATGGGGAAACAAATCTTTGTTATTACGGGATCCTGACGGCAATTTAGTCAACCTCTTTACTCCGCTAACAGCCGAAGCAATCGCAAGGGTTTAAAATAATCAGTTTCACTTCATCAGAATGCCGCAGCATGTTGCACTGATCAGGTAGTGGCGGTATTTATAAAATGGCCCGGCAGTTGTACACAAAAAACGGCAGTAGCCAACGCCACTGCCGTTCTCATCAGATCTGTTTTGCTTACAATAGCTCACTCATCCCGAATACCGTCAATCCTTTGGCAAATTGTTCGGCTACGGCCTGGTTGGCGGCTTCAATATACTGGCCGGTTATCGGGTCAACCACGGTGCGCAATGGCCGTGTACCTTTTGGCATGCCGATAAGTTTTACAATGGCGTCGGCAACATCCTGTGGGTTCGGTTTTTTTGCTTGCATTTCTCCACCCAACGCGGCTATCATTTTGTTGGGTATACCGGCAATGGCACTGTATCCTTCAAACACAGCCTGATCAGATGCGGGGTTGTTCTTTTGCTGCATTTCGGTAGGGAAAGCGCCGGGCTCCAGTATAGCCACATCGATGCCTAAACGCTTCACCTCATAATGTAGTCCCTCGCTTATGCCTTCAAGCGCAAATTTCGAAGCCGCATAAATGGTAGCGAACGGGAATGATACTCTTCCAAAGCCACTCGTCACGTTAATGATCAGCCCTTCGGCTTGTTTACGCATAGCAGGCAATACTTGTTTGATCATTCTCCAGGGCGCATACACATTGATATCAAAAGTGGTGTGTACATCTGCAGTGGTGAAGCTCTCGGCCACACCGGTCATGCCGTAACCGGCATTGTTCACCAGCACATCAATCGCGCCTTCTTTGGCCAGGATGTTTTCTACGGCCTGCTTCACACTTTCGTCGTCGGTCAGTGTAACGTCCAAAACGGTTATGTTCTCCACGGCCGCGAGAGTCCGGGCTTTATCTGCATTACGCCCGTTGGTATCGCGCATCGTTGCATATACCTGGTGCCCCAGGGCAGCGGTGCTGTGCGCACTAAGCCAGCCAAAACCACTATTTGTTCCGGTTATCAATACGATCTTTTTGCTCATCTTTTTAATTGTTTAAATGAATAAGCAAATGTTGGAAATGACAACAGGAAAACATTTACCAAATGGTAAAAAGCCCTTAACGGATATTGCGACGTATACGGCTTAGCGATTGCTGGGTAATGCCCAGGTATGAGGCAACGTAAGAGAGCGGGATGCGGTTGATAAGATTAGGAAATGCATCAATAAATGAGAGGTAGCGCGTGGTGGCATCTTCTGCAACCAGTGAACCACGCCGCTCCATCGCCAGAAGAAGGCATTTTTTCACCATGTTCGCCTTCATCATTTCCCAGCCCACAATGGTGTTTGATATATCATCCCAATCCTTTTTATTAAACGCGAGTACTTTGCAGTCGGTAACAGCCTGTACATATTCCGAAGCCGCGATCTGCGATTCAAATTTTTCATTATCCACCACAAAATTTCCTTCGTCCACAAAATAATTAGTGATCTCTTCGCCCTTGTTGTTATAATAGCAAAAACGGAACACGCCTTCCAGTACGAACGCCACATACCGCGGCACCTTTCCCGCCTCCGACAGGTATTCGTCCTTTTTAAATTCAAGTGGTTGAACCCTGCTCAGCAACAACTCGATCTGCTTTTTGTTCAGGTCACCAAATTGAAGAATAAAATCTATAAGTGCTTCCATCGCTTAAAGGTAATACACGCTGCGGGGCATTTATTTATCATATGGTAAAAAATGAGGTAAGGCAGACCAAGGGCTTTAAAATGAGCATACATATGGCGGGACCTTATAGGCCGCTCATTCAGCAATCTTGTTGCCCGGTAGGAGAACTGGGTTTGTAAATGAACAATTTAGTATCGGTCATTTAACGGACAAATATTGTTTAAGGCTTCCCATAAATTGTTTGTAGACAGGTACCTTCAAGCTCAATAACTTCAATCATTCAAAAGCGGCGCCAACTGCGCCGCTTATTATGCCGGGGTAGGAGGCAATCATATTTTGCGGAAATCATAATACAAATGAAGGATAAGACCTGATCAGCTCTTCATACTGCCATTGTGAAGTATACAAACTTAAAAAAAATGTTGCCAATAATTTACCACGCTGCCACTCGTGGATCATACGATACGAAACCAATGTCATACTAATGCAGCACGGTTTGAAAATACTGTAATCCTTACTGTTTCGCAGGTTTCAAAAACCTGCTGAGTCTGAAATGCCGGACTGTACCAGAACCCGTGAAAGCGATCCGCACGCCGACGATGCGGCCAATCCCTTTTGGAAACTTGTCCCTGAAAACAGGGCTGTCATTCAGGCTGATATTGATCTCCCCGGAAGATGCGGCGCACATTAACTGGACGGGCCTGTTGAAGTCAACGCCAAAACCGGAAAGATTATGGGTGTTGCCGGCAATTGCACGATCGCCCAGCCGGAGCAGCAGATCCCCTACGCAACCCGGAGCGGACATCGGTATCCTGATCACGCCCCCGGTACCGAGCAGCATAACACTCGCTTCCCGGCACGGCGCGGAAACCCGGGTAAAAGTATTTTGCAGCAACACGGACAATTCAAAGTTTTCAGATGGAACTTCCATGTCCCTGCTTACACGTGAAAGAAGAAATATTGGGGGCTCATTCCGGTAGTCTTTGGGATCGATGTTCAGATCAGTTTCTTCAAGTCCCATCCGACCATCTTTCATATACAATTCCCTGGGCAGGTAAGCCGGGATCGGTTCCTTCTCAAGAACGCCGATCCAGTCGGATTCGATAAGAAGATCATGCTCTTTAACTACCGAATCATCCAATACCAGTTTGGCGCGGTAATATCCCGGCAGGTAATAAGTGCTGGCGTATTCGTGCCTGTTCTTATCGACCCTGAACCTCCGTCTTTCATCCCAGTTCTGCTGAATGAAAATGCTGTCCGCATTGGATCCGCTGGCGTCATACTCAAATATGACAGTATTAGGTATACCGCTGGTGACCGGCTTGCTTGAGAAAAGGATCTTGCTATACCGCAGGGTTTTTACGGATTGCTGCTGTAAGACAAAAGCGATCAGCGTCAATGCAGCAATGGCAATGACTACCAGGAGCGGAATCCGATAATTCCTCTTTGTGACTTTCGGTTCTTCTGGCGTTACTGCTATTTCCTCTTCCTGCGAATGGCAAAAAGATCTCCAGTTTGGAAAATCGGCAAACCTGGCTAGAGCATCCAATGTAGCAAGGTTTGGTGTGCTGTTATACCTGACTTTGCCCCAGATCCGCTTCAGGGTGCTGGCACTTAACAGTACTCCCGTCTTTTTAAAGATCTCTCCACTCAGGTTTTCAAAGTCCTGGGACTGCCAGTCATCACTTTTTCCCCAACCGATCCTGGTTTCTACCAGCGCCCTGTACTTTTCGATAAAAAATTGAACATCAGTCATGCTGCGCACCTGTTCATACTTGAATAGATTTGAACCTGCCGTGAATTTAAACCCGTGAGAGTTTTATTTTCTTTCGTCTGCAATGATAACAATACAAAGTCAAAAACAACTTCTTCCAATGAACCGATTTAACAAAACAGGCATTTGCCTGATATTGCTTTGTTACACTTTCAGTGCCCTGGGGCAAAAGGCGATCCGAGTACCGCTGGAAAAAGAAAACCTGCGGACAATGAACCGGGAAATAGAGATCCTTTCCGATGAGCACAAAGGCAATGTGGTCCGGGCCAATGCGAAGGATAAACCGGGAGTGATATGGATCCATGGTCTGCATTTTAAAAGCGGTAGCATTGAATTCGATGTGAAGGGTAAGGATGTGCTGCAGGAGAGCTTTGTGGGCATCGCTTTTCATGGAAGTAACGACAGCACCTATGAATCGGTCTACTTCAGGCCCTTTAATTTTAATGCGGAGGATAGTGCGAGAAAAGCACACGCTGTTCAGTATATGGCCCTGCCTGACTATGACTGGCCTTACTTAAGGGAAAACTTTCCCGGAAAATACGAAGCCCCGGTGAATTCCTTTATAGATCCCAATGATTGGTTTCATGTGAAGATCCTGGTAAGCGGCAAACTGATCCGGGTGTTCATTAATATGGACAAAACACCCTTGCTCGAGATCGCTCCATTGAAAAAAAAGCTTGACGGAAAAGTGGGCTTCTGGCTGGGCAATGGTTCGGACGGCGCTTTTTCCAACCTGGTAATCACAGGTGGCTTTTGGATCAGAGATTAAGAGTAAATACGGTTCCAACAACCATTAATCATCATTGTATCCCTGACGAACTTATACTAAGCTTGTTGAAGGCATTCCCAATAATTTTTGGGACGACTAAGCATTTTCTCCTCCTGTTTCAGCTCAATAATGTCTTGGATAAATGATCAATCCAACAGCCTGTTATACCCCTAAAATATCCGGTGGCCATCGCACAACAATAAAGCTATAACTATCAAGCTGACAAATTTTCCCAAAACATGTAACCTGCCAGTAATTATTGTGTCTTATGATCAGGCGAAAAGGTTATGTGCGGAAGAAAAGCGGACCATCGTACGCATTTGTCAGCGGATATTCCTGCCCATCATTTCGCACAGTGAACTTTATAGCTATCATCAGATGAAATGTTGATTGCCGGTCATCAACTTTTTCTTTATTTAAAAAGAAGTAGCAGGCTTTAACTCGCTAAATAACTTTTTCAGGGAAGGTATATACCGGACCAGGCTGGTGATGAACGGATCCCTATTAAATGAATAGATTGATGGTTTGGTATAAACCAACGAGGAAATATTAACAACAATAAGTACATAAGAACAAAATGATCTTAACATGAAAGAAAAGCTGCTACTTGGCTATTTACTTTTGCTCTTTGCACCTGTTTCAGGGATAGCTCAGCAACTATTGAATTTAGATACGGAGATTACTGACACCGTAAAGTCCCGGATCCTTAACAGCGGACAACAAATTGTCGTCAGGCTGCCCAAAAATTATAATAAAAACGCCACCCGGTATCCTGTGATCTATTACTTCGATGCACAAGACCAGGGCCTTGGCAACCTGGTAGCTGTCAATGTTGATCGGTTGACGTGGACAAAGGATATCCCAGAGGTCATCACCGTAGGTATCCTGCAATGGGACAGATCCCATCTTAGCATAGAACGTATGGGAGAGAAGGCCAACAACTTCCTTAACTATCTCAATGCCGAACTGATCCCCTACATCAACAAGAAATACCGAACCGAAGATTACCGGATATTTATTGGACACTCCCTGGGCGGACAGTTTGTTACCTATGGAATGACGAGATACCCGCAACTGTTTAATGGTGTGGTTGCCATCAGCCCGGCGTTATCTTATGCAGCTTCAGAAAAATGGTTCCAGAGATTGACATTAAAAGCTATGGGCGAGTTCAGGAAAACTAAACTTAGCAGACCCATCCGGTATTTCTTCTGCGTAGGGAATTCAGGGTTCCAGGATAGTGAATTCAAAACGGGAGCCTTTGAGTTGAACACACTCCTGGAAAATAGTGAACAGCAGAATTTCTTTTGGAACTTCCAGTATCTGGACAATTTTTCCCATAGTAACACTCCGAATGCTGGTATCTCTATGGGCCTGCTCCACATTTTTCACGATTGGCAATTTCCGGAAATCACCGCGGCAGGTATTCTTGTCGATAATAAAGGTGATGCATTGAAAGAACTATCCAGGCAGGAACAAAAAATCAGGGAAAGTTATCAGGTAGACCTGCCGATTCCCAAACAGTTCTATTGGTATTTCGCCAGGCACTGCATCGAAAAAGGCAAACTGGCCGATGCCAGAGTGATCATCGACAAGTTCATCCAAAGAGATCCGGCTGATCCCATGCCCTATAAGACGATGGGCGATCTGATGGAAGCCAACAAGGATTATAGCCAATCGATCAGGTATTATGAAATCGCGCTGACTAAACTTGCAAAAGAGGACAAAGCGTATAAAGAATATAGCGAGAAGATCATGGAACTCAGGAAGCGTCTCGGGCAACCAGATAAAAATTAACACCGTAAAAGTTTACTCGCTGGGATCGGGAGATCAACCGGCAGATGAAGGAGTGCTTCCTACGGCGGGCGGGAACTGCCGAACTGACCGGCCTGCGCATAATGCGATATTGGCACCAGTACAGGCAGGTAACAATCAGATCGCAGATGCCGCCTAATGATACGCACATGTAAACGTTGCAATATCTTTACTGACTATAACCAAACAGTACAGCGATGCCTTACGATACCCAATTGGCCGACCGGATCCGGGAATACCTTGCAGACCTTCCCGGGCTGGACATCGAGGAAAAAGAGATGTTCCGCGGCCTCACCTTTATGGTGAACGGAAAGATGTGCGTAAGTGTGAGCAGAGATGAAATGATGGTGCGTTTCGATCCGGCACTACAGGCCGGTTTGGCAGACAGGAATGGTTTCAGGGAAATGCGGATGAAGAACAGGATCTATAATGGTTACGGTTATATCAGTCCTGATGTTATCCGCGGCAAAAAAGAATTTGAATTCTGGATGAAGCAATGTCTTGACTTTAATCCCAAAGCCAAAGCCAGTAAAGCCCGCAAAAAATGAACCGGGGAACATTCCGTTACACCACATTTAGTTTCTTATATCCTCCCGGCGTTACTCCCGTGATCTTTTTAAATATTTTGGAGAAATAATACACGTTATCAAAACCAGTCTCTCCTGCAATAGAAGTGAATGACTGGTTAGTGGTAGCAATAAGGTATTGCGCACGTTCTATCCGTTTTTCCTGGATATACACCACGGGCCGTACGCCTGTGTGTTTATAGAACAATCGTGAAAAATAGTGGGGATGAAGGTTGGCTCTTTTGGCCAATAAATCGACAGTGATCAGTTCTTTCAGATTCATTTGTATGAAGCTGATCGCTTCCATAATACCCGGTGGTATTGTATAGGTTGTCTGTGATATAAACTCATCCGAATACATGAAGCGGGATAAGAGCTGCATGATGATCCCCTGTGTTTCTATAAACACCGGCGCGCTTACCAGGTTATTCAATTCCTGGTAGCTTTTCAGGTAATCATTCTTTTCATATACGCGTGGATTATCAGACCTGTTGATGCCCCGGCCCGGGTTGATCTCCAGCAATCGCTTGAAATTGGCAATATCACCGTTACCTGCGGCAACTTTCAGCACCTTTCTGTTATGCTGGAACAAAGACATTCCTTCGGAACTCTCTTCAAAAAAATGCAGAAAGTACTGGCTCATGTATGTATCGCAGCGCAGATTGCAAACAGTAAAACTCGGCACAATATACAGATAGCCCGGCTCAAGGCTAATGGTTTCATTACTGCTCATGATGTATCCTTCGCCATCATCGATATAATAAATGCGGAAGTAAGGACTGAGCACATTGGTATAGTTCCATTTTTTGTCAAGCTTCACATAGTTGACATGCAATAGCGGGAAGAAAGGTTTCAGCAGTTTTATGCCCATAGACAGGTTTTAGCAAGTTCGTTCAGGCACAGATGTATTATCGGAAAGTATGTGTACGCGCCGGGTCATTCTCTGAAATGTATAAACTGTCATTCGTCTTTTTAATTTAATGGCTCAGGCGGCAAACTAACTAAAAAATGTATTCCACCTCAAACTGCGAAATTTATATTCAACTTTTTGAACATCAAATCCTTGGGAAGTAGTCATATAAGGAGTATATGGCCTGCCCTGACCCGAACGCCCGTTTTTGCAACCGGTCTTCACCTGGTTTGGCTTACGCGAGGTCTGTTTTGTATAAAAGAAAGTCTTTTAAGGATAAACGCAGGCCTGTTGTTAAATCTATTTTTGTTTTGATCTGAAACGATTGCCAGGTTTGTTGCTTTATAAAATCATTCCGTATGAAACAGTCCTTTTTTTTATCAGGCAGTATGATTGAACCTGCGGACTGCTGTTCAATCATTGACCGAATGACTTCACGGATCATATTCGTTCGGGAACCTGATCCTCACCATTACCAGATCAGTTCGCTGTATACACATAATAATAATGCAAGCGAACCCGCCGGTGGAGCAGAGCCGGAATCAATGCAACGAAACAGCAGCGCCCGTTCCCGAAAACGTGCGGATGAGATGACAGATAATGTTTGCCTGTTATAATGAAGACTCCACCAGTTTCCCAGCCATATCTCTAACAACCCAATAATAACCAAATTGATTGCTTATGTTTAGTCTCCAAGCTGCAATTCCCAGGAAGGGGATCATATTTATCTTATTGCTGCTGTCTCCTTTTATTCTTCTCGCGCAAAGTATGGTGCGTGGAAAAATAACGGACGATAAAGGTCAGCCCGCAGCCGGTATCACTGTTACCGTTAAAGGAACCAACCGTTCTATAGCTTCCGGTAACGACGGAAGTTTTTCCATTGATGCAAAAAAAGGCGATGTACTTGTGTTCACTGGTGTATCACTGGAGCAGAAGGAATTGAGTGTGGGTGATGCCGTTTTTTATGAAGTGAGTATGACCAGTGCCACCACCACGCTGAATGATGTAGTAGTTGTTGGTTATGGCCGCAGTACTAAAAAGAATTTGTCCAGCGCCGTAACATCGGTTCGCCCTGAAGAATTGAACAGGGGAGCGATCGGTGATGTCGGTCAGCTGTTGCAAGGCAAGGTTGCCGGTCTGAATGTGACTGCCAGCGGTGATCCTAACCGTCCGGCCGCTGTGATCCTTCGTGGCGCATCTACTGTCAACAGCCCCGGGGGACCGTTCTATGTAATCGATGGTGTGCCTGGTGCGGATATTGCCGTTGTTGCTCCCGATGATATTGCTTCTATTGATGTATTGAAAGATGCAGCCGCTACTGCTATCTATGGTAACAGGGCCGCGAATGGTGTGATCATGATCACTACCAAACGCGGTAAAAAAGGTGCAGTCCAAACTTCTTACAGTGGTTATGCAGGCATTGAAAAAGTAAGCAACCGTCTTGATCTGATGGATGCTGCCCAGCACCGTGCATTCCTTGCGGCGAATAACAGCGCCTACAATCCTATCGATGACGGTGGCGCGAACGTGAATACAGACTGGCAGAAAGTGATCCAGCGCAACAGTGCCGTTTCCCATAATCATAACCTGGCCCTCAGCGGTGGAGGCGAACATGGTACCTACAGCGCAAGCCTGAACTATTTTGAAAAAGAAGGTATCCTCATGAGGAGCCGTCTGCGCAGGCTCATCGGCCGGTTGAGTGTGGAGCAATACGCCCTGAATGATAAGGTCAAATTCTCACTGAATATTGCCAACTCGAGAAGCAATGCCAACTATGTTCCTTTACAGAATGTGGTACTGCTGCAGGCCGCAAAACATCTTCCGGTGAACAATGTGAAGAATGCTGACGGTACTTACTTTGAGAATCTCAGCATCCCGGGTTATTACAACCCGCTTGCGCTGGTAGATAACGCACAGGATGACACAAAATACAATACGCTTACGGCCAATTTTGGAACAGAAGTAAAGCTCCCTTTTAATCTGACCTTTAATACAAGCGTTTCCTATCAGAATACAAATGCGCTGCACGGCGAATATTACAGCCGTTATTATGGGCAGTATCCAACTTCCGGTTTCTATAACAATCCTGATCCCGGGATCGGCGTGATCCATACGCTCATTGGAAATCTGTTCGGCGTTAATGGTTCTGCATTCAGAAGCTCTTATCAAACTTCTTTCACCACGCTGGAATCATTTCTGACCTGGAATAAAAATTTCGGCAAGCACTCACTGAATGCAGTAGTAGGTTATGCTTACCAGCAGAACATCAACGGTGATGGATTCCGGGCTTCGTCTACCAATTTTTTAAATGACTATGTAGGTTATCAGAACCTGGCACTGGGTAATCCCTATGCCATTCCCAGCTATCGTATCGATCTTGGTCCAACCGGGGTATACAGCAAAACAAGGTTGATCTCCGATTTTGCCCGTGTCAATTACATCTTTAACAACAAATACATCCTTCAGGGATCGGTGAGAAGAGATGGTAGCTCTGTATTTGGTGCGAATCACCGCTGGGGTTACTTTCCTTCCGCGTCTCTCGCATGGCGTGTTACCGGGGAGAATTTCATGGCGCATCAGCAGGTGTTCAGTGACCTGAAACTTCGCGTGAGCTATGGTATTACCGGTAATTCCTCCGGCGTTGGCGCATATAATAGTCAACTGATCTACGGTCTCAGCGGCACTTATTACAATGCCGGTGTGTTTGACAATGCCATCGTTCCGGCACAGGCAAACAATCCCGATCTTCAGTGGGAAGAACTCTCCACCGTCAATGCCGGTGCTGACTTTGCGCTGTTGAACAACAGGCTGACAGGTTCACTCGACTGGTATAAAAAACGCACAACGAATATGCTTTTCGGTGTGTCTGTTTCATCTTCCATTGTTCCGGGTGGATATATCATCGTAAATGGTGGCAGCCTGGAGAATTCTGGTGTGGAGCTTTCACTGAATTACTCCGCGGTGAAAACAAAAGATTTCAGCTGGACCACCAGCTTCAATCTTTCACACAATAAGAATGAAGTGACGAGTTTGTCCAACCCATATACCATGGGAGACTCTACCCGTTATTCTTCTCCGGAAGGAGCTGGTCAGTCAGGTGCCACCCTGCAGATCCTGAAAGTGGGTAAGCCGATCGGTCAGTTCTTCACGCTGAGCTATGCAGGCAAAGATGATAATGGTATTTCACAGTTCAACAAACGCGATGGAACAAAGACTACCGGCACTGATCTTCCATTGGGTGGAACGGATTACTGGTACGCCGGCAGTCCCCAGCCAAAACTGATGATGGGTTGGAGCAACAATCTTCGTTATAAGAACTGGGACCTGAACTTCTTCTTCCGTTCAGTGCTGGGGCATAAACTGTTCAACGCTACACGGGCGGATCTTTCTTATGTAACTGCTGCCTCAGTGAATAACATCCTGGTATCTGCCAATGGTGATAAGGTTGCTGATATCAAGAACTCTTACTATTCTGACCGCTATATCGAATCAGGCAGCTTTGTTCGCCTCGATAACGCAACCGTGTCTTATACATTTGCGAAACCGGTGAAAGGCATCAATAGTCTACGGGTATATGTGACAGGCAACAACCTGTTAATGATCACTGGTTATTCAGGGATCGATCCGGAGATCAACCAGGGCGGCATTGCTCCGGGTATCGACTACAACAATTTCTTCCCGAGAACACGCACGTTCCTGTTTGGCGTAAACCTGTCTTTATAATCACCTAACAATTGCAAAACATGAAAAAGCTAACAATAAATATCCTGGCTCTCATTACAGCCGCGGCTGGTTTGACCTCTTGTCACAAGCTGGATGTGGAAGCCACTACTGAACTGACCAGTGCCACTTTCCCAAAAAGCCAGGCCGACTTCAATGCATTAATGGGAACTGTGTACACGACTTACAGAAATGATTATTCCACTAACCATTTTTTCATCTCCGAACATACAACGGATGCGGCAGTGCTGCCATTCTATGGAACGGACTGGGTGGATGGCAACAGTTTTGAAAGACTGCACCGCCACACCTGGACGCCGGATCATGGACATATCGATTATGAATGGTACTACCTCTCCAACCTGATCGGAAACACCAACCAGGTATTGTACCTGCTCAAAGGTGCGGATGATGGGGATGTGAAGAATGCCAGCATTGCTGAAATGCGGACCATGCGGGCGTTGTTTTATTTTTATATGATGGATGAATTCGGCGGTGTGCCACTGGATACGGCTTATGGTGATATTACGCTCAAAGAAAGAGCCAGCCGTGCACAGGTATTCGATTTTGTGGAGAAAGAACTGAGGGCAAGTATTCCCTTTCTAAAGACGGCTTCCGGGGTTGCGACCTATGGTAAACCCAATCGTTATATGGCATTCTCATTGCTCGCAAAACTTTATCTGAATGCGCCTGTGTATATTAATACACCGAAATATGCAGAGACCATTGCTGCCTGTGACAGTGTGATCAATGCCGGTGGTGGAACGCAATACCAGTTGGAGTCCAGGGCGACCTATCTCAATATGTTCTCTCCAACGAACGGACCTTCCTACAAGGAATTCATCTTTGCGATCCCGTTTGATCCGACCACATCCAATGGATACCTGCTGCATGCACGGTATGATCTCAACCGTAATCTTGGAATGAAATACCGTTATTCAGGATCTACTATGGGAAACAATGTTGATCCGATCGTGAATTTTACAACGGGTAACGGCCTGGTGAATAACCGCCCAAGCGGACCGCGTTGCACTACCGATGAATTCTACGCTTACTTCAATGATCCAAACGATATCCGGAACAATCAATGGCTGACCGGCCTGCAATACTGGAATACCGGAAATCCGATCATGGTCCGTACCACCAATCTTGGCTACAACCAGTTCTATACCGGTGCAAACCCTGGTCAGGCATTTACCTATCAATTAAATCTTACTCCGCTTGGAAGCGGAACAAGGTTTGGTCCTACGTCTTATGATCTCGGAAAAGATGAACTGGCCTGGAATACCGGTTACCGCAATATCAAGTTCTCTCCTGATCCGAACTCTATCAATCGTAATCAGAATAATGATGCTCCTGTGTTCCGCTTATCAGATATCATCCTGATGAAAGCGGAAGCGCTTCTCAGAAGTGATCCGGCCAACCTTACTGCTGCATTGGTACTGGTCAATTCTCTCAGAGCGGTTCGTACTACAACGGCTCCGCTGATAACACTTACGCTGGATGATATTTTTGCAGAACGTACGCGCGAGATGTCATGGGAAACCTGGCACCGCAATGATATGATCCGCTTCGGAAAGTTTGAGAACACCTGGGGGCTGAATAAAACAAATACAGATACCTATCGCCGGATCTTCCCGGTGCCAACTGGTGCAAGGCAGAAGAATCCGAAATTGTCGCAGAATCCGGGTTACTGATGACATTGATTGGGGACGCTAATTTCGCGAATTAGCGTCCTTGATTTAAAAGATATCAATACTATGAGAGTCTAATCTGCGTAATCTGCGTAATCCGTGCAATCCGCGAGATCTGCGGGATCAAAAAACGATCGTTAAGAAATGAATGCTGCAATAGTTCAGAACAAACCTGCGCCCGGCAGGCTTCGATCACTCGATGCCCTGCGCGGTTTTGATATGTTCTGGATCGTTTGCGGCGAGTTTATTTTTCATGGGATAGCTGGCGCGATAAAGGAGCAACATGGTCTTGTTCAGCGAAAGACCGACTGGCAAATCGAAATGAATGATACGCTGAGTTTTACCGAACGGGTATTTATTACGATCAGCAATCAGCTGCATCATACAGTCTGGAACGGATTCACCTTCTATGATCTGATCTTTCCGCTTTTTATTTTTATAGCAGGTGTCAGCATGCCCTATTCGATCGGGCGCAAGCTGGAGAATGCGGTGGACAAACGCGCCGCCAGAAAAGAGATCATCCTGTCCCTCCTGAAGCGTACCATAATATTGATCCTGCTGGGCATGGTTGCCAATGGTGTACTGCAGTTGAAAGGATATGAGCAGACCAGGTTTGCAAGCGTACTGGGCCGGATCGCGTTGAGTTGTTTTTTTGCCGCGCTGATCTTTATCTTTTTCTCCCTGCGAGGACAATTCATCTGGTTCATCGCTTTATTACTGGGTTACTGGTTGCTCATGATACTTGTGCCTGTACCGGGATATGGCAGTGGAGTGCTTACTCCTGAAGGAAATCTGGCAGGATATGTTGACCGATTACTGTTGCCGGGAAAATTGCACCGGCAGGTATACGATCCTGAAGGATTGCTTTCGACTGTGCCGGCTATTGGCTCGGCGTTGCTGGGTGTGTTCACCGGGCAGTTCCTGAAGTCTGATATATTGAAGAATGAGGGTAGCAGGAGAGCGCTGTTTATGGCGCTGTGTGCTGCAGGATCGTTAGTTATTGGAGCTCTCTGGGGAATGGTATTTCCCATCAATAAGAACATGTGGACAAGCTCCTATGTGTTATTCGCCGGTGGATGGAGCCTGCTCTTGTTCGCTTTTTTTTATTTTATTATCGATGTAAAAGGATGGATTAAGTGGAGCCTTCCTTTTGTGTGGATGGGCTCAAACGCTATCCTGATCTATATGGCGGCGCATGGATTGATCAATTTTGAATCCACCGCTTCCTTCCTGTTTGGAGGTGTAGTGAATCGGTTCCCGGCGATCTGGCATCAGGCCTTGTTGTGGACAGGTGTAGCAGTTATCCAGTTTGCGATGCTCTATTTTTTATACCGGAAGAAAATTTTTCTGAAGGTGTAGGCTGTTAAGTTGATTTTTTTCATGATCTGCAAAAGATCTAAATGATACAGGAATGGGTAACAGGAAAATTTTGGTGGTTATATTATCGATTACGTTTTTTACGGCCAATGCACAACCGGATCGCAATGCTGCGAAGGAATTGATCCGGCGCGTGGTACCGGCTCATGCAAACCAGTTCGATGTAAGCCCGCTGAACGGCACTGCATCGAAAGATTCTTTTGAGATCGAAAGTAAGAACGGAAAGATCGTACTGCGGGGAAATAATGCGGGAAGCATCGCCGCTGCTTTGTATTGTTACCTGAACGAATATTGCCATGCACAGGTTACCTGGAATGGAACCAACCTGAAGCTGCCTGCAATGTTACCGGTGGTGAAAGAAAAGATCATCCGGTCTTCTCCTTATCAGTATCGCTATTACCTGAACTATTGCACGTTCAATTACAGTATGAGCTGGTGGGATTGGGCCAGGTGGGAAAAAGAGATCGACTGGATGGCGTTACATGGCATCAACATGCCGCTTGCTATCACCGGAGAAGAGTACACCTGGTATCTTGTGTATAAAGACATGGGATTTACGGATGAAGAGTTGCGCGATTTCTTTTGCGGACCATCTTATTTCGCCTGGTTCTGGATGGGCAACCTGGACGGATGGGGTGGACCATTGCCGCTGAGCTGGATGAAATCACATTTTGAATTGCAGAAGAAGATCCTTCAGCGTGAACGTGAACTGGGGATGAAGCCCGTGTTGCCTGCTTTCACCGGGCATGTGCCCAAAGCTTTTGCAAAAAAGTTTCCCAGCGCCAAATTGAAAACAACCAACTGGACCAACGGCTTTGCCGATACTTATATTCTCGATGCCAATGATCCTCTGTTTGCATCGATCGGTAAACGTTTCCTGGAAAAACAGACCGCTCTTCTCGGCACTGATCATCTGTATTCCGCAGATACATTTAATGAAAATGAGCCGCCGAGTGATGAACCTTCCTTCTTGTCAGCATTGAGTGCTAAAGTGTATGAGGGAATGAAACAGGCTGATACAGCTGCTGTGTGGGTGATGCAGGGCTGGTTGTTTTACAGCGACCGCAAATTCTGGAAAGAGCCGCAGGTAAAAGCATTGTTATCGTCCGTACCCAATGATAAAATGATCATTCTCGATCTTGCTACAGAAATAGAACCGGTCTGGAAACGGACCAGTTCTTTTTTTGGCAAACCATGGATCTGGAATATGCTGCACAATTTTGGCGGCAATACCAATCTGTTTGGCAGAATGGAAACGGTGGCCAGTCAGCCTGCTGCTGCATTGAATGATCCTGCCAGCGGCAGGCTGAGCGGCATCGGCCTTACGATGGAAGGTATCGAAAACAATCCGGTGATGTATGAGTTGATGAGCGCGCATACCTGGCGGAATGATCCCATCGATCTCAATACATGGTTGCCGCAGTACGTCCGTAACCGCTATGGTACATCAGATGTTTATGCAGACAAAGCATGGAAGATCCTTCAGCAAACTGTTTACAGCGTACCGGCAGATAAATACAAACGTGATGGTGCAGAGTCCATCATCCAGGCAAGACCGACATTTGATTCCATGAGCAGATGGGCCAACACAAGGCTGAACTATGCTGCCGCGGATCTGTTGCCGGCATGGGATGAACTGATCAATGCGATCCCTTCTTGCAGGAATGGCAGTGGCTTTCAATATGACCTCGTGGATGTATCAAGACAGGTACTCGCTGATTATGCATTGCCCCTGCAACGAAAGATCGCGGCCGCCTGGGAAAAGAAGGATCTCACAGGGTTTAAAAAATATACGGACGAATTTCTTGAACTGATCACTGATCTTGACCGGCTGCTGGCTACCCGCAAAGAATTTATGCTTGGACCATGGGTGGCAACAGCAAGAAGCCAGGGCTCTACGCAACAGGAGAAAGCATTGTATGAGTTCAATGCCAAAGACCTGATCACGCAATGGGGTGATAAAGACTGCCCGCTGAATGAATATGCCTGCCGGCAATGGAGTGGTTTGCTGAACGATTTCTATAAGCCTCGCTGGAAGCAATTCTTCACAACAGCGATCAATGCAATGGATAAAAATGAATCATTCAATATGGGTCAGTTCACGGAGCGCATTAAAGAATGGGAATGGAACTGGGTAAAGCAGCGGAAAGATTATGCGGTGGTAACTACGGGAGACCCGGTACAGACCGTGCTTGGTTTGCACCGGAAATATCGCGCGCGCATACAGGCGATCTATCAGTAATGTCAACACGATCCGTTAATAGCGCTCTAACAGACAAACGATTCGATTGCAAATTAAGATCATCGATGAAACGAATTTTTCTCATAAGCTGCGGCTGGCTATTGATGATGCCGGTAATGGCGCAGCAACTGTTCAATGTGCGTGATCACGGCGCCAAAGGAGATGGTGTAACAAATGATGCCGCAGCCATACAGCAAACCATTGATGCCTGTTATAAAGCGGGTGGAGGCACGGTCTTGTTTCCCGCACCGGGAGTTTACCTCTCAGGGCCGTTTGAGCTGAGATCGGATATCAATCTGCATCTTCCTGCCAATGCTAAACTGCAGGCAAGTCCCGATGAAAAATTATACAGGAAAAGTGCGTTCCGAAAAAATCCGGGCGAAGGCACGATCTGGATCGGCGGTGAGCATATTGAAAACTTTAGTATCAGTGGCCAGGGAGAGATAGATGGCAATGGCATCGCATTCATGGGACGCGAACTGGAAGATTCCTATGAATTGAAACCATTCGATTCTCTGGACCCGCGACCGCACCTTCTTACGATTGTAGGAGGAAGGAATATCCGCATTCATGATCTCCGCATCGGGAACTCCGCATACTGGACCATTCACCTGGTCGGTTGTGATGACGTGGTGATCAAAGGCATCACCTTGCTGAACAGCCTGAAAGTCCACAACAGTGACGGCATCGATCTCGATCACAGCAAAAATGTACGCATCAGTGATTGTTATATCGAAAGCGGCGACGATTGTATCTGTCTGAAGAACCGCCGCGAGTATGATGAGTTCGGCAACTGTGAAAACATTACTGTCTCCAATTGCACCATGACATCCCGGAGCTGCGCTATCAAAATAGGTTCAGAGAATGTTGACACCATCCGGCAGGTGCTTTTCAATAACTGCATCATTAAAAAAAGCAATAGGGGAGTAGGTATTCAGAACAGGGACGAAGGCGTGGTATCCGATGTGATCTTTTCCAATATGATCATTGAAAGCCACCTGTTCAGTGACGTATGGTGGGGGAAAGCCGAACCGATCTACGTGACAGCTTTCAGGAGGGCAAACATCAATCACCGTGATGCAAACTGGCGTTTTCCACCGGGAGCAACCGAAGGAAGGGTGGGCATTGTAAAGAACATCTTCTTTACGAATATCAAATGTATTTCAGAGAATGGCGTATTTGTCAGCGCAGAGTCGGCAGACAAACTCTCCAATATCGTTTTCGATAATGTTGACTTGTTGATCGATAAGATCACAACGCTACCTGGTGGGATATACGACAGGCGTCCTTCAAAGGTGGAAGGTTTTGTGAAAGGCAATACAAGCGGATTTTACCTGGAAAATGCAATGTCTGTAACGATCAGGAACAGCAGCGTGCAGTGGGGGATGCAACGGCCATCCTATTACAGCCATGTCTTGTGGAGCAAAAACGTAAAAGAGCTGGTATCTCAGAACCTGAAAGGGAATGCGGCATTTCCTTCGAAGAAAACAATGGTGAAGTTTTAAACAGGCTGAGATAAATAGCTCTATGCAGAAAGAAATATAAAACCCATCCGGAATAATTTATTAACTATGAAAAGATATACGCTGGCACTCGATCTGAAAGATGATCCTGCGCTGATAAAGGAATATGAAGAGTGGCATAAAGCCGGCAATGCCTGGCCGGAGATCAAAAAAAGCATCCAGGAAGCGGGGATCATCTCGATGGAGATCTACAGAACAGGCAACCGTCTGTTTATGATCATGGAAGCGGAAGATTCATTTTCTTTTGATCAAAAGAAAGCCATGGACGATTCAAATCCCAAAGTACAGGAATGGGAAACGCTGATGTGGAAATTCCAGCAGCCGCTACCTTGGGCAGCGGAAGGAGAGAAGTGGGTGAAGCTGGAAAAAATATTTCAATTGTAATCATCAAACGGATCAATTATGGATCGCAGGAAATTATTAAAGCAGTTTGCGCTGATGGGACCAGCCTGGTTGGCTGCACAGCATTTGCCGGATGGCTTCATTGGTTCTTTGAACGAAGAAGAAACAATGGGCGGCTGGTTCAAGCCGGATTGGAATTCATTAAAACAATACCAGGTGCCCGGCTGGTACCGCAATGCAAAGTTCGGCATCTGGGCACATTGGGGGCCGCAATGTGAGCCGGAGTATGGCGATTGGTATGCAAGAGGTATGTATGAGGAAGGAAGCGAGCAGTATAACTATCACGTAAAAAAATATGGACACCCGTCCAGGTTTGGATTCAAGGATGTGATCCATCAATGGAAAGCAGATGAGTGGGATCCCGGTTATCTTGTTTCATTATACAAGAAAGCCGGGGCAAAGTATTTCTTCGCGATGGCTAATCATCATGATAACCTTGATCTATGGGATTCTTCGCATCATCGTTGGAATGCGGTGAAGCTTGGCCCAAAGAAGAACATCGTTGCCGGTTGGGCCAAAGCTGCAAAGGAAGCAGGCTTGCCATTTGGTCTCAGCGTGCATGCCTCACATGCCTGGACCTGGTATGAGACCTCGCAGGGTGCGGATAAAAAAGGAGCGCTTGCCGGCGTGCCTTATGACGGCAGGCTGCGCAAAAAAGATGGTAAAGGTAAATGGTGGGATGGTTTGGATCCGCAGGAACTGTACGCCCAGGAACATCCGTTGAGTAAAGATGAGACTGCCAATAAAACCGCGCTGCCGCAATGGGATTGGGGAAGCGGCGCCAGCATTCCTTCCAAAGCCTATTGTGAGAACTTTTACAAGCGTACCATCGAACTGATCAACAAATTCGCTCCTGAACTGATCTATTTTGACGATAGTGTATTACCCTTTCACGGGCTGAACGATGTGGGATTGCGGATTGCAGCACATCATTATAATCAAAGCATCCGTCGTAACAATGGCGAATTGAACGCAGTGATCAATGGGAAAATATTGAATGAAGAGCAGCGGAAATGTTTGGTATGGGATATAGAACGCGGGCAGAGCAACCAGATAGAACCATTCACCTGGCAAACCGATACCTGCCTGGGCAACTGGCACTATGATCAGCGGGTATATGACCGGAAAGGATATAAATCAGCAAAGACCGTTGTGCATACACTCATCGATGTGGTGAGCAAGAATGGCAACTTCCTGTTGAATGTTCCCGTAAAAGGGAATGGTACCATCGATGAACTGGAAAAGGCGATCGTGGAAGAGATCACTGCGTGGATGCAGGTCAATTCAGCCGGCATTTATGATACACGCCCATGGAAAGTATATGGTGAAGGTCCGTCCACGGAGAAGTCCGCACCGCTGAAAGACCAGGGCTTCAATGAAGGAAAGGGGAAGCCATTCGGTGCAGAAGATATCCGCTTTACCATGAAAGGCGATTCTTTATTTGCCTTTGTGCTGGGGTGGCCGGAGGATGGAAAGGTAAAGATCCGGAGCCTTGGAACGCAGAAAGGCTGGTGGACAAAAGCGGTTGGCAAAGTGGAAATGCCGGGAGGCGGATCGCTTGTGTTTGAGCATCGTGACGATGCGCTTGAAGTGACACTGCCGGACAGGCGGCCTGCTTTATCATATGCGATCGCGTTAAAGGTGAGTTGAAAGGTTGATTTGTCAATAGATCAAAAGATCATAGTCAATGCTCATTTATTGATTTGACATTTATGACAAACTAGTCAATCAAAAATGATGAAATCGGTTGCACAATATTTCGTCCCTGGATACTACGGTGGAAGGAGTCCGCAGATTCCGCAGATTTGTCAGTCCGGCAAATAAAATGATCACCTGTAAACGACTATGTTTTTATCAGCGTCCGCAGATCTCGCAGATAATTTTCTGATAACTTGAAGATACCTGCGTAATCTGCAGATACAAACTGAGGCCAGTTTTATTATAGAATAAGGAGCAATAATCAGATGGATAAATCTGCGAAATCTGCGGGACGTGTCCGCCGGAGGAGGAACCTTACGCCAATACTATAAGGACAAATTTCTTAACTTAATAACATTGCCCAGCCTGTTCGCCGAAGTCTTACACAGGCGGTGCCGGGCTTCAAGGCGGCCGTCTTCCAACCTGGCTGTACCGTTACGATAACGTTTTCGTGAATAAAAATGAAATCGGTTGCATATTTTTCGGAAAATGCTCTATATTGCATGTAATGCGTCGCGATGATCCGTATAATTTGACCGGATCACCTTTGACGAAAGATTGCCTTTGCCCTTTTTACAAGAAGAGAAAGAAATAGGATTGCAGATAAACAACAGCCCGTAAGTTGTTTTTTTTAGTCGATGGAATGCAATCGGTTTCAATTTTAAATGTAAAAGCTTAACTAGCTGCTGTATGAAAAGAGTAAGTTCATCACCGTCTGCAATTGTCAGCCGTCTATCTGCGCGACCGCTGTACATTTTACATTATAACGCACCCCGCGCTACACTTTCCCTACCCGACAATCCGGAAAAAGCACCTCCTGTTATTTATTGACCCATGCCTTTTTCTCAGCCTGATCTGATCAGGACCTCTGTCTCTACACTCATTTTGATGTGATAATTACCAAACATTAACTATGCCTAAAAAATCAACTATCATGCTCGAACGCATCAGCAGGGTACTCTGCCTCACGATCGTGTTGCAGGCTTTTGCTGTGATGTCCTTCGCACAGAATATAACTGTCAAAGGACGTGTAACCAACGATAAAGGAGAAGCTGTTCCGGACGCTTCCGTTGTCGTAAAGGGCGGCACTACCGGTACCGCCACTGATGCTGCCGGTAATTTTTCTCTCTCGGTCAGAACCGGAGCAACTCTTGTTATCAGCGCCATTAACTATGCTGAAAGAGAAGTCAACGTTACTTCCGCTGAACTTGCCATTACGCTTGCAAGAGATGAGAAATCTCTTGGAGACGTTGTGGTGATCGGTTATGGCTCTCAGCGAAAGAGGGACGTAACCGGTTCTACTGTTTCTGTCAAAGGAGAAACATTGAATGAGATCAAAGCGCCGAATATCTATAACCAGTTGCAGGGAAGAGCTGCGGGTGTGGATATTGTCAGCAATAGTTCTGATATCGGTGCGGGAGGAAGGATCCTCATCCGCGGAAGCCGTTCATTAAGCGGGAACAACAATCCCCTGCTTGTGGTAGATGGAATGGTGTATGGAGGAAGCATCAATGATCTCGATCCGGAAAGTATCGCGAATGTCGATATCCTTAAAGACGCATCTGCCACCGCAATTTATGGCTCGCGCGGTTCAAATGGCGTACTGATCATTACTACCAAACGTGGTTCTACAGGCAAAGCTGTTACATCTTATAACGGATACATGGGCTTTAAAAAAGCCATCGGCACCTATGACCTGTTCAATGGTGCAGAGTACGCGCAGTTCAAAGCAGATGCAGCTGCGGGAAATTCCAATACACCGGGTCAGAACCTGTATGCACTTACCCCGGATGAACAGGCAAATCTTGCCAAAGGCGTAAGCACCGACTGGCAGGATCTGCTCCTTACAACCGGTATCCGCACCTCTCATGATGTGAGCGTCCGCGGTGGAAATGACAGAACACAATTTTATTTTGGGTTGGGTTATTTCAGGGAGACCGGCATTATTCATGATCAGAACCTGGATCGCTTTTCTTTCAGCGTGAACATTGATCATAAGATCTCTGAACGTATCAAAGTCGGATTTACCAGCTTCAATACGCTGAATAAATCAAACAGGCTCGGAACGAATGCTTATGGTGCAGCCACCAGGTTATCACCATTGTTCAAACCATACAATGATGATGGAACACTGAATTTCAAACCAGCGATCCAGCAAGGTGCAGACCAGCAGCAGATCAATCCGTTGACTTCTATCGGTAATGATGATCTCATCAGAGCTTATCAACGCCGCTATCAGTTCCAGCATAATTTTTACGGCGAAGTCAAAATATTAAAAGACCTGAAATTCAGGACAACATTCGGTTATGGCTGGTCACAGACACTCAACGATAACTATACCGGCCCTAATACTGTATTCAATACCAATGCAACGGCAGCAGGGGCCAACCTTAGCCAGAACAACGCGGAAGGATGGCAGTATACGATCAACAACTCACTTGAATACAGCAGGACCTTTGATAAGCATAAGCTGACTGTTCAGGCGCTGCAGGAGGTACAGAAGAATCATTTCCAGGCTCAGCAATTCAACGGCTTTGGTGTGCCTGCAGATTTCATACAGGACTATAACTGGGTGCTGGTAAATACGGTCACACCGCAGGGAGGTAACTTCAACGAAACAGGGTTGATCGGTTATATGGGCAGAGCGATCTATGCGTTCGATGACAAATACCTGCTGACCGCTACTATCCGTACGGATGGTGCATCGGTATTGGCTCCGGGGCATCAGTACACCACATATCCTGCAGTATCCGCGGGTTGGAATATCGACCGTGAAAAATTCATGGAGAATGTAAGCTTTGTATCCAGTCTTAAATTAAGAGCAGGCTGGGGGATCAGTTCCAATGCCGGTATCAATCCTTATACAACACTGGGAAGCCTGAACTCTAACTTCTACAATTTTGGCTCGGGCACCACTGCGGGAACTAACCTCGCCAATGGTTACACTATTAATACTGCACCGAATCCATTGTTAGGTTGGGAGAAGACAGCAGGAACCAATGTGGGGATTGATTTCTCGCTTTTCAAAAACCGCCTTTCCGGTACGGTTGAATATTACAGAACCAATACGAAAGACATTTTGCTGAGTAAAGAACTTCCGCGTAGTGTGGGGGTTAACTCTCAGTTGACCAATGTAGGTAAAACATCTTCTCATGGTATGGAGTTTACGCTGAGCAGTGTGAACGTTCAGACTAAAAGCGGGTTTACCTGGAGCACCGATTTCAATGCATTCTTCAACAGGGAGAAGATCGTAGCACTCCAGAATAACCTGCAAAGTGATATCGGAAATGGTTGGTTCGTTGGTCAGCCTATAGCGGTGATCTTCGACTATAAGAAGATCGGGATCTGGCAGACAAGCGAAGCCGCGCAGGCAGCTGTTTACGGCGTAGCGCCGGGTGATATCAAGATCGAAGACGTCAATAAGGATAATGCTATTACCGCTGCTGATAAACAGATCATCGGTAACTATCAGCCTGACCTTGTTGCTGGTTTAACGAACCGTTTTGAGTTCAAAAATTTTGATCTGAACGTGGTGATGTTTGGCCGCTTCGGACAGAACGCAGTAGTCACTTATTTATCTGCTGATGGCAGTGCTGCAGGTTATCCATTCTTTGGAAACAGCCGTGTAGAGCAGCATAAGGTCAACTACTGGACGCCAACCAATCCTACCAACGATTTTCCTCAACCTGATGCAGGAAGAGACGGTCAGAACTTCACTTCAACGCTGACATATCGTGATGGTTCTTTTATTAAAGTAAGAACGATCGATCTGGGTTATAATGTTCCTGAAAAATGGTTGGGCAGATCGGGTATTCAGTCGCTGAGAGTATATGTATCTGCTCAGAATCCATTTATCGTTTGGGCTCCTTTGGTCAGGGACAACCTGGGAATTGATCCTGAAGGAAACGGAACCAATGGCGGTGGTGCGGCACTCAGCGCACAGGGCGGTCAGAGAGCTGTTCCCTCAAGTGCAGTGCTGGTGGGCATGGGAGTGCCTTCCACCCGTCAGTTTATTTTCGGAGCAAACATCAGATTCTAACTTAAAATTATTGACGACATGAAATTTAGAAATTACCGATATATACTTTTGCTCTCCTTCGTGATCTTTTCTGCAAGCAGTTGCAAGAAAGTGCTCGAGGAGCAGCCCCGCACATTTTTTGCGCCGAGCTTTTTTACCACAGCTGATGGCCTGCAGGGAGGGATCGCTGGTATTTATTCCAGTTTCCGGGGACTCTGGGGTACGCAGATCTTCACACAATTATTCAATACAGGAACAGATGAATCCAAACGGGGATCTGCTGCTGATGTGATCTGGTGGTTCACGTACAACAACGCCAGCATTAAAAGCAATACGGATGACTACCTTGGCTTTTGGAACATCTTATATATCGACATTAACACCGCCAACGGAATTCTGCAGTACGGCGCTGATGCGAATGTTCCTGCGGCCACAAAAACACAATTGCTGGCACAGGCGAAATTCCTTCGCGGATTCTGCTACTACTATCTTGTGACAACTTTCGGATCGGTGCCTTTGCATACAACCTTTAATACTTCTGCGTCCACTGCCGACTCAAGAGCTCCGATAGCAGATGTGTATGCGCAGATCATCAAAGATTTTACAGAAGCATCTGCCGATCTGCCTGCGGTTCCGGCTGCGGGCACAGGTAAACCGGCCACTAAAGCAACGGCGTTATACCTGTTGGCAAAAACATATTTATGGAGAGGCTGGTCTGATGCTGCCCAGGCAACGGATTTTCAAAATGCTTATACAACAGCCAAAAGTGTGATCGATAATAAAGCGACATACGGACTGGATCTTCTTCCTTATTTTCCGGAAGTGTTCAGAGAAGGTAACGAGTATGGCAGGGAAGTTATGTTTGTGATCGATCACACCAGGGATCTGAAATATGGTCAGAACAACTCACCGGGTTCAGGTGGAGGCGGAGCCGGAGCGAATCAATCGAACTTTTTCTGGCGCCCTACCTATACCAATATCAACGCCAATTATCCTGCTGCAGGCGGCGCTAACATGACGGTACGTGATCCGGCGAATGGACGTCCTTATCAGCGGATCAGGCCGAACTCAAAATACATTTACGATGTTGCGTTTGCGAACAGGGCAACGGATTCACGCTATGATGGCACATTCCAGACGGTCTGGCTTTCCAACAGTGTGGCTAATTCTGTACGCGGTACTACCGGTGCAACCACACCGAGAGGAACACTGATCAATGGGGTGGATACATCGATCTGGATGGCTGACCGGGTGATCACGCCTGCGGAAAGAGCCGCTTTCAAAGGTGTGATCTTTGAGCCGGAGCATTTGGCCGGTGTTACAGTTCCATTCACCACCGCTTTCTATCCAAGCATGAGAAAGTTTGATGATTCAACAAGAGTGGATATGAATGATTATTCTGACAGACCTTATATCATGTTCCGGTTCTCCGAGCTTTACCTGATCGCAGCAGAAGCAGCGATAAAAGGAGGAGCTACGCTTCAGCAGGCTGCCGATATGATCAATGTGCTCAGAACAAGAGCCGCATTGAAGGCAAATCAAACCCCTGCCCAATATGCCGCGAACGTACTGGCACAGCAAGTAACACCTGCACAGATGACCATCGATTTCATCCTGGATGAAAGAAGCCGTGAACTTTTTGCAGAAGATACCAGGTGGTGGGATCTTTCAAGAACAAAGAAGCTGGTAGAAAGAGTGCAGCTGTACAATTCGGAGGGGGCTGCCGGAGTTCAGTCATATAATATGTTGAGGCCAATCCCTCAGACACAGATCAATCTAGTTACGGAAGGACCTGCGTTCCCACAGAATCCGGGATACTTCTAAATAGTTTCGTTCAGCAGTTAGATAGTTACATAGCAATCGTCGGAGGGGTGATTTTTCATCCCTCCTTTTTTATGCTTATACCGTTGTAGAATCGGTCCCCGGAAAACAATAGAGTTTGATTTCATTATCTTAGTATAAGCATAATTTAAGGGAAACAGGATGTCGAAATTAACAGCACAACGGGAAAAGCTTCGCCTGACACAAGAAGAGCTGGCGGAAAAATCGGGTATTTCCGTGAGAACGATACAGCGGATCGAATCCGGGCAAGAGCCGAAAGGATTTACACTCAGGGCTCTTGCAAAAGCGCTGGAAGTGGATGAGTCGTATTTTGAATCAACCGAAACCCATGAAAACGAAAATCAGGACACACGAAAGTGGAACAAGATCGTGAATCTTTCTTCCTTGCCGTTTATCTGGCTGCCGCCTCTGAACATATTCATTCCCCTTGCCCTGCTTTTATGGAAAAAGCAAACGAATCCTGTGAACAAAAAACTGCTGTCTATCCAAATCGTCTGGACCCTGATCGCGATCGTTCTGTTGATTTTTGTTTTGATTCTCACCGATTGGTTTGGGGTAGAAAGTAACATAAAAATGCTTATTCCTGTGATTTGGATCAGTCTGAATGGCGTTGTTATCGTCCGGAATGCACTTGTTTTAGGTAAAGCAACCTCCAATCGTATATTACCAGATATCAATATCTTATAGAGTTTGACAGGTGTTTGACGGGTAATTGTCGGGACATTGGCAGGCATATTATCCGTGTCTTAAGAACCGGGTTGTCTTTCTTTGCTCAAAAGATGTACAGCATGAAAACAACGGGTATCAAACGGCAATTTTTGACCATCTTACCGATCCTTATTTTGGGGACAAACATCAGTTATGCGCAGCAAAAAATAAGTATAATCACCGCTGCTTCAGAAAAAGCCTGGATCAGCGATGGCGCTAACGTGAAGATGGATTGGCGTTTGGAACCAGAAGCAAAGCCTGATATTTATTACGTGAATCTGCCTTCGCAAAAGAGCATTATAAGATTCAAAACAGACCAGGATGAACTGAGCATCCATACAAGCCCGGGAAAAAGATATGAATTTGTGGTATTGTTGAACGGCAAAGACAGTTGCCACATTCAGATCGCGTCCGTACTCCCTCCTGATGTTGCTTACCTCAAGACCAGCGCTTCATATCCGCTTCGTGTGCCATTCAAACTGATCAATTCCAAGATTTACCTTGATGGCCAGATCAACAGCAAAAGTGTCCATATACAGTTTGACCTGGGAGCGGGAACCTGCGTGGTCAACAGGAAATCTTCAGAGAAGATCGGATTGGTGTTCTCGTCTCACAAAATGGTCAGCAATACGGATGGGCTCAACAAAGAAAGAACGAGCCTGGGTAACCAGGTGATTATTTCCGGTTTACATTGGGATGATATCCCGTTGACCGAAGTTGGGAATATGGACGATTTTGAGGACATCATTATTGGAAACGGATTTTTTCGGGACAAGATCATTGGGATCGATTACGACAAAAAGGAATTGACAATTTATGAAAGCCTTCCGAAGGACGCCAAAAGCTACAAAAAGATGCCCGTTTATTATGTGCAGCACCGGCCCTTCTTCAATGTGGAACTTGTACATAACCATAAAAAATACAACGCCTGGTTTCTTTTTGACACCGGAAGAGATGGCTCTATGCTGATCGGGAATGATTTTACGGGATCGGCAAATAACTGGGAAGAATTGCAGCCGCTTACTACGGTCAACGGACGTAAAATCGTTCGCCTCGATGCATTCATAGCAGGAGTGGAGTTCAAAGATATCGTAACCAATGCTTCCGATCCGGCAGTGCCCAATGCTAAAGCCAGTTTGTTTGGAAATCAGATCCTGAAACATTTCAATGTGATGCTTGATAACAAAACCGGAACGTTATATCTAAAGCCGAATTCTCTCAGCAATGATGCTTATTTCAACTATGATAGTTATCTGAAACAAACGTCAAATAAATAGAACAATGCAAAGCGTTATGATCTGACATACGATTGTTTCTTTGCAGAGATCTTCAATATTACCTGCGGTGAATGTTTTTAAAACAAGTAAAAAATCTTTAGGAACCTGGATAATAAGGTTCATGATCACGGTCTTTCTACTTTTATCCTGGCAAGATTGTTTTCTTGCGACATAAAATCTGATAAGTGTTTCGACAGATCCCTTACCGGCTTTTCATCTTCCTGGACGCATGATCCATATCAACCGAAAATTCATTGCGTAGACATTTCCCCAATTCCATGCCGTAACTGTGGCATTCATTCATCCCGGTAAGAACGTTTACCAGCGATAAGGCATGCTTTCTCCGTGTTTTCCCCGGTAAAAATCAGTGCAAGGGTCAGCAATGGTTTTGGCGCATTCTTGGAAAAGAAACATGCAACTTCAGGCATGGCGGAAGAAAATGGAAGAAGTGAGGCCGGCGTCATTACAGTAGTCTGAAGGTGAAAACATATCACAGGAAACAACGATCAATTTGTATGTCTTTGCAACAAAGTAAGGTAACTCCGGCGGAAACGGTACAACGCCTGGCCATCGTGGGCGGTGGTCCCAGTGCCCTTTATATGTTAAAAAAACTGGTGCAGCAGCGTGAGCTGCCGGTCTCCATCGACATTTTTGAGCGAAAACAAACGCTGGGTGCCGGCATGCCGTATAGCGAAGAAGGGGCGGGGACCGAGCACATCACCAATGTATCGGGCAATGAGATCCCCGCGCTCCGTGAATCGCTGGATACCTGGGTGAAAGAACAGGATCCTGAATGGCTCCGGACCTTCGACATTGATCCCGCCACTTTCCATGCCTACAAAGTAGTCCCGCGCTTGCTGTTCGGAAGATATCTCTCGGCACAGTTCAACGACTGGTTGAAGCTGGCGCAGGAGAAGGGGATCATGGTCCGCGTCCATACCGGTGCCACTGTAACAGATATCCGCGACGACGCGGGCAGTTCGGAAGTGCGGATAAAGGTATATGATACCTGGAAGGCTTTTCACAAAGTCATCATTTGTTCAGGGCATTACTGGCCCACAAAGCACGAAGGCTGGGTGCCGAACTATTTTGATTCTCCTTACCCGCCCGCAAAACTGCGGAAGGCGATCAACCGCCCCGTGGCTATTCGGGGATCTTCGCTCACCGCCATCGATGCTATCCGGACCCTGGCCCGCAGTAATGGAGCGTTTGAGCGAAGCAGCGGGAACCGGATCGGCCGGTACAGGTTGAACTCCGCCAGCCAGGGCTTTAAGCTCGTGATGTTCTCCCGGTCTGGCTTGCTGCCGGCTGTGCGTTTTCATCTTGAAGATGCGCAGTTGCACCGCTCGGAAGGGCTGAGTGATGCGGACATTGAAGTATTGCGCGAAAAAAATAACGGCTTCCTTCCGCTGGATGATGTATTCGAGGCGAACTTCAAACGCCCGCTGCAACAGGCGCAGCCGGCCCTGTACGAAAAGATCAGGGACCTGCGGATGGAGGAATTCGTGGAGCACATCATGCGGGCACGCGAAAACAGCGATCCCTTTCAGTTACTCAAACAGGAATACGCGGAAGCGGAGCAGTCGATCCGGGAACAGCGGTCCATTTACTGGAAGGAGATGCTTGGTTCACTCAGCTTCACCATGAATTATCCGGCCAAATATTTTTCCGGTGAAGACATGCGCCGGTTGCACAAGACCCTGCTGCCGCTTATAGCCATTGTGATCGCGTATGTTCCCCAAAGTTCCGTGGAAGAAATGCTGGCCTTGCGGGAAGCGGGGCTGCTCGAATTGATCAGCGTGGGAGAAGAAAGCCAGGTGATTCCCCGCCCTGAAGGTGGCGCGGTCATTAGTTGGGAGGAGCAGGGACAAAAAGTGGAACAGAGCTTCGATTATTTCGTGGATAGCATCGGGCAACAGCACCTTGACCTGAAGGATCTGCCGTTTCCGGGGCTGATCAATAGTGGCATCCTCACTGGCGCTACCGTCAAATTCAGGGAGCCAGAGGCAGGGTTCGCCTTGCAGCAGCAAGGCAACGACAAGATCGTTCCCAAAGGCAATTGCTGTTATCTTTCACTGTCGGGCATCGCCATCAACGATGCGTTCCAGGTCGTAAATGAACACGGCCAGCCGCATGAACGGATCTTCATGATGGCTGTTCCCTTCATGGGCGGTTATAACCCCGACTATTCAGGCCTTGACTTCTGCGATAAAGCCTCCGACCTGATTGTAGAAGAACTGGTAAAACAACGTGGGATACGACTGGCCAGCTGAACGAATGGATCACCGGATGTGTTTGATATGTTTGCCCGTAAACCGGCAACAGCTATTTTACTTTCAGTTGTTCCTTATTTATACGAAGTGCGATCAATACCAGGTCAGCCAGGCCCTTGGCAAACACAAGTACAACTGCCAGCGCGTAATTCATCGTTTCCGTATGCGTCCAGAAGGTAAAGAAATACATTATGACACAAAAGATAGTCAAATAAATGCCTGTGAGGCGATAGGAAACTTCTTTGATAATGGCATCCTGCGTCACTTTATTCTTCGGCCTGGCGCTGTATAAAAAGAAAGCGAACTGGCTCCAGTAGATCAGGGTAACCATCAACATTTGCCCATAAGTAATATTGGTTGTCATGGACGCGCTTTCAGGGTCAGACATAAATGCCACGAAAAGATAGAACCCGATCAGCGAAACCCAGTTCCAAAAACTGAAGATACCGGCCTGCTTCCACCGTTCTTTTACGGAAGCCGCCTTTGCAAACCATAAGAGCAATATCAAATTGCACAACCAGTAATTGACCAGTTCCAGCATAAAATAGAACAATACGGCGCCGGGCAACCAGTCAAAGAAAATAATACCGCAACAGGGGATTAAGATACTCAGCAAAAATTGTTGAAATACCGATAAACGAAGAAGCTTTATTACTACCTGAAGTAAAAAGAGCATATCAGTTAAAATGTTTGCCTGGCTAAAAGTTATATTTAGATAGTTGATGATCCCAAAGCGGGTTTTAGTATTCATTCAATCTGCCGATAACGGCCTGCTTGTACAAGCGTCCTATAGGGATCTCCGAATCTTTCAGCTTAACTGAAAGCGCACTATATCCGGAGACCTTATCCAGTGACACAATGTAGGACCGGTGAACCCGCAAAAACTTATGCTCTGATAATAAATTCTCTATCGATGAAATGGATTGTTTTACCAACAGTTTTTTGCCATCATTCAGAAATATCTTTACAAAGTCCTTACAGCTTTCAATGTATTTGATCTCGTTGATAAAAATTTTATTCATGCCTTTGTCCATCTTCACGTAAACAAAAGCTTCTGCAGGGGGAGCAGGTTCAATGGACGTTGTAGTGAGCTCACTACCCACGATGCGGTTCAGTTTGGTCACCGCTTTTAAAAAACGTTCAAAGGAAACAGGTTTCACCAAATAATCCACCGCATCCAGTTCAAAGCCATCCACCGCGTATTCCCTGTAGGCGGTTACAAAGATTACTTTTGGACGGTGCGCGAGACTTCTGAAGAATTCGGTACCAATGACACGGGGCATTTTAATATCGAGAAAAATAACGTCTACTTTTTTCTGCCGCAAAACCTCAATGGCTTCAAGCGCATTATTACATTGCCCGACAATCTCCAGCGCTGCTATATCGTCGATATATCTTGCTAATATTTTTAAAGCAGGTGGCTCATCATCTATAAGCAGGCAGCGAATCTTCATATTTGAGGGATTGTGAAATGACCGGTTGTTCCAACTGATAAGTGGCAGCCGGATTATTGATTAACTGAATGGTAAGCGAGATCACATAGAAATTGCTTTCCTCATTAATTTTCAATTCATGATTGCCAGGATAAATAAACCCGAGCCGCTTTTTTACATTTTCAATACCGATGCCGTTTTTCCTGTGTGGAGCAAACTCACTTTTACTGTTGGCGATCTTGGCTTTCAATTTATTTTCCTTTACAGATACATCCACTGTCAACCAGGATTTTTCTATCTGTTCGGACGTACCATGTTTAAAGGCATTTTCTATAAACGGGATCATCAATAGGGGAGCAATGAATATATCCTGTGTGTCTCCGTCTACATTCCAGGAAATATCAATCTTATTACCATATCTCTCCCGTTCCAGTTCGATATAATTTTTCATTATCTCCAGTTCTTTTCCCAGCCGCACTTCTGCTGCCCGGCAATCATACAGCATATAACTCAGGAGGTTTGAAAGTTTCAAGATCAATCCTGGTGTTTTGGGGGAGCTTTCTAAAGAGAAGGAATATATATTGTTCAACGTGTTAAATAAAAAGTGCGGTTGCACCTGTGCTTTCAATAATTGCAGCTCGGCCGTAACTTTCTCCTGCTGCACATTCAGCCATTCTTTCTGCTTAAAATCCCAGTACTTGAAAAATTTTATCATCATAGGAATTGCTGCTGAAGTAGTGATACATAAATAACACCAGGCCAGTGGTCCTTTTGGCAATACATAGGTCGGGTCCATCATCGTCTGTATAGGTATCACAACATAGTCTTTGTACCAGACGTCCATGTACAGGCCTGCTATTCCCCAAAGAAGCATGATCAGGAAAAACTCAACGATCTTACCTCTCAGCAAAAAACGGGGGACGGCCCAGTAAGCCATCGGGTAGCCATAGAAAATGAAAATGGGTAACCATATAAACATATTGATGGCGAGCTTGCCAAATGAAGCGGGAGTGCCAATTGCCACCCAGAAACCTGCCCAGAGTAATGTGTGTACAATCCAGTATAAAACATGGCGCAGTACTTTGTAGCGGGGAGAAAAAACAAAGTCGTTATACAGGAAGATATTGATGGATTGCAACAGTCGGCTCATCTGTTAATCAATTTAGCTTTTTTGAGCCCTATCAGAGCTTTTAAAAAGAAATCACGCCTTCAATTTAAAGTTAAATAATAATTGGCCATTTATAAACAATAAAAGACTAACGGGCCTTTTTCCCGACAAACAACATTTTTAAGATATTAACACCACGCATAGCCATTTACAGCTTTATATCCGGAAATTTTTCGTCTAAGCGATTAGTTTTCAGAAAGCCAAAATTCTGCGTCATTTTAGCATTGGTCATTTTTTTAACGCATATCGATCGAAACAGTCGCTGGCTGCCCGTAAGATGCTTCCTGTATCGCAAGCACTGATGCTTGCGGATTCCTTTTCCCTTGAAGACGGATAAGTTTTAAAACGAGGTAACGTATGATAAACCTGTGACAGGTTGTGAAAAAAATATTTCTGCTATCTGATTTTCATTCTTAAAAAGTTTAGCAATGAAACCGATCAAATTATTATCATTAGCAATTGCTTTATTCCAGTTTGCGCATGGCGGTTATTGTCAGCTTGGGAATTTACCCGGTAAGATAAAAATCAAATCCGAAAAATCTGTGACCTCAGCAGGTAAGACGTCCGCAGGCGATAAGACGGAAGTTTCACCAGCGACAACAACAGAAAAAACGGCCAACGAAGAGAATAATTTAAATACCAAAGCTATGTCAACCGAAAGCATTCCTGTGAACTCGAAGTATTTCCTGCATGAAGACCTAAAGCTTATTCCCGGCGCCACATTTTATTTTTCTGACAAGCCTTTTGGTAACAGCCATGATGGTGCAAAAACAAGTTTCAGATCAAGCGGTTTTATTTATGGCCGCCTGGAGTTAAAAAATCAAACCATTGAAGAGGCTTTTAAAGTAAATCCTATCGGCAAAAATTATTACCTGATATATGCTTTCGCTGTTGTGAACGGCAGCGAGGGTAAGTATGCGCAAACCAATCATAATTGCGTAATGCTAAAAGCAGAAGACATCAAAAAGTCAGCTTTCAATTTTGATATTTTACCTGATCCGGCCCATGCCACCACCGGGATCGGTATGAACTATGATTATGGTTTTGATGCACTCCATGTTTCCGGCGGCCCGATGTACCAGATCATAGATCAAAGTAAATTCCCGGACAATGGTGACTATATCATTCAACTGCAGTTCTACTTCCGGCCGGTGGACGGGTGGGGGAACGGGTTGCCTAATTCCAGCGACTGGCCCGGCGCAGAAGGCGCGTTTCAGTTCAGTTTCAATTCAGCTGATGTAGCTTCTATCACAAAAAATTTTACGGCAGTACACTAGGCGGTGAAGACGTCAGCTTTTACACTGCATGCAATGCCCGATTGGTGGCCTAAAACTTCAAGAACATTACCGGACGCATCTGTTAGTCCGGCTGCTTTGGAAGCCATGATAAAAGAAGAGCTAAGTTCTTCCGGGGATCAATTGGTCAGGTGCGTGGTAGCGAATAACAGTCCCAACGCACTTTGGATCGTGCAAAAAAATGATCTGGGTGTTCCTACCTATCAATTGCTGGCCGAAAATGTTTACACGATTTATAAGAGAGACGGAAAGTGTTTCCTGGGTGATGTCAGCATCGCTAAAGAATACCTGGGTAGCGGCAAATATGGTAAGCCCTATGTGCGAAATGTAAATGTTGCAACCAGTGGCTACGGAACAGCGATCGATTGCAGTGTCATTAAATAAAACAAAAAACGCTTAGTTATGAGTATGATAGCCTTGCAGCCCGGCGAAAATGTCATTGATACCTGGTCCATATTTTACATTCCACCGGAAGGAAAGAAATTTAATGGCAAGCTTACCGTAACTAACCAGCGGCTTATTTACCGGACGGCGTATGATGCGGGTTACAATCCGGCTTCTTACCATGTTACGTTCGATAAAGAAGATAAGGACATTGTTTACGCTATCAATAAAGCAGATATCGCAGGCGTAGATGTGCAAAAATCAATTTTTTCCAAAAAAGTCATGATCACACTTTCTGATGGTTCAAAGCATGAGTTCAATTATGGAGTAATGAGTATTGATAAACTGGTTGCCGCTGTAAATAGTTGAGACTGGTCGGTCGGAACTGAATTCTTTTTAGAGATAAAGAGCCTCATGCTGACATCAAAAATATCCGTGCCGGACTCCGGTTGTGAAATAAATGTTGACTTAAAATATAAACCAATGAAACGAATAATTCTTATTCTCCTCTTTGGCATCAGCATGGGGAATATCGTGCAGGCTCAGTTCCTGAAGAATATCAAGGCAAAAGCAAAAGCCGCGATAGATAATTCCGTTGACCGTTCTACCAACAAAGTGATAGATAAAGCGATAAATAATCCGATGGATAATGCTACTGATACGGTCCTGGCCAAATCGGGAAGAAAAGTAAGCGGTCTTTTTAAAAAGAAAAAGGACAAGAACGACGCAGAGCCGGTCGATAGCGCTGTTACGGTTGTTCCTGTTGCGGACACCGTTGCGACTAGGCCCAGGAATCAAAATTAACAGTTACGTCCTGCTAATAAAAGGCTGTAGTTGTTAAGATTACCCGCTATGAAGACAGTTGTGTTTCTGATTTAGTAGTCAAGAATTATTGACACGTATTTACCAATAACAAAACTGAAACAATGAAAAAACTGTTCCTTCTTTTCTTTACGTATGCTTTTTCTACAGGCATTAACCAGGCGATGAGCCAGGATCCGTATATCAGGTTAAAACAGGCTGCGACAAAAAGTCCTGTGCTAAACACAGACCTGGGAAAAGTTGCCCTCTCAGAATCTGACAGCAGGCTCAGTGTGCCCAGGCAAAAGCCCATCAGCTTCAGGTCATTTGATATGGTCGACAGGACCGGTAAGAAGATAGACCCGAATCAAATGGTTGAAGTTAATGGCAAGAGTCAAAGAGCCCAGGCAATTTTTGATAAGCTGAATGAGATCGAAAAGGAGCAAAATGCAAGAGGTTATTCTGTCAAAGATGATAAGCCTATTATCGTTGACATAATTACTCCTACTTCTTCATTAGATGGAAAGGTCCGGGAAATGGCGAACAGTATTTCGCCATTAAGATCTGAAACAGAATTGCAGGCTCTTTCCTCTACAAACCGGCAAGTGGGCGACCTGTTACTGAAACCAGGTGATCAATACACCGAAACGGATAAAAAGAGAATTTCGGGAGCCAGGTTCCTGGTAAATGGTTCGGGTAATTTATCGGCAACTGCGAGCAGTACCACCAACCCGTTGAAGAACCGGAATGCCAATGTAATGTCAGGCAATAAGAACTTAACCATGGCACCGGAAACAAAATCGTCCAACCCTTCCACTGCGCTGAAAGTGATCAATGATGTATCATCAAAAGACTGGTCGTTTGGTGTGATGAGTACTTTCCAGGCTGGTGTAAAAGCGGAGTTGACCCGGTACTCGAAAATTTGTCCGTTCAATCCGCAGAGCCCCGGCTCAAGCCTGTCGGAATTTAAAGTCAGCGCCAATGCTAAAGTATATGCCGGCCTGTTTGATCATTCACTGGATCTGTTATCGGGAGGTGTTGAGTTTTATGCGCCATCCGATTCCAGCAAGCCTATGTCTGTGAAAGTACAGATCCGTGCGGCAGGCATCACGATCATGAGTCGCAATGAAACCTTTTCCCAGGCCAAATCGGTGGGTGAATCTTCCAGCTATAACAATTTTTCAGGGAAGCTGATAGATCAGCATGCAGACATCACCGTTCCCATCTGCTGCGGTATTGGATTTAGTGGTAAGATAGGAGTTAAGGGAAACATTGGCTTTAACTATGGCGGCAGTGTTTACCGGACTGTCGTAAACCTCAGGGCTGAGCCGGTAATCGACCTGGAGGGCTATGCGGAAGCAGGTGTTTCACTCGGAGGAGTGGCCAAACTCGGAGCCGGCGGTGAACTGACTTTTATAAAGGGGCATATACCTTTTAACAGCCTTGTTGGTATCTGGGCACAAAACGCCGACCAGATCGTGGTGGGCTACAGCTATTATTTAGGATATGATCTCATTATGTTGAAAGGCCGTATTTATGGTTACGCCGATGCATGCGTTCCCGTCATTGATAAGTGTCACCGTCTTGGAGAAGTCAACTTTTTTAAGTGGAACGGGTTCCAGTCATCAGGTACAGTTGCCGATGGCAATACCAATTATGTAATAAATAATTTGTAATACAGTCTTTGAATGCCCGGCTTTCATTGCGTTACCATGAGAATAATTGCTCTTCCTTTTGTTTTTCTATGTTCATGTATCGCCGGCTGGTACAACAACAGCGAGCTGGTTGCCGCGCATTCAGTGAAGACCGGCAATCAGTTTGTGTATGATTACACCAGCGAAGGAACGGGTTATAGCGATATTCAAATGCTTTACAATACCGACTCTGCCGTTAAAGCACAACCTTTCTTTTACAGGCATTCTTTACAAACAACAGCAGTGAATATTCATTGCCGGATAAGAAAAACAATCATCACTGCCGAAGAGGATAGCGTGCTCGTGTGCTTTGAAATTATACAACCTGATGTACGAATTGAGAGCAATTCCCTGCCGGTGGATGCCGGTATGATCACCAAAGAAATGGCCCTGCCGGTTTTTGCCAGTATGTCCATGACCGGAAATATATTTTCTGTTAAAACAGATACTGCAGTTTCATATTTGACTGCCGGTATTATAAAAAATATTTTAAGCAATACACAGGCTGTGATTATTAGCGGGAACAAAAGCTGGCAGGTAAAAGAAGAAGATATAAACGGCCGTTTTAAGGCGGGTTATGAGCTGCTTGATAAAAAAGCAGGTATGGTAGAATACCGCAAAACAAACCTCGGGTATGAAAAAATAAAATCGGCAAGACAGGGACAACGATTTCTGCCCGATAATAAAACGACCATTATTACCGACTCTTCCGGCGTAGTACAAAGAATAAGCACTTCAGAATCGCTTATTACCCTGTTTGGCGCAGATACCATCGTTGCATCCGGTAGCAGTACAGAGTATACATTGATATCGGCAACTACTGTTGATCATCCAACGAAGCTGGTATATGCACGCCTGGAACGATCAGGAAGATACCTGAAGGCAACTGCATTAAGCGCCCCTATATCGGGTGAAGATATCAACCGGATGGTTTATAAAAATACCCTTGCTGATGACAGTTTTGAAACGCTTACGGAAAAAATGAAAGCAGTGTCGGCCCGGGATAAACAATATGAAAGTGAACTGGTAAGAAAATTCAGGGCCCTGGCCTGGCTTTCAGAACCCGGTTGCAGTAAAATGGCGGCCCTTCTCAAAAAGGCAACGCCCGCATCTGATACTTTCAGGATCATAAGTAATGCGCTGGCTGCCGTGGAAACACCGTTTTCTGTAAATGAACTGGCAGCTGTGATCTCGGAACGAAGAAATGAAGAACCGGTGATGATCCAATTGTTACCGATCCTGGCTACAAGTCCTTCGCCAACTGCTAACGCAGCGGATGTCGTTCAGGAGCTGGCTTTTGCAGAAAGGGGAAATGCTTTTATCAGCTCAACAGCGCAACTCACATTAGGTGGTATGGTAAAGAGCCTCTCCGCTACTGATAGGAAAAAAGCAAATGAATTGATTGATATTATTACGGAGCGTATGAAGAATAGCCGGGACACGCTTCAGCAGTTACTTGTTTATGGTAATACAGGGTCCTACGGCTTGTTGCCGGTGTATTCTTTTTATATCAACGATCCAATGGTTTCGGATGAGATAAAGAAAGCGGCTGTTTTCGCTATGAGGTTGATCGATCATAAAGAAATACCGTCTTTACTGAAGCAATTATCTGTGAATAAAGACACGGTAATATCGAAAGCAGCGAATGAGACCATCTTATTCCGCGAGCAATATTTCCGGGAGAGATTTCAATAGCTTTTTTGAGAATGGTTTTCAATCGCCAAAATAAGAATGATGAAAAAGCAAAAAAAGATCATGATACTCACTCATACAAAAGCACCGCATTATGAAACAACCTATACTCTTGCTTATCGCAGCTGTTACCACACTATACGGTACGGCGCAAAATAATATCGGCATTGGCACTACTGCTCCGGATGCTTCTTCCAAACTGGAAATAAATTCCAGCAATTCCGGTCTGCTGATACCCCGGCTTACAGCGGCACAGCGCATAGCCATCGCCAGCCCTGCGAATGGCTTACTGGTGTTTGATACGGATTCTGCTGCATTTGCCTACCGTACCGGTAGCAGCTGGCTTTTTCTGAAAGGCGGTGACACCAAAGCCAATGATTGGAGCACTACCGGCAATGCAGGCACTGATGCCGCCAGTTTCATTGGTACCGTCGATGCACAGCCGTTACGATTCCGGACGAATAACGTGAATGCCGGTTGGGTAGACAGCACCAGTGCCAATACCAGCCTGGGGTTCAGGTCCCTTGATGCAGCCACAGGCACTGGCAACACAGCTACGGGCTTCAGATCGTTATTTTCAAACGGCTCGGGATCTTACAATACGGCCAATGGGTTCAAGGCCCTTCAGGCTAACCAGGACGGTTCTTACAATACAGCCAACGGCGTTTTCGCGTTAAATAATAACACTACCGGCGGCTCCAATACAGCCAGTGGCGTTAGTGCATTGTATAGTAACACCACCGGAAGCACCAATACAGCTTACGGCGCATACGCATTGGCCAGCAACACTATTGGTAACCAAAATACTGCTAATGGGTACGAAGCGTTGGAACTCACTACCACTGGTAATGTCAATACAGCTAATGGCGCATTCTCGATGGCATATAACACTACCGGGCGTAGTAATTCAGCCTTCGGAGGTTTCTCGTTATTCAAGAATACTTCAGGTAGCAATAATACTGCCATTGGAGATTCATCCCTCTTTAATAACACTACCGGTGTCTCCAATACTGCCAATGGTGCTTTCTCCCTTTACAGCAACACTACCGGCAACAGTAACACTGCATTCGGAACCAATTCGCTTCAAGCCATACTCATTGGGGACGGAAATACCGCAGTAGGATTTAACGCGCTTGGCATCAATAATTTTACTTCTCAACGTAACACGGCCATTGGCTTCAATGCAGGCGCTTATGCCAGTAATGGCAGTGATAATGTATTCGTGGGTTATGGCGCAGGCACACTGGGCGGAGGCCTGGAGAATGTTGTTGCCATTGGTCAGGGTAACCTCGTGCCAACTTCCAATACCGTGCGGCTTGGCAATACTTCTACCATCAGGTACCAGTGCTTTGTGGACTGGACCACTATAAGCGATGGCCGTTTTAAAAATGATATAAAAGAAGATGTGCCGGGATTGGCTTTTATCAATAAGCTAAGGCCGGTATCATACAAGCTTTCTGCAACCACGTTGGATAATTTTTTTCATCGCAATTATACCGGCAAAATAGATGAAGAGGCAAAAAAAATAAAAAGCAAAGGCCTCTATGAAAAAGAACAGATAACCTATACCGGTTTTATAGCACAGGAAGTGGAAGCCGCTGCCAAAGAACTGGGATTCGACTTCAGCGGTGTGGACACGCCTAAAAATGAGAACGATACTTATGGGCTCCGTTATGCCGCATTTGTGGTGCCATTGGTAAAAGCGGTACAGGAGGAACAGCAACTCATCCAAAAACAGCAACAGCAGATCGATGCACTTAAAAAAGAAATGCAGTTGCTGAAAGAAAAGATAAGATAGCAGCATAGATACACCATCTAAAAAGCCAGGCATGAAAAAATATGTATTTGCCATCCTGTTATTTTATTTATGCACAGGAATAAAGGCACAGTTATATGTGCAAAGCGGCGCTACGCTTTATGTCGGAAGCAACTTGACATTGCATAACGAGGACCTTATCCATTCGCCCGGCCCGGGGTCTGCCATTTCATTTGTTTCCGGCAGCAACTTATTATTTACCGGCAATGCCGATAATAGTATAAACGGCAATATTGATCTGTTGAATCTTGAGATTGCCAAAAGCGGTACACATCAGGTAAGGCTGCAGGGGTATAACGGAGAATTGAGAGGACAGATAGTTTTTACATCAGGATTGTTCAACCTGAATGATCAAACGCTTCGCCTCGGCAGCATCGGCCGGCTGCTAAATGAAAATGAGAACAGCCGAATCATAAGCTCCCCGGGTGGTAAAATACAGGCCATTGTAACGCTGGATCATCCTACGGATGTTAACCCCGGAAATCTTGGCGCTGTTATTACCTCCGGTAAAAACCTGGGAGAAGTGGTCATTACCCGGAGCTATGCAGACGCATATCCCGTACCGGCAAATTCCATCAACCGTTATTACTCCATCAGCTTTACTGATCCTTCAAATGATAACAACCTCGATGCGACCCTGCGGCTTTCGTATTTCGATGCTGAGTTGAACAGCGCCGATGAAACAAAACTAGTACACTGGAAACGTGAAGATCTCTCCGGTACCTGGATACAACAAGGTCCCGCGGGAAACATCATAAGGAATACAAATGAAGACTGGGTACAACTTACCGGTATAGACAGCCTATCCAACTGGACGCTGGCAGAAGCATCCGTTGCATTACCTGTAGAGTTTACTTTTTTCAAGGTGGCTTGTGATGGCAATGCCGCAGTGCTGAACTGGCAAACTGCCACCGAAATAAATACAGATCATTTTGAAGTGCAACGCAGCGTGAACGGTGCAGACTGGACAACGATTGCCAGTCAAAGGGCAGCAGGACAAAGCAGCGCACTACTGGATTACAGCTATACCGACCGTACACAGGTTTCTTCTGCCCACGTATTCTACCGGATCCTTTCAGTGGATACAGACGGACAGAAAAAATATAGTGCCGTCAGCAGTACTGCCTGTAGCAGCACGGAGATCTGGCAGGTCTGGCCCAATCCTGTACGGCAGCAATTGTATATAAGCATTACGGCAGAGGGCGCGTACAAAACATCCATGCGGTTGTTTGACAGCAAAGGAGCGCTTGCACGCAGCTGGCAGAGGGACTTGTCACGTGGCTTCAACCAGATCACGCTGGATATGCAGGGTTTACCGGCAGGTATCTACCATTTGCTGCTGAGCCGGTACAATGAGAGAGAACCGAAAATCGTACAAATTATAAAGCAGTAATTACGAAGTATACTATGGCAACAGACTCAAACGATACAGCCGTAAATAAGCAGGCTGCCTGTATGGTAAAAGATATCCGCTTTTTTGCCGACCCGGTTTTTCTGAATCATAAAGCATCCGCCAATAAATACCGCACAAGATTTGAAGAAACCGAACTGAAATACCTGTACTGGGATATTGAACTGATCAACCTGTTCTATAAAAAACAAAACAACAGTGTTACTTTCCGGCTTCGCTGCATTGCCCTTACGACAGGGCAGGAAATGTATTCGCAGGAGCAAACAGTAAATTTCCTTTCCAGTGAATTTTCCCGGACCGCCAATTACTCATGGGGGATTGAAGCCGGAGGTTACTGGAAAGCCGATCAGTATCTATGGGATCTGTCGATGAATGGCAATACGGAACTTTCCAAAACCATCATCATTGACAAGATGGGGAGGGTTACAGCGGAAAGCAATCCTTATTTTGATGTAGTGGAAACAAAACTTTTTCCCGCTTATGCAGACTACCGCGAAACGGTGGATGGTTTCCGTTATCTCACACAATTTAACCTGGCTGAGACTGAATATATCGGTATAGAACTAAGTCTCAACAGAAAATTCACCGCCAGTAAAAATCTTGAGTTTGTTGTAACCATTATTGAAACATCATCAGGTCTTAGCTATTTATCCCAAAGCTTTGAGATAGCTTATGAAAGTACTTCAGCACCTTCTGCTGCATACGCCCGGTTCCGGCATGGTTTTGCAAAAAACAGTTTTTGGGTGAATGGCACTTATCTTTTTTATGTCAGTTTCATGAATATAACTGTTGCTGCGGGGCAGTTTGCCATAGGCAATGAAGAGATAGCAGGCACAGTGCAAGCCCCCGACAGAACGGCGATAAAGATCTCCGCAAGAGCACCTGTTGCGAAGCAGGATATCTCTGCAGGAGCGGCGCTTGCGCGGCTGGACGAACTGACTGGTATGACAGCCTTGAAAAAAGCCATACGCGAGAATATAGAATACATGCAGTTCAACAAGCTACGGATGGACAAAGGCTTTCTGGACGACAGCGGGACCAACCTGCACAGCATTTTCACCGGCAATCCCGGCACGGGTAAGACCACCGTTGCGCATCTCCTGGGAGAAATTTATAAAGCGATGGGACTGCTTAGTAAGGGGCATGTTATTGACGTAACAAGAACCGATCTTATCGGTGAATATATCGGGCAAACGGCGCCAAAGACAAAAGCCATGATTGAAAAAGCAAGAGGCGGCATCTTGTTTATCGATGAAATATATTCATTGGTAAGAGAAGGAAGTAAAAATGATTTTGGCGCCGAAGCAGTGGAAATATTACTGGTGGAGATGAGCAATGGTAAAGGTGATATTGCCATCGTAGGAGCGGGCTATCCTGCTGAAGTGGAATTGTTTCTTGATTCCAATCCGGGATTAAGATCAAGATTTGGCCGGTGCTTTCATTTTGAAGATTATATGCCAGATGAACTGATGGAGATTTCCAACAGGGCATTAAAAATAGAACAGGTCACGATCAGTGACGACGCAAAGATCGAACTGGAAAAAAAGTTCACAGAATTGTACCGCAACAGGGATAATGATTTCGGTAATGCCCGGCTTGCATTTTCCATTATCGATGAAGCCAAAAAGAATATGGGCATACGCCTGATGAAGCTGAATGATCTGAATGGTCTTTCTTCAGACGACTTAAGCAGGATAGAACGGGAAGATCTGCTGAAAGTATTTGAGGATGACGATGCAAAAACCCTACGCCTGTCCGTGAATAAGGACGAACTGAATGCGGCCTTGCAGGAACTGGACGGGATGGTTGGCTTACAGTCGATAAAACAGGAGATAAGAGACAGAATAAACCTGGTTCAGTTTTATGCCGAAACAGGCAAGAATACACTCAATAAATTTTCATTGCATGCCATACTCACCGGCAATCCCGGTACGGGGAAAACCACACTGGCGAGATTACTTGGAAAGACCTATAAGGCGCTTGGTCTGCTGGAACGCGGCCACGTAGTAGAGGTTGACCGCCAGAATTTAGTAGCTGGTTATATCGGCCAGACTGCATTGAAAACGGCAGAAGCTATTAACAAAGCCATGGGTGGTGTTCTTTTCATCGATGAAGCGTATTCGCTTTCCGGTACCGGCGATAATGATTTTGGCCGCGAAGCCATAGAAACATTATTGAAAATGATGGAAGATCACCGGGGTAAATTTGCAGTCATTGCTGCCGGTTACACAGATAATATGAATGAGTTTGTTCACTCCAATCCCGGCTTGCAGTCCCGCTTTGATGCCACTTATAATTTACCCGATTATACATACCAGGAATTATTGCAGATCGCACAAAATCTGCTGGCCTCGCAGGAACTGGTATTGCAGACAGATGCCTTGCAATACCTGTCAGGCTATCTGGACCAGGCGTATGAAAACCGCGATAAATTTTTCGGCAATGCCCGTTTTGTAAGGCAGGCCGTTGAAACGATCGTGACCAGGCAGAATCTGCGTATGGCGGCTTTACCTTCCACAAAGCGAACGCCGGAAATGATGAAACAGGTTTTATTGGAAGATGTGCAAACATTACAGGTGAAGGCAAATCCTGTACGGCAAACTATCGGGTTTAAAACACATTGACTTATTTTTTTAACATGACCACTCAAAACAATTTCAGATGAAATACATTCCCACCTTACTGACAGAATATTTTACCAAAGGCTATAATATTAAACTGATCAATGAAACAACCTATGCCTGGGATTATCCCCTGGCTTACGGCGATGGCAGCAACCGTTTTCAATATGTATACCTGGGTGAAATAACTGAAAGGGAAAAGGATCATCTTTTTATACGCAGCTTTATTGCCGACTTTAGCGACAAGCTTAATGCCATGCAGTTGTTGCGGGAAGCTGAATTCAACAGCCTGAGCTGTGTTTGCCTGAAACCTTACACAAAAGATGGCAGGCAGGTGGAAGGGCTATATGTACAGAGTATTTTGCCGGCATTACTTGCAATGCAAAACAAGGAAGTGTTTATTGATGTGGTACACGAAGTAGCTAACCGTGCTGATGCTATTGAAAAAAAATACCTGGCGGTAGATAACTGATACAGTCTGGGGTTATGACAATAAATGGTGTCCAGGAGATCACAGTAATAACATCCACAAGTAATAGCATGGCTCTATTAAAATCAATTGGCCGCATTTTCCTGTCGTATCTGCTGTGGATCGTGCTGATAGATATTGGCGGTGCGTTGTTGGTAACTATTCTTCCCGGACCGGATAGTTATACATTCAGCGGCCATGCAGGCTATGGAAGTATTGCGCTTTATTATGTTGTATGGATGGTTGCCGGCTGTCTTGCCGGGGCCTTTTTCACCATTAGCTTTAAGACAGGAAATGAGAAGGATCTGCCGCAACCAAAACCCATCCTCATCTTTATTATTGCGCTGCTTCTATCCGCAGCACTCATTTGTTTTTTTTACTCGGTTGGCGAAATGGCCCGGCCTGACCGGGACTATAGCGGGAATTATTATGTGCCTGGTAACCGGTATATGACATATACATTCTTCAGTTCTTTTCTGCTGATAACGTTCCTGTTGTTGAACGATAAAAAGAGTTAGGCAGCCGCCGTATCTCTTCGACCGGATTTCCGGGGAAACAAAATGCATGTGAAGCAAGGTTCGGCGAGGACTCCGGTGCCTGATGTCTTTGCGTGACATTCCAATATTACACGCCGGTATGCTGCCCGGCTCCGCCGGTTTTATCTTCACCCAAAATCGTATATTGCGTCCTAAGCCCATTATCCGACGAAAATTGTATTATTCAGTTTTCAAAAAGGACGGTTGACAGACTACATCAATTATACAGATCACGAACTGCTGAAAGAGCTGAGAATGGATAGCCAGTCAGCATTTGCAGAACTTTACCGGCGTTATCAACCGAAGCTCCACTTTTTTATACTCCGCCTCACCAAATCGCGCCAGCTTACTGAAGATGCATTACAGGACGTCTTTTTGAAATTATGGTTTTCCCGGAAAGATGAACAGCCCATTACCGATCTCAACGCCTGGCTGTTCCGCGTAGCCCGCAATCACGTGATCAATAGCTTGAAACGGATGGCCGGAGAAACCCTGATGCTGGCCGAGATCGCCCGCGAAATGAGCCCCGGCAGCAAAGCCACCGAGCAACTGCTCAGTTACCGGGATGCCAGCAGGGTGCTGAACGAAGCCATTTCGGAATTACCACCCCAACAAAAAACCGTCTTGCTGCTGAGCAGGGAAGAAGGACTTTCCTATGAGCAGATCGCTGCGCAAATGCAGCTTTCCCCGCTGACCGTGAAGAAACACGCCGCACTGGCCCTTCAGTTCCTGCGGAAGAAGATCAGTGCGAAATACGGGCTGACAGGGCTTCTGCTTGCTTCCGTCACTTTCATCATCGGAAATAAATAAACAGTTTTTTTAAAACTTCATTACTCCCTCCGCATTTCCCGTTTGTCTTATATGGGCGAACGCAGTTAACTTTTTATTACCGGAACATTAAATCCTTGTAAATCAACTATAATGTCCAAACAGGAATTGACCACACTGCTTAAAAGATATTTTTCAGACGAGATAACCCCTGATGAAAAACTGGAACTTGCGCAACTGATCTCCGCTAATACCACGGCGGATGCGCTGCAAAGCTCCGTTGAAGAATTGTGGAATGACTATCAGCCGGAAGAACAATTGCTGCAGCAGGAATCCGAAGATCAGCTGAAACTGATTTTGGAGAAGATAGACCAGCAAAACAACGAACACCGCCCGGCAGTAATTCGCCGCCTGCCTTTCTGGAAAAAATGGAAATATCAAACTGTCGCGGCCGCCGCAGTGGTGGCGATCATCGCCGGAGCGATCTATTTCAACAGCAAAGAAACCATTATCAGTACAAAGGAAACCGGCCCAATAGCGGAGTCTATCCCCGGGATGACAAAGAATATTCTGTTGCCGGATAGCAGCCTCGTCATCCTGCAACCCGGCAGCAGGCTGGATTATGATCCTGCTTTCGGCAAGGACGCAAGAGAGCTCACCCTTACAGGAGAAGCGTGGTTTGATGTTCGTCATGATGCAGCCAGGCCATTCATCGTGCATACGGGCAAAGTAAGCACCAGGGTACTGGGCACCTCGTTTTCCATTAAGGCCTGGGAGAACAGCAATGATGTAGTGGTGACGGTGAACCGCGGCAGGGTACAGGTGGCCGATAATACCGGCGTATTGGGAGTGATCACGCCGGATCAGCAGATCAGTTATAATAACGCCACTGCCGTTGCCTCACAATCAAGCGTGAATGCGGCGCAGATCTCTTCCTGGAAAGAACAGGAATATACAATGGATGACCTGACGATCGAAGAAATGACCCGTGCATTGAAGGAAAAATATGGCGTTGCAGTCGAAGTGATGCAAAAAGAAGGAACAGGCGAATGCCGGTTCACCGGCTCATTCAGGCAGGATGAAACACTTGACCGTGTACTGAATGTGATCTGTAAAGTATTCAAGGCAAGTTGGATCAGAAAGGACAATAAGATCCTGCTTCAACATATACGTTGCGACGGATGACCAATTTTATTCACCAAAAAACTGTTTTATGCTGCAAACTCATTTCTATTTACGGCCCTTCCTGTAAACGACACGACCTGAAATAAGAAAACCGTCCCGGCTGGAACCCGAAACGGTTGGATGTTCAAACAATCTCTCGAATCATTTAAACAACCAAAAGTATGTTTTTTTTCACATTTGGTTCAGGGAAGGCCTATGCCCTCCAGGGAGCCAGACAACAACTGCATTTTAACAAAAGACTACTGTATTTCTGTATGCGCGTAAGTATGATCTGGACGATATGCATGATCGTTTGCCTGCAAATGTGGGCACGCAACTCGCACGCGCAAAGCCTGGGAGAAGTCAGCATTTCTCTTAACCTGGATAATGAAACGATCATCCAGGCTTTCAGGAAAATTGAAAAGAGCACGCCCTTCCGCTTTGCTTACAAGAAAGCTTCTATCAGCACTGCCCGCCGTTTGTCCATGGATATAAGACTGAAACCGGTTGATGAAATACTCGATCTGCTGTTTGACGGAACGGGGCTGAAATATGAACAGTCAGACTATTCCATCATTGTCACCGATACGGCGACCGTTCACCGCGAAAGACTGATCGAGAAAGCGATCAATGCCGATACTTCTATCATTGTCCGCGGAAAGATCATGTCCGATGATAATACTCCGCTCGCGGGTGCCGTCGTCAGGGTGATCGGAACCAGTTATGGAACCGCTTCGGGTACCAATGGAAATTTTGAGATCAGGGATGTTCCGTTGAACTCAACTTTGGCGATCAGCTTTGTTGGTTACACCAGCCAGGAGTTAAAGGTTAATGGCAGCACCAATTACTTCCTGGTAAAAATGGAGAAAGCACAGAATACGCTGGATGCCGTCACGGTAGTGTCTACCGGTTATCAGTCGCTGCCCAAAGAAAGGTCTACCGGTTCTTTCAGCGTGATCACAGCGAAAGAACTGGAGAAGATCCCGACAGCCAACCTGATCCAGCGGATCGAAGGGTTGGTGACTGGCCTGCAGCCAAAGATCATGGCCGGTGATAATTCATTCCTGTATCAGAACCTGACACAGGGAATCAACAGCGATACGCGTACTGTCGGTAATAATGATTACGATGTGAATGTACGTGGCAATACCACGGTATTGGGAGAGAAAATGCCGTTGATCGTGGTGGATGGATTCCCCACCAACTTCGATCTGAAAACACTGAACCCTGCCGATATCGAACAGATCACCGTGTTGAAAGATGCGGCTGCTGCATCCATCTGGGGAGCACGTGCAGCCAACGGTGTGATCGTCATCGATACAAAAAAAGGAAAAAGCCGCACTACGCCAAGCATCAACTTCTCTGCATCGTACACAACCTTTGGCTCACCACGGTTTGATTACCTGCCACTGGCCAACAGCGCGCAGATCATCAATTACGAAGAAGAAGTGATCAATAAGAACCTGAACCTGTACAGTCCGTTCAGTCCAAACCCATCCCTGCAACTTTACAAAAGCGAAGCGTCGACATTGGTGTACAGGTTAAGAGCGGGACAGATCGATTCTGCAACGTATCGCGCTGAAATTGCAAAGCTCAGCGGCATCAATGGTTATGATCAGTATCAGCGTTACCTGTTACAGAATGCCAGCGCACAGAACTATAATCTTTCTGTCAGCGGCGGTAACGAATCACATACTTATTTCCTGGGCGCATCTTACTCAAGGGAGATCCCATCTACAGTGGGCAACAATGGTGACCGGTTCACGCTGACCGCCAATCAAAGTTTCAAGTTGCTGAAGAAAGCAACACTTGAATTAGGCTTGCGTGCTTCTTCTTTCAATTATAATTATAACGGCATTGGCCTGTCAAGGATCGGCAGCGGTACGAATACCTTTCTTCCTTACAACCAGGTATTCGATGAGAATGGAAATAAAGTGTACTATTCCTATAATTATTTCAAAGGACGGACCGATACACTGCAAAGTAAATATGGTTACCAGAATTGGGGATATAACTATCTTGATGAATCACAAAGCACGCAACGTTCGATCAAGGATAACAATTTCGCAGGGAACATCAGTCTGAATGTTCCTATCATCGCAGGTCTTTCCGCCAGCGGCCAGTTCATGATGGAGAAATCATACCAGGATACACGCTTATGGAATGGACCTGAGTCGTATTATACCCGGGATATCGTGAACACCGCCACCGCACTCAACTATGCGGCACGCACGATCAGCTATGGAATTCCACGTGGCGGCATACTCTCGCAGAACCGTGCAGACAACACCAATTATAGTGCAAGAGGTCAATTGATATACAATGCGGTGCTTGGATCTATCCACCAACTGAATGCCGTTGCCGGTACAGAGATCCGCCAGACCAAAGCCGGTCAGACCATCGATCCGATCATCTATGGATACAATATGCAGACAGGCATCGGGCAACCTGTTCTCGCCAATTATGTAAATGTAAATGGAACGGCAGTGACTGCATTTTCCATCAGCAGCACAGGGCAACAAAATAAAACAAGAAGGTTCCTTTCTTATTATGCCAATGCGGCGTATACACTGATGAATAAATATTCGTTGTCGGGAAGTGTGCGCTATGACGACTATAACAATTTTGGTGTTGACCGGAAATACAGGGCCACTCCGCTCTGGTCTGCCGGTGCCAAATGGGCCATGCATAAAGAGAAATTCCTGGAGAATGTTTCCTGGTTGAATTCGCTGGCATTGAGAGCAACCTATGGTTACAATGGAAATATTGCGCAGGGTATCTATCCATTTACCAATATTTCGATCGGTACAAATTTTACGACGGGTCTGCCCTCGGCTTCTATCATCAATCCTGCTAACCCGGCACTGCGTTGGGAGAAAACAGGCGTAGTGAATATCGGCCTGGATTATGCCATTCTGAACAACCGCCTTTCGGGAACATTTGAGTGGTACAGCAAAAAAGGAAGAGACCTGCTTTACGCATTCCCGGTTGATCCAACCTACGGTGTCAGCACAATGACCGCCAACAACACAAAAGTGGACGCAAAAGGTTTTGAAGCTTCACTCAGTGGCGTCCTGGTTACTTCAAAGAGTATCAACTGGACCGCTACGTTCAATTTCTCTTATAATAAGAATAAGATCGTTGATACAAGGTTTGCACCGACTTCCTCCACTTATTCTTCGTTGTCCGGAACAAACATTGCCGGCTATCCAACCAATGCGGTATGGGTGTACCGTTATGCCGGCCTGGACAATACCGGTATGACGCAGGTGTATGATGCAGACAAACAGACAAAGATCCCGCCGTCCCGCAACCCAACGGGCATAGATGCACTGTACTATGCAGGAACAACCACTGCGCCTTATTATGGAAGCCTGAGCCAGACTTTCCGCTACAAACAGTTCAGTCTTTATGCGATCGGTATGTACAGTTTCGGATCCGTTTTCCGCCGTCCCACGGTCTCTACCTATACTTCCACGCGCCAGGCATATGTATTTTATGATCTGAATAAGGATATCGACCTGCGGTGGAGAAACCCGGGTGATGAACTCACTACACAGGTTCCCGGCATCGCAGGCAGTTTTGCTCCTACCAGTCTGTTCCGCTATGCCAACTCTGATATCAATATTCTCGATGGAAGCTATATCCGCCTGCGCGAGGTGTCATTGGGATATGATCTGCCCGTTTCGGTGGCTAATAAGATCGCTGCGAGGAATATCAACTTCAGCCTGGCAGTCAGAAACCCCGGCTTGTTATGGACAAAGAATAAAGAAGGGATCGATCCGGATTTTATTCCTTACCTGAACTCAAATACACTGGGGCTGCCGCCTTCCGCCTCTTATACCATGACCATCAACATAGGCTTTTAAGAAGGAAGAAAATGCTGATTAATGTGAACTGTAAAAAGACAACAATGAAACGCAATTCAATATTACTGATCATACTTTCATTTTTTGTGCTCGGAACAGGATGCAAAAAATATGTAGACATAAAAACACAGGGAAACCTGGTGCCGGGAGAAACACTGAACTATCGTTATCTGTTGAATGATAACAACACCTTCGCTTTCAGTGTGAGAGGAATTGATATTCCTTCAGACGATATATACATCGCTGACAGCGCGCAGATGGCGGATATACAGAATTCTTCGACACTGCAATATTACCAACGGACATATACATGGCAGCCGTCGATCTATATCCTGTCCGGCGAATCGGATCCCGATTGGGATCGTCTTTATAAGACCATCTACAACGCCAATGTGATCATCACGGAAGTGGGCAAGAGCACAGGCGGAACCGATTCTGCAAAGAACGAGATCTCCGCGGAAGCAAAAGTTCATCGTGCCGAAGCTTACCTGATGCTGGTGAATATGTATGCAAAACCATACAGCAACACTGCATCTGCAGACCTGGGAGTGCCGCTGCTTACTGCTCCTACTGTTACAGAAGCACTGACCCGTGCACCGCTGGCTAAAGTGTTTGAACAGATCCTTGAGGACCTTCAGAGCAGCACGAAATATCTGCCAACAAAGAATCAGTTCAATACACTGCCATCGAAAGCAGCGGCATACGCGTTACTGGCGCGTACGAACCTGTACATGGCAAACTATCAGCAGGCAGGTGCCTGGGCGGATAGCGCATTGGCGATCCAAAGTACGTTGAATGACCTTGCTGCGCTGACTGCTTCCAGCTATCCGAGAACGCTGGCTGATCCGGAACTGATCTTCTCCAAATCAGCAGCCCAATCGAACGCTTACGGACAAACAGCTTTTCGCTTGAGTGATTCGTTGCTGAGTCTGTTAGGTACTGCGGATCTTCGCTATTCACTTTTTACGGCTCCTGGCAACACGGTGAACACTAATTACACCGGGAGGTTCTTCAGCAAAGAGCGCATTGGCAATTTCGAAACCCGGAATTATGGGCCAACCGTTCCCGAAATGATGCTGATCAAAGCGGAAACGCTGGCACGCAACGGCAATGTTTCCGATGCAATGACATTAGTGAACAATCTCCGGAAAAAAAGATTCACTGCAGCAGGTTATACGCCGGTTACGGCCACAACACAACAGGAAGCTTTGGTGCAGGTGATCAAAGAACGCCAGCGTGAATTCTTCTGCCGAGGTCTCCGTTGGTTTGATATGAGAAGGTTGAAAAGTGATCCGATGTTTGCGCAGACGCTTACACGCCGGTTTTTAAATAATACGTATACGCTGGCGCCGAACAGTGACCGGTATGTGTTTCCGATAGCTGATTATTACAGGACGTTTAACCCGGGGATACAGGCTAATCCATAACTGGAAGTGCGCGGACGATAAGTCCGTCTTGCGTATTATCCCGCAGATTTCGCAGATTTTATCTTTCCTTTTATTGAAGTAGCGACTGTGCAACTGAAAATATCCTTATTAGCATGCGCAGATCACGCAGATTAGCCTCCGATAACAGACTATCATCTGCGTGATCTGCGCATCCAATAGCAACCAGATCCATAGATAAATACTTTGCGACAGTAGAAATGATAAATCTGCGAAATCTGCGGGCTCCGTCCGCCGTGCTCCTACGCTGAAGCTTCGGCGCAAGCGTAAGCGAAGCGGAGGAGGAACATACGCCCTTCGTTATTCAGGCCAGTACAATCATCAGTATCGCAATCCATTTCTCAATCATTCAACACTCAATCATGAATAACCCTTTTCCCGGATGGAAACATTTTTCAATAAACCGGATAATCATCTTATTGTTTGCTTTGTTTGCAACAGCGCATACATTTTCGCAAACAGATACAAAAGTGTTTGCTGTTAAACCAGAATTCCCTAAGCCTGGAGAAACGATCTCCATCACCTATCATCCCGAAAGAAGCAACCTGAAAGATCAGCATGACGTGAAAGGTGTCATCTACACGTTTGCAGGTTTTAAATGGCGCGCTGACGACCTGAAGCTGGTGAAGAATGACACCGCACTCGCCGCAACATTCAAGCTTCCGCCAGGTGCAGCGTTGATCGCCTGTGTATTCAGGGCCGGCGATTCGATAGATAATGGCGGCCGCTGGACCTATAGCTGGATGCTGTCAGACACCAGCAAACTCTTCATGCCGGGCGGATATTACGGCTGGGGCATGCTGCGCAGCCCTTTGTTCATGGCGGCCAATCCGTTCAGGGTGGATACCAGTGCATATATTGAAGAAGAAGTCACGCGGATGTGGTTCCGCAATGAACTGAAATACCGCCCTGCCAGCAAACCATTCGTGTTCAAAAATGCATTGACATTATACAAGAGATCATCGACAGATCCTGAGACGGATAACAACATCCGTAAGGAGATCAGCAACGTATTGGAAATGCCGGGAATCACTGAACAGGTTTGGATGGATGCGAAAGATGTATACGCAACCGTGCTCAATGATCGCAAAAGCGCCGATTCGCTCCAGCAGATCATTTTGCAAAAATATCCGAAGGGAATAGCCGCGAGAGATGCGGAGATCTACCGCTTATTCAGGCAATCCAACCAGGACAGCCTTGCGATCGGTCTTGAAGCGCTTTTAAAGAAATATCCCAGCAGTGCATTTGCAGGCATCAGAACGCAGACCAGTGATCTTTATTACGGCAAGCTCTTTCGCAATTTTATCTACACACCGATCATCAAAGACAGCAATTACAGTCGCCTGTATCAATACCTGCATGATGTTCCAACATCAGAGTTGCCAACCTTCTATCATCACATGGTAGAGATCCCGCATGAGAAAAAGAGTGTATCGTTACAAGCCCTGTTGAAATTGTCGGACCTGCTGTACAACGAGATCATGAACCGTCCGCCCGATGGTGTATACAGCGCTTCTCAGTGGAAGGAGCAACAGCATCGAATGAATGCGGTGGTCCTGTTCACACACGCAAGTATTTTGTATGAAAGTAAACAGGCAAAGAAAGCAATGGAGATCGCGTCACTTGCTGAACCCATTTACAAAAGAAAGAAAGCTGATTTCAACGAGTTCTATGTAAGATTATTGCAGGACAACAAAAGGAGTAAAGAGATAAAGCCATTGCTGTTCGACGCGGCCAGGGAAAATGCGCTGACGCCGTATTTGCTGGAGCTACTGAAAAAAGAATATACAGCACAGGCAAAGAAAACAACTGGTTTTGAAGAATGGGTCAATTCACTGAAGTCCGGGACACAGGTCACCGTTGCGCAGCAACGGATCATGGACGAAATGACCAACCAGGAAATACCGCCTTTCACCCTCAAGAATACAAAAGGTGAGACGATCAGTCTTGCTGCACAAAAAGGAAAGATCGTGGTGCTTGATTTTTGGGCAACCTGGTGCGCGCCCTGCAAAGCAGCAATGCCGGGTATGCAACTGGCGGTTGATAAATTCAGTAAGGATACATCAGTAGCTTTCTATTTCATCTCTACGATGGAAACCAACCCTGAATATAAAAAGGAGATCGACCGGTTCATCACCGCAAAAAAATATTCTTTCAATGTGCTGTATGATGGGTTCAATGAGAAATCCGACCAGGAAGATCTTACCTATGCAACGTATGCAGAAAAATACAAGCTGTCGGGGATCCCTTTCAAGATGATCATCGATCAGGATGGCCGGTTGCGCTGGTTGAATATTGGCTATAAAGGAAGCCCCAGCGGACTGGCAGATGAGATCTCGTTCATCATTCAGCAATTAAAAAAAGAGAATGCAGGTAAGAACGACAAAGCAGCGGTTCATCATCAAATAGATAAAAACAAAGAGGCCGCAAGGCCTCTTTATCATTCAGAGGAAGTCCGGTATTACAAGCAGGATAGTTCTATTCTTTTTGCCGGTACGCTGACACTTCCGCTTAACAGGGAAATAAAGAAAGCGGTTGTGCTGGTGTCGGGAACCGGTAAGCAGGACAGGGACGGCACCATGGCCGGTCATAAGATCTTTGCACAACTGGCGGATTCATTAAGCAGTCATGGTATCGCTGTATTGAGAACGGATGACCGGGGAACGGGTGCGACAACCGGCGTGTATGAAACAGCGACCACAGCAGACTTTGCCGCGGATGCATTGCTGGCGATCAGTTATCTGAAAACAAGAAAGGAATTGTTGAAGGCGAAGATAGGATTGATAGGACACAGTGAAGGAGCTGCGGCTGCGCTGATAGCAGCGGCAGGATCTTCAGATGTGCAGTTCCTGGTTTCATTGTCCGGCCTTGCCAGTAAGGGGCTTGATGCGCTGATCGCACAGAATGAGCAACTCGTTCATGCAGCCGGTATACCTGACCTGAATAAAAAACGTTTCAATACCATTAACGGACTGATGTTCCGTACGGCTTACCAGTTCGCTGATTCACCTGATATGGAAAAACAACTCCGAAATACGTATACCGAATGGCAGCAAAAAGACCAACGGATGATCGATAGCCTGAAGATCGTCAATGATCATTTCCGGTTTTTCGTGGAAAGTTATATTACGCAGGCTACCGGTAAATGGTACAGGTATCATATCCGGTTTGATCCGGTAATGTACATGAAGCAAGTGAAGATCCCCTGCCTCGTGATATATGGTTCTGCGGACAGGATGATCGATGTAAAAGCGAGTGTTGATAACTGGAACAGATATGTGCCTTCCATGAAGCACTCAGGCAGCAGGGTAGAAGTGTTTAAAGGATTGAACCACCTGCTGCAGGAGTGCAACACGTGCGGACCGGAGGAATACCGGTCGTTGAAAGATGGTGTTTATAGTCCGGCGATCAATGATATTATTTCGTGGATTTTGCATTTATAATTTGGCTTTGGAATAGCCTGAAGATACAGTTGATCGATTACAGTACTTTTTATGTGTGCTGTCACCGATGATTCGTCATTCGGAATAAGAATGAGGATCTGTATGGAAAGCCTGCTGCATTCCTCAATCACAATTAAAATTCGATGTCGTTTAGTTAGCAAAATTTCCCTGAATTGATTGGCGTAGGGCCCCCTCTAAATCTCCCCCTTCAGGCTAATCGTTATCCGAATTTTCGGACTTGCGTAAGGTTCCCGCAGATTCCGCAGATTTTACGCTTACTGCTGTTGAAGCGTCCTGAAGGAATTG